>NZ_LYTP01000031.1:0-242250 GCF_001672435.1 Mesorhizobium sp. AA23
GCTTGGAGGGGAGGGCAGGCGGATGCGGTGAGGCCGAGGAAAAGCAGGGCGCGGCCTGGGGCCAGGCGGATTTCGGTCGAGTCCAGATCTGAGGCCCGGGCGACGAGGCCGATGAGGTTCTGGGCCGGCATGCTGCCGAAGGGCAAGCCGAAGCCGAGGGCTTGACCTTCGCGTAGGTCAAAGAGGCCGATCGGTGAGCGATGGCGCTCTAAGGCGCCCCCCTCTGTCCTGCCGGACATGTCCGGCAGGACAGAGGGGGGCGCGAAGGAATGCCAGCCTGCGAGAGAAGCCAATTGCCGCTCCGACAAATCCCGTGTGTGCGCCTCGCGGCCTTTCTCGGCGACCATCCTGAGCGCTGCGAGGGCGATGTCGCGTGCGGCATCCGCATCGACTGTCGCGAGCGGTCTTGCATCGTGCGCGTCGCCCGCAACGGACATGCCCCATTTCACGCCAGCAGCAGTGTGCACTGCCTTCAACCGCACATCAGCTGTCACTGCGTCCAACGTCAACTGCCCGCCGCCGTCGACGACCACGGACACCTTCGGCCCCAACCGTCGAGTCAGCCCGGCCTCTTCAACCGCCGCCCTGATCCGTTCCGCCAGCGGGCGCGAATCTGCAATCTCCTGCGGGTCGATACCCGCGAGCGGCCCGGTCTCCACCGGCACGCCCGTCCGCACGGCGATGCCCAGCGCATCCACTTCCGCCGCCAGCAGCCCAGCGCTGTCTGCTGTCAGGCCCCGGATCTGCAGGCTACCGCGAGCGGTCACTTCCATGATGCCGTTGCCGTGGCGCAAGGCGGATTCGCAAAGACCGATCAGCGACTTGGGTGCAAGCCCTCCAGCAACCGGATTGAGCCGCACCAGCAGGCCATCGCCGGTCTGCATCGGCGCGCTCAACGCGGGGCAGGCGCCGCGGCGCGAGAAGGCGTTCATGCCGCCACCTCGCTTGCCTGTGCCTCGGCGATCAAGGCCGTGAGATCGTCGTCGATGGAATTCCTGAGTGGATGCCAGAGACCGCGCCGTCGCGCAGCAAGGAATCGCTCGGCGATGACCTTCGCGGCGGCGGGATTTTCGCGCAGCAGGAAGGCTCGGACTTCCGTGTCGCCGACGTAGGCGTCGTGCACCGCCTCGATCAGCGCGCCCGATATGGCATGCGTGGTCTCGGCGAAGCCGACCAGGCGGTCGACCGTCTCGGCGAATTCCGAGGCGCCGCGGGGGCCGTGGCGCATCTGCCCGGCAATGAAGCGTGGATTGACGGCGCGGGCCCGCACCACGCGCGACACGGCTTCGCCGACCGATCGCGGCTTCGGCTTCTTAGGGTCAGTCGTGTCGAGCACTATGACATCGGCATTCCTGCCAAGCGCGGCCAGTGCGGCCGAAAACCCGCCGATGAAGGCGACATCGGCCGAACCTTCGAGGATGTCGCGGCCCGGGTCGTCGCCGGTGTGGACAAGCAGGTCCGCCTCGGCGATGCGGCCCTCGAAGACGCCGGGCGCGGAGATGGCCTCACCTTCGGCGCCGCCATAGGCATGCGAGGTTGCTTCGAGATAGGCGCGGCCGATCTCTTCGCGCGCGCTCCACTCGCCGCGCGACAGCAATTCCTCGACCCCGGCGCCGTAAGTGCCGGGCGAGGTGCCGAAAATGCGCAGACCGATTTTGCCTTGGGCACGGGTCGCGGCGGCAAGCGGATTTTCCGAATCGTCCTCGTCGCGGCCGGCGACGGCGCTGGCGGCGGCGTCGATCAGCGCAATCTGGGTCGGGAACATGTCGCGGAACAGGCCGGAGATGCGCCAGGTGACGTCGACGCGCGGGCGGCCGAGCGAAGCCGGCGGCAGCACCTCGATGCCGGTGACGCGACCCGTGGCGGCATCCCATTGCGGCCGGCAGCCCATCAGCGCGAGGCCTTGCGCGATCTCCTCGCCGCCGGTGCGCAACGACGCCGAGCCCCAGAGGTCGATGACCAGCGAGCGCGGCCAATCGCCATGGCTCTGCATGTAGCTGCGCACGACTTCTTCCGCCGCCGCCTGCCCGAGATCGCAGGCCGTCGGCGTCGGCATGGTGCGCGGATCTGAGGTGAAAAGGTTGCGGCCGGTGGGCAGCACGTCGGAACGGCCGCGCGCCGGCGCGCCTGCCGGTCCGGCTTTGATGTGACGGCCGTCGAGCGCAGCGAGCAGGGCGCTTTTTTCGGTCTCGGCGCTTTGGCGGCGCAGCGGATCGGCTTCGTCATCGGGCGCGCGGCCATAGACATGCAGCCCGTCCTTGACGGCAAAATCCTTGAGGTCGCACAGCCACGCGTCGATGCGGCGCAGCGCCTCGTCCGGCGCATCGGTTCCGGCAACTCCGGCTTCAGAAGCAAGGCCTGTCTTCTGCGCCGTTTCGACGATCAGCCTTGCAAGTCGGTCGCGGCGGCGGCGGTCGAGCCCGTCGGCTTGTGCGTATTCGTCGACCAGCCGCTCAAGCTTCTGTTGCGCCTCGTCGAGCCCGGCGCCGGTCAGCGGCGGCGGCAGATGACCGAGCGTGACGGCCGCGATGCGGCGTTTGGCCTGCGCCGCCTCGCCGGGATTGGAGACGATGAAGGGATAGATGACGGGCAGCGAGCCGGTGACGATCTCAGGGAAGCAGTTGTCGGAGAGCGCGACCGTCTTGCCGGGAAGCCATTCGAGCGTGCCATGCGCGCCGACATGGACGATGGCGTGGACGCCGAGCGACTTTTGCAACCACAGGCCGAAGGCGATCAGCTCGTGGCGCGGGGGAAGGGTCGGGTCATGGTAGTCGGCGCGGCGGTCTGCGGAGCGACCACGGTCGGGGGCCAGCGCCACGGTGACGTTGCCGAAGGCGGCGGCGCGGAAGGGGAAGCTTGCGGAAGGAGGCGCTTGAACACCCCCCTCTGTCCTGCCGGACATCTCCTCCTCAAGGGGGGAGATTGGCAGTTTCGCTGACGGCGCTTCTCCTCCAGCGTTGATGATTGGCGAAAGCATCGATGCAGGCGCAATCTCCCCCCTAGAGGGGGAGATGTCCGGCAGGACAGAGGGGGGCGCATTGACGTGAGCTTTGTCGTTGGCTCTCCCCCACGCTGCCTCAACCGTGTCGCGTGCACCTTCGGGAAGCGCTGCCGAAAAGGCGAGATATTCCTGTAAGGTGAGACCAAGTCCACCCACCTCCAACACATCCAGCAATCCGCGTGGCGATTGTGGAATCCCATCAACCGCATAGCCCTGTTCCTTGAGGTCGTGCAGCATGGCGAGCACGCTCGACGGCACATCCAGGCCGACAGCATAGCCGGTGCGTCCGGGCGCGCCTGGATAATCCGGAATCAGAATCGCCAGCTTGCGTTCCGCCCGTTGCGTCCGTTGAAGGCGGAGGAATGCGGCGATGCGGGCGGCGACCTGGGCGACGCGATCCGTTTCCGGTCGGTTGGCGAAGGCGCGGAAGGCCAGCGCCGGATCGGCGTCGATCTCGCCCTTGAAGGAGATCGCGCCGGCGAGGATACGGCCATCGAGCTCGGGCAGCACGACATGCATGGCAAGGTCGGCGGGCGCCAGGCCGCGCTGGTTTTTCTCCCAGACTTCGCGCCGCGTCGTGGCGACGATGACCTGGAACACGGGCACGCCGGCACGGTCGAAGAGCGTTTCGGCACCCGGCTCGGCACCGGAGGCGAAGGCGGTTGCAGTGACGATGGCGGACGGGTTCAGCGAGGTGATGGCGGTTTCGACGAAAGCCAGCGATACCGGGTCCTTGAGGCTCGAAACGAAGATCGGCACGGGCATGATGCCCTGCGACCGCAACGCCTCCGTCAGGGCATCGATTGGGGCGACGTCGGCGGCGAGCAGCATCGAACGGTAGAAGAGGATGGGGATGACGGGGGCACCGACGCTGTCGATGTTGAGCTCTGTCACACCCCCCTCTGTCCGGCAGGACAGAGGGGGGTGTGAAGGACCGCCGACATCGATGATCTCAGGCTCCTCTACAACCCCCAATCCAGCCTGGTAATACCCCGCCTTCGGCACGCTCACCGGCTCGGCCACGGCCGTATCCGACCCGGCGAGCCTTGCCAGGCTTTGCACCAGCGCGCTCATGTTCGCTGGGCCGCCTTCGCGGAAATAGCCGAGCAGGGCGTCGAGTTCGGCGCGCGGCAGGGTCGAGCCTTCGATCAGCCGCAGATCCTCGTCGTGGCTTTCGCCCGGCAGCAGCGCCAGTTTGATATTTCGCTCGCGCGCAACCGCTGCGAGCTGGTCGCAGCCGTAGCGCCACCAGTCGTAGCCGCCGAGAATGCGGACCAGGACGACCCTGGCATGGCGCGCGACACTGTCGATCCAGAGATCGACCGACATCGGATGGCGGAGATCGCGAAGTGCTGCCAGCCGCATCGACGGCAGCCGAGCGGCGTCGGCCTTCCAGGCAGCGGCGAGGCCGGCGAGATCGCTGTCGGTGAAGGACAGGGCCACGACATCCGCAGGCGTCTGCCTGAGGTCGATCGGCTCGGCGAGATCGTCGAGCGAGGCGGATGTCGTGGTGAGGATGTGCATCGCGGTTCGGTCTTGCCTCAGCCGGCGAGGATACGCTCGATCGCCGGGCGGTTCAGCCCCTTGAGGCCGATGACGACGAGCCGCGATCGGCGGTCGTCGTCCGGCGTCCAGGCGCGGTCGTAATAGTGGTTGACGCGCGGGCCGACGGCCTGGAGCAGCAGCCGCATCGGCTTGCCACCCACCTCGACAAAGCCTTTGACGCGCAGAACGTTTTCCTGCTCGGCGGCGAGAGCGACGCGCTTTGCCAGCTCATCCGGACTGGCGATGGACGGGATATCGAGGACGAAGGAGTCGAAATCGTCATGCTCATGGTCGAGCTCGTCATCGTGATGGGTCTTGCGGTTCTCGATGTCGTCCTCGACGGCGAGGCCAAGACCGAGCAGCACCGACGGGTCGACCTTGCCCTGTGCGGTCGGCACGACCTTGACCGCGCGCGCCACGTGCTCGCCGATGACGGCATTGGCGCGCTCCGAGCCGGCCGCGTCCATCAGATCGCTCTTCGACAGGATGATGAGGTCGGCGCAAGCGATCTGGTCCTGGAACACCTCTTCGACCGGATCATCGTGGTCGAGCGAGTCGTCGGCGGCGCGCTGCGCCTGCAAGGCGTCTAGGTCGGAGGCGACGCGGCCGTCGGCCAGCGCCGGACCGTCGACCACGGCGATGACGCCATCGACCGTGACGCGGCTCTTCACCGTCGGCCACTGGAAGGCCTGGACGAGCGGCTTCGGCAAAGCGAGGCCGGAGGTTTCGATCAGGATGTGGTCGACCTTCGGCGTGCGCGACAGGATCCGGTCGAGCGCCGGCACGAAATCGTCGGCGACGGTGCAGCAGATGCAGCCATTGGCGAGCTCGACGATATTTTCCTCTGGGCAGGTGTCGATGCCGCAGCCTTTCAGGATCTCACCGTCGATGCCGACATCGCCGAATTCGTTAACGATGATCGCCAGCCGCTTGCCCTTGGCGTTTTCGAGCAGGTTGCGGATCAGCGTGGTCTTGCCGGCGCCGAGAAAGCCGGTGACGACAGTGCAGGGAACACGGGAGAGGGATGCGGTCATGTCAGTCCTTCAGCAGGTCGAGGGGAGGGAGGCGGGCAACCAGGCCGCGCTTGAGGGAATCGGGCCGGCCTCGCCAGGGGATGAGGCCGTCGGTCGAGGTGGCAAAGAGCTTTGCGCCGGTGACGAGGTCGGCCCCGCTGGTCGTTTCCAGGTCACCGAAGACATAGCTCCAGCAGCCGTCGCGCAGCAGCGCCGCGCTCAGGCGGCGTTTGCAATTGCCGAGACACTCGACGGTGCGGATGCGGATTTTCTCGTCCGGCGCGGCGCGGCGCGCGTCTTCGGCAAGGAGGGCGCCGGCGCGCGGATGCGCGTCCGAACCGGTCTCATCGCGGCAGGAGGAGCAGACGATGACGGTCACTTCCGATAGCGCGTCGCGGGGTTCGGACGAAATGTCCGCGGTACTAGCCGGAAAACTGACGTTGCAATCCAAAACCAGGCTCCTTGCCCGGAAAACCCGCCGAGCGATCGGATTCTCATGTCTCAGACGGCAGGTCTCCTGGCTCGCGGGTCGTCGCCTTACGCCGCCTTCCCGGGAACATCCCAGTGGTTTTCGGCTGAGGCTCGTCGCTCACAGTTGCGGGGACAGCCGCGGATTTGGGTTTTCCCGCACCGCATTCCCTCTGGCTCCTCCCCTTGCCGGGAGGAGACCGTCTGCGGCGGATTTAGGCTTAGAGGTGCTGGCATGTCAACGCGCGGCTACGACACCGAAATGTCGGTCAACGCCGGCCCAAGGTCGCCGGCCGGCGTCACCTCGATGGTTTCCAAGCCGAGCCATGCCTGCATCTGTTTCAACTCACCGAAGAGCTGTGCGGCCGTTTCGGCGGGAGCGCCGGCTTCGGCAAAAGCCGCATGGACGCGCAGCACGCCGGCCGGCCGGTCAGCTCTCAAATCGACCCGGGCAACGATCCGGTCGCCGAGCAGGAAAGGCAGCACGTAGTAGCCGTACTGGCGCTTCTCGGCCGGCGTGTAGATCTCGATGCGGTAGCGGAAGCCGAAGAGTTTTTCCGTCCGGGTGCGTTCGAATACCACCGGATCGAAGGGCGCGAGCAGGGCGCGGGCCTCGATGCGGCGCGGAAAGCGGGCGTCCTTGTGGAGATAGGCGGGCTTGTCCCAGCCTTCGACCTTCACCGGCAGCAGTTCGCCCATCTCGACCAGTTCCTCGATTCTGGCTCTCGTATCGCCAGGCGCCAGGCGGAAATAGTCACGCAGATCGCCATAGGTGGCGATGCCATGGGCGCGGGCGGAAATGCGCAGCAATTGGCGATGCGCGTCCTCGACCGAGGGCACCGGCAGGTCGAGGATGGCCGGCGGCAGAACCCGCTCGGGCAGGTCGTAATAGCGCTCGAATCCTCGCCGGTAGGCGGTGGTGATGCGCCCGGCCCAGAACAGCCATTCGAAAGCGTGCTTGGCCTCGCTCCAGCCCCACCATCCGCCATTGCCCTTGTGGCCTTCGATGTCGGAGGCGGCGATCGGCCCGCGTTCCGCGACTTGCCCGTAGATCTCCTCGATCATCGCCTTGCGCTCGCGGCCCCATTTGGCGAGGCCGAGATACATTTCCTCGCCTTTCTCGGCCCGCTGCATGCGCCAGCGCATCAACGGATAGGTCTCGACGGGCAGGAAGGAAGCCTCATGGGCCCAGTATTCGAAGACGGTTCGCTTGCGCGTGACGGCCGCGTTGTCGAGCAGCGCAAGGGGGTAGGGGCCGAGGCGCGAGTAGAGCGGCATATAGTGGGCGCGCACCACGGCGCTGACGGAATCGATCTGCAGCAGGCCAGTTCGGGAAAGCACACGGGCGAGATGGCGACGATCGGGCGTGCCGGCCGGCCGCGCATCGGTAAAACCCTGCGCGCCGAGCGCAATGCGCCTTGCTGCGGCGAGCGAGATCTTTTCTTTCATCCAGCTACCTTGCCCTGATCCTTTGCCGGGATTTCCAGTCGGTGATTCCGGCCATGCTAACAGGCAAATGGCGGGAGATATGTCAGGATAGAAAAGTGGAGTGAAACATGAAGGAAATCAAACAGGAGCGGATCGGACCAGTTTCTTCCGATATGGCGTCCAGGGCCGGATTTTGAACAAGGTTTGACTTGCGTCGCCGAAACCGCTGCGCTAACCCTCGCCGCGTCGCAGCATAGGCCACCTAAAACGGTTCAGCGGGTTAAACTGTCACGCTTCCGCCTTAGAGTCCGTTGCTGTAATCAAAGTGAACTGGCCGCCGAAGGAAAGTCGCCGCATGAGCGCACTCCTAAGTTCGTATCTGCCCATCGTGCTCTTCATCGCAGTGGCGATGGTTGTCGGCCTGGCGCTGATCGTTGCGCCGTTCCTGGTTGCCTACCGCAATCCCGATCCGGAAAAGCTTTCCGCCTATGAATGCGGGTTCAACTCATTCGACGACGCCCGCATGAAGTTCGACATCCGCTTCTACCTGGTGTCGATCCTGTTCATCATCTTCGATCTCGAGGTCGCCTTCCTGTTCCCGTGGGCGGTGTCCTTCTCCAAGCTCGGCATGCTCGGCTTCTGGTCGATGATGGTGTTCCTGGCGGTGCTGACCATCGGCTTTGCCTATGAATGGAAAAAAGGAGCGCTGGAATGGGATTGAACGACAGTTCAGGCACCCTCGTCGCGCCGAAGCCCAAGGGCATCATCGATCCCAACACCGGCAGGCCGGTGGGGGAGGACGATCCCTTCTTCCTCGAGATCAATAATGAGCTGGCCGACAAGGGCTTCCTTGTCACCTCGACCGAGGCGCTGATCACTTGGGCGCGCAGCGGCTCGCTGATGTTCATGACCTTCGGTCTCGCCTGCTGCGCGGTCGAGATGATCCACACCTCGATGCCGCGCTATGACTCGGAGAGGTTCGGCGTCGCGCCGCGCGCGTCTCCGCGCCAGTCCGATATCATGATCGTCGCGGGTACACTGACCAACAAGATGGCGCCGGCGCTGCGCAAGGTCTACGACCAGATGCCGGAGCCGCGCTACGTCATCTCGATGGGTTCGTGCGCCAATGGCGGCGGCTATTATCACTATTCCTATTCGGTGGTGCGCGGCTGCGACCGCATCGTGCCGGTCGACATCTATGTCCCCGGCTGCCCGCCGAGCGCCGAAGCGCTGCTCTACGGCATTCTCCTGTTGCAGAAGAAGATCCGCCGCACCGGCACGATCGAACGGTGAACCAATGGCCTTGGCGTTGCACGAACTCTCCACCTATCTCGGCGAGAAGCTCTCCGGCCGCATCGGCGAAACGGTGCTTGCTTATGGCGAACTGACGGTTTGCGTCGAGCCGGGCAACTTGACCGAGGTCGCGACCTTCCTGCGCGACGACCCGCGCTGCCAGTTCGTCTCGATCATCGACATTTGCGGCGCCGACTATCCGTCGCGTGCCAAGCGCTTCGACGTCGTCTACCACCTGTTGTCGCCGAAGCAGAACGTCCGCATCCGCCTCAAGGTCCAGGCCGACGAGGAGACGCTGGTGCCGTCGCTGACCGGCGTCTATCCCGGCGCCGACTGGTTCGAGCGCGAGACCTATGATCTCTACGGCGTGCTCTTCTCCGGCCATCCGGACCTGCGCCGCATCCTCACCGACTACGGCTTTGAAGGGCATCCGCTGCGCAAGGATTTCCCGCTGACCGGCTTCGTCGAGGTTCGATACGACGACGAGGCCAAGCGAGTCATCTATGAGCCGGTGGAATTGAAGCAGGAATTTAGAAACTTTGACTTTTTGAGCCCATGGGAGGGAACGGATTACGTCCTTCCGGGCGATGAAAAGGCGAAGCCAAATTGAGGCGCCACAATGGCTGAAACCTCCGTCCGCAATTTTAACATTAACTTTGGGCCTCAACACCCTGCTGCCCACGGCGTTTTGCGTCTCGTGCTGGAGCTGGACGGCGAGGTGGTCGATCGCGTCGATCCGCATATCGGCCTGCTGCATCGCGGTACCGAGAAGCTGATCGAGGCCAAGACCTATCTGCAGGCGGTGCCCTATCTCGACCGGCTCGACTATTGCGCGCCGATGAACCAGGAGCATGCCTTCGCGCTCGCGGCCGAGCGCCTGCTCGGCATCGAGGTGCCGAAGCGCGGCCAGCTGATCCGCGTGCTCTATTCCGAAATGGGCCGCATCATGTCGCACATCCTCAATGTGACGACGCAGGCGATGGACGTCGGCGCGCTGACGCCGCCGCTGTGGGGCTTCGTCGAGCGCGAGAAGCTGATGGTGTTTTATGAGCGCGCCTCCGGCTCGCGCATGCATGCGGCCTACTTCCGGCCAGGCGGCGTGCATCAGGACCTGCCGCAGAAGCTGATCGAGGATATCGGCAAGTGGATCGATCCGTTCCTGAAGTCGGTCGACGACCTTGACGCCTTGCTCACCGGCAACCGCATCTTCAAGCAGCGCAATGTCGACATCGGCACGGTGTCGCTCGCCGACGCCTGGGCCTGGGGTTTTTCGGGCGTGATGGTGCGCGGCTCGGGTGCCGCCTGGGACCTGCGCAAGGCGCAGCCCTATGAATGCTATTCCGAGATGGATTTCGACATCCCGATCGGCAAGAACGGCGACTGCTACGACCGTTATCTCGTGCGCATGGAAGAGATGCGCCAATCGGCCAAGATCATGCGCCAGTGCGTCGATCTTCTGCTCGGCAAGGAGAGCGCCGGACCGGTGTCGAACCTCGACGGCAAGGTGGTGCCGCCGAAGCGCGCGGCGATGAAGCGCTCGATGGAAGCGCTCATCCATCATTTCAAGCTCTATACCGAGGGCTATCGCGTGCCGGCCGGCGAGGTCTATGCGGCTGTCGAGGCGCCGAAGGGCGAGTTCGGCGTCTATCTCGTCTCCGACGGCACCAACAAGCCCTATCGCTGCAAGCTGCGCGCGCCGGGTTTTGCGCATCTGCAGGCCATGGATTTCCTGTGCCGCGGCCACATGCTGGCCGACGTCACCGCCGTGCTTGGCTCCCTCGACATCGTGTTTGGTGAGGTCGATCGCTAAATGTCAGTCCGCCGTCTCGCAGATGCCAGCGTCCAGCCAGCCTCCTTCGCCTTCAACGAGGCGAACGCCGCGGCGGCGCAGCAGTGGATCGCCAAATACCCGAAGGGACGCGAGCAGTCGGCCATCATCCCATTGCTCATGATCGCTCAGGAACAGGAAGGCTGGGTAACGAAGGCGGCGATCGAGACGATCTCGGATATGCTCGGCATGCCGCGCATCCGCGGCCTCGAGGTGGCCACCTTCTACACGCAATACCAGCTCAATCCGGTCGGCACCCGCGCCCATATCCAGGTCTGCGGCACCACGCCCTGCATGCTGCGCGGCTCGGAAGCGCTGATGGATGTGTGCCGCTCGAAGATCCATCACGACCAGTTCCATACCAACGACAAGGGTACGCTGTCGTGGGAGGAGGTCGAATGCCTCGGCGCCTGCGTCAACGCGCCGATGGTCATGATCTTCAAGGACACGTTCGAAGACCTGACGCCGGAGCGCCTTGCCGAGATCATCGATCTCTATGAAGCCGGCAAAGGCGCCGAGGTGAAGCCCGGTCCGCAGAACGGCCGCATCGGTTCGGAGCCGGCCACGGGCCTGACGACGCTGAAGAGCGAGAAGGCAATCCTGAAATCCACCCGCGACAAGGAAGCCAAGGCCGCCGCGAAGGCAGCCAGGCAAGCCGCTGCCGCAGCGCCGGCTACTGCCTCCGCCGCCGTCGTCTCGCAAGCGCCTGCCGCGCCGCCCTCGGCCCCTGTCGGGCCATCGAAATCCGGCAAGCCGAAAACCGACGCGCCCGAAACCAGTCCGGCACTAAGGACACCATCGCCGGTCAAGGTTTCGCCCGCGACCGAGAAGGCGGCCAGCGTCAGGGCGCCGCGCCACTCCGCAGCCAATGCCAACCAGGCTTCTCCGGAAGTCGAGGCGGTTTCGAAGCCGCGCAGCGGGCCGAAGGCCAAGGCCGAGCCGGCGTCCGCCTTCAAGTCGCCGGAAGCGAAGCAACCTGCGACCAAGACGGCCAAGCCTTCGCTAGAGGACAAGAACCGCCCGGCCGGGATCGCGCGTCCGGCAACGGTCGACGATCTGAAGCTGATCTCCGGTGTCGGTCCGAAGATCGAAGGCGTCCTGCATTCGCTTGGCATTTATACTTTCGCGCAGGTCTCTGCGTGGAGGAAGGCCGAGCGCGAATGGGTCGACGGCTATCTCAATTTCCGCGGCCGTATCGAGCGCGACGACTGGGTGAAGCAGGCCAAGGCGCTCGCCAAGGGCGGCGTCGCCGAGTACATCCGCGTCTTCGGCAAGAAGCCGGTCTGAGGGACGAACAATGCTTCAGGACAAAGACCGCATCTTCACCAACATCTACGGCCTCTTCGACAAGTCGCTGGCCGGAGCGCAGGCGCGCGGCATGTGGGACGATACACCCGGCCTGATCGCCAAGGGACGCGACTGGATCATCAACGAAATGAAGGCAAGCGGCCTGCGCGGCCGTGGCGGCGCCGGCTTCCCGACCGGCCTGAAATGGTCGTTCATGCCCAAGCAGAGCGATGGCCGGCCGAGCTATCTGGTCATCAATGCCGACGAATCCGAGCCTGGCACCTGCAAGGACCGTGACATTCTGCGCAACGATCCGCATACGCTGGTCGAGGGCGCGCTGGTCGCCGGTTTCGCCATGGGCGCGGTCGCTGCTTACATCTATGTGCGCGGCGAGTTCATCCGCGAGCGCGAGGCGCTGCAGCGCGCCATCGACGAGGCTTATGCGGCCAAGCTCATCGGCAAGAACAACACCTCCGGCTACGACTTCGACGTCTATATGCACCACGGCGCCGGCGCCTATATTTGCGGCGAGGAGACGGCGCTGCTCGAAAGCCTCGAGGGCAAGAAGGGCCAGCCGCGACTGAAGCCGCCATTCCCGGCCAATGTCGGCCTTTATGGCTGCCCGACCACGGTCAACAACGTCGAATCCATCGCCGTGGCGCCGACGATCCTGCGCCGGGGTGCTGCCTGGTTCTCGTCCTTCGGCCGGCCGAACAATGCCGGCACCAAGCTCTTCTGCGTGTCCGGGCACGTCAACAATCCGTGCACCTTCGAAGAGGCGATGTCGATCCCGTTCCGCGAACTGATCGAGACGCATTGCGGCGGCATTCGCGGCGGCTGGGACAATCTGCTCGCGGTCATCCCGGGCGGCGCTTCGGTGCCGCTGGTGCCGGCCGAGCAGATCATCGACGCGCCGATGGATTTCGATGCATTGCGCGACCTCAAATCCGGCCTCGGCACTGCGGCTGTCATCGTCATGGACAAGTCGACCGATATCGTGAAGGCGATCGCCAGGCTTTCCTACTTCTACAAGCATGAGAGCTGCGGCCAGTGCACGCCGTGCCGCGAAGGCACCGGCTGGATGTGGCGGGTGATGGAACGGCTGGTGCGCGGCGAAGCGCAGAAGCGCGAGATCGACATGCTGCTCGATGTCACCAAGCAGGTGGAAGGTCACACGATCTGCGCGCTGGGCGATGCCGCGGCCTGGCCGATCCAGGGCCTGATGCGGCATTTCCGTGGCGAGGTGGAGCGCCGCATCGACGAGTTTTCGCGCAACGCGCACCGGGTCGAGCCGGTGATGGCGGCGGCGGAATAGATTTGCAAGACGGGCATTGCCCGGGACGGAAAGCAGGGGCGGGGCGTACGAAGAAACGACCAGGAGATGTCTATGGCGCCGTATTCGATAGCCTACCCGCTGATGCCTTATTTGGACGAACTCGAGAAGATGAACCCGGACCTGACCAAGATGATGCCGAGGGAGATGGCCAGCGCCGTCAACCTGATGGCGCATCCTGTCGCGGGCGTGGCTGCACTATCGGCGGTAGGCATCGGTTTCGCCAACCATGCCCTGGGTGTCTGGATGGGCGCGTTCTCCGGCGCCGTCGAAGCCTCGCAGCGCATGCTCCAGCCGTTCCTCGACGATCTCGAGGCGCGGACCGAAGCCGCCAACAATTCGTCCAAGGCGCGCAAAGCGACCGAGACGCTGATCGCCGAGGCGCAGACCTTCGCCAGGGATGTGACCGACATCGCGGCGAACGCCAGCGCTGAGAAGGCGCTCGACGCGAGAGGTGACACGGTAGCCGGAACGGCCGCGACCGGTCTGATGCCGGAAGATTTCAGGCAGCCCAAGGCGATCGACAAGCCGGCAAAGCCGTCCGACCTGAAGGCGATATCGGGCATCGGGCCGAAGCTGGAGAAGGTGCTGAATGGTCTTGGCATCTGGTCCTACGACCAGATCGCTGCCTGGACCGCGGAAGAGATCGCCTGGGTCGAGGATTACCTGTCGCTCGCCGGCCGCGTCGGCCGCGACGACTGGACTGGCCAAGCGGCGGCGCTGGCCGCCAAGTAGTGAGATGAAATGCCGGGCGCAGTCGCGCCCCGGAACGAAAGATTGCGGGAAATCCGCGAGGGTTTGAGGCGAATGGCAAAGCTCAAGGTCGACGGGAAAGAGATCACGGTACCCGACCATTACACGCTGCTGCAGGCGGCCGAGGACGCCGGCGCGGAAGTGCCGCGCTTCTGCTTCCATGAGCGGTTGTCCATCGCCGGCAATTGCCGCATGTGCCTGATCGAGGTGAAGGGTGGCCCGCCCAAGCCGCAGGCCTCCTGCGCCATGGGCGTGCGCGACCTGCGCCCCGGCCCGAACGGCGAAGCGCCGGAAATCTTCACCAACACGCCGATGGTCAAGAAGGCCCGCGAAGGCGTGATGGAGTTCCTGCTGATCAACCATCCGCTGGATTGCCCGATCTGCGACCAGGGCGGCGAGTGCGACCTGCAGGACCAGGCGATGGCCTTCGGCGTCGACTCCTCGCGCTACCATGAGAACAAGCGGGCGGTCGAAGACAAGTATATCGGTCCGCTGGTCAAGACGGTGATGAACCGCTGCATCCACTGCACGCGCTGCGTCCGCTTCACCACCGAGGTCGCCGGCATCTCCGAACTCGGCCTGATCGGCCGCGGCGAGGATGCCGAGATCACCACCTATCTCGAACAGGCGATGACCTCGGAGCTCCAGGGCAACGTCATCGACCTTTGCCCGGTCGGCGCGCTGACCTCCAAGCCGTTCGCCTTCCAGGCGCGGCCGTGGGAGCTGACCAAGACGGAGTCGATCGACGTCATGGACGCCGTCGGCTCGGCGATCCGCGTCGATAGCCGCGGCCGCGAGGTGATGCGCATCCTGCCGCGCGTCAACGAGGCCGTGAACGAGGAGTGGATCTCGGACAAGACGCGCTTCATCTGGGATGGCCTGCGCACCCAGCGCCTCGATCGTCCCTACGTTCGCAAGAACGGCAAGCTTGCTCCGGCAAGCTGGGCGGAAGCCTTCGCGGCGATCAAGGACGAGGTGTCGAAGACCGCCCCTGAGCGCGTCGGCGCCATCGCCGGCGACCTCGCCGCGGTCGAGGAAATCTATGCGCTCAAGCTTTTGATGGCGGCGCTCGGCTCCAAGAACATCGACTGCCGCCAGGACGGCGCTGCGCTCGATCCATCGCTCGGCCGTGCCAGCTACATCTTCAATCCGACCATCGAAGGCATCGAGCAGGCCGACGCGGTGCTGATCGTCGGCGCCAATCCGCGCTTCGAGGCCTCGGTGCTCAACGCCCGCATCCGCAAGCGCTGGCGCGTCGGCAACCTGCCGATCGGCGTCATCGGCGAGATCGGCGACACGCGTTATGACTACGAGCTAATCGGCGCCGGCCCAGAGTCCTTGAAGGACTTGGCCGACGGCAACGGCAAGTTCTTCGAGGTGCTGAAGAATGCAGCGCATCCGCTGATCATCGTCGGCCAGGGCGCCCTGGCGCGCTCGGACGGCGCGGCAGTGCTCGGCCAGGCGGCAAGGCTGGCGGTGGCCGTCAATGCCGTCACGGCCGAGTGGAACGGCTTCGCGGTGCTGCACAACGCGGCGGCCAGAGTCGGCGGGCTCGACGTCGGCTTCGTGCCGGGCGAGGGCGGCAAGAATGTCGCCGGCATGCTGGGCGCGACGGATCTCCTGTTCCTGCTTGGCGCCGACGAGATCGACATGGCCAAGACCGGCGGCGCCTTCGTCGTCTATATCGGCACGCATGGCGATGCGGGCGCGCACCGCGCCAATGTCATCCTGCCGGCTGCTGCCTACACCGAAAAGTCCGGCACCTATGTGAACACGGAAGGCCGCGTGCAGCAGACCAACCGCGCCGGTTTCGCCCCGGGCGAAGCGCGCGAGGACTGGGCGATCCTGCGGGCGCTGTCGGATGTGCTCGGCAAGAAGCTGCCGTTCGATTCGCTGGCGCAGCTGCGCGCGAAGCTCTATGGCGAATACCCCCATCTTGCCCGCGTCGATCATGTCGCGGCGGGCAGCGCCGACGGCGTTGCCAGGGCGGCGAAGCTCGGCGGACGCTTGAACAAGGGCACCTTCACCTCGCCGGTGAAGGACTTCTATCTCACCAACCCGATCGCGCGGGCCTCGGCCGTGATGGCTGAGTGCTCGGCGCTGGCCAAGAGCGGCTTCAAGCAGGCGGCGGAATAAGCATGGACACCTTCTTTTCCTTCTACGTGCTGCCGGCGCTGCTGATCCTGTTGAAGTCGGTCGTGCTGATCGTCGTTCTTTTGATCTTTGTGGCTTACGTGCTTTATGCCGACCGCAAGATCTGGGCTGCGGTGCAGCTGCGCCGCGGCCCGAACGTGGTCGGTCCCTGGGGCACGCTGCAGGCCTTCGCCGACCTTTTGAAATTCGTCTTCAAGGAGCCGGTGATCCCGTCGGGCGCCAACAAGGGCGTCTTCCTGCTGGCGCCGCTGGTCTCAGCCGTGCTCGCGATCTCGGCCTGGGCGGTCATTCCGGTCAATCAAGGCTGGGCTATCGCTAACATCAATGTCGGCATCCTTTATGTTTTCGCCATCTCCTCGCTCGAGGTCTACGGCGTGATCATGGGCGGCTGGGCGTCGAACTCGAAATATCCGTTCCTGGGCGCGCTGCGCTCAGCCGCGCAGATGGTGTCCTACGAGGTGTCGATCGGCTTCGTCATCGTCACCGTGCTGCTTTGCGTCGGCTCGCTCAACCTCTCCGACATCGTGCTCTCGCAGCAGGATGGCCTCGGCACCAAGCTCGGCCTGCCCAACACCTTCCTCGACTGGCACTGGCTGTCGCTGTTCCCGATGTTCATCGTGTTCTTCATCTCGGCGCTGGCCGAGACGAACCGTCCGCCCTTCGATCTGGTGGAAGCGGAATCGGAACTCGTCGCCGGACACATGGTCGAATATTCGTCGACGCCGTTCCTGCTCTTCTTCCTGGGCGAGTACGTCGCCGTCGTCCTGATGTGCGCGCTGGCCACCATCCTGTTCCTCGGCGGCTGGCTGCCACCGTTCGATTTCGCGCCCTTCACCTGGGTGCCGGGCCTGATCTGGTTCGTGCTCAAGGTCTGCCTGGTGTTCTTCATGTTCTCGATGGTGAAGGCGTTTGTGCCGCGCTACCGCTATGATCAGCTGATGCGGCTAGGCTGGAAGGTCTTCCTGCCGATCTCGCTGTTCATGGTCGTCGCCACCGCGGCCTTCCTCAAGATCACGGGGTTTGCGTGATGTCCGCTCTTGCCCAAGCCGCAAAGGCCCTGTTGCTGAAGGATTTCGTCAGCGCCTTCTTCCTGTCGATGCGCCAGTTCGTTGCGCCGAAGGAGACGATCAACTATCCGCACGAGAAGGGACCGACCAGCCCGCGCTTCCGCGGCGAGCACGCGCTGCGCCGCTACCCCAATGGGGAGGAGCGCTGCATCGCCTGCAAGCTTTGCGAGGCGATCTGTCCGGCACAGGCGATCACCATCGAAGCCGGCCCGCGCCGCAACGACGGTACGCGGCGCACCGTGCGCTACGATATCGACATGGTGAAGTGCATCTATTGCGGCTTCTGCCAGGAAGCCTGCCCGGTTGACGCCATCGTCGAGGGGCCGAATTTCGAATTCGCGACCGAGACGCGCGAGGAGCTTTACTACAACAAGGAAAAGCTGCTCGCGAACGGCGATCGCTGGGAGCGTGAGCTGGCGCGCAACATCGCGTTGGACGCGCCCTATCGCTGACATTTGACGCATGGACGGGGCGAGGGCCTCGTCCAAAGGATGGTCCCCGAAAAGTTGCAGACTTTCGGACCAGATCATCCTCCGGAATGAAAAGAGTGTCGCATGTTTCTTTCGATCGGGTCTTTCAACCCGATCGGAACATGCGATAGGAACACGCAACTTTGCCAGCCGGAGGCGGCGGCGACATCGAGCAGGGGCGCTGAGCCAGTGTTCGGACAGGAACCCGAGGGAACCCCATGCTGAGTGGACTAGAGGCGGTCTTTTTCTACCTCTTCGCCTTTATCGCCGTGGCGTCGGCTTTCATGGTCATTTCGTCGCGCAACCCTGTGCATTCCGTGCTGTTCCTGATCCTCACCTTCTTCAATGCCGCTGGCCTGTTCATGCTGACCGGCGCCGAGTTCCTGGCGATGATCCTGCTCGTCGTCTATGTCGGCGCGGTGATGGTGCTGTTCCTGTTCGTCGTCATGATGCTCGACGTCGACTTCGCGGAGATGAAGCAGGGCGCGCTGCAATATGCGCCGATCGGCGCGCTGGTCGGGCTGATCCTGGCGGCGGAGCTGATCGTCGTGCTCGGCGGCTACAGCTTCGCGCCGCAGCTTGCCTCGACGGTGGCCAAGGCAACGCCGGACCTCGCCGCGCGCTCCAACACGGCGGCGCTCGGCGACGTCCTCTACACGGACTATCTCTATTATTTCCAGATCGCCGGCCTCGTGCTTCTGGTCGCCATGATCGGTGCCATCGTGCTGACGCTGCGCCACAAGGAAGGCGTCAAGCGGCAGTCGATCGCCGCGCAGGTCGGCCGCACGCCGGCAACGGGCATGGAAATCCGCAAGGTCAAGTCGGGCGAGGGTATCTGAGATGGTCGTCGGCATCGCGCATTATCTGACCGTATCGGCGATCCTGTTCACGCTCGGCGTGTTCGGCATCTTTTTGAACCGCCGCAACATCATCGTCATCCTGATGTCGATCGAGCTGATCCTGCTCGCGGTCAACATCAACTTCGTCGCCTTCTCGGCGGCGCTGCATGACCTCGTAGGGCAGGTATTCGCCCTGTTCGTGCTGACGGTCGCCGCGGCGGAAGCCGCGATCGGACTTGCCATTCTTGTCGTCTTCTTCCGCAACCGCGGCTCGATAGCGGTCGAAGACGTGAACCAGATGAAGGGTTGACGGGAACAACCATGTACCAGGCCATCGTCTTCCTTCCGCTGCTCGGCTTCCTGATTGTCGGTCTGTTCGGCAATTCGCTCGGCGCCAAGGCATCCGAATACATCACTTCCGGCTTCCTGGTGATCGCGGCGGTGCTGTCGTGGATCGCCTTCTTCACCGTCGGCTTCGGCCATGGCGAAGTGTTCACCGTGCCGGTGCTGCGCTGGATCCAGGCGGGCGGGCTCGACGTCGCCTGGGCGCTCAGGATCGACACACTGACGGTGGTGATGCTGGTCGTCGTCAACACCGTGTCGGCGCTGGTCCATATCTATTCGATCGGCTACATGCACCACGATCCGAACCGGCCGCGCTTCTTCGCCTATCTGTCGCTGTTCACCTTCGCGATGCTGATGCTGGTGACGGCCGACAATCTGGTGCAGATGTTCTTCGGCTGGGAAGGCGTCGGCCTCGCCTCCTATCTGCTGATCGGCTTCTGGTACAAGAAGCCCTCCGCCAACGCCGCGGCGATCAAGGCCTTCGTCGTCAACCGCGTCGGCGACTTCGGCTTCGCGCTCGGCATCTTCGGCGTCTTCGTGCTGTTCGGCTCGGTCAATCTCGGCACAGTCTTTGCCAACGCAGCCTCCTTCCTTCCGGCCGAAGGCGCGCCGGAGGGCGCCGCGGTGCTCACCTTCCTCGGCCATGCGCTCGACAAGCACACGGGGCTAACGGTGGTCTGCCTGCTGCTGTTCATGGGCGCCATGGGCAAGTCGGCGCAGGTGCCGCTGCACACCTGGCTGCCCGATGCCATGGAAGGCCCGACGCCCGTCTCGGCGCTGATCCATGCCGCGACCATGGTGACGGCCGGCGTGTTCATGCTGGCGAGGCTCTCGCCGCTGTTCGAGCTGTCGCATTCGGCGCTGACCGTCGTCACCTTCATCGGCGCCTTCACCGCCTTCTTCGCTGCCACCGTCGGCCTTGTCCAGAACGATATCAAGCGCGTCATCGCCTATTCGACCTGCTCGCAGCTCGGCTATATGTTCGTGGCGCTCGGCGTCGGCGCCTATGGCGCGGCGATCTTCCATCTGTTCACGCATGCCTTCTTCAAGGCGCTGCTCTTCCTCGGCTCGGGCTCGGTCATCCACGCCGTCTCCGACGAGCAGGACATGCGCCTGATGGGCGGGTTGAGGACGCTCATCCCCAAGACCTACTGGATGATGGTGATCGGCACCCTGGCGCTGACCGGCGTCGGCATCCCGGCGACGGTGATCGGCACCGCCGGCTTCTTCTCCAAGGACGCCATCATCGAAGCGTCCTTTGCCAGCCACAACGCGGTCGCGGGCTTTGCCTTCGTGCTGCTCGTGATCGCCGCCGCCTTCACAAGCTTCTATTCCTGGCGACTGATCTTCATGACCTTCCACGGCGAGCCGCGCGCCAGCCACGAGGTCATGCATCACGTGCATGAATCGCCGCCGGTGATGCTGGTGCCGCTCTACGTGCTGGCTGCCGGCGCGCTGTTTGCCGGCATCATCTTCCACGGCGCCTTCATCGGCGAGGGCTATGCCGAGTTCTGGAAGGCCTCGCTGTTCACGCTGCCGGACAACCACATCCTGCACGAGATCCACGAATTGCCGTTGTGGGTGGAACTGGCTCCGTTCATCGCCATGGTCATCGGCTTTGCGGTCGCGTGGAAGTTCTACATCCGCTCGCCGGAACTGCCCCGGAGCGTCGCCGCCAACCATCGCCTGCTCTACGGCTTCCTGCTCAACAAATGGTATTTCGACGAGCTCTACGACTTCCTTTTCGTGCGGCCGGCGAAGCGCCTCGGCCGGTTCCTATGGAAGACGGGTGACGGCGCCATCATCGATGGGCTCGGCCCCGACGGCATCTCGGCGCGCGTCGTCGACGTCACCAACCGCGTCGTCAAATTGCAGACCGGCTACCTCTACCACTATGCCTTCGCCATGCTGATCGGCGTGGCCGCTCTCGTCACCTGGATGATGCTCTGATGACCGACTGGCCAATCCTCTCGCTGGTCACCTTCCTGCCGCTGGTTGGTGTTCTGCTCATTCTGCCGATCAGCGACGACAGCGAAAACGCGCGCCGCAACATCCGCTCGATCGCCTTCATCACGACGGCGTTCACCTTCGTGGTGTCGCTGTTCATCTGGAAGGGCTTCGATAATTCGCAGGCCGGCTTCCAGTTCGTCGAGAAGCACGACTGGCTGGATTCGGGCATCTCCTACCATATGGGCGTCGACGGCATCTCGATGCTGTTCGTCATCCTGACCACCTTCCTGATGCCGCTCTGCATCCTGGCCTCGTGGGATGCGATCGAGAAGCGCGTCAAGGCCTACATGATCGCCTTCCTGATCCTCGAGACGCTGATGATCGGCGTGTTCTGCGCGCTCGACATCGTGCTCTTCTACGTCTTCTTCGAGGGCGGCCTGATTCCGATGTTCATCATCATCGGTGTCTGGGGCGGCAAGCGGCGCGTCTATGCCTCGTTCAAGTTCTTCCTTTATACGCTTGCCGGCTCGGTGCTG
Source organism: Mesorhizobium sp. AA23 (assembly GCF_001672435.1). Taxonomy (NCBI): domain Bacteria; kingdom Pseudomonadati; phylum Pseudomonadota; class Alphaproteobacteria; order Hyphomicrobiales; family Phyllobacteriaceae; genus Mesorhizobium; species Mesorhizobium sp. AA23. The sequence goes on from NZ_LYTP01000031.1 coordinate 21,311, forward strand.
ATGCTGCTCGCCATCATGGCGATGTTCTTCCAGTCCGGCACGACCGACATCACCACGCTGCTGACGCATAACTTCCCGGCCGACATGCAGACCTGGCTGTGGCTCGCCTTCTTCGCCTCCTTCGCGGTGAAGATGCCGATGTGGCCGGTGCACACCTGGCTGCCCGACGCGCATGTCGAGGCGCCGACGGCGGGTTCGGTCATCCTGGCCGGCATCCTGTTGAAGATGGGCGGATACGGCTTCCTGCGCTTCTCGCTGCCGATGTTCCCGCTGGCGTCGGAGATGTTCGCGCCGCTGATCTTCACGCTCTCGGTCGTCGCCATCATCTACACCTCGCTGGTGGCGCTGATGCAGGAGGACATGAAGAAGCTCATCGCCTATTCGTCGGTCGCCCATATGGGCTTCGTCACCATGGGCATCTTCGCGATGAATCAGGAGGGCGTGCAGGGCGCGATGTTCCAGATGCTCAGCCATGGGCTCGTCTCCGGCGCGCTGTTCCTGTGCGTCGGCGTCATCTATGACCGCATGCATACGCGCGAAATCGACGCCTATGGCGGGCTGGTCAACAACATGCCGAAATACGCGACCGCGTTCATGATCTTCACCATGGCCAATGTCGGCCTGCCGGGCACCAGCGGCTTCGTCGGCGAGTTCCTGACCATGCTCGGCGTGTTTCGGGTCAACACCTGGGTGGCGTTCTTCGCCGCTACCGGCGTGATCCTGTCGGCAGCCTATGCGCTCTGGCTCTACCGCCGCGTGATCTTCGGCGCGCTGACCAAGGAGAGCCTGAAGAACCTGCTCGATCTGTCGACGCGCGAGAAGGCGATCATCTACCCGCTGGTGGTGCTGGTGATCTTCTTCGGCGTCTATCCGGCGCCTGTGTTCGATGCCACCACGCAGTCGGTCAAGGCGCTCGTCACCAACGTCACCGCATCCATCAATTCCGCGCAGACCGCGGCGGCGAACTGACCGGGGAAATACCATGACGCCGGACCTTCTCTCCAGCCTTTCGCTCTCGACGCCGGAACTGATCCTCGCCATCGGCGCGCTGGCGCTTCTGATGGTGGGTGCCTATTCGCGCTCCAACAACACCACGACGGTGACCGGGCTCGCGGTCGCGGTGCTTGTGATCGCCGGCCTCTGGCTGGCTTTCTCCGGCGGCGAGGGGTCTGCCTATGGCAGCGCTTTCGTCCAGGACTCCTTCGGCCGCTTCATGAAGATGCTGGCGCTGATCGGCTCGGCCGTCACGCTCGTCATGTCGATGCGGTTTGCCAGGCAGGAGCATTTCGACAAGTTCGAATATCCGGTGCTGATCGTGCTGTGCACGCTCGGCATGATGCTGATGATCTCGGCCAACGGCATGATCGGCCTTTATCTCGGGCTCGAGCTGCAGTCGCTGGCGATCTATGTGCTGGCGGCGATCAACCGTGACAATGTCCGCTCGACCGAGGCCGGCCTCAAATATTTTGTTCTCGGAGCGCTGTCGTCGGGCATGCTGCTCTACGGCATCTCGCTGGTCTACGGTTATACCGGCAACACCGGCTTTCACGAGATCGCGACGGCGCTGGGCAGCGGCGAACGTCAGCTCGGCCTTGTTTTCGGCCTGGTCTTCGTGCTCGCCGGCCTCGCCTTCAAGATCTCGGCGGTGCCGTTCCACATGTGGACGCCGGACGTCTATGAGGGCGCACCGACGCCGATCACCGCCTTCCTAGCCGCCGCCCCGAAGATGGCGGCGATGGCGCTGATCGTGCGCGTCACCATGGGCGCCTTCAAGCCGATCGCCGCCGACTGGCAGCAGATCGTCGTCTTCATCTCGATCGCCTCGATGGCGCTCGGCGCCTTCGCCGCGATCGGCCAGACCAACATCAAACGGCTGATGGCCTATTCCTCGATCGGTCATATGGGCTACGCGCTGGTCGGCCTTGCCGCGAACAGCCAGGCCGGCGTGCGCGGCGTGGCGATCTACATGCTGATCTATCTGGTGATGACGCTCGGCACCTTCGCCTTCATCCTCGCCATGCGGCGCAAGGAGGGCAATGTCGAGCAGATCGGCGATCTGGCGGGCCTCGCCTCGATCAATCCCATCATGGCCACCATCCTCACCATCCTGATGTTCTCGCTGGCCGGCATTCCGCCGCTCGCCGGCTTCTGGGGGAAATGGTACGTGTTCCTCGCCGCCATCAACGCGCATCTCTATGCCCTGGCGATCATCGGCGTGCTGGCTTCGGTGGTGGGCGCCTACTATTACCTGCGCATCATCAAGATCATGTGGTTCGACGAGCCTGTCGGCGGCTTTGTGCCGATGGCCAGCGAATTGCGCCTCGTGCTCGGCGTCAGCGGCGCCTTCGTGCTGTTCTATGTGCTGATCGGCGGGCCGATCGGCAGCTATGCCGAAGCCGCCGCCAAGACCTTCTTCTGACGGGATGGCATTTCGGCTGGCTCCAACCGCGGCGTCGGAGGGGTTCCGGCTCGAGGCCCATGACAGCGTCGGCTCGACCAACGCGCTGGCGCTGGAGCACGCGCGCGCGGGCGATCCGGGAAAACTCTGGGTCGTCTCGAAGAAGCAGGAAAGCGGACGCGGTCGGCGCGGCCGCGCCTGGGCGACGCCTGAAGGCAATCTGGCGGCGACGCTGCTTCTGGTTCCGAATGGCGAGCTGCGGCTCGCCGCGACGCTTGGCTTCGTCGCCGGGCTTGCATTGGCCGACGCGCTCGATGCCGTCGTCCCGCAAGGCCGGATCGCCGTTGGCCTGGACGGAGCCAGCGAAGGACGCAACCGCTTCGAGCTGAAATGGCCGAACGACGTGCTCGCCACCGGCGCCAAGCTTGCCGGCATCCTGCTGGAATCGACCCTGCTCGAAGGCGGCCGTTTCGCGGTTGCCGTCGGCATCGGCGTCAACGTCGTGGCATACCCCGAGGATCTGCCTTATCCGGCGACGTCGCTGCAGGCACTTGGCGCCAATTGCGATGCCGAGATGCTGTTCCTGGCGCTCTCGGATGCCTGGAGCGAGAATTTCAGATTGTGGGATGACGGGCGGGGACTTAGCGCGATTAGGAAACGCTGGTTGGCTCGCGCCGCGGGGCTCGGCGGCGAGGTTGCTGTCAGAATTGACGGCAATGTGGTGCGCGGCGTCTTCGAAACCATTGACGAGGACTGCCGTTTCGTGATCCGCGACGATGACGGAACTGTTTTGACGATCGCGGCCGGCGACGTGCATTTCGGCGCGGTCGCGTCGGCCCGTCTTTGACGACTTGATTTGATTGGCTTGGCCTGACTGGCCAGGAAGGAAAGGATTTATGGCGAATACTGAGAACGCCGAACTCGTCTTCGCGCCGCTCGGCGGCGTCGGCGAGATCGGCATGAACTTCGCCCTCTATGGCTACGGGCCCGCGGACGCGCGCGAATGGATCGTAGTCGATGTCGGAGTCACATTTCCGGACAGCGCGCATCCGGGCGTCGATCTGATCCTGCCCGACACACGCTTCATCGAGGAGAACCTCGACGGCTTGCGCGGCGTGGTCATAACCCATGCGCATGAGGACCATTACGGCGCGCTGCTCGATATCTGGCCGAAGCTCAAAGTGCCGGTCTGGATGACGCCGTTCACCGCCGGCTTGCTGGAGGCCAAACGGCAGGGCGAGCAGAACGCGCCAAAAATCCCGGCAATGATCTACAGGGCCGGCGAGACGTTCACTATCGGGCCGTTCGAGATCGAAGCCATCCCGGTTGCGCATTCCATTCCCGAGCCGATGTCGCTGGCGATCGCTACGCCCGCCGGCACGGTAATCCACACCGGCGACTGGAAGATCGATCCGGCGCCGACGATCGGCCCCAAGACGGATGAGGCGCGCTTCCGCGCTTATGGCGACAAGGGCGTGCTGGCGCTGATCTGCGATTCCACCAATGCGCTGCGGGAAGGGGAGTCGCCGTCGGAAGTGGCGGTCGGCGAGGGTCTTAAAGGCGTCATCGAAAACGCCAAGGGCCGCGTCGCGGTCACCACCTTTTCCTCCAATGTCGGGCGCATCATTTCGATCGCCGAGGCTGCGCGCGATGCAGGCCGGCAGTGCCTTGTGCTCGGCCGCTCGCTGAAGCGCGTGATCGATGTCGCGACCGAACTCGGCTACATGGACGGCCTGCCGGAATTCATTGCCGAGGAGGATTACGGCTACATCCCGCGCGAGAATCTGGTGGTCATCTGCACCGGCAGCCAGGGCGAACCGCTGGCCGCACTTGCGAAGCTGTCGCGCGACGAGATGAAGTCGGTGGCGCTGACGGCCGGCGACACGGTGGTGTTTTCCTCGCGCACCATTCCCGGCAACGAGAAGGCGATCCTAGAGATCAAGAACCGGCTGATCGACCTCGGCATGAAGATCATCGAGGACGGCGACGCGCTGGTGCATGTCTCCGGCCATCCGCGCCGCAGCGAATTGCGCAAGATGTATGAATGGGTGAGGCCGCAGATCGGCGTGCCGGTGCACGGCGAGGCGGCGCATCTGGTGGCGCAGGGCTCCCTGATGTCGATGTCGGGCATCGGGCAGGTGGCGCAGGTGCGCGACGGCGACATGCTGAGGCTCTGGCCCGGTCCGGCCACGATCATCGACCAGGTGCCGTTCGGCCGCCTCTACAAGGATGGATACTTGATCGGAACCGACCAGGCGATGGGCATACGCGACCGGCGCAAGCTGTCCTATGCCGGGCATGTCGCGGTCAACGTCGTGCTCGACGAGAAATACGAGCTAGCCGGCGATCCCGATCTGGTGGCGATCGGTGTCGCCGAGGCCGATGCCAGCGGCGAGGCGCTGGAGGACTTGATGCTCGATGCGGCAATCGGCGCGGTGGACTCGATCCCCCGCCAGCGCAGAAAAGACCTCGACCTTGTGCAGGAGGCCGTGCGCCGCGCCGTCCGCGGCGCCGCCAACGAAGCCTGGGGCAAGAAGCCGCTGGTGACGGTGTTTGTCACTAGATAAGGGAGTAGGGGAGTATGGGAATAAGGGAGTAGGGAATAGCAAATAGCTCGGAGTTTTTCCTACCCCCTACTCCCCTAACTTTCGGAACGCTTATGCTCGGACGCCTAAATCATGTCGCGCTTGCCGTGCCGAACCTGGCTGCGGCGACAGCTGCGTACCGCGATACGCTGGGCGCTCGGCTGAGCGAGCCGCAGGCGCTGCCGGAACATGGCGTCACGGTTGTGTTCGTCGATGTCGGCAACACCAAGATCGAGCTGCTGGAGCCGCTGGGCGACGCTTCGCCGATCGCAGCTTTCCTCGCGAAGAACCCGTCGGGCGGCATGCATCATGTCTGCTACGAGGTCGACGATATCCTCGTCGCGCGCGACCATCTCGAGGCGAGCGGCGCGCGTGTTCTCGGCGACGGCAATCCGAAGATCGGCGCGCATGGCAAGCCGGTGCTGTTCCTGCATCCCAAGGATTTCTTCGGCACGCTGGTCGAATTGGAGCAGGCATGAACTGGGTTTCCTTTGTCGCACTGTTCTTCGTCACCTGGTGGCTGGTGCTGTTTGCGGTGCTGCCCTTCAGCCTGCGCACCCAGGATGAGGACAAGGACGTGACGCTCGGCACGGTCTCGAGCGCGCCGAAGGGACCGCACATGCTGCGCGCGGCGATCCGCACGACGATCGTCACCGCGATCGTGATCGGCATTTTTTACGGCCTGACAAGGGGGCTTGGTTTCGGCTTCGACGACATTCCGCACATCGTGCCGGACTTTGCTCATGCTGCCGGCCGCTAGCGCCCTGCCCAGTTTCCGCAAGTATTGATCAGCCCGCGCCCGTGCTGGTTGAAACTGGAAGCCGGCTTCCGATTCCAAGGGCTGGCGCAGCATAATGCTGTTTGGCAGGTTGTGACTGCTAAGCAGATGATTGCACAAAAAAAATGCAAGGCACGAGGCCTTGCAATTTAAACGCGTCCGATCTGTTTCCGGTGTCCGGCGGCAGCGAGTAACCGCGCCTAGATCGCATCCTCCCAAGACTTTGACCGCGTAGGAGAGCAGATTTTTCTCCGCCCTCTCGGTTATCGGCGCACACTAGACCAAGGCAGGTGAAAATGTCACGAAGAATTTTGCCCCCAAATAGGCAATATCGTGCTGCACTGCACAATAGTGGGGCAGGGCTTGCTTGTGAATCGATCAAAAGGCCAGATGCGGCACTTTGGTGGCCAAAACGGGCCCTTTTGATCATGCGCAGAACGCCGCAACACTTTGGAGCGCTCGGGTTTCAATTCGGTCATGAAATGGCTATGAAGCCCGGGCAAGCAGCCTCGGTTGCGCCGATTCCCGCGCCGCCATTTTTTCATTCACGGACCAGTCCATGCGTTTGTCGCGCTACTTCCTGCCCATTCTGAAAGAAAACCCCCGTGAGGCCGAAATCGTCTCGCATCGGCTGATGCTGCGCGCCGGCATGATCCGCCAGCAGGGGCAGGGCAGCTTCTCCTGGCTGCCGCTCGGCAAGCGCGTGATGGACAAGGTCTGCCAGATCATCCGCGAGGAGCAGAATCGAGCCGGCGCGCTGGAAATCCTGATGCCCACGATCCAGTCGGCGGATCTGTGGCGCGAGAGCGGCCGTTACAATGACTACGGCAAGGAGATGCTGCGCATCAAGGACCGGCAGGACCGCGACATGCTCTATGGTCCGACCAATGAGGAAATGGTCACCGAGATCTTCCGCGCCTACGTCAGGTCCTACAAGGACCTGCCGCTCAACCTCTATCACATCCAGTGGAAGTTCCGCGACGAGGTGCGCCCCCGCTTCGGCGTGATGCGCTCGCGCGAGTTCCTGATGAAGGACGCTTACTCCTTCGATCTCGATTTTGAAGGCGCCAGAGCCGCCTATAATCGCATGTTCGTCTCATACTTGAGGACGTTCGCGCGCATGGGCCTGCAGGCCATTCCGATGCGCGCCGATACCGGCCCGATCGGCGGCGACCTCAGCCACGAATTCATCATCCTGGCCGAGACCGGCGAGAGCCAGGTGTTCTGCGATCGCGCCTATCTGTCGCTCGACGTGCCCGGCGCGGACACGAACTTTTCCAACGATGCCGAGATCGGCGGCATCGTGACGAAATGGACGACTCCTTACGCCGCCACCGACGAGATGCATGACGAAGCGGCATGGGAGAAGGTGCCCGAAGGCGAGAGGCTCTCGGCGCGCGGCATCGAGGTCGGCCATATCTTCCATTTCGGCGAGAAGTATTCCAAGCCGATGAACGCGAAGGTCACCGGTCCCGACGGCAAGGACCATTATGCTTCGGGCGGCTCCTACGGCATCGGCCCGTCGCGGCTGGTCGCGGCGATCATCGAGGCGAGCCATGACGAGAACGGCATCATTTGGCCGGAAGCGGTCGCGCCGTTCGATATCGGTCTGATCAACATGAAGGTCGGCGACGCCGAATGCGACCGCGTCTGCGACGAGCTCTACGCAGCGCTGACCTCGGCCGGCAAGGACGTGCTTTATGACGACACCGACCAGCGGCCGGGCGGCAAGTTCGCAACCGCCGACCTGATCGGCCTGCCCTGGCAGGTGATCGTCGGACCGCGCGGGGTGGCTAGCGGCGAGGTCGAGATCAAGAACCGCCGGAGCGGCGAGCGCGAGACGCTGCCGATCGCGGAGGCCCAGAAACGCCTGGGTATCGCGTGATGGGCGAGGCGGCTGCAGCTCGATCGCCGGCAGGCGCCTTTTCAGGCTTCGAGCGCATGGTGGCGTGGCGCTACCTGCGTTCGCGGCGCAAGGAGACGGTCATCTCGGTCATCGCCTCGATCTCGTTCCTCGGCATCATGCTGGGCGTCGCCACGCTGATCGTGGTCATGGCAGTGATGAACGGTTTTCGCGCCGAGCTGCTCACCCGCATCCTTGGCGTCAACGGCCATCTGATCGTGCAGCCGCTCGATTCGCCGCTGGAGGACTATGCGCAGGTGGCGAGCCGCATCAACGGCGTTGCCGGCGTCAAATACGCTATCCCGCTGATCGACGGGCAGGTGCTGGCGCAAGGCAATGTCGGCGGCGGCACCGGCGCGCTGGTGCGCGGCATTCGCGCCGAGGATCTCAACAAGATCTCGATTGTGTCCAGCAACATCAAGCAGGGCACGCTCGACGGTTTCGACACCGGCGATGGCGTGGCGATCGGCAAGCGCATGGCCGAGAATCTCGGGCTGGTGCTCGGCGACACCATCACGCTGATCTCACCCGAAGGCGACGTTACCCCGCTTGGCACCACGCCGCGCATGAAGGGCTACAAGGTGGCGGCGATCTTCGAGGTCGGCATGTCGGAATATGACAGCTCGATCGTCTACATGCCGTTTTCGGAAGCGCAGCTCTATTTCAACATGGACGGACGGGCGCAGACCATCGAGATCTATGTCGACAATCCGGACAATGTGGATGCGCTGAAGCCGTTGGTCGAGCAGGCGGCACAGCGGCCGGTCGACCTCGTTGACTGGCGCCAGCGCAACGAGACCTTCTTCTCGGCGCTGCAGGTCGAGCGCAACGTCATGTTCATGATTCTCACGCTGATCGTGCTGGTGGCGGCGCTCAACATCATCTCCGGCCTCATCATGCTGGTGAAGGACAAGGGCCACGACATCGCGATCCTGCGCACCATGGGCGCGTCGCGCGGCGCGATCCTGCGCATTTTCCTGATGACGGGGGCTGCGATCGGGGTCACCGGCACTATCGCCGGCGTGCTGCTCGGCGTCGTCATCTGCCTCAACATCGAATCGATCCGCCAGTTCTTCTCCTGGATGACCGGCAGGATCCTGTTCAATCCCGAGCTCTATTTCCTCAGCCAGTTGCCTGCGAAGATGGACCCGCGCGAGACCACCTATGTCGTCATCATGGCGCTCACCCTGTCTTTCCTGGCCACGGTGTTTCCGGCTTGGCGCGCAGCCCGGCTCGATCCGGTCGAAGCCTTGAGGTACGAGTGATGGCCGAAGCCATTATCGAGCTTAAGGGCGTCGAGCGGCACTATATCCAGGGGCCGCGCAAGCTGACAATTCTGAACGGCGCCGACTTCTCGCTTAGGCGTGGCGAGATGGTGGCGCTGGTGGCGCCGTCGGGCACCGGCAAGTCGACGCTGCTGCATACGGCGGGGCTGCTCGAGCGGCCGGACGCCGGCGACGTGATCCTCAGCGGCCGCGCCTGTGGCCGGCTGTCGGATGACGAGCGCACGGCTATCCGCCGCAACGATGTCGGCTTCGTCTACCAGTTCCATCATCTGCTGCCGGAGTTCACCGCGCTCGAAAACATCATGATGCCGCAGCTGATCAAGGGGCTCGGCCGCAAGGAGGCATCCGAGCGGGCGGCGCAGCTTCTCGACTACATGCAGATCGGCAAGCGGGCGCAGCACCGGCCGGCCGAGCTATCCGGCGGCGAGCAGCAGCGCGTGGCGATCGCGCGCGCGGTCGCCAATGCGCCGCTGGTGCTGCTGGCCGACGAGCCTACCGGCAATCTCGACCCGGCCACCGCCTCTTACGTGTTCGATGCGCTGGAGGCGCTGGTCAGGCAGTCAGGGCTGGCGGCGCTGATCGCCACCCACAATCACGAACTGGCCTCGCGCATGGACCGGCGGGTCACGCTGGCAGAGGGCAAGGTGGTGCCGCTTTAAGGCAAGCCGATATTAGGCTGGGGCCGGCCTATCGACCGCAGCTTCTGCGCTTCCGTACTCACCTACGAACAAGTACCCGCCGTTCCGGTTCTCAAAAGCCGCCATCCTCGGCTCGGCCTGATCTCGACTTGCCCTCCGCGCGCTCAAAAGAGCCTATCGTCTCGTCAATCTTTCCTTAACCGTGCCCAAACGGATCGCCTGAATTCACTCGGCATGCCGTTCTTCGATCGTTGACATTCGAACAAAATTAGAACAAATTGCGAACATATTAACAACAGGAGAGAGTTATGGCCGATCTGGTTCAGGATGTCGTCTCGCTGGTCTGCATGAGCACCTTTCTCATTTCCATGGCGATATGGATTGGCGCCATGTGAGCAGGGGGCTTCGCGCCGCCGCCTTGGACGGACGAAGGGTGCGCTCTCTGTTTGGGACGGGCACGAGCCCGCCCGTTGTTAAGCTTTTCTTGGCCGCACCCCCGCTAGCTTGCCCCGCAAAGACAGGGAGCAAAGGGCAGTGTCGGTCATCGCCACGGTCACACTCGTGGCCGGAAATCTCGGACTGATCTTTCTCTTGATGACGGTGCCGCTCGGGCTGCGCACGGTTACGGTCAGCCGCGTGATCGAGGCTGACCGGAATCGCCTGTGGCAGGCGCTGTGGCCGTTGGGCAGCGACGCCGGCTGGTCGGGTGAAATCCTTTCCGTCGAACCGCTGGACGGCGAGGGGACGGCGCTGATCAAACTGTCCTGGGAAGGGCGCGACGGGCGGCCGATCGAACGCAAGGCGCGGTTCGACGATGTGGTGGAAGGCAGCCGTTTCTCGATGCGCGTCGTTGAGGACACGGCTCTCGATCCCTCGTTCTGGGCCGACTATCGCGAAACCACCGCGCTCGCGCCCGAAGGCGATGCGACGCGCGTTACGCTCACGCAAACCGACCGCTATCGCGGCGTCGCCTTCCTGATCTTCCGCTACTTCGCCATGCGCCGCGAGCTCGCCAAGTTGCAGGTCTGGGCGAGAACCGGAACGTATCGCAGGGGCGGCTGGTTCGAGCATCCGGTGAGCCAGATAGGCTTTGCCGTGCTTTCGGCCTTCATCCTGTGGCCGTTCTTCGGCCTCAACCTCGGGGGACTGGCGCTGGCTGTCATCCTAACTTCGGTGGTGGCGCTGCACGAGCTTGGCCACATGGCGGCATTCCGCCTGACGGGGCATCGCCGGGTGCGCATGATCTTCATTCCGTTGCTCGGCGGTATCGCCATGGGCGGCAGGCCGTATGACAGCCGCTTCGAGGTCGCCTTCGTGGCGCTGATGGGTGCGGGCTTCTCCGCTTTCCTGGTGCCTCTGCTGATCGCCGCCAGCGGCCTTGCCGGCAGCGAAGGACACCGCCCGGCGGCAGTGCTGCTGGCGACGCTTGCCGGCTGCGCGTCGCTGTTCAACATCGCCAATCTGGTGCCGGTGTGGAAGTTCGACGGCGGCCAAGTGCTGCGCCAAATCTGCCCGGGCCCGATCGCGCTGGCGCTGGCCTCCTTCCTGCTGCTGTTCGCGTTGCTGGCGCTCGGCTGGCGCGCCGGCTTCTCGCCAAGCTTCCTGCTCGTCGCCGGCGCGGTGTTCTCGGTCCTCAGCCTGCTCACGGTCGGCAGCGGCGTGAAACCGCGTCACGAGCTGAAGCCGATCCACGCCTTCGATCGCCTGGCCATGGCCGGCGCGCTGCTGGCGGTCTTTTCCATTCACGGCTATGGCGTGCTCTGGGCCTCCGCGCAACTGATGTAGCCGCGCCGGATTACCCTGCCTTTCGGGCCGGCTCGGCGACCGGGGCCGCGGCAGGCCCGAACACGTCCTCGAAGGCGGATTTCAGCGCGAGATCGAGATCGGCCATGGTGACCGGAAGGCCGAGATCGACGAGGCTGGTCACGCCATGGTCCGAAACGCCGCAGGGCACGATGCCACCGAAGTGGGAAAGCTCCGGCTCGACATTGATGGCAATGCCGTGAAAGCTTATCCAGCGCCTGAGCCTGATGCCGATGGCGGCGATCTTGTCCTCGGCGGGCCTGCCGTCAGGCATGGCAGGGCGATCCGGCCGCACCACCCAGACACCGACGCGATCCTCGCGGCGCTCGCCGCGCACGTTGAAGGCGGCAAGCGTGCCGATGATCCACTCTTCGAGCGCGGCAACGAAGGCGCGAACATCCTCGCGCCGGCGCTTCAAGTCGAGCATGACATAGGCGACGCGCTGGCCGGGGCCGTGATAGGTGTATTCGCCGCCGCGTCCCGCGGCAAAGACCGGAAAGCGGTCAGGGTCGATGAGGTCCTCGATACGGGCGCTGGTGCCGGCGGTGTAGAGCGGCGGATGCTCGACCAGCCAGACCATCTCGCCGGCAGCGCCATTGCGGATGGCCTCGGCGCGCGATTCCATGAAGGCGAGCGCGTCGGGATAAGACGTCAGGCCGGGCTCGATGACCCACTCGACCGGCGCCGAACCGGGAAGGGGCAGGAACGACGTGGCGATCTGGCTGCGTTCTGTCATGGAACTTTCTCGATGCTCCCCTCATATGGCGGCAATTGGCTGAAACGTCCAGTTTCGCCCGGCCCGTGTCGAGGCTGTGGAGCATTGCGCCAGGAGCTTTGTCTGAGCATGTCGTTCTCCCAAAAACCGCCACGCACTTTTGGGCGACATGCATTAGCGAATATTCCGCACGGCACCCTTGTTTCGCCGGAAACGATTTGCTACAGGCCCCGGGCCGGACGGTTCCGGCTCCTACCACGTGCGGTCGTGGCGGAATTGGTAGACGCGCAGCGTTGAGGTCGCTGTGGGGCAACCCGTGGAAGTTCGAGTCTTCTCGACCGCACCATTCTCCCCCAAAAAGGCACTGCTTGGATGAGCCCGTGAGGCGGCGCGTCCGACGTTCTGCGGGCCAAAACAAAAGCGGCGCCAGATCCTGAGGACCGCACCGCCGCTTTGGGTTTCAAGCCCTTCAGTTCTGACAAAAAACCGGGCCTATCCCGTCCAGCCAAGGCCGGCCGAGATGCAATTGATCGAGACGAGCAGAGCGTCGGTCGTCCGCCTTCGATCCGCCGTGCCGGGACTGGTCCGAACCTCGCGCAGCAGATCGACCTGCAAGCGGTGGATGTCGTCCATCTGTCGTCGCAGATTGTCGAAGCGCCGCTTGAACATCGGAAAGCGCGCGGAAAGATCGCCTCCGGTGAGGTCACCGATCAGGCGTCGCGTCAGCTCGTATTCGGCTCCGATGCGGCCGTAGATTCGCCAAGCTGCATCGGCGTCGGCTACCAGGCCGGCGTAGAGCTGCGCGATCTCCATGTCGGACTGGTAGAGCGTCTTCTCGGCCTCGTCGACGATCAGACGGAAGAAGCGCGAGCGCTCGAACATGCGGGCCAGAAGCTCGCGCCCGGCCTCGCCGCGCACCGTGACGAAGGCGTTCAGCGCGCTGCCGATGCCATACCAGCCGGTCAACAGATGACGGTTCTGGCTCCAGGCGAACACCCATGGAATGGCGCGCAGGTCGGCAATGCCGCTGGCGCCGAAACGGCGATCCGGCCGTGAGCCCATCTTCAGCAGCGCCAGTTCCGCAACGGGGCTCGCCTGGTTGAAATAATCGAGGAAGCCGGGCTCGGCCATCAACCGGGCATAGGATGCCTGCGACATGCCCGCCAGAGCCTCGAGCGCTTCGTCGAACTCCGGCGTTTCCTTCGGCCCGACATCAGCGGGCGATCCGACACTGTGGGCCAGAACGCCGGCGGCGAGAACCTCGAGCTGGTTGAGGCCGGTGCCGCGATTGGCGAATTTCGAAGAAACGACCTCGCCCTGCTCGGTTACCCGCATCCTGCCGGCGACAGTGCCCGCCGGCTGCGCCGCGATCGCCCGGCCGGTCGGCGCGCCGCCGCGACCGTGAAAGAAACTGATCCTGACCTTGTGCTTGCGCCCGATCGCGGCAAGGCGCTTTTGTGCTTTCGCCAGTTCCCAATTGGAGGCGAGGAAGCCGCCGTCCTTGTTGGAATCCGAATAGCCAAGCATGATTTCCTGGCGCGCGCCAAAATCGCGCACAGTCCGCCGCACCAGCGAAACACCGAGCAAATCATTCAGGACGGCAGGAGCGGCCTGCAGATCGGCGATGGTCTCGAACAATGGCACGATGCGCAGCCTGATCGTGCCGCTACTACCAGGGGCGGTCGAAAGTCCGCAATATTGCGCCAGCAGATACACCGCGAGCAGGTCGTCGGCCGAGCGGGTCATGCTGAGCACGAACGAGCCAACGGTGTCGGTATCCGCGCCCGAATTGTGCCTGGCGATGACAAAGAATGTCGAAAGCAGTTCGGCCGCCTCAGGCGAGAGCCGGCCTGCGCCGATCTCCGGTTGCTCGCCCTGGCTGAGGCTTGAGCGGAGGTGCGCCGACCATCGCGGCGTGCCGGGTGAGACCGGGTCGGCCGGATCTGTCAGCGCAAACAGCTCGGCCAGCACCCGGTTGACGACCGTGGAGTTCTGCCGGATGTCGAGCGAGACCGTACGGAAGCCGAAGCTTCCGGCTTGCCAGATGAGAGGCTGGACGAAGCGCCTGGCGACCGCGCGCCCACCGATCGCTTCGAGAACGGAAGACAGTGCGTTGAGATCGGCACGAAACGCCTCCGCCGAGAGATATGCCGCCGCGCCGCCGTCGCGCGTCGCCGCCAGCCGGGCAAGCATGGCCGAAGCGAATTGGCGAAGCGGTTCATCGGGGTTGCGGGCGGCAATCGCTTGCGCCTGTCCGCTTTTATCAAGCGCCGTTTGCAGCACCGGCTTAAAGCCCGGCGGCAGGTCGATGACGTTGGAGCTGGCGCTGAGCACCGTCACCAGCCGCTGCACCTGCGTCAGGTAACAGCCCATGCCAGTATTGCGGTATTCGGCCAGGGCATGAGCGGTGACTGCGGCCGTCACATTCGGATTGCCGTCGCGGTCGCCGCCGATCCACGAGGCATAGCGCATGAAGGACGGGATTCTGATCGGCTCTCCCGGATAGTGGCGCTCGAACGCGCCTTGAAGCTTGCCGTAGAGCTGCGGCGTTGCCTCGAAGATGACCTCGCGAAAGAAGTGCAGGCCCCAGGCGATTTCGCCCTCGACCGTCGGGCGCTCAAGTCGCAGCTCGCCCGTCATCCACAGAAGCTCGATCTCGCTTTCCAGATCGGCGACCAACAGGTCGCGTTCGCGCGGCGCCCAGCGCGGCTGGTCGAGCTCGGTCAACTTGCGATAGATGCGGCGATGGATCTCCAGCACCGTGACGCGCTTGGCCTCAGTGGGGTGCGCGGTCATGGTCGGCCCGACACATAGCTCATCGAGCGTGGCCTGGACTTCCCCCGCCGAGCGGCCGTTCGCCGCCATCTGCGCGACTACGCTGGCGAAGGACCCGGTCACCTCGTCGGCGCCCGCGCCTTGTTCGAGTTCGCGCCGCGCCCGCATGGCAAGCAACTCGTCGGCAATCGTCAACAACTGGAACCACACGCCGCTCGCCTGAAGCGCCGGGATGCGTTGTTCCGCGGCAAGCGAGACAAGCGACCGACGCCCGCTCAGTACGGCGGCGACCTCGGGCTCACGAGCGCTTGCGACCTGAAGCAGCAGGCGCAACAGGAGGCTGCGCTCGTCCTCGCGAAATTTGATGCGTCTGCTCTGTTCCAAACCGCTTTCCTCGGCTGCATCGATTGCAACTGCAGCAGCGCCTTGAATGGAGGGCGGCGCCGGCTGTCAGGCGACCCGATCGGGGACGGGGCGGCCTTCGAAGAAGGCGGTCAGGTTCTGCACCACCTTCATGCCCATCGCCACCCGCGTTTCCTCGGTCGCGCTGCCGAGATGCGGCAACAGCACGACGTTCTCCAACTGCTTCAGCGCTTCCGGAACGGCGGGCTCGTCGGCAAAGACGTCGAGACCTGCACCTGCGATCTCGCGCCGTTGCAGTGCACCGATCAGGGCATCCTGGTCGACGACGTCGCCGCGCGCGGTGTTGATCAGGAAGGCGCCGCGTTTCATCAACCCCAGGCTTCGAGCATCGATGAGATGGCGGTTTTCCACGCCGCCCGGACAGTGCAGCGAGACGAAATCGGATGCCGTAAGCACATCGTCCAAAGTCGGCAACTGCTCCGCGCCCATAGCGCGCGTCTCGTCATCATCGACCGGCGACCGGTTGAAGAATACGATCTTCATGCCGAAGCCGAAATGCGCGCGCCTGGCCGTCGCTTTGCCGATGCGCCCCATGCCGACAATACCCAAGGTCTTGCCCGACACTTTTGCCCCGGCCATGTGGGTTGGCGACCAGCCTCGCCACTCTCCGGCTCGCAGCTGCCGCTCGCCTTCGCCGGTGCGGCGCGCGACGGCCAGCATCAGGCTAAGCGCAAGGTCGGCGGTGCAATCCGTCAGCACGCCAGGCGTGTTGGTCACCACGATGTCGCGGTCGCGGGCTGCCGCGACATCGATATGGCTGAAGCCGACGCCGAAATTGGCGATGATGCGGGTGCGGGCGGCGGTCTCGGGGAACACCGCAACCGGCAAGCGGTCGCTGACCGTCGCCAGGATCGCGTCGAAATGCGCGAAGGCGCAAGTCATTGCGGCAGGGCTCAGCGGCTCGTCGCTGTCGTTGAACGTCATGTCGAAGCGCTCGGCCAGGATCGCTTCGACGGCGGCCGGCCATCTGCGGGTGACAATCAAACGCGGTTTCATCGAGTTTCCTGCTGATCGACGGGCCGCCGCGGCGTTTACGGCGGCCCAGACTTCACATTTTGTGGACTATGCGGCCGTCGCCCGGCCGTCACGCCGCCTTCTTGGTCCGCGCCAGCGTATCAGCCACGACTTCGCCGAAGGAGGCAGGCGTCGGCACGATGACGACGCCTGCGTCTTTCAGGATCTCGACCTTTTCCTGCGCCGACTCGCCGAAGGCGGAGATGATGGCGCCGGCATGGCCCATGCGGCGGCCCTTCGGCGCCGAGAGCCCGGCGATGTAGGCGATCAGCGGCTTTCGCATGTTGTCGCGCGCCCAGATCGCGGCTTCGGCTTCCTGTGGTCCGCCGATCTCGCCGATCATCACCACGGCGTCGGTGTCCTCGTCGCGCTCGAAGAGCTGAAGGATATCCTTGAAGGACGAACCATTGATCGGATCGCCGCCGATACCGACGCTGGTCGACACACCGATCCCCAACGCCTTCATCTGCGAGGCGGCCTCGTAGCCCAGCGTGCCCGAGCGCCCGACGATGCCGACGCGTCCGGGGAGATAGATGCTGCCGGGCATGATGCCCATCAGCGCCTGTCCGGGCGTGATGACGCCGGCGCAGTTCGGGCCGACGAGCCGCATGCGGTCTTCGAAGCGGTATCGGCGCATGTAGCGCTTCACCTGCATCATGTCCTGGGAGGGGATGCCGTCGGTGATGCAGACGCAAAGCTTAATGCCGGCGTCCGCCGCCTCCATGATCGAATCGGCGGCGAAGGGCGGCGGCACGAAGACGATGCTCGCCTCGGCGCGGGTCTCGCGCACAGCACCCTTGACGGTGTTGAAGACGGGCAGGCCGAGATGCGTCTGGCCGCCTTTGCCGGGGGTGACGCCGCCGACCAGCTTGGTGCCGTAGCGCTTCATGTCGTCGGCGTGGAAGCTGCCGATCTTGCCGGTGAAACCCTGGACGATGACGCGCGTGCTGCGGTTGAGCAGGATTGCCATTTCTCGACCTCCCTCAGGCTGCTTTCTTGTTCTTGGTGGCTTCGCGCCAGGCGGCGACGGCCTTTTCGGCGGCTTCGGCCAGCGTGTCGGCGACGATCACCGCCTCGCCGGAGTCGGCCAGGATCTTGCGTCCTTCCTCGACCTTGGTGCCGGAGAGGCGCACCACCAGCGGCACGTCGACGCCGACCTCGCGGATCGCCTTGATGACGCCTTCGGCGACCCAGTCACACCGGTTGATGCCGGCGAAAATGTTGACCAGGATGGTCTCGACATTCTTGTCGCCGAGCACGGCGCGGAAGGATTTCGCCACCCGCTCGGGCGAGGCGCCGCCGCCGATGTCGAGGAAATTGGCGGGCTCGCCGCCGGCGATCTTGATCATGTCCATCGTCGCCATGGCGAGGCCTGCGCCGTTGATGATGCAGCCGATATTGCCGTCCAGCCCGACATAGGAGAGACCGCGATCGCTCGCAAAAGTCTCGCGCGGGTCTTCCTGGCTCTTGTCGCGCAGTTCCGAGATTTCCGGGCGGCGGAACAGCGCGTTCTCGTCGAACGACATCTTGGCGTCGAGCGCGACGAGGCTGCCGTCGCGGGTCACCACCAGCGGATTGATCTCCAGCATCGAGGCGTCGTAGTCGCGGAACACCTGATAGCAGCCGAGGATGGTCTCGGTCGCCTTGCCGATCAGGTTGCTTTCAAGTCCGAGGCCGAAGGCGATCTCGCGCGCCTGGAAGCCCTGCATGCCGACGCCCGGATCGACGGTGGCGCGGATGATGGAATCCGGCTTCTTTTCGGAGATGTCCTCGATCTCCATGCCGCCGGCGGCCGATGCCACGATCATGACGCGCTCTTCCTTGCGGTCGAGCACGAAGCCGAGATAGAGCTCCTGCGCGATGTCGACGGCTTCCTCGAGATAGAGGCGCGAGATCAGCTTGCCGCGCGGGCCGGTCTGCTGGGTGACCAGCTTGCGGCCGAGCATTCCCTCAGCGGCGTTGGATATCTCCTCGTCGTTGGAGCAGAGCTTGATGCCGCCGGCTTTGCCGCGCGCGCCGGAATGGACCTGCGCCTTCAGCACCCATTTCGAGCCGCCGATCTCGCGCGCCCGGTAGGTCGCCTGCTCGGGGCTGTAGGCAAGGCCGCCGCGCGGGACATGCACGCCGTGGCGGGCGAGCAGTTCCTTGGCCTGGTATTCGTGAATGTCCATCTTGTCCTCCCGGTAATCTAATGCGCTGCGCTATGCGCCTGGCTGGCGCGCTCGATCGCCTCGCTCACCACCAGAACATTGCGTGCCATGCGTTCCGAGGCAGCGTCGATCATCTTGCCGTCGAGCGCCGCCGCGCCCTTGCCGAGCGCCTCCGCTTCCTTGAGCACTTCAAGGATGCGGCGAGCGCGGGTGACCTCCTTTTCCGGCGGCGAGAACACGTCGTTGGCCAGAGCGATTTGCGACGGATGGATCGCCCATTTGCCTTCGATGCCGAGTGCGGCGGCGCGCCTGGCGGCTGCTGTGAAACCTTCGGGGTCGGAGAAATCGCCGAACGGTCCGTCGATGGCGCGCAAGCCATAGGCGCGGCAGGCGACAGTCATGCGCGACAGGGCGAAATGCCACTGATCGCCGGGATAGTCAGGGTTGAGGCCGCCGATGTGGACGGTGCGCGCCTTGTTGCTGGCGGCGTAATCGGCGACGCCGAAATGCATCGCTTCGAGCCGGCCGGGCGTGGCGGCGATCGCCTCGACATTGGCCATGCCGAGCGCGGTTTCGATCAGCGCTTCGAGACCGACCCGGGTCTTGAAACCCTTGGCCATCTCGATCTGGTTGACCATGGCCTCGACCATATAGAGGTCCGCCGGCACGCCGACCTTCGGCACCAGGATAGTGTCCAGCCGGTCGCCGGCCTGTTCCATGACGTCGACCACGTCGCGGTACATGTAGTGGGTGTCGAGGCCGTTGATGCGCACCGACACGGTCTTGCCCTTGGCGCGCCAATCGATGTCGTTCAGCGCCTGGATGATGTTCTTGCGCGCGCGCTCCTTGTCGGGCGGCGCCACCGCGTCCTCGATGTCGAGGAAGACGAAGTCGGCGGCGCTGTTCGCCGCCTTGTCGATCATTTCCGGGCTGGAGCCGGGAACCGCCAGCTCGCTGCGCTGGAGCCTGAGCTTCTTGAGGTGGTTGATGGTGTGGCTCATCGTCCGTTCCTCACGCCGCCTCGGCGACCGGCATTGCGGCCGTGCGCCGGAAATGCTCGATCGCAGCCGCCACGCCCGAGCCCGGCGCCAGGCGCACGCCGCAATCAAGCAGCGCCATTTCGGCCGCCGACAGCGAGGCGCAGACCATCACCTCGTTCAGCCAGCCGAGATGGCCGATGCGGAAGACCTTGCCGAAGACCTTGTTGAGGCCGCCGCCGAGCGATGTCTGATAGGTGCGGTAGGCACGCTTGACCACGTCGCCGCTGTCGATGCCTTCCGGCACCAGGATCGCGCTCACCGTATCGGAGTGCCATTGCGGCGCCTTGGCGCACAGCTTCAACCCCCAAGCGTCGACCGCCTTGCGCACGCCTTCGGCGAGGCGATGGTGGCGGGCGAAGATGTTGTCTAGCCCTTCCTCGGCGATCAGGTCGAGCGAGGCGCGCAGGCCGCGCAGCAGCTGCGTGGCGGGTGTGTAGGGGAAATAGCCGGCGTCGTTGGCGCGGATCATGTCATCGAAGGAGAAGTAGCAGCGCCGGTGGGTCGCGACTCGCGACGCCGCCAGCGCCTTCTTGCTGACCGACAGGAAGCCGAGGCCGGCGGGCAGCATGAAACCTTTCTGCGAGCCGCTTACCGCGCAGTCGACGCGCCATTCCTCCTGACGGAAGTCGATCGAGCCGATCGACGAGACGCCGTCGACGAAGAGGAGCGCTGGGTGGTTCACTGCATCGAGCACCGCGCGACAGCCGGCGACGTCGCTGGTAACGCCGGTGGCGGTCTCGTTTTGCGTGCAGAAGACCGCCTTGATCTGGTGCGCCTTGTCCGCCCGCAGCCTTTCGGCATAGAGGTCGAGCGGGACGCCGGTTCCCCATTCACAATCGATGACGTCGACGTCGAAGCCGAGGCGCTCGGCCATGTCGACCCACAGATGCGAGAACTGGCCGAAGCGCGACATAAGCACCCGGTCGCCCGGGTTGAGCACGTTGGTCATCGCCGCCTCCCAGGCGCCGGTGCCGGACGACGGATAGATGAAGACGCGGCCGGTCTCGTTCTTGAAAACCTTCTTGATGTCCTCGAACAGCGGGAGCGTGAGATTGGGGAAGGAGGCGGCGCGCATGTCTTCCATCGGCAGGTTCATCGCCTGCCGGACCTCTTCAGGAATGTTGGTGGGTCCAGGGATGAAAAGATGGGTAAACCCGGCCATGCGCAAACTCCTCCTGCGTTTTTGGGATGCTGGAGGAAGTTTCATGTCGATGGCGCCGAGCGACAACACCTTGCCGGGTAAGTTGTCGCCACGCGTGGGTAGGTCGAGCCTACCCGATCCGCCTACCCGAAAGGCGATTTGGAGCCGCGTCGCTTCTCGTTGGCATAGAGCGCGACAGCCATGGCGCGGTTGCGCACGTCAAGCTTGTCGTAAAGATTTTTGAGATGGTACTTCACCGTGTTCTCGGAGATCCCGGTGCGGGTCGCGATCTGGAGATTGGTCCAGCCATCGGAAAGAACCGCAAGCAATTCGCGCTCGCGCACGGTGAGTTGCGACAGCGGCGTATCGTTGACCTTGTTGATGTCGATGTAAGGGATGCAGATCCGCCCATGCGCGACCGCCAGGATCGTCTCGAATATGATCGAGGGATCGTCGAACTGAAAGCAATAGCCCTGGGCGCCGAGCCGCACGCACTGCTTCAGGATGCCGATGTCATGATCATTGGAAAAGACCGTGATGCGCAGGTCGAGCTTGCGGTTCTGGATTTCCGCCAGGACATCGGCGCCATCCATGTCGGCGAGCTTCCAGCCGATGACGGCGACGTCGAACCTGGTGTTCGCCGCCAATTCCAGGAATTGCTTGCCGCTCGGCACGGAGCTCAACAGCTCGAAACGCCCGTCGCATTCCAGCATCTCGCGAAGCGCAGACACGACAAGCGGATTGCGCTCGGCGACGATAACACGCACGCGCTGCTCGCCAACTGCTTCGTTCGTTTTCCGGGACTTGAGGTTCAAGGCCTGCCGATTGTCCTGTCGATCTTGCCGATCCACCTGGACCTGCATCATGGCAATTCTGCCCCAACAGCAAAAGGGCGCTCTTTCCGCAGCGACATGCGCTGTCGCGGCGGCTGAACCCGCAAATGCGGCGCGACCCGCCTTTACCGGGAGGCGTCGCGGGGACATTTCTCTGAGTATTCCGCGCGCTACGGCTATATTTTCTCAGGACGAATCGTGTCTCGACCCTATCTGCCGCATAAGCATCGGATTTCCCGAAATGCGGTTTCCACTTTTCGGGCTCATGCTCTAGACCTGATTCACACCCTTTCCGGATTGCTGTTGGCGGGAGGCGCTGGTGGAAGGCCAGGACAGAGAGACGACCGGCGCCAGGACCGTCGAGGAAGGCGGCGCCGACATCTATGGCGAGGACGGCGCCGTCCGTTCTGCCTTCCTTGCGCAGATCGGCGCGGCCATCGCCGATCGCGACACGCTCATCTTAAAACGCGAAGTCGACGACCTGCATCAGTCGGAACTCGGCGATCTGCTGGAAGCACTCCATCCCGAGCAGCGCCGCGCACTGGTCGAATTGCTTGGCTCGGATTTCGACTTTTCGGCGCTGACCGAGGTCGACGAGGCGATCCGGCTCGACATCGTCGACAATTTGCCCAACGAACAGATCGCGCAGGCGGTGCAGGAACTCGATTCCGACGACGCCGTCTACATCCTGGAAGACCTCGACCAGGAGGACCAGGACGAGATCCTGTCGCAACTGCCGTTCACCGAGCGCATCCGGCTGCGGCGCGCGCTCGACTATCCGGAAGAGACGGCCGGCCGGCGCATGCAGACCGAGTTCGTCGCCGTGCCGCCGTTTTGGACCATCGGCCAGACGATCGACTACATGCGCGAGGACAAGAACCTTCCCGATCGCTTCAGCCAGATCTTCGTCATCGACCCGAGCTTCAAACTGCTCGGTGCCATCGATCTCGACCAGATCCTGCGCACCAAGCGCGCGGTGAAGGTCGAGGAGGTGATGCATGAGACGCGCCATGCCATCCCCGCCACCATGGACCAGGAAGAGGCGGCGCGGGAATTCGAGCAGTACGACCTGCTCTCGGCCGCCGTGGTCGACGAGAACGAGCGTCTGGTCGGCGTGCTCACCATCGACGACGTGGTCGACGTCATCCAGCAGGAGGCAGAGGAGGACCTTCTGCGCATGGGCGGCGTCGGCGACGAAGAGCTATCCGACACCGTGCTTGCGACCTCGCGATCGCGTGTGCCGTGGCTGCTCGTCAATCTGGTCACGGCGTTTCTCGCGGCCTCGGTGATTGGCCTGTTCGACCAGACCATCGAGCATATCGTGGCGCTCGCTGTGCTGATGCCGATCGTTGCCGGCATGGGCGGCAATGCCGGCTCGCAGACGATGACCGTCACGGTGCGGGCGCTGGCGACCAGGGATCTGGACATCTACAACGCCGCCCGGATCATCCGCCGTGAGGTGGGAGTGGGCTTCATCAACGGCATCGTCTTTGCGGTGCTGATCGGCATGGTTGCTGGACTGTGGTTCCACGACCCCAACCTGGGCGGCATTATCGCGGCGGCGATGATCATCAACATGTTCGCGGCGGCCCTGGCAGGCATTCTCATCCCGCTGCTGCTCGACCGCTTCAAGATCGACCCGGCGGTAGCCTCCGCCGTCTTCGTCACGACCGTCACCGACTGCGTCGGCTTCTTTGCATTCCTCGGATTGGCCACGTGGTGGTTTGGCGTTCCCTGAGACAGTGCTATAATTGACTTTTACGTAAATGCCGTGCGACGTTGCCCTGGGGTCAGATGCCGATTCCGGCACAGACGGGGTTGATTGGAGAAAGGGCGACGCTTCTGCGTGGCGATGCCTGGACGTTTGGGCGTGGGAGCGAGAATGCGGGAATATTACACGATCACAGAGCTGACGCGCGAATTCGACGTGTCCACCCGGACGTTGCGGTTCTATGAGGACGAGGGGCTGGTGCAGCCGATCCGGCGCGGGCGCACGCGGCTGTTTCGCCCGTCCGACCGGCATCTGATCCGCCAGATCATGCGCGGCAAGCGGCTCGGCTTCTCGATCGCCGAGATCCGCGAAATCATCCAGATGTACAAGGAACCGCCCGGCGAGGTCGGCCAGCTCAAGCTGATGATCAAGCGCATCGAGGAAAAGCGCGAGGACCTGCGCCAGAAACGGCGCGACCTCGAGGAGACGCTTGCCGAGCTCGACCAGGCCGAGGAGTCCTGCGTGGAGCGGTTGGCGGAGCTGGGCGTGAACACGTAGCCCGCTGACAGCCAAAGAATTCAGCTAGGCTAACCGTCGCAGACGTTCGAGATTGGCCGGAGCTTTCGAACTTCGTCATCCCACGGCGGAGCAGCCGCGAAGCGGCGTCGCGGCTTGCTTCGCCCTAGGATGTCACGGATGCTTCTGCTAATCGCCGAGGTGCGGGCCTGCTCGCACCCAGCAACCTTCATTGTCGATACAGCCTCAGATCCAGCGCCGGACCCGCTTGGCGTAATCGCGGTATTTCTTGCCGAACTTTGCCGCCAGTATCTTTTCCTCCTTCTCGATCGCCATTTTCTGCGTCGCGAAGGCAGCGAGGAAGGCAAACAGCAGGAACCATACGATACCGGTGATGAAGGAGACGCCGATCAACAGCAGCGTATTGGCGAGATACATTGGGTTGCGGGTGATGCCGAAGGGCCCCGATGTCACCAGATGGTCGGGCTCGGCATTGGGATTGAGCGTTGTCCTGGCGCGCACCATCGCGCGGATCGCGGTAACCCAGAGCGCTGCCACGCCAAAGAGCGCTACCCAGCCGGCGCCGACGAGGATAGCGCCGAATATGTCCCCGATCCAGGGCAGCGGGTAGAGCATGCCGAGCACGACGCTCAGTGCGATCGCCACGACATAGATCACAGGTGGCCAGGGGATGATCCCGTGTCCGGGCTTTGCGATGCCTGTCATTGCTGCCCTCCTTCCATCTCGTCCTCGGTCGCGGCGGTACAAGTGCTCGCCAGATCGGCCAGATGCGATTTCCAGGCGCTGGACTGGTCGTTGCTGTAGAGCTTGTCGAGAGACCCTTCGCCCTTCAGCGTGTCCAGCATGCAGCCACAATAGCTGGAACAGAACTTGCTGTCCCGTTGCTGTTCGCACTGCGCCTGGCAAGCCGACAGGAAACCAGCGTCCTTGTCTTGTGGCGCGGCCGGCATGACCTGCGAGAACAGCCACACCGCGCCGAACAGAAGCGGCTGGTGGATGAGATAGAAGGCGAGGCTGTGCCGGCCGATAAAAGTCAGCGGGGTCGACCAGCGGCCGGGCATCCAGGTCGCCAGCCGGGCGAGAAGCCCGGATGCCGAAGCGAGCTTGACGACCGCGATGCCGGCAAGCACTGCGCCGAACCATGGAAACAGCGGCACATAGTCGTTCGAGCGCGGGTTGGTCGGCGACAGTCCGACCCACCACAGCGCCGGATGGTCGAAGACTTCCGACCGCAGATAATAGGGCGCCGCAATCACGGCCGCGGCGACGATCGCCGTCAGCAATGTCGGCAGCCTGAGAAAAGCCAGGCCGAGCAGGCTTGCCAGCGCGATCTCGTGCAGGATGCCGAAGAAGATGAAGCCGTCCGGCGTGGCGATATAGGTGACGACCGAGATGGCGATCGCCGCAATCGCAACCATTGCAAAGCGCTTCCAGAAGCCAGGCCAGCGGATATGGCGGCCATGTGCGAGGAAAAGGCTGACACCGACCAGGAACAGAAAAGTCGAGGCGATGCAGCGGGCGTAGAGCTTCCACCAACCAAAGGCGGTGAGGCCCGGCGAGGTGTAGCCGAAGTTTTCGAGATCCCAGGTGAAATGATAGCTCGCCATCGCGATCAGCGCGATGCCGCGCAGGACGTCGATGGCGACGATGCGGCCGTGTTTCGGCGCGTCTTGAACGGCGACGCCGGTCGTCTGAAGGGTCATTGATCTCGCAATCCGATTCAGTCGTGCCAAACGACTATCACGGTTCGGGCGAACAACAGAGGGTGGATCGGCTGCTGCCATTCAGGCGGCATGGCAAGCCGCTTTAGGCCAGCGGCGGAAAGCCTCTGGCCGGCTTCGCTTTTCGGCCTCTCGGAGTCGGTTTCCTGCTACCGGTCCGCGACTGGTCTGGCCAGATTTGGCGAGCGATTCACTTTTCGGAGGGCCGATGTCCACCCATGTGCGCCATCCGATCTGGCTTCCGGCTCTCAGGCCCGCCGATGCGCGCACCTTCGCTTCGCTCTATGCGGTCGAATCCTTTGCTCGCGCCACCATCTCCAGCGTCATCCCGATCCAGGCCTACGAAATCCTGCACAACGAGCAGATCGTCTCGATCCTCTACACCATCGTGTCGCTGCTCGGGCTGTCGGTGACGCTGTTCATGCCGATGCTGATCCGCCGCTTCGCGCGGCGCTGGGTCTACACGGCCGGCTGCCTGATGCTGGCGATCGGCTCGGTGTTCTTCGTCACCCACACGCTGCCGGGACAACTCGCCGGGATGCTGTGCCGTGTCATGGGGGCGAGCGCGCTGTCCATCACGCTTAACCTCTACATCATGGACCATATCCGCAAGACCGACTTCATGCAGGCGGAATCGCTGCGCATGGCTTGGTCGATGTTCGCCTGGACCGGCGGGCCGACGCTCGGCATTTTCCTCTATACGCGCTTCGGGATTTATGCCGCAAACGGCGCGGTCGTGGCTTTCGCGCTGGCGCTGCTGGCGTTGTTCTGGACCTATCGGCTGGGCGACAACCCTTCGATCCGTCCCGGCAAGAGCCGTCCGATCAACCCGCTCGCCAATATCGGCCGCTTCGTCGCGCAGCCGCGGTTGCGCCTCGCGTGGCTGATCGCCTTCGGGCGCTCGTGTTTCTGGACGACCTTCTTCGTCTATGGCCCGCTGTTCATGGTGATCACGGGCGAGGGCAAGCTTGCCGGCGGGCTGCTGGTTTCGGCCGGCAATGCGCTTCTGTTCATGGCGATCTTCTGGGGCAGGGCGGGAAAGCGCTTCGGCGGCCGTCGGACCATGGCTTTCGCCTATTTCGCCATGGCGGCGATGCTCTTCGTGGCCGGCGGCGTCGGCGCCGCCGCGCCGCTGCTCACCGCCGCCTTCCTGCTCGGCGGCGCCTTGTTCACCATTGCGCTCGACGCGCTGGGCTCGACAGCCTTCATGCGCTCAGTGCGTTCCTATGAACGAGCGCAGATGGCGGCTGTCTACCGAACCTATCTCGATTTCTCCGAGCTGACGCCGCCGCTGGTCTATTCGGTGGTGCTCTCCTTCTTCGGTCTCGGCTCGGTGTTCGTCACGCTCGGCCTGTTGGCCGCCTTCTGTGGCTTCTTCACCTGGCGCTATCTGCCGAAGTCGTTTTGACCGGCTGCAACGCGGCATGGCGCCCACGCACCCACTCGTGGAAGCGGCGCAAATCGTACTCCTCGGGCATCAGCACGCCGGCCTGGTGGCGGATCGAGTGCATGCCCTTCTGGTTGATCTCGCAGATCGCGGCGTCCTCCTCCAGCACCTGCGCGCCGAAGGCGACGATGTTGTCGATATCGGTTTGTGCCAGGGCATCGGGCGCGAACAGCCATTCGGCGGTGAGTTCCGTCTGCTCCGGCCCGAGCGGGGCGAGACGCACCGTGCGGACATAGTCGACATGGCCGACGACGAACATCGAGGGCAGCGAGGTAGCGTAGGTCTGGCCGGCGGCTCGCTCGGCCGGCGTCAGCCCGGCAAAGACCGGCCCATGGACGCGTCCGTCGCGCGACCAGGTCTCGGCGCCGGCGCGTAGGCCGCCGGAAAACTCCGGCGCATCATTATCCGCATAGCGCGCCCATTCCGGATCGTCATGCCTCGCCATCAGGCCGCGCCCATAGATCGGCACCAGCCGCGACAGGTCCTTGTGCACGCCCGGGCAATGCAGGCATTCGTTGAAGTTCTCCCAGAAGATTTTCCAGTTGCAGTTCATCACCTTGGTGAGCCGGTGTCCGGGGACGAGCGTCTCCAGCGGCCAGTTCGAAAGATCGCGGGAGGCGGAGTCGAAGGAGGCTTCCGCCGAGCCATCGGGCTCCACTGCGAGATTGATGAAGACGAAGCCGCGCCACACTGACAGCGCCACCCGGTAGAGCGGATAATTGTCCTTGTCGAAGCCTTCGGGCAGCGATTTCGATGGGACACGGACGAGATCGCCGCGCAGCGAATAGGACCAGGCGTGGTAGGGGCAGGTGAGCAGCCTTGCCTTCAGCCGCCCTTCGCTTTCCTGGCAGAGCTGCGAGCCGCGATGCCGGCAGGTGTTGTGGAAGGCGCGCAAGCTCCCGGCCTCGTCGCGCAGCACGACGACCTGCTGCGAGCCGATACGCGCGGTTCGAAAGGCAAGAGGTTCCGCGAGATCGGCTTCGCGGCAAACCATGAGCCAGCTCCGATACCAGATCGCTTCGAGATCGAGCCGGTAAGCGTCGGCTTCCCGATAGGCGCTTGCAGGCAACGTCGGCTCGAGGCTGGTGAGGCCATTGTAGCGGCTGTGTTCGCTAGGATTTGGCTGCATGAGCGGCTCCCCTTGGCTGATGACAGCCGACACCCGGGCAGGACCGTTGTCAATTGCGCGGCCATTGTCGCTTCCGGGTGCTGCCCTTAAGGTCACTTCGTAATCGCCTGCGGTTTCGCCGGCTGCCCAGGATTGCAAAGTATGCCTGCAAGAACGATGTCGCTGACCGTGGAACTGGTCGCCCGCTGTTTTCGCGCGGTCGATGACCCGGGGCCCGACCCGGATGCCGAGCATCTCGTGGACAGCGACTATGAAGCCATGCTGGATGCATTCGAGGCCGAGCTACCTGCAACCGAGCCTCTCTGGCTGTTCGGCTACGGCTCGCTGATCTGGAAACCGGAAATCGAGCATTTTGAGGAGCGCGTCGCCGTGGCTCGCGGCTGGCATCGCTCCTTCTGCATGAAGATGACGCGCTGGCGCGGCACCAAGCAAAGGCCCGGCCTGATGATGGCGCTGGATCGTGGCGGCCAATGCAAGGGCGTTGCTTTCCGCCTGAACGGTGGTGACCGCCGGCAGGCGCTGGACAGGCTTTTTCGCCGCGAGATGACGCTGAAGCCGACCAGCTACCGACCGCGCCTGCTGCAACTCGCAACCGACAAGGGGCCGTTGAGAGCGCTTGCCTTCGTCATCAATCGCAAAGGCACGACCTATGCCGGCCCACTCAACGAAGACGAGGTGGTCGAACGGCTGGCGACCTCGTGCGGCCACTGGGGTTCAGGCGCCGACTATCTCTACAACACGGTGAAGAACCTCGAACAGCGCGGTATTCACGACCGCCATTTGTGGCGATTGCAGAAGCTCGTCGCCGAGCGGATCGCCGGATCTTAGTCCGAAACCGGTGCCGCAATCACGCTGCGGCGTGACGGAATTTGGTTTGCCGGTCGCGACGATTCTGCCTATAGTCGCTGGCGTCGTCGGTTCCGTTTTTGGAGCCAAGAGGGAATGCGGTGAGGGTGGAGTCTTTGCCCTAAGCCGTGGCTGCCCCCGCAACTGTGTGCGGTAGTCCTCTCCATAGACCACTGAGGTTTGTCCTCGGGAAGGTGGGGAAGGGTGCGAATCCGCGAGCCAGGAGACCTGCCGGCGACAGGAAAGTTGACTTCGATGCCCTCGGGTGGAGGGCGAAAGGACAAGACATGAATACCGCTTCCGTCGCCCTCGGCGCCTCCGTCTCCTCGCAGTCGCGCATCATGCAGCTGGCTCTCGCCGCGCTGCTCGGCATTTTCGTCGTCGGTTTCGTCGGCTTCTCGCACATCGATGCGATCCACAACGCTGCCCACGACTATCGTCACTCGATGGCTTTTCCCTGCCACTGACGAAGGCCCGATATCATGAATCTGTTTCGCAACGTCGTGTTCGTCGCGGCGATCGCAGGGCTCGTGGCGGGCATCGCGCTTGCCTGCATGCAGGCCTATG
Organism: Mesorhizobium sp. AA23; assembly: GCF_001672435.1. NCBI lineage: Bacteria > Pseudomonadati > Pseudomonadota > Alphaproteobacteria > Hyphomicrobiales > Phyllobacteriaceae > Mesorhizobium > Mesorhizobium sp. AA23. Next base: position 50,751 of record NZ_LYTP01000031.1, read on the forward strand.
CGACCGTGCCGCTGATCCTCAAAGCGGAAGTCTATGAAAAGGCGGGCGGCGGTCATCACCACGACCATGCCGCCAACACTGGAACTGGCACTGCCATGAGCTCGGCCGAACCGGCGGGCAATGCGATGAGCAGCGCCGCTCCTGCGTCGACGGAAGCGGCGGCTCCGACCGAGGACGAGGGCTGGGCTCCGGCCGACGGCTTCGAGCGCTTCGCCTTCAACGTTGTCGCAAACATCGTCACCGGCATCGGCTTCGCGCTGATCCTGGTCGCGGTGTCGGAATTCGCCGGTGGCATCGGCAGCTGGCGCCAGGGCGTGTTCTGGGGCCTTGCCGGTTTTGCGGTTTTCACGCTCGCGCCCGGCCTCGGCCTGCCGCCGGAACTGCCGGCCATGCCGGCGGCGGAACTTCTGCCGCGCCAGATCTGGTGGATTTCGACGGTGGCCGCAACCGCGGTCGGCCTTGGATTGATCGCCTTTCGCAAGTCGCTGCCCTTGGCAATTCTGGCGGTCGTGCTGATCGTCGCTCCGCACGTAGTCGGCGCGCCGCAGCCCGTCAGCTTCGAGACGGCGATTCCCGAAGGGCTGCACCATCAGTTCGTGGTGGCGGTGACCCTCACCGACCTGGTCTTCTGGCTGGTGCTCGGTGCGGCCGTCGGTGTGGTGCGCGGGCGCTTCACCGGTACATCGACCAGCCTGCGCGACAGCTTTGCCTGATCGCGCGGACGGCCATCTGACTTTCATCATCGGCGGTGCGCGCTCCGGCAAGAGCGCGCATGCCGAGTGCCTGGTGGCGGCAAGCCCGTCGCCTTGGGCCTATATCGCCACCGCGCAGGCCTATGACGAGGAGATGCGCGAGCGCATCGCGCTGCATCGCTCGCGCCGCGGCAAAGGCTGGGTCACCGTCGATGCGCCGCTCGACCTGGTCGGCGCGATCGACGCCTTGCCCGATCACCAGCCGGTGCTTATCGATTGCCTGACATTGTGGCTGAGCAATCATATGCTGGCGGACCACGATATCGAGGCCGAGTGCCGGCGGCTCTCGGATGTGCTTTCGCAGCCGCGCGGACCGTGGTTTGTGGTGTCTAACGAAGTCGGGCTCGGCATCGTGCCGGACAATGCGCTGGCGCGCCGGTTCCGCGACGCCGCCGGGCGGCTCAACCAGCAGGTCGCGGCTGTCGCCGACAGCGTGCTGATGATGGTGGCGGGGCTGCCGCTCAAGGTGAAGTGACATGGGCGAGATCAAAGACACGATCATCGACGACAAGGATGCCGAACGCCATCGAGCCAAGATGGCCAAGCGCAAGGCGGTGCAGGATGCCGAGGTGGCCGGCAAGACGATCGAGAAGGGACTGCTGATCGTCAATACGGGGCCGGGCAAGGGCAAGACCACGGCTGCGTTCGGCCTGGCGCTGAGGATGCTCGGCTACGGCAAGCGCGTCGGCGTCGTCCAGTTCATCAAAGGCAAATGGCACACGGGCGAGAAGGATGCCTTCGCCGCCTTTGGCGATCGCGTCGTCTGGCACGCGATGGGCGAGGGCTTCACCTGGGAGACGCAGGACCTGAAGCGCGACATTGCCGCCGCCGAGGCTGCCTGGGCGAGGGCGCTCGAGCTGATTGCCGACCCGTCGATCAGCCTCGTGGTCCTCGACGAGCTCAACATCGCTCTGCGCTACGACTATCTCGAGCTGGAAAAGGTGGTCGCGGCGCTGAAGGCGCGTCGCGAGGGCCTGCATGTCGTCGTCACCGGCCGCAATGCTAAGCCGCTGCTTGTGGAGGCCGCCGATCTCGTCACCGAGATGGGGCTGACCAAGCACCATTTCGCGGCCGGTGTGAAGGCGCAGCAGGGGATTGAATTCTGAGGCGCCTTAGCCGCCGATCAAAATGGTCAGGTAGATCACCGTCGCCGACAGAATCGCGAACAGGCCGATCAACAGCCCGTCGGCGACGCGATAGAGTTCCAGCGCCTGCCTTATGTCGGTGCTTTCGGCCTCGCGCCTGCCGCCTTCGCCCATGAAGGCATCCTCGACGACCTCGCCGCCATAAGTGCGCGGTCCGGCCAGGGCGAGCCCCAGCGCGCCGGCCATGGCGGCTTCCGGCCAGCCGGCATTGGGCGAACGGTGCTTCTTCGCGTCACGCCGCATGACCTGCCAGGCATTGCGGGGGTCGGCGCCCTTGACGATGAAGGCCGCCAGCACAATCAGCAGGCCGGTGAGCCGCGATGCCGGCAGGTTGACCAGGTCGTCGAAGCGAGCGGCCGCCCGGCCGAAGGCCTCGTATTTCGGCGTGCGGTGGCCGATCATGGAATCGGCGGTGTTGGCGGCCTTGTAGGCAGCACCCCCGGCCAAACCACCGACACCGGTCCATATGGCGGGCGCGACGATGCCATCGGAGAAATTCTCGGCCAGGCTTTCGATCGCGGCGCGGGCAACGCCCGCCCTGTCGAGCTTGTCCGGATCGCGGCCGACGATGCGCGAAACGGCGATGCGGCCGAGCGTCAGGCCACCGGTCTCCAGCGCATCGGCGACATCCTCGACATGCTCGGCGAGGCTCTTCTGCGACAGAAGCGAGGAGCTGAGAATGGCCGCGATGACCAGGCCGGACGGAAAGATCAGCCAGAGCAGGACATGCAGCGTCAGGCCGATGGCCGCCGGCACCAGCAGGATGACCAGAAGCGCCTGGACGCCGCGGCGGCGACGCAATTCGTCGGAATCGGTGGCGCGGTTGAGCCTGCGATCGAGAAAGGATATCAGCCTGCCGATCCAGGTTACCGGATGACCGATGGCGTTGAACAACCAGTCCGGATAGCCAAGGGCACGTTCGATGGCGAGTGACAGGAAAGCGATCAGGATCGACATGAAGCTTCTAAGCGGAGCGGTTGCAGCGGTTGATCACGGCGGCAGCCTTGGCCGGGCAAGCGCGCTCTTCCCTCATGCGCCACAGCCTTTCCTTGACCTCTCGACAGGTATCAATCCGCACTCCTATCCGCTTTTTGATCTGCCCGCCACCGCCCTGTCACGATTGCCGGAGCCAGGACGACTGCGCGAATTGGCCGAAATTGCGGCCAAGGCGTATGGCGCGCGGTCGGCGGCGCATGTCGTGGCCGCGCCCGGCACGCAGATTTTGTTGCCGCGGGTCGCTTCGCTGGTGAAACCAGGCAAGGCACTGGTGCTGGGTCCAACCTATGCCGAGCACGCCAGGGTGGCCGCGATTGCAGGCCACGCGGTTGTGGAGGCGGGCGACTTCGACGCCTTGGCGGACGCGGACCTTGCCGTGCTGGTCAACCCGAACAATCCGGATGGGCGAGTGATCGAAAGGGACCGCCTGGTCGGCCTTGCTGCGCGGCTTCGCGCGAAGGGCGGCCTGCTGGTGGTCGACGAAGCCTTCATGGATGTCGGCCCGGTCCAACACAGTCTGGCTGGCGATGTGGGCCAGGGTGGTATGGTGGTGCTGCGCTCCTTCGGCAAATTCTTCGGCCTTGCCGGCGTAAGGCTTGGTTTCGCGCTGGCCGACCAACTGACCGCCGAGCGGTTGGAGGCGCAGCTTGGGCCATGGGCTGTCGCCGGTCCTGCACTTGAATACGGAATCCGCGCATTGGCGGACGCCGAGTGGCAGGATGACATGCGACAGGGCCTGGCAGCCGATGCCAAGCGCCTCGACGCGCTGCTCAGCCGATTCGGTATCGCGGTCGCCGGCGGCACCAGTTTGTTCCGCTATTTGTCTTTCTCTGATGCTGCCTCCCTGTTCTCCGCTCTTGGCGAACGCGGTATCCTGGTCCGTCATTTTGCCGATCGACCGCAGGTCTTGCGCGTCGGTCTGCCCGGCAGCGAAGAGGAGTGGCAGCGGCTCGAGAGCGCGCTTGCAGAGTGGGCCTCGCGGCGCGACGATGCGCCGAAGGAGTGCTGACGATGATCCATGTCTGTTCGCTGTCGAAGGTGGAGGAGACCGTTGCGAGAACCGGCGCGGAGCGCTTGCTGTCGCTGCTCGCCGACGGCACCGGGATGATCCGTCCGGCCTCGATACTGGCCGAAAACCATCTGCATCTCGTCATGCACGACATCGTCGCCGCGCAGGAAGGCATGACCATGCCGGGCGAGGAGCATGTGCGCGCGCTGCTCGACTTCGCCTATCGCTGGGACAGGGCCAAACCGATGGTCGTGCACTGCTATGCCGGTATCAGCCGATCCACGGCGTCGGCTTATATTATCGCGGCGGCACTGGCGCCCAAACGCGACGAGGCGGAACTGGCGAAGACGCTGCGCTTTCTCTCGCCGTCAGCGACGCCCAATCCAAGGCTGATTGCCGTTGCGGATATGTTGCTTGGGCGAGAAGGCCGGATGATCGCGGCAGTCGAAGCAATCGGGCGCGGTGCAGATGCCTTTGAAGGGATTCCGTTCGAACTCAGCATTAGAGATTGAGCTCGCACTGTTCCGCTACGCCAGCCAGTCGGCAAGCCTCGCCTTACGCACATCCCTGGCCAGGGTGATGAAGCCATCGGCCTGATGCTCGGCGGTGAGCCGGCCTTTTTCGGCGGTGGCGATACTGGCGTCGCCGACCACGCCGTTCGGATTGAGGTCGCTGGCGATCCAGGCGAAGGCGTGCGTTCCGGTGTGCCGCAGCAGGGCGAATTCCTTTTCAGCGCGACCGACATTGGAGACGAAGTTGTCGGCCTTGCCCATATCGACGAGATCTGGCCGGAAATGCAGCATCAACGAGGTCTCGACATCGCCGCCATGGATGCCGTGACGGTCCTCGAGCTCGGTATACATGCCAGCGGGACGGCCGAAGCGCTGCCAGCTCGTCTTCACCGCCAGCATCTTTGCGCGCACGCGCAATTCGCGCGTGACAATGCCCATGATCTCCTCGTTGCCGCCATGCGAGTTGACGACGATCAACTTTCTGACCCCGGCGCGGGCGACCGAGAGGCCAAGCTCGGTCCAGGCGTCGACCAGGGTGGTGGCCGGCAAGGTGAGCGTTCCCGGCGCATGCAGATGCTCGTTCGACTTGCCCACCGCCTGCACCGGCAGGAGGCGGATGTCGATGTCCTCGGGCAGGCGCGCAATCACCGTCTCCAGCATGCCCATCATGATCGAGGTGTCGGTCGAGACGGGAAGGTGAGGGCCATGCTGCTCGACCGCGGCCACCGGCAGAACGGCAATCGTCGCTTCCGCGTCGATCGAGGCGTATTCGGTCGTCCGATAGTCGCCCCACCACACACGTCTTGTCGTCACTGTCGTCTCCCGATGGTCTGCTGTTGGCCCGAAGGTCTAAAGCGCCTGGGCATTCCGGGCAACAGCTAGCCTGCTGCCAGAACCTCCACCTCGACCTTGAATTCCGGGCGGGCAAAACCTGAAACGATCATCAGCGTCGAAGCGGGCGCCGGATCGGAAAACAGGCGATTGCGAACGTCCATATAGGCCTGCAGATGCGCGCGATCGGTGACGAAGGCGTTGATGCGCACGACATCGTTCAGCGTCAGCCCGGCTTCGCTTAAGATTGCGGCAATATTCTTGAAGCAAAGCTCGGTCTGCGCGCCGGCATCCTCCGGGACGGCGTCATCCGGCGCGATGCCCAACTGACCCGAACATAGCACAAGGCGCTTTCCCGCTGGAATTTCAACGCCATGGCTATAACGGGCAAAGGGCGGCTTGATCGACTTGGGGGCGAGATAATTGAGCATGGCATTCTCCTGTCGGCAGGCAGACTAAGGCCGGATTCATGAAAGCTTCAAGATGCGGTGCATGCCGCCCGGGCGATTATGGACAGGCGTCCAAAAAATGGGCACGATGCCATTTGTACAGCATGACCCGTCCGGTCTCGGCAATGACTGCCGCGCAAGCAGGCGGCCCAAGGCGGTGGCATGTGTCTTGCTTCTTGAACCAATGGAGTGGAGCCCAGCGCGCAGCGCGCCGGAGCCAAGAGAGGGTGATGTTTATGTACGGAAAAGAAAAAATCCTGGCGGGTGCGATCGCGCTGCTTGCTGCCAGCACGCTGGGCGCTGCGGCCAACGAGAAGGTCACCTTTGGCACCAACTGGCTGGCCGAGCCGGAACATGGCGGCTACTACCAGGCGATCGCCGACGGAACCTACGCCGCCTGCGGCCTCGACGTCACCATCATGCAGGGCGGCCCGCAGGTCAGCGGCCGGCCGATGCTGCTGGCCGGCAAGATCGATTTCTACATGGGCGGCAACCTGCTCTCGGCCTTCGACGCCGTGCAGCAGGGGATTCCGATGCGCGTCGTCGCCGCCGACTTCCAGAAGGACCCGCAGGTCATCATGTCCCATCCGGGCGAAGGGCTGGACAAGTGGGAGGACCTGAAGAACGCCGACCAGTATATCCTCGGCGACGAGGGCGCACAGACCTTCTTCCAGTGGATGGTGACCGATCTCGGCTTCGATGCCGCCAAGCGCGTGCCATACACCTTCAATCCGGCGCCCTTCATCGCCAACAAGAAGTCGATCCAGCAGGGCTATGTCACGTCGGAGCCCTACGCGGTGCAGAAACAGGGCGGCTTCGTGCCGAACCAGTTCCTGCTCGCCGACAATGGCTGGGATACTTATGCCACGACCATCGAAGTGATGCAGGACACCATCGACAAGCGGCCGGAGGTGGTGCAGTGCTTCGTCGATGGCTCGGCCAAGGGCTGGTACAACTACCTCTACGGCGACAACAAGGCCGCCAACGAGATGATCAAGAAGGACAATCCGGACATGACGGATGAGCAGATCGCCTTCTCGATCGAACAGCTGAAGAAGTTCGGCATTGTCGATTCCGGCGATACGGAAAAGCTCGGTATCGGCGGCATGACCGAAGCGCGCATCCAGAGCTTCTACGACAAGATGGTCAAGGCCAAGGTCGCGCAGCCGGGCATCGACATCAAGAAGGCCTATACGCTCGCCTTCATCAACAAGGGGGTCGGGCGGGAGCTGAAGAAGTAAGGCGGCCTGCCTGAGATGATCCAGGAGAAAGTGGCGCAGGCAACGGCATCGGGTGAGAGCCCGATGCTGCTTTCCTTACGCAATGTCGGCAAGGTCTTTTCCAACGGCGTCACGGCGCTGAGCAAGGTCGACCTGGCGATCCGCGAAGGCGATTTCCTAAGCCTGCTCGGGCCCTCGGGCTGCGGCAAGTCGACGGCGCTCAGGTTGATCGCCGGTCTGTCGACGCCGACCTCCGGCCAGCTCGACTGGCGCGGCTCGATCGACCGCTCGAATATCGGCTTCGTCTTCCAGGAACCGACGCTGCTGCCATGGGCCAGCGTCTTCGACAATGTCTGGCTGCCGCTCAGGCTGCAAGGCGTGTCGCGCGCGGAGGCCAAGCCCGCGGTGATGGAAATGCTGTCGCGCGTGCACCTCACCGGTTTCGAGAATGCCGTGCCGCGTGAGCTTTCCGGCGGCATGAAGATGCGTGTCTCGATCGCGCGGGCTATGGTGACCAAGCCGCGCATTCTTCTGATGGACGAGCCCTTCGCGGCGCTTGACGAGATTACCCGCTTCAAGCTCAACAACGATCTTCTCGAGCTTTGGCAGGACGAGCGGTTTACCGTCGTCTTCGTCACCCATAGCGTCTTCGAAAGCGTGTTCCTGTCCAGTCGTGTCGTCGTCATGGCGGCACGACCGGGCCGCGTTCACGGCGAGCTTGCAATCGAAGCGCCTTATCCGCGCGACGAGGCATTCCGGACTTCGCCCGATTATGCGGCGCTCTGCCGGCAGGCCTCGGACGTGCTGGTCAATGCCATCAACTCAACCGCCGGACCTCATCATGACGGCCATTGAAGATAATGCCCTGAAGCTCGACGCGGAAGAGGCGCGCCGCGTCCGCCAGGAGCGGCTGGAGCGGATCGGCAAATGGGTTCTGCCTCTGGCGATCATGGTGCTTGCGATCTGGCTGTGGGATCGCATCTGCGTCTGGAACGAGATCCCGCAATACATCCTGCCGCGCCCGGGCGTGGTGCTGCAGACGCTGCATGACGATGCCTGGCTGTTGTTCTCTTCGCTGCTGGTGACGCTCAGGATCACCTTCCTCAGCCTGCTGCTTGCCGTCATCGGCGGCGTCGGGCTGGCGGTGCTGTTCGCGCAGTCTAAATGGGTCGAAATGTCGTTCTTCCCCTTCGCCATCGTGCTGCAGGTGACGCCGATCGTGGCGATCTTCCCCCTGATCAACATCTATATTAACAACCAGACGACCAAGCTCCTGCTCTGTGCCTGGATCGTCGCCTTCTTCCCGATCCTCTCCAACACCACGCTCGGGCTGAACTCGGTCGACCGCAACCTGCGCGATTTGTTCAAGCTCAACGGCGCGACCCGCTGGCAGCAATTGCGCTATCTGCGCCTGCCGGCGGCGATGCCCTATTTCCTCGGTGGGCTGAAGATCGCCGGCGGCCTGTCGCTGATCGGCGCCGTGGTGGCCGAGTTCGTCGCCGGCGCGCAGGGGCAATCGTCCGGGCTTGCCTCGCGCATCATCGAGGCGGGCTACCGGCTCAATGCTCCCAGGCTGTTCGCGGCGCTGATCCTGATCTCGCTCACCGGCATCCTGATCTTCCTCGTGCTGTCGCTGGTGTCGCATCTCATCCTGCGCCGCTGGCACGAGAGCGCGCTGAAGCAGGAGCGCTAGGGTGCCTGAATGTTGATCCCAGCCTCTGGTCGTTACCAGCTCGCCAACGTCCGCGTTCATCAATCGCTGACGCCGGGCCTTGCCGCAAGCTTCGATGCCGATGGTTTTGCGCTTGCCGACATTGCCGTCGCCGACGGCAAGATTGCTAGCATCATTGCGCACGGCAAAGCCGAGCAGCCATTCGACGCAATCGACCTTGGCGGCCGCATCGTGCTGCCCTGCTTCGTCGACTGCCATACGCATATCGACAAGGGCCATATCTGGCCGCGCAAGCCAAATCCCGACGGCACCTTCATACGCGCGCTCAACGCAACTGCCGCCGACCGCACCGCTCGCTGGAGCGCGGAGGACGTGGCGAGGCGCATGGATTTCTCGCTGCGCTCAGCTTACGCGCACGGTACCAGGGCCTTGCGCACGCATCTCGACAGCGTGGCGCCGCAGGAGGAAATTTCCTGGCCGGTGTTCGAGACGATGCGGGAAAAATGGCGAGGCCGGATCGAGCTGCAGGCCGCCTGTCTGCTTGGCATCGAAGGCGTGCGCGACAAGGCCTGGTTCGAGCGTTTGGCAAAACGCGTCGCCGCGGCCAAGGGCGTGCTCGGCGTTGTCACTTACATGGTGCCCGACCTCGAGGAACTGCTCGACAAGGTGTTCGCTGAAGCCATAAAGCATGGGCTCGACCTCGATTTCCATGCCGACGAGACCGACGATGTCGCGGCCGTCTCGCTGAAGAAGATCGCCGAGGCTTCGCTGTGGAACGGTTTTGAGGGCAATATCCTGATCGGGCATTGCTGCTCGCTGGCGCGCCAGCCCGACCTCGAAGTTCTCGACACGCTGGACAAGGTGGCGAAGGCCGGATTGGCCGTAGTGTCGCTGCCGATGTGCAACCTCTATCTGCAGGACCGTCGCAACAACCACACCACGCCGCGCTGGCGCGGCGTGACGCTGCTGCACGAGATGAAGGCACGCGGCATCAAGGTGGCTGTCGCTTCCGACAACACGCGCGACCCGTTCTACGCCTATGGCGACCTCGATATGCTGGAGGTCTACCGCATGGCGACACGCATCCTGCATTTCGATCACCCTGTCGGTGACTGGCCGAAAGCGATAGCGGCGACGCCGGCCGAGGTGATGCGGCTGGAAGGTGTCGGCACTCTCGCCGCCGGCGGTAGCGCCGACTTCATCGTCTTCAAGGGACGCAGCTGGACCGAATTGCTGTCGCGGCCCGAATCGGATCGCATCGTGGTGCGCGAGGGCAGGGCGATCGAGCGCCGGCTGCCCGACTATGCTGAACTCGACGAATTGATGGTGTGATGATGGATATCGCAGCGCTGAAGCGCGATCTCGAAGGCCTCAAGATCGACGACCATCCGGCCATCGTCCAGCAGAAGAGCCGCGACTTCTACTGGTACAGCCCCGTCCTCAAACAACAGCTCGACCACGTCACCGGCGACCTGATCGTTACGCCAAAGAACGAGGACGAGGTGATCCGCATTTTGGCCGCCTGCCACCGGCACGGCGTTCCAGTCACACCCCGCGGCAGCGGCACCGGCAATTACGGACAGGCGATGCCGCTGTCGGGCGGCGTGGTGCTCAACCTCGCCGAGATGAACGAAGTCAAGGCGATCGCGCCGGGCCGCGTGGTGACCGGGCCCGGAGCGGTTCTGGCCGACATCGATCGCGCCGCGCGGGCGCATTCCGCGCAGGAACTGCGCATGTCGCCCTCCACCTACAACACCGCCTCCATCGGCGGCTTCGTCGCAGGCGGCTCGGGCGGCGTCGGCTCGATCCGCTGGGGCGGATTGCGCGATCTCGGCAATGTCATCCGGCTGCGGACCGTGACGATGGAGGCGGAGCCGCGCGTCATGGACCTCTCGGGCGAGGACGTGCTCAAGGTGATGCATGCCTATGGCACCAACGGCATCATCACCGAGGTTGAGATGCCGCTGACGGCGTCCTACGATTGGGTCGATGTCATCGTCGGCTTCGACGATTTCATGGGTGCAGCGGGCTTCGGCAACGACCTCGCCGAGCAGGACGGCATATTGGCGAAGCTGATCACGCCGATCGCGGCACCCATTCCTTACGATTATTTCAAGCGACACCAGAAGTTCTTCCGGCGCGAGCAGAGCATCGTGGTGTGCATGATCGCGCCGCACGCGATGGATGGGTTCCTCGCGTTCGTCCGGGCCAGCAAAGGCGAAATCGTCTTCCGGGCCGACCAGGAGACCGACCTCAAGGGATTGCCGCCGGCCTACGAGCTGACCTGGAATCACACGACGCTGCGCGCCATAAGAGTCGATCCGACGATCACCTATCTGCAGGCGCGCTATCCGTCGCCGGACCATCTCGCGCACGTCAAGGCGATGGTCGACCGCTTCGGCGACGAGGTGCCGGCGCATCTCGAATTCATCCGCTTCGACGGCGCGATCGGCGCCGCCGGGCTGCCGCTGGTCCGTTTCACCACGGAAGAAAGGCTCGACGAGATCATCCGTATCCACGAGGACAATGGCTGCTGGATCTTCAACCCCCATCGCTACACGCTGGAAGAGGGCGGCATGAAGCAGACTGACGAGGTTCAGCTTGCCTTCAAGCGCGAGACCGACCCGCAAGGATTGCTCAACCCCGGCAAGATGATTGCCTGGGAGAATCCGGGCTATGACTATCGCTCCGGCAAGCCGTTCCTGTTCAAGGGGCTGCAAAGGGCGAGGTGATCGCGATGAGCGCCCGGCGCTGCACCCTCCTCTGGCCTGTCGCCTTTGGCGACATCTCCCGCACAAGGGAGGAGATGTGGCATGGGACAACAGGGGTTTGTCGAGCTGACCTGCGGGATCCACTCCCGTGAACATCCTCGTGCTCTACGCACATCCGGTGGAGACCAGCTTCAACGCCGGACTGCATCGGACGATCGTCGAGCGGCTCGGCGCGGCGGGCCACACGATCGACGACTGCGACCTCTATGCCGAGGATTTCGATCCGCGGATGACGCGCGCAGAGCGGCTCGGCTACCACGATCAGCGCGGGCCGAACGAGGCGGTCGCCGGTTACATCGCAAGGCTTCAGAAGGCGGAAGCGTTGGTGCTGTCGTTTCCGGTCTGGAATTACGGCTATCCAGCTATCCTGAAGGGCTTCTTCGACCGCGTCTTCCTGCCCGGCGTATCGTTCAAGCTGGTCGACGGCAAGGTTCGGCCGACGCTGCACAACATCCGCAAGCTCGCGGCCATCACCACCTACGGCGGCAGTCGTTTTCGCGCCATGCTGATGGGCGATCCGCCGCGCAAAATGGTGAAGCGCACGCTGCGGGCCACCATCAAGCCAGGCGCCTCCGTCTCTTACCTCGCACACTATTCGATGAACCTTTCGACGGATCAGACGCGCAAGGCCTTCATGGCGAAGGTAGCCGCCAGCATGGATCAATTCTGATGCGCGTGCTGGTGGTCTATTGCCATCCGGTGCCGGAGAGCTATTGCGCCGCGATCCGCGACATGGCGATAGAGGTGCTGACGCGACGAGGCTGGGACGTGCGGCTGCTCGATCTCTATGCCGAGAAGTTCAATCCGGTGATGAGCTGCGAAGAGCGGCGCTCCTACAACGAGCGCGCGCCTGAGGATCCCGAGCTCAGGCCGCATTTCGAGCATCTGCAATGGGCCGAGGCGATCCTCTTCATCTACCCCACCTGGTGGTACGGATTGCCGGCGATGCTGAAGGGCTGGTTCGATCGCGTGTGGGCGACCGACATCGCCTTCAAGCTGCCGCGCGGCAGAGGCCGGATCCAATCGCTGATGACCCATGTGACCAAGGTCGGCGTCATCACCACCTGTGGCGCGCCGACGTGGTGGAGCGTCGTTGTCGGCCAGCCCGGCCGCAAGACGATCCTGCGCGGCATGCGCGCCATCTGCGCCCCCCGCTGCAAGACATTCTTCCTGGCGCACTACCTGATGGATTCCTCAACGCCGAAGAGCCGGACGGCGTTTCTGGCGAAGGTAAGGGCGAGGCTGGAAAGCTTTTGAGGATAGCTCTCTTCTCCCTGTTAAATGAGGAGAAGACGGCGGCAGCAGATGAGGGGCGGCGTCGCAAAGGTGTGGCGCTGCCCCTCATCCGCCCTTCGGGCACCTTCTCCCCGTTGAACGGGGAGAAGGGAACACTGCGCTACATCCGCACCCGTTCAGCCTTCGGGTCGTACATTGGCCTCAACGATGCTTCCGCGGCGAAACGCTCGCCTGCGATCTCGACCTCGTAGGATGAGCCCAGCACATCAGCCTCGCTCTCGCCCTCGCAGGGCACATAGCCGAGCCCGATCGCGCCGCCGAGATGGTGGCCGTAATTGCCCGAGGTGATCGGACCGACGATCATGCCGTCGCGCAGGATTGCTTCGTTGTGGAATAACAGGGGCTGCGGGTCCTTGAGGCGGAACTGCACCAGCCTGCGGCTCAACCCGGCTTCCTTCTTCCTGAGCACCGCGTCACGACCGATGAAGTCGCTCTTGGCCGTCTTCACCGCGAAGCCAAGACCTGCCTCCAGCACATGGTCCTCGTCGGTGATGTCGTGGCCGAAATGGCGGAAGGCCTTTTCGATGCGGCAGGAATCCAGAGTATGCAGGCCGCAGAGCTTCAGCCCGACATCGGCGCCGGCTTCAATGATCGCCTCGAAGACATGGGCGGCCTGATCGGTCGAGACATAGAGTTCCCAGCCGAGCTCGCCGACATAGGTAACGCGATGGGCACGGGCCAACCCCATGCCGATCTCGATCTCCTGGAAGGTGCCGAACGGATTGGCCTGGTTGGAAAAATCGTTGGGGCTCACCTTCTGGATCAGCTTTCGCGAATCGGGGCCCATCAGGCAGATGACGGCTTCGGCAGCGGTTACGTCGGTAATGACGACGAATTCGTCGGCGACGTGCCGCCTCAGCCAGGCGAGGTCACGCTGCAAGGTGGCGCCCGGCACGACGAGGAAATAGGCGGTCTCGGACAGCCGCGTCACGGTGAGGTCGCTCTCGATGCCGCCTTTGGCGTTGAGCATCTGCGTGTAGACGATCTTGCCCGGTTCCACGTCCATGTCGTTGGCGCAGAGCCGCTGCAGGAAGGCACAAGCGTCGCGGCCTTCAACGCGGATCTTGCCGAACGAGGTCATGTCGAACAGGCCGACGCCGTTGCGCACGGCGAGGTGTTCCTCGCGCTGGTTGTCGAACCAGTTCTGCCGCTTCCAGGAATAGCGGTATTCGCGCTCCTGTCCTTCGCGGGCAAACCAGTTGGCGCGCTCCCAGCCGGCCACCTCGCCGAAGACGGCGCCACGAGCCTTCAGATGCTCGTGCAGAGGCGAGCGGCGCACGCCGCGCGAGGTAGCCATCTGGCGATAGGGGAAATGATCGGCGTAGAGCAGGCCGAGCGTTTCGGAGACGCGTTCCTTGAGGTAGCGACGGTTCTTCTGGAAGGGCTGGGCGCGGCGGATGTCGACCTCCCAGAGGTCGAAAGGCGCCTCGCCGTCATTGATCCACTGCGCCAGGGCCATGCCGGCGCCGCCGGAGGAAACGATGCCGATCGAATTGTAGCCGGTCGCCATCCAGTAGCCGGAGAGTTCCGGCGCCTCGCCGAGATAGTAGCGGTCGTCGGGAGTAAAACTCTCGGGGCCGTTGAAGAAGGTGTGGATGCCGGCCGTGCCCAGCATCGGCATACGGTTGACGCCCATTTCGAGGATCGGCTCGAAATGGTCCATGTCCTCGGGCAACTGGTCGAAGCAGAAATCCTCGCGGATGCCGTCCATGCCCCAGGGTTTCGCCACCGGCTCGAAGGCGCCGAGCATCATCTTGCCGGCGTCTTCCTTGTAGTAGGCGCACTCGTCCGGCACGCGCAGCACCGGCAGGCGGGTGAGGCCGGGGATGGGCTCGGTGACGAGGTAGAAATGCTCGCAGGCGTGCAGCGGGATGGTGACGCCGTTCTGCCGGCCGAGCTCGCGCGCCCACATACCGGCGCAGTTGACGACGATGTCGGTCTCGATCGTGCCCTGGTCCTCGCCCTGAGCCCAGGAGACACCGGAGACGCGGCCGTTCCTGGTGTGGACCTTGATGACCTTCACGTTTTCGATAACCGTCGCTCCGCGTTGCCGCGCGCCCTTGGCCAGCGCCATGGCGATATTGGCGGGGTCGCACTGGCCGTCGAGAGGCAAATGCACCGCGCCGACCACATCGGAGACGTTGAGATGCGGGTACATCTCCTTGACTTCGGTTGGCGAAATCTCGCGCACGTCGACATCGAAGGCGCGGGCTAGCGAGGCCTGCCTATAAATTTCATGCTTGCGTTCCTCGGTCAGCGCCACGGTGATCGAGCCGACCTGGCGCATGCCGGTGCCGACGTCGGTCTCCGCCTCGAGCTTGACGTAGAGGTCGGCCGAGTATTTCGCCAGCCGGGTCATGTTCTGCGAGGCGCGCAACTGGCCGATCAGGCCGGCGGCGTGCCAGGTCGTGCCGCAGGTGAGCTGCTTGCGCTCAAGCAGCACGATGTCGGTCCAGCCGAGCTTGGCCAGATGATAGGCGACCGAGCAGCCGGAGACGCCGCCGCCGATAATGACCGCGCGAGCTTTGGTTGGAATGGTTTTGGTCATGCGGCCTCGCGGCGGTAGTCGGAAGCGAAGCGGCGCACGCGAAGCGCTGCTTCCTGAAGGACAGGTTCAGGCTGGCAGAGGCTGATGCGGATGTGGCCGGCGGCGGCCTCGCCGAAGCTCGAGCCAGGCATGACGCCGATCTTCTCCTTGTCGAGCAGCGCCCAGGCGAATTTCTCGTCGTCGGGCTCGATGGCCGATATGTCGAGCATGACATACATGCCGCCTTCGGAGCCGCGCACGGTGACTTCATTTGCGCCGCGAATGGCGTCGAGGAACACGGCGCGGCGCCCGGCGTAACGCTCGGCTATTTCGTCCACGCCGTAGTGGTTTTCAAGCGCCTCGGCGCAAGCGATCGAGATGAAGGCCGGCAGGCCGTAGGTGGTCACCAGGTTGAGATCGGTCATCAGCGCGATCATCGCCTTCGGGCCGGTGAGCCAGCCCATGCGCCAGCCGGTCATGCCGTGGCTTTTCGACATGGAATTGATGACCAGCGTGCGCTCGGACATGCCGGGCAGCGAGCGCGGCGAGATGTGCTCGCCGCCGCCGAGCGTCCAGTAGACCTCGTCGGATAGCAGCCAGAGATCGTGCTCCTTGCAGATTTCGGCCAATTGCTCGAGCCGTTCGCGCGAATAGACTGCGCCTGTCGGGTTGTTCGGGGTGTTGATCAGGATGGCGCGCGTGTTGGGCCTGAGCGCCGCGCGGATCCTATCGGCGCGCGGCTGGAAGCCGTCCTCGGCCGGCGTCTCGACCACGGTGAAGCTGGCGCCGGCGGCGCTGAAGGTGTTGGGGTAGGTGGCATAATAAGGCGCGACGACGATCGCGTGATCGCCGGGGTCGAGCACGCCCTGCACGGCGGCGTAAAGTGCGCCCTGACCGCCGGCCGTGGCGATGACCTCGTCGGGATCCGTCAGGACGCCGGTGCAGGCGGTGGAGGCAGCTGCCATGGCCTTGCGCAGGCGCGGCAGCCCGGAAAGCGGCGTGTAGTGGTGGTTGCTGCCGCGGACGGCGTTGACGCAGGCCTCGATCGTTTGCGGCGGCGTGTCGAAATCATGGTCGCCGACCGAGAGCACGATGATGTCCTCGCCGGCTGCCCTGCGGGTCCAGGCGGCGAAGTGGACTTCCCAGCCATCCTTGCCCGATGGCACGATGCCGGTAATGCGCTTTGATGGTTTTGGCATCAGGCTACTCCCGAGATGTGATGGCCGGCCTCAATGAGCCGGTCGCGTAGCGCAGCGATGTGAGCCGGCCCGACTTCGCAACAGCCGCCTACAATGCTGGCGCCAGTCTCGACCCAGCCCATCGCCTGGTCGGCATAGGCGTGCGGATCGAGATCATGGCGCGCGTGCAGCACGTCGACCGTGCCGCCATGCTTGAGCGCCTCGACCGAGGTGAAGCCATTGGCATAGGCGCCAACCGGACCGCCGAGGGCCAGCAGTTCCGGCAATGCGGCGGCAATGGCTTCGGGCCGGCAGCAGTTGAGCAGCCGTGCCGCCACCGGCAGATCGCCGAGGGCGCTAGCCGCGGCGGCAATGCTCTCGCCGCTGCGCAGGCGGGGCGTGCCGTGGTCGGCGAGAGTCCAGGATACCCAGACCGGCTTGCCGCTCTCGCATGCCGCGGTGACCGCCGCGCGAGCCTCGTCGGCGGAAGCCATGGTCTCGCACAGGAACAAATCGACGCCTTCTGCCTGTTCGGCGACGATGCGGCGGTAAATGCCGAGCGTGTCCTCGAAGGAGATGGTCAGCGCCGGCGCGTAGCTGCCGAACAGAGGCGAGAGGCAGCCGGCGATGGCGGCTTCACCCGCTTCTTCGCGCGCCTGCCGGGCGAGCTCGATGCCGCGCTTCTGCAGAGGCTTAAACAGCTCTTCCGCGCCCTCGCGCGCCAGGCGCTCGGGCGTGGCCGAATAGGTGTTGATGGTGATGACGCGGGCGCCGGCACGGATGAATGCCGCATGCAGGTCGCGCACCAGTTCCGGTTCGTCGATCAGCACTCTGGCCGACCACAAAGGCGTCGGTTCGGACTGACTGCGACGGACCAGCTCCTGGCCCATGCCGCCATCGGTAAGAATGACGGATGTCATGCTCTCAACCTTTCGTTCTTCGGATCCCACAACGGCTCGTCCTTCTGCACCACCGCCTTGAAACGGTCGCCGAAGATTTCGACCTCGACCGCCGTGCCGGGCTCGGTCAGGTCGGAACGCAGCATGCCGAGCGCGATCGACTTATCGACGCGATGGCCCCAGCCGCCCGACGTCGTCTCGCCGACAATCTTGCCGTCATGCCAGAGCGTCGACATATAGGGCGCGTCGCAATCGCTGGGGTTTTCTAGGACCAGCGTGACGAAGCGCTTCTTCACGCCCTGCTGCCTTTCGTTGAGCAGCGCCGCCTTGCCGCGGAAGTCGGGCTTGTCCCATTTGACGAAGCGTTGGAGCCCGCCCTGCAGGATGGAATAGTCGGTCGAGAGGTCGCCTTTCCAGGTGCGGTAGCCTTTTTCCAGCCGAAGCGAATCCAGCGCGTACATGCCGAAGGGCTTTAGGCCATGCCTCTGGCCGGCGGCCCAAACGGCGTCGAAGACAGTGGCCGTGTCCGCGACCTTGGTGTGGATCTCCCAACCGAGCTCGCCGGCGAAGGAGACGCGCACCAGCTTCGCCCAGCGGCCGGCGATGGCCGTCTCCTGATGCGTCAGCCAAGGCAGGGAGAGATCGGCGTCGCAGACGTCAGCAAGGATAGCGCGCGAGTTCGGGCCGGCGAGAATCTGGGTTGAGTATTCCTCCGTGCGATCGGTCAGCCTGAAGGCCGCATCGGCCGGCATGCGCGACTTCAACCATTCGAAGTCGTGCCACTGCGCGACGGCCGCGGTGATTAGCGTCATCTGGTCCTCGCCATGGCGCACGACCGACATTTCGGTAACGATGCGGCCCTTATCGTCCGCGAAATAAACCAGGCCGATGCGGCCGGGCTTCGGCACGAGGCCGGTGACCTGCAGGGCCAGCCATTCGGCGGCGCCCGGACCTTCGAGGTTGAAACGCGAGAAGCCGGGCAGGTCGAGGATGCCGGCTGCATCGCGCACAGCCAGGCATTCCTCGCGAACGCGCTGCTGCCATGGCCCGTCGCGGCGGAAAGTCAGCGTTGATTCTTCCGAAATGTCGTCGCCCGGTTGCGCGTACCAGGTGGCGCGCTCCCAGCCGTTATAAGCGTCGAACTGGCCACCCCGCGCTTTGACGCGCTCATGCAGCGGCGAGTGCTTGCGGTCGCGGCCGGCCGGCCAGGCGTGGCGCGGGAACTGGATGGCGTATTCGTTGCCGTAGATCTCCATGCCCTTGGCAACGCAATAGTCGGGTGCCGAAGCAAAGGCGGTGAAGCGGCGCGGATCGCAGGACCACATGTCCCATTCGGTCTGGCCCTCGGTCACCCATTCGGCCAGCACCTTGCCGGCGCCGCCACCTTGCGCAATGCCGAAGGTGAAGACGCAGGCCTCGAAAGCATTCGGCACGCCGGGCATCGGACCGATCAGCGGATTGCCATCCGGCGCGTAAGGTATCGGCCCGTTGATCACCTTGGAAAGGCCTGCGGTGCCGAGGATCGGCACACGGGCAACGGCGTCGGCAAGGTAATGCTCGAGACGGTCGAGATCGTCCGGGAAAAGCTGGAAGGAAAAATCCTCCGGCATCGGATCGTTGTGGCCGACCCAATGCGCGCGGCAATTGCGCTCATAGGGACCGAGATTCATGCCGGTCTTTTCCTGGCGCAGGTAGTAGGAGGTGTCGACGTCGCGCAGCAACGGCAGTTTCTTGCCCTGTTCCTTGGTCCATGCGGCCAGCTCGGGGATTTCCTCGAACAGGATATATTGATGGCTCATCACCATCATCGGCACTTCGCGGCCGAACATTTTTCCAACTTCGGCGGCGCGATAGCCGGCGGCATTGATCACGATCTCGCAGCGGATCTCGCCCTGCGGCGTCGCCACCACCCATTCGCCGTTTTCGCGGCGAACGCCGGTGACCGGGCAGAAGCGGATGATTTTCGCGCCCATGTCGCGCGCACCCTTGGCAAGCGCCTGCGTCAATTGCGCGGGATCGATGTCGCCGTCGCTCGGGTCGTAGAGCGCGCCTTTCAGCTCATGCGTCTCGATGAAGGGGTAACGGCGCTTGATCTCGTCGAGGCCGACGAGGTCGATGTCCATGCCTTGATAGCGGCCCATGCCTTTGGCGCGCTGGAACTCCTGCATGCGCTCCTTGGTGTGGGCGAGCCGCAACGAGCCGGTGACATGGTAGTTCATCGGATAGTCGACCGCGTCGGCGAGGCCCCGGTAGAGCTCGGTAGAATAGCGCTGCATGTTCATCAGCGACCAGGACGACGAGAAGGTCGGCACGTTGCCGGCCGCGTGCCAAGTCGAGCCGGAGGTCAGCTCGTTCTTTTCCAAGAGCACGCAGTCGGTCCAGCCCGCCTTGCAAAGGTGGTAAAGTGAGGAGGCGCCAACGACACCGCCTCCGATGATCACCACGCGTGCCGTGGTCGGCAAACCGGCCATGTTCTCCTCCAACGTCCAAAGCGCGTCAGGACGCGCTTTTGATTCTTTGTTTCATGCAGGCCTTGTCCCAAAAACCGCGGCACAGTTTTGGGCGGCATGCATTGGTTCAGTACACCGGTGGCGAAACCACCCAGATGACGACCGCCGGGTCGGCGCCAGGATTGCGCCAGCGGAACGGCATGCCTTCGAAGCGGAACGAGTCGCCTTCGCTGAGCCGATGCCAGACGCCGCCGATCTCGAGCTCGAAAGTGCCCGACGCGACGTAGCCCGCTTCCTCGGTCGGGCGGCGCGCTTCGGTCTTCAATTCCGCGCCCGGCGCGAAGACCGAGCGCAGCATCTCGAAGCTACCGCCAAGATCGGGCGACAGAAGCTCCTCCACGAGGCCCGATTCGCTTGTGCCAAGCGAGCGGCGGCTGCCGGCGCGCACAACCACGCCGCGCTCCTCTTCGGCAGGCACGTCATGGCTGAAGAACAGGCTGAGCGGCACGCCGAAGAGTTCGGCGAAGGCCCGCAGGTCACCAAGCGAAGGGATCGACAAGCCGCGCTCGACCTGGCTGACCCAGCCTACCGAGCGGTCGAGCTTCAGAGCGATCTCGGCAAGCGTCAACCCGCGGGCCTTGCGCAGTGCACGGATGTCGCCGGCCAGCAGCCGCTCGCCATTGTCCTGCTCCGATCTGATGGCGGTCGAGGTCACCCGCTCCTCGTGAAAAAATCTGCTCAAATTTCATGAGAAAGCAAGTGCATGAAAAAATCAAGTGAATTTTCATGCTATGCAAGATTTGCTTGCGCCATTTTGGCGGTTGATGCAAAGCCTCGCCATCGAATGGCGAGTGGGGCGTCCGGTCGAGGACCAGTTAGTTATTTGTGTCTGCCTATGGTCGTTGCGGGAATCGGGTTGCCGGGTCCAGCCATGCGTGAAGGGACGGCCCATGCTGGAGAAGAATAACCGGAGCGCGCTCGACGCAGCGATCGTCGACGAGGCGATCATGTCGCGCCGGTCGGTACGCGCCTTTCTGCCCGACATGGTCGACGACAGCACAATTCGCGCCATCCTGACGGTCGCGGCAAGGGCACCGTCGGGGACCAACATGCAGCCCTGGCGCGTCTATGTGACCAAAGGCGAGGTGAAGCAGCGCATCAGCGACGCCATCCTCAATTCGGGCATCCGCGCCGAAAAGGCCGAATGGGACGAGTACCGTTACTATCCCGACCAGTTCTTCGAGCCCTATCTCAGCCGGCGTCGCGCCAACGGTTTCGGCCTCTACGGCGCGATCGGCATCGGCCGGCGCGAAGTCGACAGGATGCGGGCGCAGCACGACCGCAACTTCGTCTTCTTCGACGCGCCCGTCGGCCTGATCTTCACGGTCGACCGGCGGCTCAACAAGGGCTCGTGGATCGACTACGGCATGTTTCTGCAGAACATCATGGTCGCGGCACGGGGCAGGGGCCTGCATACCTGCCCGCAGGCGGCTTTCGCGCCCTATCACCGGCAGATCCGCCCGGTGCTCGACATACCAGACGAGGAGATCGTGGTCTGCGGTATGGCGCTTGGCTATGAGGACACGTCCAAGCCCGAGAACGAATTCCGCACCGACCGCGCGCCGCTCGAAGACTGGGTGACGTTCGCGAAGTAGCTCCGGCGCGGATCGCAGCCCGATGTGCTAATCCGTGCCGATATGCCCGCCATGGCCGCTGACATGGGCACCGTCCTGCGGGGTGAGCCTGAAATAGGCGAGCAGCGCGCAAAGCGTGATCAAGCCTTCGACAACGAACAGGAGCCGGTAGTCGTTGACGCTCGCCTGGCCGCCGCCGGCGAGCAGCGAGAGCATGGCAGCGGCCAGACCGACGCTGATTGCCACCGCCAGCTGCCAAAGGATGTAGTACAGGGCGCTGAAGCGCGAGAGCTGCTCGGGCGCGATGTCCGAGTAGGCGAGGTTGCCGGTCGAGGCCCACTGCACCGAACGGAAAAGGCCGAAGGCGAAGATGTAGGCAAGCACGATCCAGGTAGGCGTGCTTTCCTGCATCAAGGCAAAACCGGCGACCAGCAGGGCGGCGATCGGCGTGTTGACGATCAGAACCCGCTTGAAGCCGAAGCGGTTCAAGATGCGCGGCATGAAGAAGCGCATCAGCAGCGAGCCGATCGCCGCGACGAAGGTCAGCGATCCGGCCTGCACCGCGCTCATGCCGAAGCCGAGCTGGAACATCAGCGGCAGCAGGAAGACAACGGAGCTTAGCCCTATCGTGTCGAGCCCGCCGCCGGTCAGAAAGCTGATGCGGAAGGTGCGGATGCGCAGCAGATTGAGGTCGAGCAACGGATTGCGGGCCCCCAGACAATAGAAGGCCGCGACAGTGAGGATGGCGATTGCCAGGCCGAGCTCGACGCCGATGATGCTGGCGGCGACGTCCTTCGCGGCAAGCGAATCCATGCCGAAGACGAGCAGCGCCATGCCGCCGCCGACTAGCAGGAAGCCGGGAAAATCGAAGGGCGTGCGGACCGGCTTGGTGGTCGTGGGGAACAGCGAGGCCGCGAGCAACGCGGCCGTCAGCGCGATCGGTATGTTGATGTAGAAGATCCACCGCCACGAGACGTAAGTGGTCAGCGCGCCACCGACGAGGGGCCCGACCAGCGGGCCGGACTGGCCGGCGAGCGAAATATACATGTTGATCCTGAGCGTGCGGTCGCGCGGAAAGCTCGACAGGATTACGACCTGACCGAGGGTGCCCATCAGCGCACCGCCGAAGCCCTGCAGCGCGCGCGAGCCGACCAGCATCCAGATGTTTTCCGACAGGCCGCACAGGGCCGAGGCGCTGGCGAAGACCAGCAGCGCAAAGCAATAGACGTTGCGCAGGCCGAAGCGGTCGGCCAGCCAGCCGCCGAGCGGCATCGTGACGATGAGGCTCGCGACATAGACGGTGATCAAAAGCCCGAGCTGGCTCGGCGGGCGGCCCAGGCTTTCGCCGATGCCGGGCAGCGCGGTCACAATGACATTCTGGTCGAGGCTGGTCATGAACACACCGCAGGCGACGGTCGCCGGCAACAGCAGCGACGGGTCACCCGCCGGAGCAAAGCGGGTCGTGGCTGTCGCCGTAGTCTCTGCGGTCATGGAAGGATGTTGTCGAACCGGTTGCCTGAGGGCTCCGAGAGCCGCGTTCCTTATCTATCGTCTTCGCTGGCCCAAGGCTCAAGCGGCAGTTGTGGCCGTCGATAGTGCCACGCGCCGGCTGAACCAATCCCCGAGTGCTGCCTGCTTAGAGGCAAATTCGGCACGGAAAACCGCCGCGCAGTTTGCTGGAATTGCGCTTAGTGCACCTCGTAGCCGACTTCCTCGCTCGCGTGGCACAAGGCCTTCCAAAAGGAGCGCGCGAAGGAGCGGAACACATAGATGTCGAATTGGTCGCCACCGGTGCGCTGGATCTGTGCAAAGACATCGTGGTGGTTGGTCGAGCGGCCGGCGCCGAGCGGGAAGGCCGGCAAGGCGAAGTCGATAGCGAAGAATTTCGCCATCACCCACTCCGCTTTCGGCCCGGCGATGCGAATCGCGGTGCGGCCATGCGAGAGATCGGTAATCGTGCCGATGGACGGCGTGATCAGGCCGGTGAACGCGGAAGCCAGGCCCTCGGCCTCGTCAACCACGGTGAATTTGCCCGGCGCGAATCCGAACGCGGCTTTCGCGCCGTTGACGACGCCGCCGCCGGCTCCATCCGGCAGGGCAAGGCCTGTCACCTTGTATATGCCGGACATCAGCCGCTTCTCCTCGCCCGGCCATGCTGCGAGCTGCAGGATCGAGCCCGGCCGCGTTTCGGACAGGATAACGTCAACGCCATGCTCGAAATTACCGTGCGAGCCTGGATGATAGACCGGTTCAAGCGGCGACAGGCGCTCAGGCAATTGCCGCTCGGGAAGTTGTCGTTCAACCATGCATGCGGCTCCCGTCCGGATCGTAGAAATGGTTGGAGACGATCTCGACCGGCCCGAACCGGTTGCGCAGCGGATCGGAGACGAAGGCGCGCGTGCCGTGGCGCGCCTTGCCGCCTTTGACAAGCGCAAGCGCTATGTATTTGCCGAGCGCCGGCGAATAGCAGCAGGCGGTGATATGGCCGATCGAATCGTGCGGGTTCGCTTCGTCGAGTTCCTCGACGATATGTCCGCCACCGTTGAGCGCGCGGATGTCGAGAGCGATCAAGCCGACAAGTTCCAGCCGGTCCGGGGCGATCAGGCCTTCGCGATCCATCATGGCGGAACCGATGAAGGGCTTCTTCTTCGACAGCATCCAGTCGAGATGCAGGTCGCGCGCCGTGGTGCGGCCGTCGATCTCCGCGCCGGTGACGTGGCCCTTCTCGATGCGCATGGTGCCAAGCGCCTCGAGCCCGTAGGCGACCAGGCCGAAAGGCTTGCCGGCCTCGATGAGAGCCTCCCAAACGCGCGTTCCATAGCCGGCGCCGGAATAGACCTCGAAAGCCATCTCGCCGGAGAAGGAGAGGCGGCAGATCATCACCGGCACGCCGGCGATCTCACCGTGCACAATGCCCATGAAGGGAAGCGCGGCGTTGTCGACGGCCGTGCCCTTCACGCAGGCAGCGAGGATCGCCGTGGCTTTCGGTCCGCCGATCGCGGCCCCCGCCCACTCGTCGGTGACGGAGGTGACGGTGACCTTCAGTTCCGGCCAGATCACGTCGAGGAAATACTCCAGATGCTGCATCACCTTGCCGGCATTGGCGGTGGTGGTGGTCATCAGGAAATCCTGTTCGCCAAGCCGCCATGTGGTGCCGTCGTCGAAGGCAAGCCCATCCTCGCGCAGCATCAGACCGTAGCGGGCCTTGCCGACCGCGAGGGTGGAAAACATGTTCGTGTAAACGCGGTCGAGGAATTCCGCCGCATCCGGGCCCTGAACGGCGATCTTCCCAAGCGTCGAGACATCGACGATGCCGGCGCTCTCACGCGTTGCCGCGGCCTCGCGGACATAGGCCTGCTCGACCGTCTCGCCGGCGAGACCGTAGATCATCGGGCGGTACCAGAGACCGGCCGCATACATGGTCGCGCCGTTGTCGATGTGCCAGTCGTGCATCGGCGTCAGCCGCTCGGGCTTCAGGTCGCCGAAGCGCTCGGCCGCCAGCGAGCCGATCGACACGGCCGTGTAGGGCGGCCGGAACCGCGTCGTACCGACTTCGGGGATCGGCTTGCCCAGCGCCTCGGCCATGATGGCGAGGCCCGGCACGTTGGAGTTTTTGCCCTGGTCGGTCGCCATGCCGAGCGTGGTGTAGCGCTTCAGATGCTCGACCGAGACGAAGCCCTCGCGGTGCGCGAGCCGCACATCCTCGGCGGTCACGTCGTGCTGGAAATCGACGAAGCTTTTGCCCTTGGCCTTGATCTCGAAGACCGGTGCCGGATCCGGTTCGCCGGGGACGGCCTCCACGACGACTAGCGGAGCGGAGGACGCGCTTCCGCCGGCGGCCTGAAGGCCAGCCGCGCGGCCTTCGGCAATGGCTTCCGCGGTCGTGAAACTGCCGGTGAAGGCGCCGGCGCCGATCCAGCGCTGCGTCGGCTGCGGCGGCAGGAAGGCCTGCCTGGCAGGGTTCCATATGGCCCTGGCTCCAGCCTGGCTGGCGAGATGGATCGTCGGTGACCAGCCACCCGAGATCAACAGGCAGTCGGCATGGATGCTGCGCTCATCGCCGCTCAGCGCGCCGTTCATCAATTCGAAGCGCCGCACCTTGAGACCGGTGAGCGCCTTGCCGCCTTCGGTCGCAACCACGGCATGGCCGGCAAGCAGCTCTGCTTCGGCCTGGCTCGCCAGCCTGCTCATCTCGTTCGACACGTCGCTGCGGACATCGACGATGGCGACGACGGCGGCCCCGGCCTTCTTCAGTGCAACGGCGGAACGATAGGCGCTGTCATTGTTGGTGAACAGTGCGATGCGTTCACCGGGCAGCACGCCATATTCATTGGCGTAGCGTTCGGCCGCATGCGCCAGCATGACGCCCGGACGATCGTTGCCGGGGAATACCAGCGGACGCTCGAAGGAGCCGGTGGCGAGAACCACCGTTTTGGCGCGGATCGCCCAGTAGCGCTGGCGCGGCTCGCCCTTGGCCGGAACTTCCTTGTGGTCCGTCACCCGTTCGAGCGCGGCCAGCGTGTTGCCGTCGTAATAGCCCCACACCGTCGTGCGCGGCAGAAGGCGGACATTGTCATTGCCTTCGAGCTGGCCGACGATGCGCGCCGCCCAGTCGGCTGCCGACGCCCCGTCGATGGTTTCGCCCGACCAGTTGGCGGAGCCGCCGAACTTTGCCTCGAGCTCGGCCAGGATCACGCGGGCGCCCTGGTCGGCCGCGGCCTTCGCCGCCATCAGCCCGGCCGGGCCGGAACCGACGACCAGCACGTCGCAGAAGGCGTTCATGCGCTCGTAGCGCGAGGTATCGGGCGCGGTGCCGGCTCTGCCGAGGCCGGCGGCGCGGCGGATGAAATGCTCGCAGAACATCCAGAAGCGCGTGCCTTTCAACGGGCCGATCACCGGTCCCATGAAGGTCTTGTAATAGAAGCCGGCCGACAGGAGCTTGCCGCCGAGCTGGTTGAGCGCGCCGATATCCCAGGCGAGCGAGGGGGAGCGGTTCTGGCTGACCGCGACGAGCCCGTCATAGATCTCGACCATGGTGGCGGGAATGTTGGGCTCGCGCACCTCGCCGCGCAGCACCGTCACCAGAGCGTTCGGTTCCTCGACGCCGGCGGCGAGCAGGCCGCGCGGGCGATGGTATTTGAACGAACGGCCGAACAGCGTCACGCCGTTGGCGAGCAGCGCCGAAGCGAGCGTGTCGCCGGCGTGTCCGGTATAGAGCGCGCCGTCGAAGGTGAAGCGGATGGTGCGCAGCCGGTCGATGCGGCCGCCGGTTTCTGTGCGGCGAGGGCTCACTGGTGGCCTCCCGCTTTGTGGCCCGCGGACTTGTGTCCGCCACGGGCAAAGGCAGTGCTCAAGATTTCATGGGTTAAGGTGTTTCGCACCACCCGCAGATGCGCGCGGCAGCCGCCGGAATGCTGCCAGATCTCATTGTGGTCGCCGGCCGGGTTCAGCCGGTCGTAGACATAGGCATTCCAGGCGTCGAGATCCTGCGAGGCAGGCTGCGGCCGCTCGCGGTTGCCGTCGCCCTGGTAGGTGAACTCAATGACATCGCGCGGGCCGCAATAGGGACAAGTGATCAGCATATGATTCGAAACCTAATGCAGCCGCGGCGTCGCGCCCTGGCCTTTGTCGTCGATGATGAGGCCGCGATAGAAACGGTCGAGCGTGAAGGGCGCGTTGAACTCGTGCGGCTCGTCCTTGGCGATGGTCCAGGCAAAGCACCATCCTGAGGCTGGCGTTGCCTTGAAGCCGCCATAACACCAGCCGCAATTGAGATACATGCCGGGCAGCGGGCCGGTGGTGATGATCGGCGAACCGTCCATCGTCATGTCACAAAGCCCGCCCCAGGAGCGCAGCATGCGCACCCGCGCCAGGCCCGGGAAGAGTGCCAGCATCTCGCTCATCACCTCGTCGACGACGGGCAGGCTGCCGCGCTGGGCATAGCTGTTGTAGCCGTCGAGGTCCCCACCATAGACGAGGCCGCCCTTGTCGGATTGCGAGATGTAGAAGTGGCCCATGCCGAAGGTGAGAACGGTGCCGATGATCGGCTTCAGCGATTCCGAGACGAAGGCCTGCAGAACGTGGCTTTCGATCGGCATATGCGAAATGCCGGCAAGCTGCATGACTTGGCCGGTGCTGCCGGCCACCGCAAGCGCCACCTTCTTGGCGCGGATATCGCCGCGCGTCGTCGTCACACCGGTGATGCGGTCGCCGTCGCGCAGGAAGCCGGTTACCTCGCAATTCTCGATGATGTCGACGCCGCGCCGGTCGGCGCCGCGCGCATAGCCCCAGGCGACGGCGTCGTGGCGCGCGGTTCCGGCACGCGGCTGCATCAGCCCGCCAAGGATTGGAAATCGCGCCGAGCCCGAAACGTCCAGGGCCGGAACAAGGCGCTTGATCTCTTTGACGCTCATCAGTTCGGCGTCGACGCCGAGATGGCGCATGGCATTGCCGCGCCTTGCGTAGTCGTCGACCTGAGCCGGTGTGTGCGCGAGGTTAAGGCAGCCCCGCTGCGAAAACATGACGTTGTAGTTGAGGTCATGCGACAGGTTCTCCCACAGCTTCATCGAATGCTCGTAGAAGCGGGTGTTCTGCGGCAAAAGATAGTTGGAGCGCACTGCCGTGGTGTTGCGGCCGACATTGCCCGAGCCCAGCCAGCCTTTTTCCAGCACAGCGACATTGGTGATGCCGTGCTCCTTGGCGAGGTAATAGGCGGTCGAGAGCCCATGGCCGCCGCCGCCGATGACGATCACATCATAGGACGCCTTGGGGTCCGGCTTGCGCCAGGCCGGTTTCCAGTCCTGGTTGCCGTTGAGCGCGTTCTTGAGGAGCGAAAAGGCTGAGTATTCCGCCATTCTTCCTGTCGTCCTTTTGGTGCGAGCCGGCAGACTATAGAGCAGGCGAGAAGCGCAAAGCCAAGATTGCGCCATCGCTTTTCGACAGGCCGACTTCGATCCGCGCCGAGGCCCGCGGATGGAGACGTCTTGCCGCCTGATAGGCCGGTCTTTATCAAGGGCAGGATTTTCGAAGATTTTTCGGCCGTGAGTCGCCCGTCACGTCATGATTTTCCGACTGCTCCGCCTGATCCTGATCGCCATTGTCGCCGTCGCGGCGCAGCCCTCGCCCGCCGCGATGGCGCAGGCGATCGGCCAGGGCTCCACGCAGCTCATCGCCGACCAGACCAAGGCCATCCAGGATCTGACGGCCAAGACCGACGGACTGGAGAAGAAGTTAAGCGCCCCAGACCAGGACGACGCCGGCCTTGTCGATATCCGCTTGCAGCTCGAGGATATTTCACGGGCGGCGCTGAACAGCGCGCTCGCGTTCCGTTCACGCCTCAACGACATCAACGCGCGCATCGCGGTATTAGGGCCGCCGCCGGCCCAGGGGCAGCCGCCAGAGCCGGCGATCGTCGCCAACGAGCGCGCGGCGCTTACGGCCGAGAAGGCCGAGATCAATGCCGTGGTCGCCAGCGCGCAGAACCTGTCCATCCGCATCAGCGGGCTGGTCGACAGGATCGCCACGCTACGCAGTCAGCTTTTCCGCAGCGTTCTGACGAAACGCTACGAGTTGAGCGATGCGCTGAGCCCGCAGGCCTTTTCCGACGCGCACGACCAGTTCACCGGCCTCTATAAGGCGGTGGCGTCCTGGCTCACCTTCGCATTGAAGTTCAAGTTCCAGGCGATGCTTGCGGCGACGCTGATGGCGCTGGCGCTGGCGGCCGTGCTGCTGATCGGGGGCAGGCGTCTCTTCGGCCGCATCTTCGAGGCCGATCCTTCGGTCGAAGAGCCGTCGTACCTGAGCCGGCTTTCGGTGGCGTTCTGGTCGACGCTGCTGCCGACCGTGGCGCTCGGCGCGTTCCTCGCCTCGACCGTGTTCTTCTTCAACTATTACAACGTCCTGCGCGGCGACATCGGCGAATTCCTCAACGCGCTGCTCTCGGTCGTCGCGGTGGCGTTCTGCGTCAACCGGCTGACCAATGCCGCCCTAGAGCCGCGGCTGCCGAACTGGCGGCTTATTCCAGTCGCAACCGGACCAGCGCGTTGGCTGGTGCGGCTGGCCACCGCCATGGCCGTGGTCCTCGGCTTCAACTACTTCCTGTCCGTCGTCAACGAGAAGATGGGCTCGCCGCTGTCGCTGACGATCGCCAGGAGCTTCGTTGCCACCGTCATCGTGGGCGTCATCCTGATCCTGATGGGTGTGCTGAAGCCCTTCAGGGCGAAGGACGGCTCGTGGCGTCCGTGGCCGGCTTGGCTTCGCTTCATTGCCATCGGGCTCGGCGTCTCCACAATCGCCGCGGCACTGCTCGGCTATATCGGTCTTGCGCTTTTCGTCTCTATTCAGGTCGTCGTCACCGGCACCACGCTGATCACCGCCTATATCGGCTTTCTGTCGGCGCGGGCGATCGGCGAGGAGGGCGGCTTCGCCGACACTTCGGTCGGGCGCTGGCTGTCAGCCAATTCCAGCTATGAGGACACCGCGCTCGACCAGCTCGGCCTGGTGGTCAGCATCGCCATCAACCTGATGATCGTGCTGGTGTTCCTGCCGCTGATCCTCTTGATGTGGGGCTTCCAGCCCGGCGATATCGAAACCTGGGCCTTTAAGCTCGCAACGGGCGTGACCATCGGGTCGGTGACCATCTCGGTGCTCGGCATCCTCACCGGCATCGTCGTTTTCGCCATCGGCTATTTTCTCACGCGTTGGTTCCAGGGCTGGCTCGACGGCTCGGTCATGGCGCGCGGCAAGGTCGACACCGGCGTGCGCAATTCGATCCGGCTGGCGGTTGGCTATGCCGGCGTCGCGCTTGCAGCGCTGGTCGGCATATCGGCGGCGGGCATCGATCTTTCCAATCTGGCGCTGGTCGCCGGCGCACTTTCGCTGGGTATCGGCTTCGGCTTGCAGAACGTCGTCTCGAACTTCGTCTCCGGGCTGATCCTGCTTGCCGAGCGACCGTTCAAGGTCGGGGACTGGATCGTCGCCGGCGACATCAGCGGCACGGTCAGAAAGATAAGCGTGCGCGCCACCGAGATCGAGACGTTCCAGCGCCAGTCGGTGATCCTGCCGAACTCGAACCTCATCAACAATGCGGTCGGCAACTGGACGCACCGCAACAAGCTTGGCCGCGTCGACATCAAGGTGGGCGTCGCCTATGGCAGCGACGTCAAGCGCGTCCACGCCGTCCTGCTCGGCATTGCCCGCGCCCATCCGATGGTGCTCAAGAACCCCGAGCCCTTTGTGCTATTTGCCAATTTCGGCCCGGCTGCACTGGAATTCGAGATCCGCGTGTTCGTGGCCGACGTGTTGAACGGCAGCATCGTCCAGAACGACATCCGATTCGCGATCTTCGACATCTTCGAAGACGAGCACATCGAGATCCCGTCGGCGCCCCGCGCCGTGGTCGAGAGCAAGAAGCATGAGCCATGGCCGATCGACGACGACAAGATCGAGGCCGAATTCGCCGAACGCGAGCGGCTGGAAGCGGAGGCCGCGGCCGAGCAGGCGCGTCTGGCTAAAACCAAGAGAAGAGGCCGCAAGCCCGACCCCGACTAGCTTTGGCGGCCGCCGAAGCCGATTGTGGCATGAATGCGGCATTCAGTTGCGGTTCACGTTCCATCTCATATAAGCTCTCACGCAAAGTGCGAGAATGCCTTGCGAAATTGAACAGAGGCGGTGTGGAAACACCGGAATTGCAATGTGGAAGTCTGTCGTTGCCGCCGTCGCTTTCCTGGCCCTTAGCGGTTCGGCTTTTGCCGCCAGCGCGGTCAACAAGGACGCCCAGACGCGGACGTTGATCGTGACCGAAGGCGGCGGCAAGACCGAGCTGGCGCTGGCCGCCGGCGAGACGGTGGAGTTCTGCCCGAATGGCTGCTTCGTCACTCTGCCCAATGGTGATCTCGAAGCGCTGACCGGTTCGGAAACGGTCGAGATCTCCGGCGGCGTCGCGCGGATCAAGTAAGAACTCCTTGAATATGATCGGCAAGGCCGGGCGTTTGTCCGGCCTTTTATCGTTCCGGTAGCCGCTGCTTAACGGTAACGCCGGAAGTGTTCCCGTCGTGGTTAAGCTCAAGACTGCCAGCTGCCAGGTCGGCTTCCAGGCCGAGGACTTCGGGGCTTTCGCCTGAGCGAAATCGCATGTGGAGCCGAGCTGGCGCGCCGGGTCGCGCGGCATCCGCGACGTGTCGCAAACAGGCGGTAGCTCAATCCGCGTCCTCTGCATATTGTGGCGCAATTCGTACGGGCGCCGGCGCGCCCGCTTTAGCACTTTGGAGTCGCGGGCATGGCAGAGTTTCCGAAAAAGGCGAAGGTCGTCATCGTCGGTCTTGGCGGTATTGTCGGCGCGTCGGTCGCCCATCACCTAATCGAGCGCGGCTGGGACGACATCGTGGGCATCGACAAGTCCGGCATCCCAACCGATATCGGCTCAACCGCGCATGCCTCGGACTTCTGCTACACGACCAGCCACGATTTTCTCTCCTGCTGGACGACGCTCTATTCCATCGATTTCTACGAGAAGATGGGGCATTACGCGCGCATCGGCGGCCTCGAAGTCGCGCGCGTCGGCGACGACGGCCGCATGGACGAGATCAAGCGCAAGATTGCTTCCGCCAAGGCATTCGGCACCCGCGCGCGCCTGATCGAGCCGGCCGAGATCAAGCAGAAGTTCCCGCTGATCGAGGAGCATCTTGTGCAGGGCGGGTTGTGGGACCCCGACGCCGGTCTCGTCATCCCGCGCTCGCAGACGGTGGCCGGCAAGCTCGTCGACCAGGGTGTCGCTTCCGGCAAACTCCAGGCTTTCGCCAACACCTCGGCCAAGGACCTGATCGTCGAGAACGGCCGCATCAAGGGCGTCGCGACCGAGCGCGGCACGATCGAAGCCGATTATGTGTTCGTCTGCACCGGCATCTGGGGCCGGCTGACCGCGGCACTGGTCGGCGAAGACCTGCCGGTCATGCCGATCGACCACCCGCTGACCTTCTTCGGCCCGTATAACGAGTTCGCCGGCACCGGCAAGGAGATCGGCTGGCCGCTGCTGCGCGACCAGGGCAACTCGGCCTATATGCGCGACACCGGGGATTCCAAGACCGCGGAGGGCGGGCAGATCGAATGGGGCTATTACGAGGAGACCAATCCGCGCCTTTGCCATCCGCGCGACCTGCTGGAAAAAGACCAGGCGCGGCTCTCGCCCTCGCAGCGCGACCTCGACATGGAGCAGATCATGGCGCCGCTGGAGCGCGCCATGGAACTGACGCCGATCCTCGGCGAGCTCGGCTACAATGAAGGCCATTCCTTCAACGGGCTGCTGCAGGTGACGACCGATGGCGGGCCTTCGATGGGCGAAAGCCAGAAGGTCAGGGGCCTCTGGTACGCCGTCGCCATCTGGGTCAAGGACGGCCCGGGTATGGGCAAGCTGATCGCCGACTGGATGACCGACGGCCGCACCGCGATCGATCATCACGCCATCGACTATGCGCGCTTCTACCCGCACCAGACGAAGGAAGAGTTCATCTGGGATCGCTGCACCGAGACGGCGATGAAGGTCTACAATCCGGCGGTGCATCCGCGCGAGCCGTTCTCCAAGGGCCGCAACATCCGCCGCTCGCCGTTCTGGGAGCGCGAGAAGGAACTCGGCGGCTACTTCATGGAGCTGGGCGGCTGGGAGCGCGCCCATGGCTATGCCGGCAACGAGCATCTCCTGGAAAAATACGCCAACCGCGTGCCGGTGCGCGAGAATGAGTGGGACAACCGCCATTTCTGGCGCGTCTCCAATGCCGAGCATCTGGCGATGAGCGAGGATTGCGGCATCGTCAACCTCTCGCATTTTTCGATGTACGACGTGGAGGGGCCGGACCATGTCGCGCTGCTGGAATGGCTGTGCGCGGCCAAGATCGGCGGCGACAACAATATCGGCAAGGGCATCTACACCCACTTCCTCGACGAGGAGGGCATGGTGCGCGCCGACTTCACCGTGATCCGCATGGCCGATCGCTGCCGCGTCATCGACGGCGCCGACGCCGGGCCGCGCGACTTCCGCTACATGCAGCGCACCGCGCAGGACAAAGGTTTCGATGTCACTGTCACCGATGTCACCGAAAAATACGTCACCATCGGCATCTGGGGACCGAATGCGCGCACGACGCTGCAGAAGGTGGTCGAGGACCCGAACGGGCTGACGCCGGACAATTTCCCGTTCGCGGCGATCAAGCCGATCAGGATCGGCGGAAAGGACGTCACGGCCTTCCGCATCTCCTATGTCGGCGAGCAGGGCTGGGAACTGCATATGCGCTATGAGGACGGGCTCGCCGTCTGGGACGCGCTGCGCTCGACCGGTGTGATGCCGTTCGGCGTCGAGACCTACGCCAACACGCGCCGCATGGAGAAGAGCCTGCGGCTGCAGAACGCCGACCTCTTGACCGAATACAATCTGCTCGAGGCAGATCTTGCCCGCCCGAAGGTCAAGGAGAACGACTTCTGCGGCAAGGCCAAGCACCTGGAATATCGCGCCCGCGAGCATCAGCCGGCTATGCTCTGCACGCTGGTGATGACCGAGAACACCGATTCCAAGGGCGTCGCGCGCTATCCGGTCGGCATCATGCCGGTGCAGGATCCCGCGACCGGCGAGACGCTGGTCGACGAGCTCGGCCGGCGCTCCTTCACCACGTCGGTCGCCTACGGCCCGACCATCGGCAAGAACATCGCGCTCGCCTATCTGCCCTGGGCCTACTGCCAGGAAGGTCGCAAGCTGCAGGTGGAGTATTTCGGCGAGACCTATCCGGTCGAGGTGGCCGGCGTCGGCTACAAGCCGCTTTACGACCCGGAGAATCTCAAGCCGCGCAGCTAAGCGAGCGCGCGTTCGTCCGGATTGGTGGAAGGCCCGGTCGACGCCGGGCCTTTTTGCTTTGTTCATGCGCGATTATCGCTTACCGTTGCGTCATGTCCGCTTTGGGCCGAACAAGGCATTGGCTTTCCGGCGCCGCCGCGCTGGCGCTGCTCCTCGGCCCGCCCACGCGATCGAGTGCGATAGAGCCGGTGGATGTCGAGCTGGTGCTCGCAGTCGATGTTTCGCTCTCCATGTCGCCGGCCGAACTCGAGATCCAGCGCCGTGGCTATGCGGCGGCACTGACGGATGACAACGTGCTCAAGGCCATCGCCGACGGCGTCCACGGCAAGATCGCGGTCACCTATGTCGAGTGGGCCGGCACCAGATGGCAGCGGGTCGTCGTACCGTGGACAGCGATTGCCAATCGCGCCGACGCCGAACGGGTGGTTGCGCAGATGAACGCGCGTCCGCCGGACAGCGCGCGACGTACTTCGATCTCCGGCGCACTTGCCTTCGGCAGCGACCTTTTCGCCGAAAGCGGCTTTCAGGGGACCAAGCGCGTCATCGACGTTTCGGGCGACGGACCCAACAACCAGGGCGCGCCGGTCGACATCACGCGCGACGAGGTGGTGAGGCAGGGCATCACCATCAACGGACTGCCGCTGATGACAAGGGGCGGGTACGGCGGCGCCTTCGACGTCGCCAATCTCGACCGCTACTACAGCGACTGCGTGATCGGCGGGCCGGGCGCCTTCATGATCCCGGTCAACGACTGGACGCAATTCCCGGAAGCGATCCGCCGCAAGCTGGTGCTCGAGCTCGCCGGCCCGGCCTCGCGGCAATGGGCGGCAGAAGAGGCGGCTCACCCGCCGGTCGTGCTTGCCGACGACAGGCCGGCCGCCGATTGCCTGGCCGGTGAGAAGATGTGGCGCAACCGCGGCTGGATGATGGATAGCCGGTGACGGTCGGCAAGCTCCGCCGGAGCGGGGTTCGGACTTGCTTCCTCGTGTAGCACAATGGCAAAATGTGATCGGGCCCGCGCCATCGCGCAACGCGATGAAATGAGGAAATATTGCATGAAACGTTTGGTCATCCTGGCGGCGCTTGCGTCGACAATATTTGCCGGAAGCGCCAGCGCCCAATTTTACGGCGAGGCCGCCTGCGTGCTGTTCGAGAATGCGAACTTCCGCGGGCGCTCGCTTGCAATGGGTCCTGACGACGCCGTCAATTTCCGGGGCGGCTTCTGGAACGACCGCGTTTCCTCGGTGCTGGTGCGGCGGGGCTGCACGCTTGTCGCCTATGAGAATGCAGGAAGGCGCGGCCGCTCGATCGAGCTCAATCGCAGGGTCCGCGATTTCGGAGGTTCCGGCTGGAACGACCGCATCTCGTCCGCGGAGTGCTATTGCGACCGATATTGAGCTGGTCGAACCTGCCAGCGGTCATAACGCAACGCTGAAAAACAGCCCGGAATTCTCGGCGCTGAAGGCGCAGTTGACCGAAGACATCCGCATTGAGGCGATACGGACCGCGCACACGCAGTCCGCGCAGGTTTTCGTAGCCTTGTCGCTTAGGCGGCCAGCAACTGCTTGCGGTCGACGCGCTCCTGCTGCGGCGAGCGGGCATAGAGCTCGCGGTAGCATTTAGAGAAGTGCGAGGCCGACACGAAACCGCAGGCGACAGCCACTTCCACCACGGGCAGCGACGACTGGATGAGCAAATGCCTGGCGCGGTCGAGCCGGATCTCGAGATAATAGCGGGCAGGCGAGCGGCCCATCTCGGTGCGGAAGAGGCGCTCGATCTGCCGGCGCGACAGATCGACATGGTCGGCGATCTCGATCAGCGACAGCGGCTCGGAGAGGTTCGCCTCCATCAATTCAATGATGGTCAGCACCTTGGAATTCTGCACACCGAGACGGGCGCGCAGCGGCAGGCGCTGGCGATCCGTCGGGCTGCGCACGCGGTCGGTCAGCACCTGCTCGCAGACGCGGTTGACGAGGCTTTCGTCGAAGTCGTCGCCGATCAGCTTCAGCATCATGTCGAGCGCCGCGGTGCCGCCTGCGCAGGTGTAGACATTCTGGTCGATCTCGAAGAGGTCGGCGAAGACATTGGCCTTGGGAAAGGCCTCCGAGAAGCCCGGCAGGTTTTCCCAATGGATGGCGCAGCGCTTGTTGGAGAGCAGGCCCGCAGCCGCCAGGATGTGCGCGCCGGTGCACAGGCCGCCCACGGCGACGCCGCGGTTGTATTCCTCGCGCAGCCAGGCGAAGGCCGACTTGTTATGATAGCGCTCGACATTCATGCCGCTGCAAACGATCGCCATGTTCGGGCGGTCCGGCCCGGCCATCTTCCTGCGCTCTTCCTCGAGCGAGGTGTTGACGGCGCATTCGACGCCGTTCGAGGCGCGCACGGGCTTGCCGTCGATACTGGCCAGGCGCCAGCTATAGGCCTCGTAGCCGAGCATCCGGTTGGCCGAGCGGAGCGGGTCGAGCGCCGTTGCGAAGGCGATCATGGTGAAGTCGGGGATGAGGAAGAACACAAACGATCTCTTGATCGGGTGCTTGACGGCATTCACGGGAAACCTCACGCGGCCATGACGCGAACAGAATGTCGCTAATAGCATAGCGACATCAGGAAAAATCATTCCTGTCAATCGGCTAGACGGCTAAGCGACGATTAAATTTGCGACACGGGTCGCAAACGGGCAATCGTCGATGGCGCGAGACTGAAGGTTGCTACTTCAGGTTCCAACGAATGCGCCGTCAGAAGAAAAACGCCGCCACGGCGGAGCCGGGCGACGTTGAATTTCATTCAGCGCGACGGCAACCAGGTGCCGTTCGAAACTGCTGTGTCAGGCAACGAAGCCGAGGCGAGCGGCAGCCATGGCGCCGGTCTGGCCGGGCATGGTCTTAGCAAGACGCTGACGCTCAAGAGCGGTCGTCAGGTTCATTTTGCGACGGGGGAACAGGCGGGCAAACAGCTTCATCATCATCTCCATTTGGTTGCTCAGACGGGTCGCCTTCGCTTAATGGAGTGGGGCAGCTCGTTTTTGCTGGCGGTGATATAGGCCTGCTCCAGCCAAAACTAAATCGCAAAAACGAAGCGCTTGTTATGAAAAGCGACATCCCATGCGACTTTTTTGAGCTCTGCGCTCGAAATTTACTATTAGTTACAGCGCTTTAATTCGAAACGGACGTCGCTATGCGAGTGCTTCATATGCGTCATGCGACGGCCGCATGGCTGGAAAAGTCATTTGAGTACAAACAGAAGGGCCTGCCGGTCTGACACGCGGCAGGCCCTTAGCACGTGATGCACACTTATTTACTTGGCTCCGGCCCAGGTTCCCACGCCGTAGCGCAATCCAGTCTTGGCATCGGCGGCTTCCGGCCAGCCGATATCCTTCTGCAGTTCGATCGGCAGCGCATGGATTGCGCGTTCGGTCTGGTAGCGAGCGCGGGCGGCACTGAATTCGGTCGCGAGCCGACCGATAGACGACAGGATAGACATTTTCTTTCTCCTCGATTCGGGCAGGGAGGCGCCCGGCAATTGGTTACTTCAGGTCTGTTTCAGCTTCATTTCATGTCGAGTGCAGGCCTGTATCATGGTCGTTCGATGGCTGCTTTTGGCAGCATCCTGCATCGATCGAGTTGACTATGCGCTCGAAGTGATGTTCAATCAAACGAAATGGAATGATCATTTGCATCAGAAAAATTGAAGGCAAGCTCCGATGAACGCCCCACTCAACCATCCTTTGCCGCTGCTCGATCTCGACGTGCTGCGGACCTTCGTGGCGATCGCCGAGACCGGCAGCTTCACCACCGCCGCGAATGCGGTCCTCCGCACCCCCTCGGCCGTCTCCATGCAGATCAAGAAGCTCGAAGACATTCTCGGCCGTTCCGTCTTCGCGCGCGACGCGCGCTCGGTGACGCTGACCACGGACGGCGAGATGCTTCTCGGCTATGCCCGGCGGCTTTTGTCGATCAACCGCGAAGTGGTGTCGAAGTTCATCATTCCCGACATTGTCGGTGTGGTCAGGCTTGGCTCCCCAGACGACTATGGCGAGCGCGTGCTGCCCCACGTGTTGAAGCGCTTCGCGCAATCGCATCCGTCGATCGCCGTCGACGTCACTATCGACCAGAGCGTCAATCTGCGCCGCCGCATGGACGACCGTGCGCTCGACATCACGCTGCTCACCAATTCCTACAAGACCAGCGCGGTCGGCGCCGAGGTGCTGCTAACCGAGCCGATCGTCTGGGCCGGCGCCAAGGGCGGCTGCGCGCATCTGCGCGAACCGCTGCCGGTTTCGCTTTGGGAAGAAGGCTGCGCCTGGCGGGCCGGCGCCCTGGAAGCGCTCGGCCGGGAAGGCCGCAACTACCGCATCGCCTATATGAGCGCTCATACCGCCGGCCAGCGCGCCGCCATCATGGCCGACCTTGCCGTCGCGCCGCTGCCGAAGTCCTTCCTCGGCGACGAGATGGTTTCGCTGGGCGCGAAGGACGGCATGCCTGATATCGGCACCTACAATCTCGCCATGGTGGTGGCACCCGATGCCAGCGCGCCGGTGAAGGCGGTTGCCGACCACATCCGCGCGACCTTCGAACTGTTCCGGGAAACCGGCAAGTTCTGAGCTATTCGGCCGCCGGCGCAGGTCGCGCCGCATAAGTGGTTCGGCGTGATGCATGGGCTCGCTGCGGTAGGATCTCGGCTGTGAGGAAGTCGACGATGCTGTCACGTGCGCGCCGCGCTTCCGGCATATCGATCAGCGGCCAGACGTGGAACATGCCTTCCTCGTAGACGACCTCGACCTCGATTCCTGCGGCGCGCGCCCGTTCGGCGAAGATCAGATTGTCGGGGCTGAGCAGGTCGCGCGAGCCGGTGAGCAGCAGCGTCTTCGGCAGCACCGAGAGATCGCCGTAGAGCGGGCTGATGTGCCAGTCGGAGCGGTCGATGCCGGCGCTGTAGAGCCGGATCGCCTCGAGCCCGCCGGGGATGCCCAGCCAGGGGTCGTTGCGTTCGGCTTCGAACACTTCCGGATTGGACAAGGACATATCGAGGCCGGGCGAGATCAGCACGTGGCGCGCCGGCGAGGGCAGGCCTTCCTCGGCGGCCATCATGGTGAGCACGACTGCCATGTTGCCGCCGGCGGAATCGCCCATGAAGACGATGTTCTCGGCATCGGTCTCTTGCAGCATGCGCCGGTAGACGTCGCCGACCATGCCGAACATGTCATGGAAATTGTGCTCGGGCGCGATCGGATAGATCGGCACGGTGATGCCGAAGCCCAGCCGCTCCGCCATCTCGGCAATCAGCACCCAGTGATAGGACGTGATCTGAAAGACGAAGGCGCCGCCATGCAAATAGAGGATGCGCCGGCGCTCGCCCGATTTCGGTGCGATCTCATAGACGGGGAAACCATCGACGCTGGTCTCCGCGATATCCAGCCGCGCCTTCAGAAGGGCCGGCGGATGATAGTCTTCGGTCTTGCGGGCGTAGGCGATCCAGCGCTGCAGATTTTCGGGACTGGAAAAGGCCTTCTTGCGGCTGTGCCTGAGAATGAACGAAACGACGTGGCTTTTCAAACTGGGCATACGGAACACGGATCGGTCGAGCCGACTAAGAGAAATTCCCCCTGCTATGCGAAGATTGTAGCTCGGTTAAAAATGTCAAGGTTCGCAGCGGGCACATCGGCGTGATGCGACAGCGGTCGCGTCAACGGCGCCCTGGCAGCAGCGCGGCGCGCAACTTGTTGTCGCCGATCGCCGAGGCCGCTTGCCGGCCTCGGCGCTTGCCGAGCAGCTTACATTTGTCGGCGAAGGTCATCAGCGGGCGGTGCCCAGGAGCAGCGCGTGCAGGGCTGCCTGCGGGTCGCTGGGCGGCGAAGCCGGCCAGCCGATATCCTTCTGGACATGCACGGGCAGGTCGTTGAGCGCGCGGATCGCTTTGCTCCGGGCATGAGCCTGCCTGATGGTCACGCCGAAGCGGCCGAGGTTATCGAACATCGACATAGTGGGTTCCTCCGGAAGGTCGCGCCGGCTCGAAGACATTTCGCGCCAGCCCTTCGATGGCGGGCTAAATGCGCCCGGCATGTTTCCGGCGGATTTCACGAAAACAGCGTTCCGGTTTCCGGATCGATGGATCCGGAAACATTTGCATGCATACGAACCAAAGAGAGGCGTCGGGCGAAGGGGACCTATTCGCGCCCACGCCGCGCCGCCCGTTCTTCGCGCGAGCGCCGGCGCGGGGTGGCGTCGCCTGCGGCGCCGTCCTCGCCGACCGTCTTGCGCGGCGGCAGCTTCACTGCGGCCGCGAGCTTCGGGAAAGGGTCGACCTTGTTCGGCAGCGCCATGGCGTAGACGAAGTGCTCCTGGAATTTTGGCTCCAGCGCGGTTTCGATCTTTTCGATCCTGCTCACCGTCTCCTCGATCTCACGGCGGTAGCCGCGATTGAGGAGCGCCATGCGCGCGCCGGCGCCGGCGGCGTTGCCGACGGCCGAGACCTTGTCGAGATCGCAATCGGGAATGAGCCCCAGCACCATGGCGTATTTCGGGTCGATGAAAGAACCGAAGGCACCGGCGAAATGGATGCGGTCGACATGGTCGGTGTGCTGCTTTTCCATCAATAGCTTGGTGCCGGCGTAGAGCGCCGCCTTGGCGAGCTGGATGGCGCGCACGTCGTTCTGGGTGATGGTGATCTTCGGCTCGCCGTCCTTCAGCACATAGGAGAAGGTGCGGCCGTTGGCGACGATGCGCGGCGAGCGCGCGCCAAGCGATCCGTCGACGACGCCGTCCTCGGAGATTATACCGGCGAGATACATCTCGGCCACCACTTCGATGATGCCGGACCCGCAAATGCCAGTGACGCCGGTCGCCTGCACGCTTTCGGCAAAGCCCGGCTGATCCGACCAGAGTTCCGAACCGATGACGCGGTAGCGCGGCTCAAGCGTGTCGGGATCGATGCGCACGCGCTCGATGGCGCCGGGCGCCGCGCGCTGGCCGCCGGAAATCTCGGCGCCCTCGAAGGCCGGGCCGGTGGGAGAGGAGGCCGCAACGACGCGCGTGCTGTTGCCGAGCACGATCTCGGCATTGGTGCCGACGTCGACGATCAGCATCATCTCGTCCTGGCGGTGCGGACCCTCGGAGAGCGTGACCGCGGCTGCGTCGGCGCCGACATGGCCGGCGATACAAGGGAGCATATAAAGGCGCGCGCCCTGGTTCAGTTTCAAGCCGAGATCGGAGGCTTTGATGCGCACGGCGCCGGAAACGGCGAGCGCGAACGGCGCGCCACCGAGCTCGGTCGGATCGATGCCGAGAAACAGATGATGCATTATCGGATTGCCGACGAACACCGCGTCGAGGATGTCGTTGCGCTGGACATTGCCTTCCGCACAGACCTTGTCGACCAGGCCGGAAACGGCCTCGCGCACGGCGACCGTCATGCCCTCGCGGCCGTCCGGGTTCATCATCACGTAGGAGACGCGGCTCATCAGATCCTCGCCGAAGCGGATCTGCGGATTGGAGGTGCCGGAAGAGGCGGCGACGCGGCCCGACAGCAGCGACACGAGATGCATGGCAATGGTCGTCGAGCCGATGTCGCAGGCGAGCCCGTAGGCCTCGTTCTTCAGGCCCGGCCACAGCGCGATAACGCGCGCGATGTCGCTGTCCGCATCCTTGTGGATGGCGGCGGTGGCGGTCCAATTGCCCTTGCGCAGAATGCCCTGCACCTGCGGCATGAGATAGAAGTCGAACTCGACATTCTTGAACCCCCAGTCCTTCATCAAGGCGATCTTGAGTCGGTCGAGGTCGCCGAGCGGCTTGTGCATGTCGGGCTCTTCAATCTCGACATAGCACATGCGGATTGCCGTATCGCGAGCGATCACCCTGGTGTCGGCTGCCTTGCGGATGGTCTGGGCGTTGATGACCGTGTCCTGCGGCACGTCAATGACGAGGTCGCCGAGAATCTGCGCCGAGCAGGAGAGGCGGCGGCGCTCGGGCAGGCCGCGCACGCGCTCGTAGCGCTCTTCCTTGGCGCCCTTGGGCGAGATGTGGTCGTTGGCAGAGACGATCTTGTGCTTGGCGAAATTGCCTTCCTGCACCTCGATCTGGCAGCGCCCGCAAGTGGCGCGGCCGCCGCACACGCTCTCGACATAGACGCCGAGCTGGCGCGCGGCGTCCAGCACCGGCGTGCCAACGGGAAACCGCCCGCGCTTGCCTGACGGCATGAACAGCACAAGCGGATCGGTGATGTTGGGCGGGGGATTCATGCTGGCACGCGTCTCGATGGCAATTGCCGATACCGTTTAACGGATCGTTTTACTGTTGGGTGGAGTGTACGTTGGTCCAGGGGCCAAACATGTCGGATATTCTGCTGCCCGCCATCTTCACCGCTTTCACCGTGGTGCGCGTGCTCAAAGGCCCATGGCTGCGCAATCCGCAATATCTGGCCTCCGGAATTCTCGGCGCGATCGTCGGAGCGCTCCTGCTCCACGCATTCTGGCCCGCCTACGACGATGATGTCATCGTCGGCGGCGGCACAGGCATCTTCGGATCCTGGGCTGGAATGGCGTTGTTCGACGCCATATTGGGCGTCGCCTGACCGCAAAGCAGACTTCTCCGACCGCATCGACGATGCGACCGGATCAGGGCTGTTTGCAATGCGGCTCACGATTGCGCGCTTACCCCCTGGCCATGCGGGCTTCACGACCGCCGCGGCGACGCCCGCCGGCAGCGGCGGCGCCATCGCCGGGGGCGGTGACCGCGACCGGAGACGCGACCGCATGGCCGCCTTCGGCCGGCTTGTAGTCCTTGTAGGTGCGGATCCAGTTGGTGCAGTTCTCGTCGGTGCCGTTCAGCACGTTGGCGCCGCGCACGGCCTCCATCTCCTGCGGGCGGACCGGGTTCATGATGGCGCTCGTCATGCCGGCGCCGATCACCATCGGGATGAAGGCGGCGTTGATGCCGTGGCGATGCGGCAGGCCGAACGAGATGTTGGAAAGGCCGCAAGTGGTGTTG
Organism: Mesorhizobium sp. AA23; assembly: GCF_001672435.1. NCBI lineage: Bacteria > Pseudomonadati > Pseudomonadota > Alphaproteobacteria > Hyphomicrobiales > Phyllobacteriaceae > Mesorhizobium > Mesorhizobium sp. AA23. The sequence continues at coordinate 93,911 of NZ_LYTP01000031.1, forward strand.
ACCTTGAGTTCCTCGCGCAGACGGCGCAGCAGTGCGAACACCTGGCGGCCGGCATCGCCCAGCGCGCCGATCGGCATCACCAGCGGATCGACGACGACGTCATGCGCGGGAATGCCGTGATCGGCGCAGCGCTCGACGATCTTCTTGGCGACCGCGAAGCGGACGTCCGGATCCATCGAGATGCCGGTCTCGTCATTTGAGATGGCGACGACCGGAACGTTGTATTTCTTGACCAGCGGCAGGATGGCTTCAAGCTTCTCTTCCTCGCCGGTGACGGAGTTGACCAGCGGGCGCCCCTTGGCGACCTTCAGCGCCGCCTCGATCGCGGCGGTCACCGAAGAGTCGATCGACAGCGGCAGATCGACCAAGTTCTGCACGATCTCCAGCGTCTGCACCAAAAGCGCCGGCTCGGTCGCATTGGGGTCGACGGCGGTGACGCCGGCATTGACGTCGAGCATGGTCGCGCCGCAGGCGGCCTGTTCCAGCGCATCCTTGATGACGGTCTCGAAGTTGCCGGCCACCATCTCGGCGGCCAGCTTCTTGCGGCCGGTCGGGTTGATGCGCTCGCCGATCACGCAGAAGGGCTGATCGAAGCCGATGACGATTTCTCGGGTCGCCGAGGCGACGATGGTGCGGGTCATGCAATCTCTCCGTCGGGATATAAAGAGTTCTTTATATCGTTATCTGGTCTTGTTCAAGCGGACGGGTGCCGGCCGCGCCTTGGACTTTAAGTTCATGTATGTCGGTGTCCCAAAACCGGTTCCCACTTTTGGGCGACATACATCAATGCGCGGTCTTCACCATGTCGACCTGGGTTTCGGTAATCTCGTCGTGCAGTATGTGGTCGAGCCGCTCGGCGACGATCTGGTCGTCGCGGCGGATCTCCCGTTTCCAGGGTTGGCGGCCTTTCAGCACGCCGGATTCATCGACGATCTCGGCGACATACTCTTCCTGGCGGTAGGCCATCACATGGACGCCGGCGACGCCCGGAATTTCCTTCACCTCGTTGATGATGTCGATGCAGAGCTGCTTGCCTTCCTTCTTCTGGTCCTGCGCGCCCTCGAGCCGCTTGATCACCGCATCGGGGATATGGATGCCCGGCACGTTGGAGCGGATCCATTTGGCGGTCTTGGCAGAGGCGAGCGGCCCGACGCCGCACAGAATGAAGACTTTTTCGGCGTGGCCGAGGTCGCGCGCCTTTTGCATGAAGGTTCGGAACATCGGCACATCGAAGCAATATTGCGTCTGCACGAATTGCGCGCCGGCGGCGATCTTCTTGCCGAGATGGATGGGACGGAAATCGTAAGGCGGCGCGAAGGGGTTTACGGCAGCACCGAGGAAGACCTGCGGCGGCGTCGTCAGCTTGCGGCCGGACAGGAACTTGCCGTTGTCGCGCATGATGCGGATGGTTTCGAGCAGCGACATGGAATCGAGGTCGAAGACCGGCTTGGCGCCCGGCTGATCGCCGGCCTGCACGCCGTCGCCGGTGAGGCAGAGCATGTTGGCGACGCCCATTGCCGCCCCGCCCAGCACGTCGCCCTGAATGGCGATGCGGTTCTTGTCGCGGCACGCGATCTGCATGATCGGGGCGTAGCCCATGCGGGTCAAAAGCGCGCAGATGCCGACCGAAGACATGTGGCAGTTGGCGCCGGAGGCGTCGACCGCGTTGATGGCGTCGACCCAACCGTCGAAGATCTTGGCGCGGTTGTAGACGTCTTCCGGGTCGGCGCTGTCGGGCGGGTTGAGCTCGGTCGTCACCGCGAACTCGCCGCGGCGCAGCACGCGCTCCAACCGACCGCGCGACGAATGGCCGGGCAGGGGATCGAGCGGCAGGTGAACGCCGGCCGGGTTCTCGTCGCGCTGGTGGCGGATGCTCATGCTGAAGCTCCGGGGTTCTGCGGGTTCTGGGCGGCTTCACGCGCCGCGGCCGCCTGCGCGGTCACCCTGAGCCAGGCCGAGGTTTCGCGCAGCGACTGATCGACCGGCTTCTGCACGGTGAGGATCTTGTCGCCATGCTTCATGTTGCGGGAGCCTTCCCAGGCCTTGACCCAGACGCAGGGCATGTCCGGCTCGACCTCGCAATTGCCGTTGGCGCGCACGCCGCCGCACGGGCCGTTGCGCAGCTGCTTCGGGCAGTTCATCGGGCACGACATGCCAGTGGAGGAGAGCACGCACTGGCCGCACATGCGGCAGTCGAACATGAAGCCCTTGACGCGTTTCTCGACGAATTTCACCGGCGCTTCGACGCGGCCGTAGCCGATGCCCTTCCACAAAGGATGCAAGAGCAGGAAGACATCGGCGAACCTGCCATAAAACCATTCGAGCAGTCGCGAATGGCGGATGGACCACAACCTCACGGCAAAAGTGCGCTGAACGCGGCGTTGCGGCGACACGTCCGCAGGCTTGTAGTCGGACTTCGGCGCCGCCTTCTTGACCAGGGTGGCCTGGGTGACCGCCGGCTGCTTCTCAGACATTTTCTTTCCCGCCAGCCTTGACCAGAGCGACCAGCCGCTCGCGGTCATATTTCGTATCGAGTTCCTGGTAGGCCTTCTCGACCTCGGCTTCGATGTCGTCGCCGACCGGAACCGGATCGGCCTTACGCCATTCGGCGAGGTAATCGTCGGTGCCGCCGGCGCCCGTGCGCATGGCGCACATGTCGATCGCCTCGGTGAAGCGCAGCGGCAGCTCGCGCTTGGCGTTCTGCCGGCCTTTCTTGACGATGACCTGCGCAGGGATATCGCGCCAATAGACGACGATCAGATCGGCCATGAATTCTCAACTCCTCGATGTTGGGAGCATTGCCGCATGCGCCCTTGTGCCGCTTGTTATGGGACGACGCGCGCGCCTTCAAAAGCGACGCTGGCGATGACGCAAAGCGAGTGCTGAATTTCCGACGCCGGCAGATTACCAGACGCGCTTCGTCAGGCCGGTCCAGAGGTAGGACCAAATCGTCGGGTGAAACCACTGTTTCGAGGGCAGGCCGGGATCGATCGTCGTAAGTTTTCCCGCCAGCGCCTCGGCCACTGCCTGGACGCAGATGTCGCGGGAAAATGCCGCCTGCCGCAGCGCGTAGCTGGCGATGGTGTCGCCGCGTTTCGACTTGCCGCGCGCCTGCTTCAGCACTCCGCCGGTGTCGACGCCGGCATCGACCAGATGCACAGTGGTGCCGAAATTCCCTCGATCACCGGAGGCCAGCGCCCAGTAGCCGCCATTCATGCCACGATATTTCGGGGCAATGCCGGCGTGATAGTTGAGCACCGGGCAAGGCATCTTCGCGAGCATATTCCTCGACAGCAGCCGGCAGCCGGCGAGGAGCACGACGCCCGGCCCGATCTTCTCAATCGCCTGAAGGCATTCCGGACCGTTGGCGGAAGGCACATGGATGATCGTCTGGGTCGGGCGAGGTTCTGTCTCGAGCTTTTCCTCGGCAATCAGCCGTGCAGCATGGCCGGCAAAGAACCGCTTGCCAAGCTTGGTCAGCACCATCGTGCCGAGCTGGCCGATGGCCGAGATCCAGCCCTGGCGGCGGGCGCGGCCGAGCAGCAAACGCTTTTTTGATTCAGGGGTTTCGAGGATGACACTCACAGGGCCGACGCGATCGGCGATGGCGTTAACGATTGCCCAGATATGCGGACCGCCTTCGGTGACGACAACAGTCCGCCGCGGACCGGATTCCGACGTTGCCATGGCAAGCACCCGCTCTCAAAGTCGGGCGCATGCTAGGGAGAGCGGGTTAACCCTTGGTGAGCCAATGGTCGCGCATGATCCTGGTCCGAAAACTCTGCAACTTTTCGGGCTCAGTCAGCGCTTGAATTCCATGATGTCGAGCTTCGATTCATAATAGGGCGCGGGGAATTCGATGCGCCACTCGGTGGCACTGTTGCGGAAGGCATAGCCCACTTGGTCGCTTTCGGCGCCGCTGCCATAGGGCTTGGCCTTTTCGTCATTGACCGAAAACGAGCCGAGATAGATGGCGCGCTTCTCACCGTCGTCGAAGAAGCGACCGGTGGTGCGCTGCGAGCCGCTGATCTTCTGCAGCCGCCAACCCGAGCCGTCCCCGGTGACCTTACACTTGAACCAGCCATAGATAACTAGCGGGCTCAAGCCGCCGGCCTTGATGGTGCGACATTTCCAGTTGCCGGTCAGATCCTTGTCGGAGAAAGCGACCAGCGGCTTGGAGAGCAGCGCATCGAGTTGCTTGACCTCAGCCGGATCGCCGGCCTTTGCCTCTTCGAGAGCCGCCTTGCGCGTTTCGCCATATTTATCCAGTCGCGCCTTGTCTGCGGCGGTGATCAGCTTCTGCAACTCGCCGTCGGCATAGGCGGGCAGGGCGAAGCCGATAAGGCAAAGGGCGGCAAGCAGCAGGCGAGGGATCATGGGCGTTTCCCGAATCGGTGGCTGGAATAGCTGTTTGGTCTGCTTGGGGCACAACTTACCCGTTCGCAGGCCGCTGTCATCCGGCTTGCCAGCGGAGGCGAGGGGGCTTCGTCTGCAAGTCGATCGTCCGTTCCGCTGGCCGCCGTTGAAGCAGCCCTGCTCGAGCCTCAAGCGTTGGCTGCCGCCCGCGCCAGTTCGCTCGTCAGATCGCCATAGCCGGTCGAGCGGCGCTCGTAGGCGAGGCCGAGCATGGCGGCGGCTTTCTCGGCAATCTTGTCGAGATCCGGATCGTCGGTTTGCGCGAGATAGATCAGCTTCTCGTAATTGCCGAAATAGTCCTTGATAAGCTCGGGATGCCTGTCGAGCCCGAGCGGCTTGATGAAGAAGGCGTCGAATTGGCGACAGAGGAAGTCGGTCATGTAGAACGACATCATGTCGCCGTCGGCGACCTTCGCGTAGAGGTCCATGCCCTGGTAGAAGGCGAAGCAATGCGGGCCGGCCATGCGCTCCACGCCATGCTTCTCGATCTCGCGGTCGAGCATGCCGCCGGTGCCGCAATCGGCATAGCCGACGAAGATGTGTTTGTAGCCTTCCGCCTTGGCCTTTTCGATGGCCTTGTCCATGGCCGGCGCGATGCGGTCCGGATAGAAGTGGAACTCGGCCGGCAGGCAGGTCAACTCAAGGTGATCGAGCTTTAGCTGTTGCTTGACGGCCAAAACTTCGCGCGCAATCATCCCGCAGGCGATGACGAGCAGCCTGTCTGTTTGATTCGGTTTCGTTTTTTGCGTTTTGACCATGAACCAGTCGAGCCGGTTTTCGCTGCGGGGCTAATTATCTGTTGAGGGAGACACCCATGAAACTGCTACGCATCGCGCCGATTGCCATCCTTGCCTGCGCGCTTGCACTCACCGCCTGCGCCAACACCATTCGAGGCGTCGGCAAGGACGTCAAATCGACGGCGAGGGCGGTCAAAGACACTGTCGCCAACTGATCGTTCAGCCTCATCATCATCTGGGAACAAAAAAGCCGCGCTGCAAGGCGCGGCTTTTTTCGATCCATCCTGATGCCCTGGGATCAGGCGGAAGCGCGAACGTTGTGCTTGCGCTTCATGAAGTCCTTGGCGGTCTCGACCGCCACCGCGGCATCGCGGCAATAAGCGTCGGCGCCGACGGCCTTGCCGAATTCCTCGTTGAGCGGCGCACCGCCGACCAGCACGACGTAATCGTCGCGAATGCCCTTTTCCTTCATCGTGTCGATGACGACCTTCATATAGGGCATGGTCGTGGTGAGCAGCGCCGACATGCCGATGATGTCAGGCTGATGCTGCTCGATCGCTTCCAGATATTTCTCGACCGCATTGTTGATGCCGAGGTCGATGACATCGAAGCCGGCGCCTTCCATCATCATGCCGACGAGGTTCTTACCGATGTCGTGGATGTCGCCCTTGACGGTGCCGATCACCATCTTGCCCTGCTTGGGCGCGCCGGTGGCGGCAAGCAGCGGGCGCAGGATGGCCATGCCGGCCTTCATGGCATTGGCCGAGAGCAGCACTTCCGGCACGAACAGGATGCCGTCGCGGAAATCTTCGCCGACGATGCGCATGCCTTCGACCAGCGCCTCGGTCAGCACCGTGTAGGGCTGCCAGCCGCGCTCAAGAAGGATATGCGTGCCTTCCTCGATCTCTTCCTTCAGCCCGTCATAAAGGTCGTCATGCATCTGCTGCACGAGTTCCTCGTCGGAAAGCTCGGAAAGGATGATCTCGTCGTCGGACATTTTTTCCTCGGGCTCCTTGCTGCTCGGAATGCTTGCTGCAGCTCAAAAATCGATGCGCCAATACCTAACCCGCGAGGGCAAGGTAGCCATAGCTGATTTGCGACTTCCCGCAAAAGGAAAGCGACTGAAAAGTTGGCGGTTTTCTTGTCGATTTTGCGACAGGCGTTGGCGCTGGCGGGCCGTTTCCAATAGGGTGCATGGCTACGATCCGGAAAGAAGCGGCGGCGAACCGGCCGCCAGCCAATTCAGGCCCAAATCTAAAATCTATAGGAAGAACGATCATGAGCGATAACGCGGCAGTCGAGCAGGAAGCGTCGGGCGGACGACGCGGACGCGGCGCCAGCGGCGGCGCGGCGGCCAGGCGCGCGGCGCGCGCAGGCGGCGGTCCGGGCACCCAGCTCACCTATATCAAGCGCAAGATCAACGTCTACGAGGTCCTCGACGAGGAAGGCCTGGCGCTGATCGAGAAGAACACAGACACGGTGCTGGAAGAGATCGGCATCATCTTCCGCGACGACGCCGAGGCGCTCGCGCTGTGGAAAGAGGCCGGCGCCGATGTGAAAGGCGAGCGCGTGCATTTTCCCAAGGGGCTTTGCCGCTCGCTGCTCAAGACCGCGCCTTCGATCTACACCCAGCATGCGCGCAATCCGGAGCGTTCGGTGCAGATCGGGGGCAAGGGAACAGTGTTCGCGCCGGTCTACGGCCCGCCCTTCGTGCGCGACCTCGACGGCAACCGCCGCTACGCAACGCTTGAGGATTTCCAGAATTTCGTGAAGCTCGCCTATATGGCGCCGTCGATCCACCATTCGGGCGGCACGGTATGCGAGCCGGTCGACGTGCCGGTCAATAAGCGCCATCTGGACATGATCTATTCGCATATCCGCTATTCGGACAAACCGTTCATGGGCTCGGTGACGGCGCCGGAGCGGGCCGAGGACACGGTGGCGATGGCCAAGATCGTGTTCGGCGAGGATTTCGTCGAGAACAACACGGTGCTGACCAGCCTGATCAACGCCAACTCGCCGATGGTGTTCGACGAGACCATGCTCGGTGCGCTGAAAGTCTATTCGCGCCACAACCAGGCCTGCATTGTCACGCCGTTCATCCTGGCCGGCGCGATGAGCCCGGTGACGGTTGCCGGAACGCTGACGCAGATCCTGGCCGAGGTGCTTGCCGGCGCCTCGTTCACGCAGCTGATCAGGCCCGGCGCGCCGGTGCTGTTCGGCACTTTCGCTTCGTCGATCTCGATGCAGTCGGGCGCGCCGACTTTCGGCACGCCGGAACCGTCGCTGGTCTCCTATGGCGCAGCGCAGCTCGCTCGCCGGCTAGGCCTGCCGTTCCGCACCGGCGGCTCGCTCTGCGCCTCGAAGGTCCCGGATGCGCAGGCGGCCTATGAGAGCGCCAACACGCTGAACTCGACCATCCTTGCCGGCACCAACTTCGTGCTGCATTCGGCCGGCTGGCTCGAGGGCGGACTGGCATCCTGCTACGAGAAATTCATGATGGACATCGACCAGCTCGGCATGACTCAGAAATTCGCCGAGGGCGTCGACCTGTCGGAGAACGGCCAGGCGATGGACGCCATCCGCCAGGTCGGTCCGGGCAGCCACTATCTCGGCTGCGACCACACGCAGGCGAATTTCCAGACCGCCTTCTACCGCTCCAACATCGCCGACAACAATTCCTACGAGCAGTGGCTGGCCGAAGGCGAAAAGACAGCGCCGCAGCGCGCCAACGAGCTCGCCCGCCGCTGGCTGGAAAGCTACGAAGCACCGCATCTCGATCCGGCGATCGACGAGGCACTGAAGGATTTCATCGACAGGAAGAAGGCCTCGATGGCCGACGCCTTCACTTGAAAGGAGCCCGAGTCAGGCCGGGCTAAAGTCGCCAACATCATCCATAAGGAAGTCTGGCGGAGCGCGTTCTCCGACCCGGACAAGAAGGGATGATCTTTTCGCGCGGCACGATCGAAGGGACCGCGGCCGCGCTTGCCGCCCACGGCCTGATCCTTCGGGGCGGCTTTCGCTTCGCCAGTGATGAAACGGCGCCTGCGGGGCTTTCAGGCGCGCCTGCCAAGTCCGCCCTCCTGGTCGGGCAGGCCGGCGTCGCACTCTGGCCGCACTTCCAGCGCTGGCTTGGGCAGCGGGCCAGCGGGATCGTCAACCCGCTCGACACCTGGTCGCGGGAGGTGATCGGCGCGGTGGCGCAAGCGTTCGGCGCTCGCGCCGTGTCGCCCTCCGACAGGCCCTATCTGCCGTTCCAGCAATGGGCGATGCGGGCGGAAGGGTTGAAGCCGTCGCCGCTCGGCATCCTCATGCATCCGCAGTATGGGCTCTGGCATGCCTATCGCGGCGCGCTGCTGTTCGAGGAAGAGATTTTCCTCCCCGAACCTCAAGAACCGATTCATCTCTGCGACACATGCGTCGAAAAACCCTGCATGAAATCCTGCCCGATCGATGCCTATTCCGAACAGGGTTTTGCCCATGAAGCCTGTCTTGGGCATGTGCGCGGCCCCGGAGGCGGCCTGTGCCGCACGAGCGGCTGCCTCGACCGAAATGCATGTCCCTACGGGGCGGACTATCGCTATCCGCCAGAGGTGCAGGCCTTTCATATGGCGGCCTTTGTTCGGCTGTAAGATGAAGGCCAACCGCACGAAATCTTGAACGCCAGGCTCCGGGATTGTCTTGCCGGGCCGCTCCAGCCGGATATCTATCGCGCGGACAGACGACGGAGAGCAGCATGGCCAAGCAAGAGATCGAGATTGAAACCCGGGACGGGAAGGCCAAGGCCGGGCTGTTCCGACCGGCGGCGGCGGCCAGGGCCGGCGTCATCCTCTACATGGATATTTTTGGCCCGCGGCCGACGCTCGACCAGATGGCCGAACGCCTCGCAGGGCATGGCTACGCCGTGTTGGTGCCCGATCTGTTCTATCGCAGCGTGCCCTATGGACCGTTCGACCCGAAGACTGCGTTTGCTGAGGATAGGACCAGGGCTCAACTGACGGCGCTGAGCGGTGGCACCACGCAAGAGATGACCATCCGCGACAGCGCGGCCTTCCTCGATGCGCTCACTGCCGAAGGCCTGGACGGGCCGGTCGGCGTCGTCGGCTATTGCATGGGCGGCGCGCGGGCTCTCAATGCCGCCGCGGCCTATCCCGACCGCATTGCTGCCGCCGCCAGCTTCCACGGCGGCAATCTGGCAAGCGACGCGCCCGACAGCCCGCACCGGAAGGCGGCGTCGATCAAGGCACGCATCTACGTCGGGATCGCCGGCGTGGACCGTAGCTTTCCGCCGGAGCAATCAGCCCGGCTGGCAGAGGCGCTCAGGGTCGCCGAAGTCGACCACACGATCGAGAACTATGTCGGCGTCGGTCATGGCTGGTGCGTCAAGGACCACAGCGTCTATGACGAAGCGGGCGCCGAGCGCCATTGGAAGCGGCTGATCACGCTGTTCGCCGAAACCTTGGGGTAGGGTGCGGAGGCCGCCGCAAAAAAATCTTTCCATCGTCCCAAGGAATCGCCATTAGCCTTCGTCCAACAGGCAAATGACGGCGATGATGCTGGACGACAGCGAAGCCTCCGATGCCGAATTGATCGGGCGGGCGAGGGGTGGAGACAGGGGGGCTTTCGGCAAACTGCTCGAAAGGCACTATGGCTTCGTCTATCGCGCCGCCTATCGCTGGTGCGGCCGCAAGGCCGATGCCGAAGACATCGCCCAGGATGTCTGCGTGCGGCTCGGCCGGGCAATCCGCGACTATCAGGGCAATGGCGCGTTCACGACCTGGCTCTACGCCATGACACTGAACGCTTCGCGCGACATGATGCGCAAGCGCGCCCGCGACAGCGCCAAGACCGAGGCCTTCGGCACGTATGCGCTGATCGCGGGGGAGGGCTCGGCGGAAGCCCAGGACCCGGCCGAGGCGCTGTGGGCGGCGGTGCGCATGCTGCCGGACAAGCAGCGCGACGCGGTGCTGCTCGTCTATGGCGAAGGGTTGAGCCACGCGGCTGCGGCCGAGGTGATGGCGATCTCGGAGGCGACGGTTTCCTGGCACATCCATGAAGCGAAGAAACGGCTGAAGCTGCTCATGCGCTCAGCCGGGGAAGTGTGACCATGGTCGACGACAACGAACTCGAAAGGCTGCGCAATCTGGCAGTTCCGGCGCCGGACAGCGAAGCGCAAACGCGTGCGTTGGCCGCCGCGATGCACGCCTTCGACTTGAACGAAAAAATTTCGACCGTCCCCCAAGGATCGCCGGCAGGTCTTCGTCTCACGGAGCGAGCACAAAGGCTCTGGAGAGAGATCATGCAACGGAAACTCATTGCCACCCCGGCCCTGACCGCGCTGGTCGCGCTGCCTATCGCCGGCTATGCCGCTTTTGAGATGCTGAGGGAGCAGCCGCCCGTTATTTCAAACGGGAAGGTCACCGAAACGGTGGCCGACGAGCCGGTTGCGCAGAAGCCGATACCGAACCAGCCCGCGATCAGCGAGCCGCTGGCGGCCGCGCCTGCCAAGGAGAAGAAGACCGGCGCCGACAGCGAGAGGCGTGTCGAAGACGAGGCGCAGGTCGCACCGGCATCGCCGCCGAAAACTGAATTGAGCCGATCCGATGATCGGACCAGGCAGGAATACGGGGCGTTGAAGGACTTTGCCAAGCAAGTACCACAGGCGCTGCCTGCGCCGCCGCCTGCACCTGCGGAGGTTGACCAGCTGGCCGCCGGCGGACGCGCGAATGCCCAGGCGCCGGCAACCGCCATGCAGCCTGCAGAGATGCCGGCTGGCGCCGTCGCTGGTTTCGGGCCGATGGTTCAGCCGGCGCCCATGCCGGCCGATCAAATGCAGCCGCAAGAGCAAAACCGCGACCGCATCGAGACCTTCAAGACCAATTCGGTGCACCAAGCTGCCCAGGATCCGGTGTCGACCTTCTCGATCGATGTCGACACGGCGTCCTATTCCTTCGTCCGCCGCTCGCTGAAGGAAGGTATTCTGCCCGACCCAGGCACGGTCCGGGTCGAAGAGATGATCAACTACTTCCCTTATGACTGGAAGGGGCCAGACTCGGCCGCGACGCCGTTCAATTCGACTGTCACCGTCATGCCGACGCCCTGGAACGAGCGCACCAAGCTGATGCATGTTGCGATCAAGGGTTTTGACGTGAAGCCGGTCGAGGCGCCGAAGGCAAACCTGGTGTTCCTGATCGATGTTTCGGGTTCGATGGACGAGCCGGACAAGCTGCCGCTCTTGAAGTCGGCGTTCCGGTTGCTGGTCAGCAAGCTCAAGGCCGACGACACCGTCTCCATCGTCACCTATGCCGGCAATGCCGGCACGGTGCTGATGCCGACAAAGGCCGCGGAAAGGCAGAAGATTCTTGCAGCGATAGACAATCTGGAGCCAGGCGGTTCGACCGCCGGCGAGGCAGGCATCAAGGAAGCCTACAAACTTGCGCAGCAGTCTTTCGTCAAGGACGGCATCAACCGCGTGATGCTTGCCACCGACGGCGATTTCAACGTCGGCCAGACCGATGACGACGACCTCAAACGGTTGATCGAGAAGGAGCGCAAGACCGGCGTGTTTCTCTCGGTGTTCGGCTTCGGCCGCGGCAATCTCAACGACCAGATGATGCAGACCATCGCCCAGAACGGCAATGGCACGGCCGCCTATATCGACACGCTTGCCGAGGCCGAGAAGGTGTTGGTCGAGGACGCGTCCTCGACGCTGTTCACCATTGCCAAGGATGTGAAAATCCAAGTCGAGTTCAACCCGGCCAAGGTCTCGGAATACCGGCTGGTCGGCTATGAGACGCGGGCGCTCAAGCGCGAGGATTTCAACAATGACCGCGTCGACGCCGGCGATATCGGTTCCGGCCATTCGGTGACGGCGATCTACGAGGTCACGCCCAAGGGAAGCGGCGCCGAGCAGGTCGATCCGTTGCGCTATGGCGAGGCGAAGGTCGACAATGGCGGCGTTGCCAATGCGGGCGAATATGCCTTCGTAAAAATCCGCTACAAGCTGCCGAACGAGAATGTCTCGAAACTGATCACGACACCGGTGACCGCGGCCGACGAGGTGCCGTCCTTCGATGAAGCCGGCGTCGACCAGCGCTTTTCGGTCGCGGTCGCGGCTTTCGGGCAGAAGCTGCGCGACGCGGATCAGACGGCGAATTTCGGCTACGACCGGATCCTGGAGATCGCCAACGCCGCGCGCGGCGCTGATCCGTTCGGCTACAGGGCGGAATTCCTGTCGCTGGTGCGGCTAGCCTCGTCGCTGGGCACCAACAAATAGGGCGGGTGCCGGCCATGGAACAAAAAGCCGGTGGGAGGACCTGCCGGCTTTTGCCGATCGTTAAATTGCGCGGCTTTTCCGGAACTTCATCGCAATGCCCTCCTGTTAGTCAAAGCTGATAGAAGTGAGGGGCTGGAATTGCATATCACCGGGAACGTGACGCCGACTGCGGGCAATCTTCAGACGCGAGCACCGTCCGCTCCGTCGGCGGAATCCGCGCGGATCAGGAATAATGTCGATGCGGCCCGCGACACGGCGCTCTCTGCGCTCAACAACGACCGCTTTCGCGTGATGCTGGAGCAGATCAGCGACCCGCGCGCGTCCGGCGCGTTGATGACGATGGGCGGCGACGGCAAGAACAGCGCCGCCACCGATCTCGGTACGGCGCTGTCGCGCTACGCTGAAAACAGCGAATAGAGCAGGCCAACTTCAGGCGCGGCTGCGCCGGCGTTCGCGACGGCCTTCGCCTGCCTCGGCAGCGCTCGCTATCTTGTTGCGCATCGGCCCGATGCGCTCGACGATGGACTCGACCGTCGGACGCGCCGACTTGGTGTGCGCGTCGAGCGCCTTGCGCATCGCGGCAAGGTGAGCGAACGAGGTGCCGCAGCAGCCGCCGACGATCTTGGCGCCCGCATCGACTGCCAGCCGGACATAGTCGGCCATCAGTTCGGGCGTGCCGGAATAGTGGATCTCGCTGCCGCGGAATTCCGGAATGCCGCAATTGCCCTTGACGATCACGGTGGCTTCCGGCTTCGCGTCGGTCATGTCGAGCAGCGAGGCCAGGATGTCGGCTGCGCCGACGCCGCAATTGGCGCCCACCCCAAGCGGAGCCTGCGACAGTCCATCCGCAACGCCGTGGATATCCTTGGGCAACAGCCCCATCATGGTGCGGCCGGCCGTATCGAAGGAACCGGTATAGGTGTAGGGCAGGCCGACGCGGATCGCGGCTTCGGCCGCGGCGCGGATCTCATCCGGCGCCGACATGGTCTCGATCCATGCGACTTCGGCTCCGCCGGCCTTCAAGCCCTCGATCTGCTCGGCAAAGGCATCGACCGCTTCCTCATAGGACATAGCGCCGAGCGGCACCAAAAGCTCGCCGGTCGGGCCGACGGAGCCGGCAACGATCACCTTGCGGCCTGCCTTGTCGGACACCGAACGGGCAATTTCGGCGGCGCGCTTGTTCAAGTCATGCACGCGGTCCTGAGCGTGATGCAGCTTCAGCCGATGACGGGTGCCGCCGAACGAATTGGTCAGGATGATGTCGGCGCCGGCATCGACGAAATTCTGATGCAGCGCGGCGATGGTGTCGGGCGCCGTCTCGTTGAGCAGCTCGGGGGCTTCGCCGGCCTCAAGTCCCATCGCGAATAAATTGGTGCCGGTGGCGCCGTCGGCCAGCAGCACGCCTTTTTCGGCAAGCAATGCGTCGATCGGATTGGTGGCGGTCATGGCTCTGGCTTTCGTATCCTGAATTCAAATAACGATATAAAGAAGTCTTTATATCTAGTCAACGAATATGAGGCCCGCTCTTGCGTGAGTTTCCTAAAACGACGGTCGGCCAGGTTGGTCGCCGCATGCCAGCATTGCGATAGCGGCCGCGTTCAGACAAAGCCTGAGGTGAAGGAGATGCCGGCCAGTTTCTGCGTGAAGCTCGCAGCCTCATGCGCGTTGACATCGGCGGCTCGGATCAGATTGTCGAAGTGGCTGGTCAGGGTACGGACCGGCTGGGTGGCGTTCAACACCAGATACATATCGCCGACATAGATTGCGGCGCGGTACGGCCCGAAGATCGTATAAGGGATCGAATAGCGCATGCGGCCGTCATAGAGGAACAGGCGGAAGGTCGGGTAAAGGTCGTCGAGGAGCGTTGCCATGTGCAGCAATTGCCGGCGGCGCTCGGCTTCCGGGAACCGGTCCCAGACGCCGAGCCCGCGTGCGAAAATCTCCAGCGTATGGCGCGGCATGCAGACCTCCATGTCGGTCTCGGGCCGCCTGTTGTAGTCGATGCGGTATTGCGTTTCGCCGGCCTGCGCCTCGCGACTCTTGTTGGTAATGCCGGCCTCGTATTCGACAAGGGCCTCGGTGCGCAGGAGGTCCGGAATGCCCGCCGGCACGTAGCGGATCTTGGTGCCGACCGCCTCGGCGTGCCATTTGGCAAGTAGCGTGCGGTCAAAGCCGTCCGGCGCCTCCTCGATCTCGAGGCTTTCGCGAATCTCGCCGGTGACGCCTTCGTCCTGGCTAAGGCCCAGCAGCCAGTCGAGCGATACCTTGAACTCGGCGGCAATGTTGAGAAGCGTCTCGGCGCGGGGCAGGCGCGTCGAGGCGCCCGACAGGAGTTGCGACAGCGCCGAACGATCGATGCCGACGGCGCTCGCGAAGGCCGACTGGTTCAAGTCCGAGCGTGTCAAGAGCAATTTCAGGCGCTCTCGGAAGACCGTCGACAGATCACGCTTGTCCATCACGCCGCTCCTTTCCAGTGGAGGAAAAATTTGCGCCCAGGCCTGCTGGTTTGGTGCTCAGGCGCAAATGAATCCCCAAATCTGTTTACAATATATAACATCTGCAGCTAAAAATGCGCATTCGCAACAGATTGTTCACTTTGTCGCGTTGCGACAACGACAGGCTCCTGACACAATGCTGTCAGGAATCAAAGTGGTTCCGGCGACTGGAAGGCAGTGGTCGATAGCATGACTGGCATACGCAAGAGACATAGCAGCACACCGGCCGTGGAATGGCCGACAGTATTCCTCACACTGTTCTGTTATGGCGCCTGGCTTGCCACCGGCTTCCTGCTTTGGCCTTCCTATCCGCTGCTGGCCCTTGTCGCCTTGGCCTTGATACTGGCCCTGCAATCCTCGCTGATGCACGAAGTGCTGCATGGCCATCCGACCCGCAACGCCAACATCAACGAGGCCTTCGTCATCCTGCCGATCGGGCTGGTCTGGCCGTTCCGCCGTTTCAAGGCGATCCATCTTCGCCACCACGCCGACGAGCGGCTGACCGACCCGCTCGACGATCCGGAAAGCTATTACCAGGCGCTCTGGATGCATGCGGAAATGCCGCCAGCGATGAAGGTCCTGCTCAAGATCAACAACACAATGGTCGGCCGCTTCGTTCTCGGACCTTGGCTGTCGTCGATCGGCTTCTTCCTCGAAGACGCCAGACAGATGGCCGCCGGGGACAAGGCGATCCGCAAAGCCTGGCTGCTGCATGCGGTCGGACTTGCAGTGGTCGTGCCGATCGTGACCTTCGGCTTCGGCATCCCGCTCTGGCTCTACATACTGGGGCCGGTGTGGCTCGGCCAGTCCCTGATTTCGGTGCGCACCTATGCCGAGCATCAGTGGTCGGAACACCCGGAGGGCCGCACGATCATCGTCGAGCGGTCGCCGCTCTCCTTCCTGTTCCTCAACAACAACCTGCATTTCGTGCACCACAAGAGCCCGACCGTCGCCTGGTACAGACTGCCGAAGATGTTTCGCGATCGCCGCGAAGAATGGCTGCGGATGAACAACGGCTACGTCTATCCGAATTATTTCGCGCTGATCAAATCATTTGCCTTCAAGGCCAAGGAGCCGGTGGTGCATCCGGTGCTGCGCCGCGCGCCCGAACCCGGCCGTGCCTTCAAGCCGCGCATCAGAGCGCGTAATGTGAGTGGACTTGGCACGGCTCCGGTGCCGGCTGAGCCGCCGAAAGAGTAATTTCGAACTTTCGCGACTGCTTTATCGCCGCGGAATTCAGGCGCCGATGACCGCCTGTTTTGAAAGCTGTTCGTCATGAGCAAGTTGATTGCGGCTCTGCCGATGTATGACTGGCCGGAAGTTCGCGGCGAGATCGACGCGCAATGGGCGCAGCTCCGCGACGCTTTTCGACGGAGGGGTATCGACGCGCCGGAAAGAATGGCGCGCAGCAATCGCGACCTGCCGCCGGTGTCCGGCGGCATCCAAGACGGCGCCGGGAAGCTGATAGCTCCCGACCCCGCGACATTGCCCCCGGACGAGTTCGATTTTCACCAGCTCTGGCTGAGCCCGGCGCTGCTTTTCGGACAGACCTGCTGGGGGCCGATGGAGCTCGGCCTTGCCAGGCATGTGCAGGTGGTCGCTCAGCCAAGCTATGACGCCTTCGAGGGCGGGCAGGGCGAGCTCTATTCCAGCGCGCTGGTGATGCCGGCTGATGGCGGGACGTCGGTTGGCTCGCCCGAGGATGGCAAGGCCGTCATCCCGCTCGATCTCATCCGCGGCAAGCGCTTCATCTTCAACAATCCGGATTCGATGTCCGGGCTGCTCGGGCTGACGCGCGACCTGGAGGCGATCGGCGAAAGTCTGGGCGTCTTCGCCTCGTGCGGCGAAAGCGGCGGCCACCGGTCGTCGATCGTCGCCATCGCCGAGGGCAGGGCCGATATCGCCGCCATCGACTGCCAGAGCTGGGCATTGGCGCAGCGATTCGAGCCGGCGGCGCGGCGCGTGAAAGTGGTCGGCTGGACGACCAGGCGGAAGGGATTGCCGTTCATCTCGGCCAGGGCCACATCGGCGGACGTCGTTGCGTCCATGCGCGAGGCCATCGCCGAGCTTGGCTTGGACGGGTCAGTTGCCAAGCAGCTTTTCGTCGAGCGGGTAGGCTGAGAGTTTTTCGTTGCCGGTCTCGGTGATGAGGATCTGCTCCTCGATCTTGACGCCCTCGCGGCCGCCGAGCCTGCCGATATAGCTTTCCACGCACAGCACCATACCGGGTTCCAGGACGCCATCCGGCGTGTCGTCCGTCCAGTCGCTGGCATGCGGCAGGGTCGGATATTCGTCCGCCAGACCGACGCCGTGGTAGAGCACGCCGTAGCGCGCCGGGAAGCAGTCTCCCGGCGGCACGGCGGAGCGTTCGACGAGATCGCGAAAGGAAATGCCCGGCCGCATCAATACCGTGTTGTGGGCGATCTGGTCGGCGGCGATGCGGAACAGGTCATGCTGCTCGTCGGACGGCCGGCCATCGCCGCAGAGCCAGGTGCGCGAGAGGTCGGCGCAAAATCCATAGGGACCGATGAGGTCGGTGTCGAAGGCGACGAGATCGCCGTCCTCGACGATGCGCGACGAGCATTCCTGGAACCAGGGGTTGGTGCGCGGCCCGGACGACAGAAGCCGGGTCTCGATCCATTCGCCCCCGCGCGCGATGTTGCCGCGATGCAGTTCCGCCCAGAGCTCGTTCTCGGAAATGCCAGGCTTCAGCGCCCCTTCCATCTCGCCCATCGCCGCCTCGCAGGCGACAATGGCGCGGCGCATGGCGAGGATCTCGTCGGGCGACTTTATCAGGCGCGCATTCTCCATCACCGCCTCGCCATTGCCGACCGTGATGCCGCGGCGGGCAAGCTCTTCGACACCTTCCGGATTAATGTGGTCGACGGCGATCCGCCTACTGCCGCCGCCGTGCTCGGCAAGGAGCTCGGCGATGCCGGCTGCCCAGCGACGGACCTTCTTGTCGGTCAGCTCGCCGCTATAAAGATACATCCACGACACCGCCGGTCGCACCTCGTCGACGACGCCGGCGTGATCCGACAAATGCTCGCAGGAGAAATAGTCGAACAGCACCACAGGGCCTTCTGTGGCGACGAAACAGTGGCGGGTCGGGTTGTGCGCGACCCAGAGCTGCATGTTGGTCGAATCCGTCGCGTAGCGGATGTTGACCGGGTCGTAGAGCAGGGCGCCGGCATAGTCGCGGCGCCTGAGCTCGGCGCGGATGCGCTCGAGCCGATAGCTTCGCATGGCAGGCAGGTCTGGAGCGGCGATGCCTGCCGCCCGCCATTCGGCTTCGGCTACCGCGCCATAGCCCAGAGCGTGCTGGTTGAGCGCGGCAGCCTTCTCGCGGGAGGCGGCGCGCAGCGCCTCGACGGAGCCGGGTTCGAACGGCATGATCTTGCGGTGGCGGCCGAAACGTTGTGTGTCCATGCGGTCCCCCTGGCTGTCTATTGCGGCGTCATCTTGTGCAGCCTGGTGATCGTGACCTGGCGCGGGGCGTTCCCCAACTGCGGCACCGCGATGCGCCGATGGACGGTGTCCATCACATAGCCGGCCTCGGTGATCCTCTTGAAGATGACGGAAGCCGGTTCCTCGTCATCCGCGAGCACAAGCACCGCGGGCTCGCGGATCGATTTGGCGAAATCGGGTATCTCGTCGTCGAGCACGATGAGATCGGGATCGACGAGGCGGAGATTGCCGATCCAGAACCAACTCGAGACCACAGTGCCGACCGGTCCGTCGGCTGTCAGCTGACGATGGAGCGAAGCGTAGTCCATGCGCACGATGCTGCCGCGGTTATCGCCGCCGTGGACCTGCATGTACCAGCTTACCGGAAGCACCAGGATGGCCATCACGGCGCCGACGAAGACGATTGTAGCCTGCGTCTTCCTGCCCCTTTCCCCCATCGCGTCCAGCCGCATGGCAATGGCGACCGGCAACAGCACGAATACGGGCAGCATCCAGCGATCGCGAAACTGTGTGATGCCTCCCGCCAGCACCACCACGAGCGTGATCAGCAAGGCGAAGCCTATCGCTCGCCAGACCAGCGTCTCTGGCCACGGTGCGGCCTCGGGCGGTGGTGCGGATTGCTTGCGCGCCAGGAAAAACGCGACGGCAAAGATCGTGGCCGGCAGCCCGGCGAAATTGAGTATCGCATTGCCCAAGCCGCGGATGCCGCGAGACAGGGTCTTTGCCGCGCTGCCCCCCTCGGCGACGCCCAGGCCACCGCTGTGCGCCAGCAGGTCTCCCAGATGCGTGAGGCTCCAGTAGAATGTGGGCAGGCAGGCGAGGATCGCCACAACCACACTGATCAGGAAACGGCGATCGAAGATCGCCTCACGTGTTTCGCGGACGGACAGCGCCGCGAGGAACAGCGCAGCGAGAAAGATCACCTCATTGTATTTCGACAGCATTGCGGCAGCCGTCGCCAAGCCAAGCAGCACATAGGCGGTAGTCGAGCGCCGTTTCTGCAACTCGGCGATCACCAGCAGCAGCAGCGATGAAAAGCAAAAAACCGCGACCGAGTGGGTGAGGGCATGCTGCATCTCCCATACGATCTGTGGAAACAGCAGCAGGCCGAACATGGCGGCGGTCGCCGCGCGGGCCGTGTAGCCCAGGCGGCGCACTGTGGCGAAGGACGCGACCAATCCACCGGCCAGCAGCGTGTATTTGACGATCTTGAGCGCGAGAATGCTGGTTCCAACCAGCGAGGCCGTGAGGATGCCGAACCAGGTGTATAAAGGCGGCTGCGAGCCGCCATAGCCGGCCGCGAGGAAGCGCATCGCCATCAACTGTTCGGCGTCGTCGACGCCGACGCCAGTGCCCACGAAATGGGACGAGAGCGGCATCACCAGGATCTGGACCAGGCAATAGGCAAGTGCAAACGCGATTGCGGCACTGAAAGGACCGACCCGTTCATCGCAGAGCCAGTCGGTCCATTTCTCCAGCTGCCGCAAGGGTCGTCTTCTCATCTGATGCATTGGTGGCCGGTTGCTATATAGCCGGCCACCAACACGATCCGAAAGCGGTACATTGCGGCTTCCTGGAATCAGGTGCGCATCTTCTCGCCGCTCGGGTCGAAGGGCGGTTCGACGTTGATGCGGGCCGGGCGGCGGTGGCCGAGGATCTCGATCTCGAACAGGCCGGCGCTCTCGTCCTCGGCAAGGGCCGCCGGCACATAGCCCTGCGCCATCGACTTTTGCACGTAGTGCGCATAGCCGCCCGAGGTCACCCAGCCGACAACGCGCCACTCGCCATCGACGATGCCGCGCACGGCCGAAGCGCCTTCGGCGGCTTCGGAGCCGCGCACTTCCTTACCCGTCTCGTCGAAGCGCGGCGCGCCGTAGCCATGCGGTTTCTCCACCGTGCCATAATCCTTGCTGACCTTGGCCCAGATCGGCTCGTCGCCCATCACGTCGGCGTCCGCAGCATCGACGATGAAGGAGACGCGGCGCAGCTTCGGCCCTTGCGCCTGCTCCCTGGCAGCCGCCTCGCGGCCAATGAAGTCGTTCTTCTCCAGCTTGATGAAGCGGTCCATCGAGCCTTCGAACGGCCCGTAGATCGGACGCAACTCGCGGAACCAGGTAGGGAAGTTCTTTTCGAGACGCATCGACAGCAGTGCGCGCATGCCGAAATCGACGAGGCCGAATTCCTCGCCTGCTTCCTTGATCGTCTTGTAGACGAGGCGCTGATAGGCGGGGGCCATCCAGATCTCGTAGCCGAGGTCGCCGGTATAGGTGATGCGGTTGACCATGCAGGGCGCGCCGCCGACCGCCATCTCGCGGAAGTCCATGAAGCGGAAGGCCTTGGTCGAGACGTCGACGTCCACGAGTTTCTGCAGCAAATTCCGCGCGCTCGGTCCGGCGATCGACAGGCCGACCAGCGTCTGGTCAAAGCGGTGGATGCGCACAGAACCATCCTTGGGCAGGTGCTTCTCGAACCAGCGCATATGGTATTTCTGCGCGGCTGAAGAGCCCCAGATCATGAAACGGTCCTCACCGGTCTTGGCGATGGTGAAGTCGCCGATCAGCCTGCCGAACTCGTTGACCATCGGGGTGAGCACAATGCGGCCGGTCTTCGGCATCCGGTTGGTCATCAGCCGGTTGAGGAAATCCTCGGCGCCCGGCCCGGAAACTTCGTACTTGGCAAAGTTGGCGATCTCGGTGACGCCGACCCGCTCGCGCGTCGCGCGAACTTCCTCGCCGATCGGGCCGAAATCGTTGGAGCGGTGGAAGGAGACGATGTCCTTTGGCTCGGTGCCCTTGGGCGCGAACCAGAGCGGGGTTTCCAGTCCCCACGAGTCGCCCATGACCGCATTGTTGGCGAGCATCGTGTCGTAGAGCGGCGTCGTCTGCGCCGGCCGGGCGGCCGGCAGTTCCTCGTTCGGGAAGCGGATCGAGAAGCGCCGCGAATAGTTCTCGCGCACCTTGGCGTTGGTGTAGCGCAGCGTCGCCCATTCGCCGAAGCGGGCGACATCCATTCCCCAGACGTCGAAGCCCGGATCGCCGTGCACCATCCAGTTGGACAGCGCCAGGCCGACGCCGCCGCCCTGGCTGAAGCCGGCCATGACGGCGCAGGCGCACCAGAAGTTGGTCAGGCCCTGGACCGGGCCGACCAGCGGGTTGCCGTCGAGCGCGAAGGTGAAGGGGCCGTTGACGATCTGCTTGATGCCGGCCTTCTCGATGCCGGGGAAATGCTTGAAGCCGATCTCCAGCGACGGCGCGATGCGATCGATGTCGGGCGGCAGGAGTTCATGCCCGAAATCCCAGGGCGTGTTGACCGGCGACCACGGCTTGCAGGCCTTTTCATAGGTGCCGAGCAGGATGCCGTTGCGCTCCTGGCGGGTGTAAATTTCGCCCTTGAAGTCGAGCACGCCGATCATCTCGCGGCCGGTCGATCTGTTGAATTCCTCGACCTCCGGCATCGGCTCGGTGAGCAGGTACATGTGCTCCATCGCCAGCACCGGCAGCTCGACGCCGACCATGCGGCCGATCTCGCGCGCCCACAGGCCGCCGCAATTGACGACATGCTCGGCTTTCACCGTGCCTTGCTCGGTGACGACGTTCCAGGTGCCGTCGGCTTCTTGCGTCAGCTCGACGACGCGGTTGCGCAGCACGATCTCGGCGCCGAGTTTTCGCGCGGCCTTGGCGTAGGCGTGGGTCGTGCCGGAGGGGTCGAGATGGCCTTCGACGGGATCCCACATGGCGCCGACGAAATTCTTCTCGTCCATCAGCGGGAACATCGCCTTGGCTTCCGAGGGCGTGATCAGCTCGGTATCCATGCCGAGATAGCGGCCCTTGGCATGGGCGAGCCGCAGGAAGTCCATGCGCTCGGGGGTATCGGCCATCATCACGCCGCCGGTCAGATGCAGCGAGCAGGACTGGCCGGAAAGCTCCTCGATCTCCTTGTAGAGCTGGACGGTATAGGCCTGCAGCTTGGCGACGTTCGGGTCGCCGTTCAGCGTGTGGAAGCCGCCCGCCGCGTGCCACGACGAGCCGGAGGTCAGCTCCGAGCGCTCGATCAGCATTATGTCGGTCCAGCCGGCCTTGGCGAGGTGGTAGAGCACCGAGCAGCCGACGACACCGCCGCCGATGACAACCGCTTTAACATGGGATTTCATGAAGATAGGTCCGTTTTTGCAGAGACTGAAACGAGTGAGCGGGGCGTGAAAACAAAGCGGAGATCGGATACCGCGATGTTCTCGGCCAGCCTGCCATCAAGGGCGGCAAGGATGGTTTCACAGACGGAAGCGCGATGCTTCAGGACGTCATGGTTCCAGAAACGCAGGATCGAATAGCCTTGAGCCCGCATGAAGGTGTCGCGGCGGCGGTCATATGAACTGTCGGCGTGTTGGTGTCCATCAACCTCGACTACCAGCCAGCGCTCGCGGCAAGCGAAGTCCACGAAATAAGGATCGATGGAGAACTGGCGCGTAAAGCGATAGCCGCCAAGCCTGCGCGCCTTTAGTTCAAGCCAAAGCAGCGCCTCCGCTTGATTGCCAGCTTGCCGCAGATTTCTTGCTCGCTGGGTTGTGCCTTGTTTGCGGCGGCTTCGCGTTTGAGCAGCGCCTTCCCCCGATCCGTCGCCGCTTCGCGGCGACACCTCTCCCCCCTCCGAAGGGAGAGGAAGGGCGCCAACTGGAATCGCCTCGCGCCTTTCCTCTCCCCCGTCGATCGGGGGAGAGGTGTCGAGCGAAGCTCGACGGAGTGGGGGTCGACTGTTCGCTAGATCCGCTTGAGCTTGCTGCTGCTTCGTCGTCCCTATTTTGCGGCGACTTCGCGTTTCAGGAACGGCTTCCCCCACTCCGTCGCCGCGTCGCGGCGCCACCTCTCGCCCCTCCGGAGGGAGAGGAAGGGCGCCAACTGGAGTCGCCTCGCGCCTTTCCTCTCCCCCGGGTCGACTGTTCACTAAATCCGATTGATTGCCTGCTTGCTGCTGCTTCGTCGTCCCTATTTTGCGGCGACTTCGCGTTTCACGAACGGCTTCCCCCACTCCGTCGCCGCTTCGCGGCGCCACCTCTCCCCCCTCCGGAGGGAGAGGAAGGGCGCCAGCTGGAATCGCCTCGTGCCTTTCCTCTCCCCCGTCGATCGGGGGACAGGTATCGAGCGAAGCTCGACGGGGTGGGGGTCGACTGTTCATTCGACTAAAACAAGTGATCAAAAGTCGGTCGGCGCGCCGCCTTCGGCGCGGCGCTTCTCGACGAAGTCGTTGAGTTCCTCGCGGATGGCAGGGTCCATATAGGGCTCTTCGTATGCCGCGAGGCGCTCCTTCCACACCTTGTTGGTGCGTTCCAGCGCCGTCGGCGAGCCCGCCTCGGTCCAGGTCTCGAAATTGCGCCAGTCGGAGACGATCGGCGAGTAGAAGGCTGTCTTGTAGCGCTCCTGCGTGTGCTGGGTGCCGAAGAAATGGCCGCCCGGGCCGACCGACTGGATGGCGTCGAAGCCGAGCGCGTCTTCGGAGAGATCGAGCGGGGTGAGAAATTCGGCCACCATCTGCAGGAGGTCGATGTCGAGGATGGTCTTTTCGTAGGAGCAGCGCAGGCCGCCTTCCAGCCAGCCGGCGCCGTGCATCATCAGATTGCCGCCGCCCTGGATGGCGCCCCAGAGCGAAAAGACGCTTTCATAGGCAGCCTGAGCGTCGACCGTGTTGGCGGCGCAGGTGTTGGAGGTCCGGTAGGGGATATTGTAACGGCGGGCAAGCTGGCCGCCGGCGAGCTGCGCCTTCATGTATTCGGGCGTGCCGAAGGCCGGTGCGCCCGACTTCATGTCGACATTGGAGGTGAAGCCGCCATAGCCGACCGGCGCGCCCTTCTTCACCATCTGGGCAAAGGCGATGCCGGAGAGCGCCTCGGCATTCTGCTGCACCAGCGCGCCGGCGATGGTGACGGGCGCCATGGCGCCGGAGAGCGTGAACGGCGTGACGATCACCGCCTGGCCCATGCTGGCCATCTGGATGATGCCTTCCATCATCGGCACGTCGAGCTTGAGCGGCGAATTGGTGTTGATGATGGTGAAGACCGACGGCTCCTCCATCAGCTGCTCGCGGCTGACGCCGCGCGCGATGCGGGCGATCTCGATGCCGTCGACATTGCGTTCCTTGCCGAGCGAATAGATGTGGAAGACCTTGTCGGTCAGCGTGGCGAGGTCGCGGATGCATTCGAGATGCCGGACCGAGGGATGGATGTCGATCGGCTCGACCGGATAGCCGCCGGTGCACTGCAGGATGTTGTGCATCTGCGCCAGGCGCAGGAAATTGCGGTAGTCGACCTGGTTGCCGGGGCGGCGGCCGCGGTCGAGGTCGGAGCAGTTCGGCGCCGAGGCCATCATCGACAGGATGACGTTGTTGCCGCCGAAGCGCAGATTGTGCGCCGGGTTGCGGGCGTGCAGCGTGAACTCCGGCGGACAGTACGCGATGAGCTCGAGGATCATGTCGCTGTCGAAGCGAACGCGCTCGCTGCCTTCGCGAACGTCGGCGCCATGCGCCTTCATGATGCGGCGGGCTTCGTCATGCAGCACGTCGACGCCGATCTCCTTCAAAACGCGCAGCGAGGCGAGGTGGATCGATTCCAGTTCGTCGTCGGACACCAGCCTGGTGGGCACCAGCGGGTTCTTAAGCTGCCGGAACGGCGGCTGCTCGAAGGCTGCCGATCCGCCGGCGCGTTTGCCAGCACGGCCGCCGCGGCGGGCGCGATCTGTTGCCAATGCCGGTTCGGCGGGATGAAGGGCGGCAGTCATGAGAGGCCTCGTGGGGATGCGAAAGTGGTCGGCATAATGGACCGGCGGCAATGCTGCCGGTAAGGAGGCGGCGACCACTAGGGCGAGGGAAGCGACATGACGGAAGGGCAGATTGGCCCGCCGAATTGCCGCCGCCAAAGCATTCCCTGCCGGCGTTCCTGACAAGGATTGGCTGGAACATGCGCCCTTGCCGTCAGTTGGCCCTTACGGCTGTCGCCGGCAGCGGCTAAGCCTCCGTTGAATGGAGCAGGAATGATGGCTCTGGCGAAATCAGAGACCGGCGAGACGGTGCAGTGGGCCGCGATTACCGGCGTGATCGCGACCGTGTCGGTGTTCGCCATCGCGCAGGGGCTTTCCTATCCGCTGCTGAGCTTCATCCTGCAGCGTCAGGGCGTGTCGCCGGCGGTGATCGGCCTGTCGGCCGCGATGACGCCGGTCGGTTTCATCCTGTCCTCGCCGCTGATCCCGGGGCTGGCGCGCCGGTTCGGAGCGGGGCGGACTGCGCTCATCTGCGCCGGGCTCTCGGCCCTGGTGCTGGCGCTGATCGGCTGGACCCAGGACGTCTATTTGTGGTTCCCACTGCGCTTCCTGGTCGGCGTGGTCACCAATCCGCTTTATGTGCTCAGCGAAATCTGGGTGATCGCGCTGGCGCCGCCGTCGCGGCGCGGGCGCGTCATGGGCATCTATTCGACCATCATCTCGGCTGGGTTCGCGGCCGGACCGCTCTGCCTGCTGGCGGTCGGCACGGAGGGTTGGCCGCCTTTTCTGGTCGGCATCTTTGCTTTTCTTTTCTGCGGCGCCTGCCTGGCGGTCGTGGTGAAACGTCTGCCTAGGGTCGACGAGGCAGGTGAAAAAGTTTCTGTGCTGGGCTTCATGCCGCTCGCCTGGCTGCTCCTGTCGGCGGTCGTCGCCGCCGCCGGTTTCGAGCAGTCGGTGCTGGCGCTGCTTCCCGTCTATGGCACCCACTTCGACATTCCCGAGACGCGCATGTCGGCGCTGCTGTCGACGATGATCGCCGGCAACATCGCCATGCAGGTGCCGCTCGGCCTGCTCGCCGAAAGACTGACGGCGCGCCTCGTGCGATTCGGCTGTGTCTCGGTGACGGTTCTTGGCTGCGCGCTCTTGCCGGCGCTCATCGAGACGCCGCTGATCTGGCCTTGCGTCTTCATCTGGGGCGCGGTGTCCTACGGGATCTATACGATGTCGATCATCGAGCTCGGCGAGCGTTTTACCGGCTCGGCGCTGGTCGCGGGCAATGCCTCCTTCTCCTTGATGTGGGGCGTCGGTGGCATCCTCGTGCCGCCGCTGACCGGCGGTGTGATGGACCTGATCGGCGCCGCAGGGCTTCCGGTGACGCTCGGCGCGATCTGCGCGGCGCTGGCTGTAGCCACCGTCATTCGCCGGCGGGTGATGTAGGGCCGGCTGGCTGAGCGCAGGCAGCGCTGCTCTTGAATGTTGGCACGGCGAACGCGATGTAGGCAGGGCCGCCAGACCCGGAGACCAGCATGACCAGCCCGATGACCCAAACCCAGCCTGAATTGCCGGTCGAGGATCCTTTCCTGTGGCTGGAGGATCGCAACGGCAAGGAAGCGCTTGAGTGGGTCCATCGCCAGAATGCGACGACTGTCGCCGAACTGCAGGGCGATCCATCCTATCAGGCGGCATTCGAGACCGCGCTCGACCTGATGACGGCCGAGGACAATATCCCGGTCGGATCGGCGCTCGCCGGTTACGTCTACAATTTTTGGCAGGACAAGACCAACGCGCTGGGCTTGTGGCGCCGCACGACGGTCGCCTCCTACAAGACCGACAAGCCGGAATGGGAAACGATCCTCGATTTCGATCAGCTCTCGGCCAAGGAAGGCGTGAAATGGGTGTTCGGCGGCGCGAGCCGGCTCTATCCCGATTTCGACCGCTGCCTGCTGTTCATGTCGCCGGACGGCGGCGACGCCAGCGAGATGCGCGAGTTCGACATTGCGACCAAATCCTTCGTCGAGGACGGGTTTCGGGCACCGGCTTCGAAGTCGGGGTTTTCCTGGCTGGACAGGGATACGGTGATCGTCTCGGCGGCTTTCGAGGACGAGGACAAAACTCAGTCAGGCTATCCGCGGGTGATCAAGCTCTGGCGGCGCGGCACGAAGCTGGAGGAGGCGACGCCGATCTTCGAGGGCGAAAAAAATCATCTCGCGGTCGGCGGCGGCGTGGAGTTCGATGGCGACAAGAAACATGTCATGCTCGGCAAGACCATCGACTTCTTCACCTCGCACAGTTTTCTCCGGCTGGCTTCGGGCGAGAACCGGCGCATCCCGCTGCCCGACGACGCGACCGACACCGCGATCTTCAAGGGAGAGCTCGTCTTTGGCGTCCGCAGCCCGTGGACGGCGCCGGACGGCACGCGCTGCCTGCCGGATGGGCTCTATTCCGTGGATTTCGACCGCTGGATTGAAACCGGTTCGTTCGAGCCGGTCGAGACGCTGCTCAAACCGGAGCACCGCGTTTCAATCGCAGGTCTCTCGAGGACGCAGGACCGGCTGTTCATCAACCTGATGGACAATGTGCGCGGCAAGGTCGTCGTTTGCGACCGCACCGGCAATGGCTGGTCGGTGAAGCCGGTCGACCTGCCCGACAACGGCAATGTCGGCATCAGCCATGCCGAGCATTTCGGCTCCAGCGTCTCCTTCTCCTTCACCGATTTCCTGACGCCGAGCTCGATCATTTGGTCGGACGACAATGGCGACTCGCTTCAAACCGTGAAATCGCAGCCGGCGCGCTTCGATGCATCGCCCTATGTTTCGGAGCAGTTCGAGGCGCGCTCGAAGGACGGTACGATGATCCCGTATTTCGTCGTCAGGCGGCGCGACCAGACGGGACCGGTGCCGGCGCTGCTCTATGGCTATGGCGGCTTCGAAGTACCGCTCTTGCCCGGCTATGCCGGTATCCGCGGCAGGCTCTGGCTGGACAAGGGCCATGCCTATGTGCAGGCCAATATCCGCGGCGGCGGCGAGTTCGGCCCGGCCTGGCATCAGGCGGCGCTCAAGGGCAAGCGCCAGAAAGCGTTCGATGATTTCGCCGCGGTCGCCGAGGATGTGGTCAGGCGCGGCATCACCACGGCGGCACAACTCGGCATCCAGGGCGGCTCGAATGGCGGCCTGCTGACCGGCGTCTCGCTGACGCAGCGTCCGGAGCTGTTCGGCGCCGTCATCATCGACGTGCCGCTGCTCGACATGCTGCGCTACACCGAACTGCCGCCCGGTGCCTCGTGGATGGCGGAATATGGCGATCCGTCAAAGCCGGAGGAGGCTGCATGGCTCGCCGCCTATTCACCCTATCAGCGTGTGGCGACCAGTGCCGTTTATCCGCCGGTGCTGCTGATGACCTCGACCGCGGACGACCGCGTCCATCCGGGGCATGCGCGCAAGATGGCGGCGCGGCTGCAGGCCGCCGGTCACGGCAAGACGCTGTTCTTCGAGGAGACCGAAGGCGGCCATGGCGGGCGCGGCGATCGCCGGCCCCAGGCCGCGCAAACGGCGATGCGCTACCTCTTTCTGCAGCGCACGCTTGCCGGTCCAGCTTGAATTGCTGGCCGTTGGCGGCTTAAGGTGCCGCCATGGTCCGCATCAGCACATCAGGCGCCTTCGGGGTCGCGGTGACGCCGTCACCGCGCACGCTGCGCGCCGAGCTTTTGCGGCTGTGCGCCCGCATCGGCTATTCGCCGCCCCGTTTCCTCTGACGAATCCGCCCCGGCCACCGCCGGATTGATTCAAGAGGAAAGACAAAACCCATGACCTATCAGAATTATTCGCTGAAGCAGCTTCAGCAGATCGATGCCGCGCATCACCTTCATCCCTTCACCGACCATAAGGAACTGCGTGAAGCGGGCTCTCGCATCATCACCCACGCCAAAGGGCCGTTCATCTATGATTCCGACGGAACGGAAATCCTCGACGGCATGGCGGGCCTCTGGTGCGTCAATGTCGGTTACGGCCGCGACGAACTGGCGGAGGCCGCCTGCGCCCAGATGAAGGAGCTGCCCTACTACAACTCCTTCTTCAAGTGTTCGACGCCTACACCGGTGCTGCTGTCGCAGAAGCTGGCGGAACTGGCGCCGGAGCATGTCGGTCAGGTCTTCTACGGCTCGTCCGGCTCCGAGGCCAACGACACAGCGCTGCGGCTCGTGCGCCACTATTGGGCGCTCGAAGGCAAGCCTGAGAAGAACCGGATCATCTCGCGCAAGATGGCCTATCACGGCTCGACGATCGCCGGCACCTCGCTCGGCGGCATGGAGCCCATGCACAAGCAGCTCGGCGGCGCGGTGCCGAACATCGTCCATGTGATGATGCCCTATGCCTATGAGCTCGCGCTGGCCGGCGAAAGCGACCACGATTTCGGCCTGCGCGCCGCCAAGGCCGTCGAGGACGCCATCCTCGAAGCCGGCGCCGACAAGGTCGCCGCCTTTATCGGCGAGCCGGTGATGGGTGCGGGCGGTGTGAAAATCCCGCCGATCAGCTACTGGCCGGAGGTGCAGCGCATCTGCCGCAAATACGATGTGCTCTTGATGCTCGACGAGGTGATTACCGGCTATGGCCGCACCGGCGAATGGTTCGCGGCGCAGACCTTTGACGTCCAGCCCGACACCATCACCACCGCCAAGGCGCTGACCTCCGGCTACCAGCCGCTGTCGGCGCTCCTGGTCGGCGACCGCATCAGCAGGACGCTCGTCGAAAAGGGCGGCGAGTTCTACCACGGCTACACCTATTCCGGTCACCCGGTCGCGTGCGCGGTGGCCCTGAAGAACCTGGAGATCATTGAACGGGAAGGTCTGGTCGAGCGCGTCAGGACCGACACCGGTCCCTATTTCGCGCAGGCGCTGCAGGAGCGCATCGCCGGCCACAGGCTGGTCGGCGAGGTGCGCTCGATCGGTCTTATGGGTGCGATAGAGATCGTCAAGGACAAGGCGACCAAGGAACGATACCTGCCGTCGGGAAGTGCGGCGGTCGTCGTGCGCGATCACGCGATCTCGCAGGGCATGATGCTGCGCGCCACCGGCGACACGATGATACTGTCGCCGCCGCTGATCTGGACGCGCGACACCATCGACATGGCCTGCGAGCGCATCGCCAAGGCGCTCGACCTTGCGGAGGCGGATTTGCGGAAGCGCTGAGAAAACACAGCCGGGCGCCCTTGCTGGAGGGTGCCCGGCGACCCGAATCTGCAGCGAAGCCTTGCCCAGACGCAAAAACCGCGTCCCAGAAGGGAACGCGGCTTTGCCAGATACGCATGGCGTTTCGCTACTCGAGACCTGCGAAACTTACGGGCTCCGGTACGCGAGACCTGATCCGGAGCGCCGGGCGGTTGCGATGTCCGCCTCGCAGTCCGTTTTAAAGGCACATCGTTACCGGTGAGTTAGCGAGACCTTAAGCAAATCTAAATTTGCCGGATTTCTGTCGAAAAAATTTGCTAATAACCCTTTGCAAGCAGCTGCTTAGGTTTGATCGCCGCGCAGGAAATTTATGATGCCGGAAAAGTCGGCGCCTGCGTTGCCCTGCGCATTGAACAGAGCGTAGAGCTGCGTCGCCTCGGCGCCCAGGGGCGTCACGGCGCCGGCGCTTTGCGCGGCTTCCTGCGACAATTTCAGGTCCTTGAGCATGAGGGCGGCAGCAAAACCCGGCTTGTAGTCGCGGTTGGCGGGCGACGCCGGAACAGGGCCGGGCACCGGGCAGTAAGTGGTCAGTGACCAGCACTGGCCGGAGGAGGTGGAGGCGACGTCGAACAGCGCCTGGTGCGACAGGCCGAGTTTCTCGGCGAGCACAAAGGCTTCGGCGACGCCGATCATCGAAATGCCGAGAATCATGTTGTTGCAGATCTTGGCGGCCTGGCCGGCGCCGTCACCGCCGCAATGAACGATGCGGCCGGCCATCGGCTTCAGGATCGGCTCGGCAGAGGCGAATGCTGCATCCGACCCGCCGGCCATGAAAGTGAGCGTGCCGGCGGTGGCGCCGCCGGTGCCGCCGGACACAGGCGCGTCGATCGAAGGCAAGCCGTGCCTGGCGGCAATGGCGTGAGCCTTGCGTGCCGATTCGACATCGATGGTCGAGGAATCGATCAGCAAGGCGCCTTTCTTCGCCTTGGGCGCGATGTCCTCGTAGACCGACAACACATGCTTGCCGGCGGGAAGCATGGTGATCACCACGTCGGCGTCCTTCACCGCGGCGACGGCATTGGCCATGACGGTGACGCCATGCTCTTTTGCGATCGTGAGGTTCTCCGGCACGAGGTCGAAGCCTTGCACCGCATACCCCGCCTTTACGAGGTTGGCAGCCATTGGGTTGCCCATATTGCCAATTCCGATGAAGGCGATCGTTGCCATCGTTGTCTCCCGAAATTTGCTGCTTCAGCGGCCGATCAGCGTTCGCGCGATGATGACGCGCATGATCTCGTTGGTGCCTTCGAGGATCTGGTGGACGCGCAGATCACGCACCAGCTTCTCGATGCCGTAATCGTGCAGATAGCCGTAGCCGCCATGCAACTGCAGCGCCTCGTTGGCGATGTCGAAGCCGATGTCGGTGACGAAGCGCTTGGCCATCGCCGACCATTTGCCGGCATCCGGCGCCTTGCGATCGAGCTTCGAGGCGGCGGCATAGAGGAAGATGCGGGCCGCCTGCAGCTCCGTCTCCATGTCGGCCAGCCTGAACTGCAGGGCCTGGAACTGGTTGATCTTCGATCCGAAGGCCTTGCGCTCGCTCGTGTAGGCGAGCGCCTTGTCGAGCGCCGACTGCGCGCCGCCCAGCGAGCAGGCGGCGATGTTGAGCCGGCCGCCGTCGAGCCCGGCCATGGCGATGCCGAAGCCCGCGCCTTCGGTGGCAAGCAGGTTCTCGGCCGGCACCTTGCAATCCTCGAAGATGACCTGGCGGGTCGACTGCATATGCCAACCCATCTTGTGCTCATCGGCGCCGAAGGAGAGGCCGGGCGCATCCTTGGGCACCACCAGGGTCGAAATGCCTTTGGGCCCGTCGCCGCCGGTGCGCGCCATGACGACATAGAGGTCGCTGTCGCCAGCGCCGGAGATGAACTGCTTGGCGCCGTTCAAGACATAGTCGCCGCCGCTCCTCACCGCTCTCGTCTTCAAGGCGGCGGCATCGGAGCCGGAGCCGGGCTCGGTCAGGCAATAGCTCGCCAGCCATTCCATGGAGGTCAGCTTCGGCAGGAAGCGCCGGCGTTGCTCGTCGCTGCCGAAGCGGTCGATCATCGACGCCGCCATGTTGTGGATGGAGATGAAGGAGGAGAAGGCCGGATCGGCATGCGCCAGCGCCTCGAAGATCAGCACCGCATCCAGCCGACCGAGCGCCGAGCCGCCGACATCGTCGCGGACATAGATGCCGCCCAGGCCGAGCGGCCCGGTCTCGCGGATCACGTCGGCCGGAAAGTGCTTTGCCCGGTCCCAGTCGAGCGCGTTCGGCGCGACCCGATCGGCCGCGAAGGCCTCAGCCATCTCCTTCATGGCGCGCTGTTGCTCGGTGAGTTCGAATTGGCCAGTGCCCGCATCGACTGCCGCGTCCATGGCGTGCTCCCTGTCGTTTCAGGCCTTGTGGCCTGTCGTTTTTGGCTTTGCGCAGCGATCAATCTAGACCAATGATGCCGCCGCGCAACCCAGCCCGCCGCGGACCGGCTGTGCATGGATTGATCAACGGAGTCTTGCGTGCCGACAATTTTCGATCAGCTGCTGGACCGGTTCCACTTCTATCTCGCCGGCATCGACAGCGATCTGGTTGCGGACGCCGTCGCGCGCATCGATTGGCACATGCCCTCTCGTTCGCGCGAACCACGTGCGCTTCGTTGCCTTCGCCATCTCGATCGGATTGCGGAGCTTGCGCCGCGGGACGTCGGGCCGCTGACGCGGTTCATCGCGGACCATCGCAATGAGCTGTGCTGGGGCCAGACTTATACCGCTGCCGATTTCGGACAGCTCTTCATCGACAATTACGGCTGGCTGGAGGTGTTCGGCACGCGGGGGCATTTCGCCAATGACGAGGTCGCGGGCGGCGTGCTGATCCTCGGGCCCGACAGTGTCTACCCAGACCACCACCACACCGCCGAGGAGATCTACATTCCGCTGACCGGCAGCACCGAGTGGCGCATGGGCGGGGCCGGCTTTCGGGTTCGAGCGGCGGGCGAAATCATCCACCATGCGTCCAACGTCAATCACGCCATGCGTACCGGCAAGGAGCCACTGATGGCGCTCTATATCTGGCGAGGTGGACCGCTCGCGCAGAAATCTATCATCGGCGCGGAGGGCAGGGGCTGATGGCCAGGGCGATCATGCTGCAAGGCACCGGCTCGGATGTCGGCAAGACGGTGCTGGTGGCGGGGCTCTGCCGGGCAGCAAAAAAACGCGGACTGAAGGTCAGGCCGTTCAAGCCGCAGAACATGTCCAACAACGCCGCCGTCGCCGACATCCCCGGCAACAACAAGACCGGCGGCGGCGAGATCGGCCGCGGGCAGTGGCTGCAGGCGCTGGCCTGCGGGGTGAGGCCGACCGTGCACATGAACCCGGTGCTGCTCAAGCCGCAAAGCGACATCGGCTCGCAAGTGGTGGTGCAGGGCAAGGTTTTTGGCGAGGCGCGGGCGCGCGACTATCAGGCAATGAAGGCCAGGCTGATGGATGCGGTGCTCGATTCCTGGGCGAAGGTCGGCGAGGACGCCGACCTCGTCATCGTCGAGGGCGCCGGCTCGCCGGCCGAGATCAACCTTAGAAGCCGCGACATCGCCAATATGGGCTTTGCCACGCGTACCAACGTCCCGGTGGTGCTTATCGGCGACATCGACCGCGGCGGCGTCATTGCTTCCGTCGCCGGCACGCATCTGATCCTGCCGGAGGAAGACCGGCGCATGATCGCCGGCTATCTCATCAACAAGTTCCGCGGCGATGTCTCGCTGTTCGACGATGGGGTCAGCGCCATCGGCAAGTTTACCGGCTGGCGCTGTTTCGGCGTCGTGCCCTGGCTGAAGTCCGCGGCAAGGCTGCCGTCTGAAGATTCGGTTGTGCTCGAGCGACTTGCCTCGGGCGAAAGGCGGGCGCTGAAGGTGGCGGTGCCCATGCTGGCGCGGATCGCCAACTTCGACGATCTCGATCCGCTCAAGGCCGAGCCGCAGGTCGAGGTGGTGTTCGTGCCGCCGGGAAAGCCGCTCCCGGAAGATGCCGGGCTGGTGGTCATTCCGGGCTCGAAATCGACCATCGGCGATCTGATAAAATTCCGCGAGAATCGCTGGGATCGCGACCTTGCCGCGCACCGCAAACGCGGCGGCCATGTCGTCGGCATCTGCGGCGGATATCAGATGCTCGGCCGCAAGGTTCGCGACCCCGATGGCATCGAAGGCAGCGTCATCGAGACGGAGGGCCTTGGCCTGCTCGACATCGAGACGGTGATGGAACCGGAAAAGACGGTGCGCAACTCGAGCGCTCATTCGGTGCAAT
Source organism: Mesorhizobium sp. AA23 (assembly GCF_001672435.1). Taxonomy (NCBI): domain Bacteria; kingdom Pseudomonadati; phylum Pseudomonadota; class Alphaproteobacteria; order Hyphomicrobiales; family Phyllobacteriaceae; genus Mesorhizobium; species Mesorhizobium sp. AA23. The sequence continues at coordinate 128,539 of NZ_LYTP01000031.1, forward strand.
TCGGCCTGCCGCTCGAAGGCTACGAGATCCATCTCGGCCGCACCACCGGCCCGGACGCCGCGCGGCCTTCGGCGATCATCAACGGCCTCGAGGACGGCGCGGTCTCCGCCGATGGCAAGGTTATCGGTACCTATCTGCATGGGCTGTTTGCAGCGGACGCTTTTCGCGCGGCCTACCTTGCGAGCCTCGGGGTCAAGGATGGGGGCATCGACTATCGCGCCGAGGTCGAGAAGGCGCTGGACGAGGTCGCGGCCGAGCTGGAGAAGCATCTCGACTGCGATGCGATTTTCGGGCTGGCGCGGTAGGTCCTCCCGTCGATGCGCATACGCTTGCCATTAGCGAAAGCTTCCGCCGCATCGTCATCCACGGGCGGAGCAAGGAGCGAAGCGACGCGGCGCAGACCCGAGGATCCATTCCGTGACGGTAAGGCGTTGCTACCGTGCAGAATTCTGCTCCTCTGCGCCCTTCGATCGAGGTCACGGAATGGATCCTCGGGTCTTCGCGTCCGCTTCGCTCCCGCTCCGCCCGTGGATGACGAAGTTCAGGCGTTTTCGCCAGCCGCAAATGCCGGCGAGGATAGCAACTACGCCTTCTCGCCCGCCTTCGACCAGTAGGTGCCGAAGGACCAGACATTGCCTTCGGGGTCGAGGCAGATGAACTCGCGACTGCCATCGTCGCGGTCGACCAGTTCCTGGGTGATCCTGGCGCCGGCCTTCTTCGCCTTGGCATAGGCGGCATCGGCGTCATCGACGGCAATGTGGATGGACTTGCCGCCGCCACCGCCGGGCTCGCCGACCATCTTGACGTAATCGTCGTCGCGCGCGGTGCCCAGCATGATCATCGAGGACCGAAAGGTCAGTTCCGCGTGGTGAACGATGTCGCCATCGCCATAACGGGCGCGCAGTTCGAAGCCGAAGGCCTCGCTGAGCCAGTCGATCATCCTAGCGGCGTTCCTGTATCGCAGGGCTGGATAGAGACGGGGTGCTTCGTTTGTTGCTGGCATGACAATATCCCTGTGCTGGTTGAATGGATGCCAGTCTGTGCGAACGCGGTTTCCACGTCTTGAAGAAATGTTACCTCGCCTGAAGCTTAGATCCACGTGGCGAGCCCGGACGGCGTTTCGCCGGCAAGCTGACGGAATTCGCGCACCAGATGCGCCTGGTAGGCGTAGCCGCAATCGGCGGCAATGCCGGCCCAGTTGTCGTCCTGCCGCTTCGACAGCGACAGCGCGCGGTTGAAGCGCACGATGCGTGACAATGTCTTCGGGCCGATGCCGGTCGCGTCGGCGAATTTCGCCGCCAGATGCTTGCGGCGCCAGCCGATCTCGCTGGCGAGCGCCGAAATGCGGGTGCGGCCGCCCGATGCGATGATCGTCCGGTAGGGCCAGGCGATTTCGGGCGAAAGCGCATGCGCGTCCGCGAGGCGGCCTGCGATGAAACCCTCGGCAATGTCGAAGCGCTTGTCCCAATCCGACGCTTCGCCGAGCTGTTCGCGCAACGCGATGCCATCAAAGCCCATCGCATCGTCCAACCCGACCATGCGGTCGCGCAACTCACTCATCGGCAGGCCGAAGAATTGCCTGGCGCCGAGCGGCGTGAAATTGACCTGGACACAGCAGGCGGCGCCGAAGGATTTGATCATGACCGGGCCGGCATAGAGACCGGCGGCGAAGCTGGCGTAGCGATCGTTGTCGCCCGGGCTGCGGCCGAGCCCGATGGCGAACGCTTCGGCGAAGCTGATCACCAGGGGTACGGTCAGCGAGGCATATTCGACCATGCGGAAATGGCCGGGCCATATTTCCCGGTAGCCGCAGATATCCGTGACGATGCCTGCGAGCGAGGCGGCGGGTTTGCGCCGCACCATCTCGAAATGGAGAGCGGGAGAGCGAGTATCCTCCCGATGGCGCTCTGTCTCGTCGGACATGCCGCGAGCCTAGCAGAACACGCTCGCAAAAATCAAAAGCGCCCGGCAGGGCCGGGCGCTCCGAGTTGCTCCACACTTTTCCTGGATTGCTTTAGGCGCCGCGCATCAGGCAGCCGCCGGCGAGCACGACATAGGCGATGAGCATGATCCACACCGACGCGAGAGGAATGAACGCAAGAAGGCCGAGAGCGGCGAGAAGGCCGATGGCGGCGATGACCAACGAAATAATGAACACGATCTGCGTGGGCGCACTAAGATTCATGTCTGGTCCCTCCAACATGATTCGCAACACCCGAATTCTACCAGCAGGACAGTCACACACCAATGAGTTGGCGTAGGGGATTGGCCGGGTCGGCAAGCAGCTTCACCGCCAGCGCTACACACACGATCACCAGCAGCGGCTTGATCAGTCTTGCGCCGATTTTGATGGCGAGGCCTGCGCCGAGGCGGGCGCCCAGAAACTGGGCGACACCCATCATCAGACCGATCTTCCAGTCGATGACGCCGACGGCGGCGAAGACGACGAAGCCGCCGATGTTGGAGGCGAAATTGAGCAGCTTGGTGTGCGCGGTCGCCTTGAGCAGACCATAGCCGGCAAGGCTGACGAAGGCGAGCATAAGGAACGAGCCCGTGCCTGGGCCGAACAGACCGTCGTACAAGCCGATGGCAGGCACAACCGTTAGGCCGAATAGGAGCGGTGACAGACGCTCTGCGCGGTCAACGTCGTTCATGTTGGGTTTGAACGCGAAGTATAGAGCGATCGCGATCAAGAGAACCGGCAAAAGGGCACGCAGGAAGTCGCCGGGCACGATCGTCGCCAGCAGGGCGCCGATGGCGCCGCCAACAAGGGCCAGCAGCGCGGAAGGCAATTGTCGGCGCAAATCGACCTGGCCGTTCGCGGCATAGTGGATCGTGGCCGAGCCGGACCCGAACATGCCCTGCAGCTTGTTGGTGCCGAGCGCTGCCACCGGAGAGAAGCCCGCCAGGAGCAGCGCCGGGATGGTGATCAGGCCGCCACCGCCGGCGATCGAGTCGACGAAGCCCGCCGCGAAAGCGGCAGCGGTGAGCATGAAGACAGTCTGCAAGGTAAGGTCGATCATCGGGCTGTGGGTCAAGGCGGGGGACGGCTGCTTCCATCATGCTTAGACAGTTTGCGCAAGACCGATTCCACGCTAACAATTTCAACGGAATCGCAAGGGGAGGCTTACGGCGATGGCGCTGCTCGACCAGATACGTTCGATCTTCGACGGCGACCCGGGCGTGCGCAAGGTAGCGGACGATCCGGTGCTGTCGGCCGAGCTTCTGATGCTGTTCCGGATGATCCTGGCCGACGGCGCGGTGTCGGAGAGCGAGATGGTCGCCTTCCGGCACATCTGCAAGGAAGCCTTCGGCATTCCCGAAGCCTCGATCGACAGCGTCGTCGAATATCTCAACGACTACGGCTACGAGACCAACGGCTCACAAGCGATCGCGCTGTTCCGCGACCTCGATGTCGAGCGGCGAAAGCTGCTTGCGCGCCACATGGCCGAGATCGCGAAGGCGGATTCCAAGCTTGCCGAGAGCGAGGTGAAGCTGCTGCGTCGCACGCTCGACTTGCTCGACATCAGCCCGGTGGATTTGGTCAAACCGGAGGGCTGAGCGCGGGCTCGCGGCTTACCCTTGTTCCTGCATGCGTCGCGCGATCGCACGGTGAAGGTCCGGCGCCGCCGCGACCAGCGCCTGCGCGGCTTCCGAGCGCGGGCTGTCGAGCACATCGGCCGTCCTGCCGCGCTCGACTATCTTGCCCTCATGCATGACCAGCACTTCGTCCGACATGGCGCGGGCAACCGTCAGGTCATGGGTGATGAACAGATAGGCGATGCCGAGCTTCTGGTTAAGCTCGGCGAAGAGGTCGAGGATCTGGGCGCGGATCGAGACATCCAGCGCCGAGACCGGCTCGTCGGCGACGACCAGTTTCGGGCGAGTGATGATGGCGCGGGCGATCGACAGGCGCTGGCGCTGGCCGCCCGAGAATTCATGCGGGTATTTGTCCATGTCGCGCGGGCCGAGTCCGACCTCATGCAGCGCATGCGCGACCATCTCGCGCCGCTCGGCTTTCAACGGCTGGGTCTCCAGGAGATGCAACGGCTCGGCGACCAGCTTCTCGACCTTCTGGCGTGGATCGAAGGAGCCGTAAGGGTCCTGGAAGACCACCTGCATGTCGCGCCTGGCCGGCTTCAGCTCGGCCTCTGATTTGCCGGTGATGGTCTGGCCGCGAAAGCGGATTGAGCCCGCCGTCGACTTGTCCAATGCCAGGATCATGCGGGCGAGCGTGGATTTGCCGCAGCCGGAACGGCCAACGAGGGCTACCGACTGGGCCGGCTCGATGGTTAGCGATACATCGTCGACGGCGCGGATCGGCTCTGCCGCCCGGAACAGGGATTTGCGCCGACCCGGATAGTCGCGGCTCAGGCCTTCGACTTCGAGCAGCGGCTTTGCCGAACCGGCAAGGTGTTTTTTGGGCCGCGCCGGCACATGCATGGAAGCCAGCGCCAGCTCGCGCGTGTAGGGGTGGTGTTGTGCCGACAGCGTGCGCGCGGTGTCGCCGGCTTCCATCACTTCGCCACCGCGCAGGATGGTCAGGCGGTCGGCCATCTCGGTCACTACCGCAAGGTCGTGCGAGATGAGCAGCAGGCCCATGCGGTTTTCGCTGACCAGATCGCGCAGCAGGTCGAGGATCTGCGCCTGCAGCACCACATCGAGCGCCGTGGTCGGCTCGTCGGCAATCAGCAATTTTGGCTTCAGCGCGCAGGCGATGGCGATGACGACGCGCTGGCGCTGCCCGCCGGAGAGCTCATGCGGGTAGCGCGACAGTGGGAACTTGGCTTCCGGCAGGCCGACACGGTCGAGCATTTTTCGCGCGCGATCCTCGGCCTCGGCGCGGCCCGCCCTGGTGTGCCAGCGAATGCCCTCGGCCACCTGCTCGCCGATGGTCTTGACTGGATTGAGCGCCGTCATCGGCTCCTGGAAAACCATGCCGATGTCGTCGCCGCGCAGCGCGCACATCTGGTCCTCGCTCGCTGCAAGGAGGTCGATGCCGTCGAAAGTGACGCGTCCGCTGGTTTGAGCTAGATGCGGCAGCAGGCTCATGATCGTCAGCGCCGTCATCGATTTCCCGGAACCGGATTCGCCGACCAGGCCGACCACCTCGCCAGGCGCAATCGCAAGCTCGACCTGCTTCAGGATCCGCGTTCCGCCGATGACAAGCGACAGGTTCTCGATCTGGAGCAGGCTCATCGCCGCCGCCGCGATTTCGGATCGAGGATGTCGGCGATGCCGTCGCCGAGCAGGTTGAGCCCAAGCACGGTCACGATGATCGCCATGCCGGGAAAGATTGCCATCCACGGCGCCGTCACCATCCGCGTCTGCGCGTCGAACAGCATGCGGCCCCAGCTCGGCATTGGCGGCTGCGCGCCCAGGCCCACATAGGAAAGCCCCGCTTCGGCGAGGATGCCCAGCGCAAACTGGATCGTGCCCTGTACCAGCAGCAGCGTCGCGATGTTGGGCAGGATGTGCTCGACAGAAATCTGCGTCATGCCCTTGCCGGCAGCGCGCGCGGCGAGGATGAATTCGCGCGGCCAGATCGCCAAGGCGCCGGCGCGGGCGACGCGCGCGAAGACCGGGATGTTGAAGATGCCAATGGCGATGATGGCGTTGACGGCGCCCGGCCCGAAGATGGCGGTGATCATGATCGCCGACAGTAGTGCCGGGAAGGCGAAGACGAGATCGTTGATGCGCATCAGCGCCTCGTCGGCAAGGCCGCCCCGCGCCGCCGCGAAGGCGCCGAGCGGCACGCCGATGCCCATGCCGATGCCGACCGCCACCAGCGCTACCGCGATCGAGTTGCGTGCGCCGACCATGATCATCGAAAGGATGTCGCGACCGAAATGGTCGGTGCCGAACCAATGCGTCCACGAGGGCGCCTGCGTCTTGTCTGCGATGACCAGCTTGGTGACGTCGTAGGGCGTCCATACAAAGGAGAGCAGCGCAATCGCGGCCACCAGCAGCGTGATGGCGAAGCCGATCAGAAAAGAGCGGTTGCCGAAGGCTTTGGCCAGAACCCCGGCAAGCGTTTCCTCGGGCAGGTCGACGCGCATTATCATTGCCGGCCCCTGAGCCGCGGATCGACAACGGCGTAGGAGAAGTCGACCAGCAGATTGACGGCGATCACGGCGGCGACCAGCAGCATGACGACGCTCTCGACGACGATCAGGTCGCGCTGGGTGATGGCTTGGAAAACCAGCCGTCCAAGCCCCGGCAGATAGAAGACATTCTCGATGATGATGGTGCCGGCAAGCAGGAACGCGAATTGCAGGCCGAGAATGGTGAGCACCGGGATCATGGCGTTGCGCAGCGCGTGGCGCCAGAGCACGGCGCGGTAGGGCAGGCCTTTGGCGCGGGCGGTGCGGATATAGTCTTCGTTGAGCACCTCGATCAGCGCCGAGCGGGCGACGCGCGCCAGGATCGCCGCCTGCGGCAGCGCCAGCGCGATGGCCGGTAGCAGCAGCGATTTCACGGCCGGCCAGATCCCGGCGTCCCAGCCAGGAAATCCACCCGCCGGCACCAGCCGCAGCCATACGGCGAAGAGATAAATCAGCATCAGCGCGAACCAGAAATTCGGCACGGCAACGCCGAGTTGGGCAGCGCCCATGGCGAATGTGTCGCCGGCCCGGCCCTGGCGGCCGGCGGAAAACACCCCGACCGGAATGGCTATGACGGTCGACAGCGCCAGCGCGATTAGCGCCAGCGGCAGGGAAACGACGACGCGCTCACCCACGAGGTCGATGACGGGAACCGAATAGGTGTAGGAGCGACCGAAATCGAGGCTGAGCAACCCGCCCGCCCAGTGCAGGTAGCGCAGGACAAGCGGCGCGTTCAGGCCCATCTGGTTGCGCAACAGCTCGACCTGGTCGGCGCTGGCGTTGAAGCCCAGCATCAGGCGCGCCGGGTCGCCAGGCAGGATTTCCATCACCGCAAACACCACCATCGAGGCCAGCACCAGCGTGATGGTCGCGATGATGAGGCGCTTGAGGAGATAGGTGGCCATGGGAGGCGATCAGGCGACCGCGCCGGCGTCAATCCGTCCACTTCACCTTGGTAAGGTCATTGGCCTGAATCGGTGCATTCTCCCACAGGCCCTGCAGCTTCGCGTCCCAGACCCCGACCTTCGGCAGCTCGTAAAGGAAGCCGACCACGGCGTCGTCGGCGAGGATCTTCTGCGCCTCTGCTAGCAGCTCCTTCCGCTTCGCCTCGTCCGAGGTCAGGTTGAGCTTGGCGATGATGGCATCGAAGGCCGGGTTGTCGTAGTTGAAGTAATAGTCCTTGCGCGAATAGATATCGATGTCGTTCGGCTCGGTGTGGGAGACGATGGTGAGGTCGTAGTCCTTCTTGGTGAAGACCTGATCCAGCCATTGCGCCCATTCGACGGGGATGATCTCCAGATCGATGCCGACATCGCGCAGCTCGGACGCGATGATCTCGCCGCCAAGCCGCGCATAGGACGGCGGCGGCAGCTTCAGCGTCGCCTTGAAGCCTTTTTCTAGGCCGGCTTCCTTCAGCAGTTCCTTGGCCTTGTCGACATTGTGCGGATAGAGGCCGGTGAGGTCGACATAGTCTTTGTTGGCGGGCGACATATGCGAGCCGATCGGCACTCCCAGGCCCGCCGAGGCGCCGTCAATGATCGCCTTGCGGTCGAGCGCGAAGGAGATGGCCTGGCGCACCTGGAGCTTGTCGAAGGGCGGCTTCTTGTTGTTGATCGAAAGAATCGTCTCGCCTTCGGTGGAGCCGATCACCACTTTGAAACGCGGATCGTCCTTGACCTGAGAGACGCTGTCGGGATCGAAGAAGGGGAAGGCCTGGATGTCGCCCGAAAGCAGCGCCGGCACGGCGGCGGCGGCGTCGGGTACGATGCGGAACTCGACCTTGTCGAGCGCAACCGGGGCACCCCAGTAATTATCCGACTTCACAAGCGTGATCGACGAGCCCTTGGCCCAGTTCTGGAACTTGAAGGGGCCGGTGCCGACCGGCTTTTCCTTGTTGGTGTCGGCCGATTTCGGCGACACGATCACCGCGTCGCCCCAGCCCATATTGTAGAGGAAGGAGCCTTGCGGGTTTTTCAGCGTGACCTTCACCGTCGCCGGATCGACGACATCGACCTTGTCGATCTGCGCGAACAGCCCCTTTTGGGCGTTGACCGAATTGTCGGCCCGGGCACGGTCGAGGGAGAATTTCACGTCGTCGGCGCTGAAATCGCTGCCGTCGTGGAATTTCACGCCGGTGTGCAGCTTGAAAGTGTAGATCTTGCCGTCATCCGAGATGGTCCAGCTTTCGGCAAGGTCGGGGATCACCTCGCCATTCGGACCGATGCGGGTGAGACCTTCGAAGACATTGGCGTAGAGCACCTCGTCGATGGCGGCGGCGGCGCCCGCGGTCGGATCGAGATGCGGGGGTTCGAGCGGAATGCCGATGACGAGGTCGGTACGGGCCGAAAATGCCGACGTGGCGGCCGCGAAAGTAAGCACAGCGGCGGCCAAAATGGTCTTCCACAATTTCATTGCCGAACTCCCATACGGTCAAACGGACAAGCCCAGCGGATAGAAGCGTGATTTGGCCTGTGAGTAAATTGCGTTTCGTGCTGCCGGGTGGCGCCAAGCGAAATGTTTTTCCCGATCAGCCGGTCGTACCGCGCAGCAGCACGTCGAGGCCGATCGCCATCACCTTGGCCGCGTCCACCATGTCGGCGATGCCCACCCATTCGTCCGGCCGATGCGCGAGATCGAGGATGCCGGGGCCATAAGCGATGCAGTCGTAGATCTGGCCAATGCGGGCAACATGCTTCTGGTCGTAGGTACCGGGCGAGATGACGTATTCCGGCTCGCGGTCGAAGATTTCCATGATGCCCTTGGCGACGGCTTTCACGACCGGCGCGTCGCGCTCGGTCATCAGCGGCAGCACCTCCATCAGGTCGCGGATCTCGTAGTCGAACTTTTCTCGCTCGCGCTTCAGCCGGTCGAGGATGCCGGTGACTTCACCCTTGACGGTGGCGAGGTCTTCCTCGAGCAGGAAGCGGCGGTCGATGGTCAGCCGGCAGGAATCCGGCACGTTGGGCGAGGGCAGTCCCGGCCGGAAATCCTCGGTCTGACCGCCATGGACAGAATTGATGTTCATGGTCGAGCGCCGGGCGCCCTCGGGCACCACCGGCATGCGCGTCACCTTGCGGTCGAGCGCCGGGAAAAGCTCGTCCTCGAAGGCCTGCACGACGGCACCCATATGGCGCACCGCGTTGTCGCCGAGGAACGGCATCGAGCCATGCGCGATCTCGCCCTTGGTCTCGATCTCGGCCCACCAGACGCCGCGATGGCCAAGGCAGATGCGGTCCTTGTTCAGCGGCTCGGGGATGATGACGTGGTCGACCCTCGGCTTCGAGAAATAGCCGAGCTTCGCCAGATGGGCGACGCCGCCGAACCCACCGGATTCCTCGTCGACCGTGCCGGATATTTCTATGGCGCCGGGAAAGTCGGGATAGACCTCCATGAAGGCTTCGGCGGCAATGACAGAAGCCGCCAGCCCGCCTTTCATGTCGCAGGCGCCGCGGCCGTAGACCCTGCCTTCCTTCACCAGGCCGGCGAAAGGATCGACGGTCCAGCCTTCGCCGGCCTCGACCACGTCGATATGCGAGTTGAAATGGACGCAGGCACCGGGCGAGCGGCCGTCGAAGCGGGCGACGACATTGACGCGCGGGTAGCGGTCGGTGTCGCCGGGCGTGCCTTCTGCGCGAATGAATTCGGTTTCGAAGCCGAGCTTCTTGAGGCGTGCGCCGAGATACTCGGCACATGGCCGGTAGGCCTCGCCGGGCGGATTGACGGTCGGAAAGCGGATGAGCTCGGCGGTCAGCGCGATCAGGTCGTCGACCCGGTCATCGACGGCCCGGAGGAGTCGTTCATTCATCCTGCCGATTGAAAAAGCAACGCGGCGCTTTTGCAAGCTGCCTTTCGCGGTTGCCGGACAATGATTGAGGGCAGGCTCGCGCTTAAACCGTTGAGAGTGGGCAGCGGCCCAGCAACTATGACGGGAAATCATTCAAATTCGCGAAATCGAATTGGCGAATTTGTCAAGGAGTGTGTGGTACTTAACGCACCTGCCGGCGAAAATGATGGAAAAGAGACCACGTGATGGCAGGGGGCAATCGAAGGGGTTCATCGCATGAAAAAATCCAGCCTCATGGCGGCCGTGCTGGCAACCACGTTGCTCGGCACGTCGATCGCAAGCCGGGCGGCTTCGCTGGTCGCCAATATCGACGTCTCGACGCAGACGATGACCGTCAGCAGATACGGCCAGGTGCTGTATCGCTGGAATGTATCGACGGCCCGAAGGGGCTACTTCACACCGCGCGGCAGCTACCGGCCGCAATGGACCGCGCGGATGTGGTACTCGCGCAAGTATGACAATTCGCCGATGCCGTATTCGGTGTTCTTCCGCGGCGGCTACGCCATTCACGGCACCGGCGCCGTGAAGTATCTCGGGCGTCCGGCCTCGCATGGCTGCGTGCGCCTGCATACGGCCAATGCCGCGACTTTCTATTCGATGGTGAAGGAAGCCGGCTACGGCAACACGCGAATCGTCGTCACCGATTGAAACGGGCCGGAGAGGGCTGCCTAGGCCGCAGGCAGCATTTGATGGCTGCGCCTGCTCGGAGCGTTGCAGCAATGCCGCACATGCTTCAAAAACAAGCAGCTTATACTAGCGTGAGCATCGCCGGAGCTGGTTTGCATGACGGCGCAGTGGTAAGTACGAAGCGTTGTTCTGGCTGCTTGGGGACTTTAATGTATCGATTTCTATTGAGCGCTGCGATCGCGGCAACCGCAACCTCGGCTTTTGCTGCCGATGCACCCGTTCTTCTGGACCAGGAACTCGCGCAGCCGCATATATCAGGTTATGGCGAAATCTATCTCGGAGGTCTCTATTTCGCGACCCCTGGGGACGACTCGGATGGCACGACTGCCGGCGGCGCTGTTCGGGTGAATTTCCCGATCGACGCCCGCTGGAACATCCAGACTGACGGGGTGATCGATTCGCTTTGGGTCGAAGGCACGAACATCTACAGCTACGGCGGTGCGATCCACGGTTACTGGCGCGATCCGAGCTCATATGCGCTGGGTGGATTTGCGACGATAAACGGATTTGGCGGCGATAACGGCATCGGTGACTTAGACCTTTATACCTTCACTGTCGGTCCAGAGGCTCAGGCCTATTTCGGCAACGTGACGATCTACGGGCAGGCCTACTACGGGCAGTTGCGGGCCAGCGGCGAGTCCGAACATTTCGACAATTGGGGCGGCCGGGGTGTCGTGCGGTATTTCGCGCAAGACAATCTCCGCTTCGACGGTGAACTCGGCTTCTCGCGGCTGTCCGGTTTTGGCGGACATTTCGATACGGTAACGGCGGCCTTGCAGGCTACTTATCGGTTCTCAGGGACCCCTTGGTCGGTATTTGGCCGCTATCAGCTGGATCACCTAACCTTCTCGGAAGCTTCAGGCACCGTGAACATCCACAAATACGTGGTCGGCCTGCGGGCAAGCTTCGGCTCGGACACACTGCTTTCCGAGGATCGCAACGGTGCCACGATGGATACGTTCCGGCCGAACTTCACCATCCCCGCTCCGCTTTGAGACAGCTGAATCTGGAGCCGCGTGGACTTGGTCCTCGCGGCTTTGCGTTGCGCATTGGACGCAACACGCCTAGCAGCAGGCTATTTCAAAGCGGTTCCGCGTTTGATCCAGACGAAAGCGATCTGAACGTTCTGGGCCGCTTTAGCTGACCTTGGCCTGCTCACGCCGCTTACGTCGGCGGCCGCTCATCTCCCAGCGCTTGTGGAACCACATCCACTGTCCGGGATCCTCGCACACCCAGCGCTCGACGACGTCGGCGAGCAGCTGCGTGGTGGCGTGAACATCGACGCTGCCGGTTTCGGTGCGCGGCAAGTCAAGCTTGTCTTCGATTTCCAATCGGAAACGGTTTCCCGGCAGCCTGACGCAGCGCGCCGGATAGACATCGCAGTCATAGTGGCGGGCGAGCATGCCCAGCACCGGATTGCTCTGGCAGGGGCGGCCAAAGAAGGTCGTCTCGACGCCGTTCGTGAATTTCTGATCGACCAGCACGCCGATATTGCCGCCGTTTTCCAGGATGGCGGCAAGGGCGAACGATGCGCCGGTCGAGGACGGCAGCAGGCCTCCCATGCTCGAGCGGCGTGTCGAGTGGATGTAGTCGGCAAGGTAGGGATTGTTGGGCGGGCGGAACAGCGCGGTGATGTTCATGCCGAAGGTGGCGGCGGCGACCGGCAAAAGCTCGAAATTGCCGAGATGGCCGGTGAACAGGATATGCGGCTTCTTTTCACTGGCGATTTCGACGAAATGCTCGATGCCGCTGACCTCGACCCGGCCCGGCTTGGCGGCATTCGGGTCGAAATCGAAGAGGGCATCGAGGAAGATGTATTCGGCGGCAAGCCGGGCCATGTTGCCCCACATGTCGGACGCGATGGCCTCGATTTCGGCATCGCTCTTTTGCGGATAGGCAAGGCGCAGATTGTTGACGGCCACCCGGTGCCGTCCGACCATCGGCCCGATGCGGCGGGCGACGCGGTCGGCGAAGTTGAGCGCGCTGTCAGGCGGCAAAAGGCGCAGCAGGCCGATGACCGCCATGGCAAGCCGCGCCACCAGCCAGTGCTCCATTTGGCGTAGCCGCCGGCCATAGCGGAACATGAAGTCCCGGCGGGCTTTCTTGAGCACCTTGCCGACCATCTTGTCTTAGGAAACGCGAAGAATGATCTTGCCGAAGACGTCGCGGCCTTCCATGCGCTTCAGCGCGGCGTCGATGTCGTCGAAGCCGACTTCGGTGTCGATCACGGGCGCGACGAGACCGGCCGCCATTTTTTGCATGGCATCGGCCATGTTCTTCATGCGGCAGCCGAAGGAGCCGAGCAGCTTCAGCTGTTGCTGGAAAAGCTGCATCAGGTTGACCTGCGTCGAGACGCCGGAGGTCGAGCCGCAGGTGACGAGGCGGCCGCCGCGCCTCAGGCATAGCATCGAACCTGCAAAAGTGTCGGCGCCGACATGTTCGAACACGACATCGACGCCCTTTTTCTTCGTCAGCTTGCGCACCACGCCTTCGAAGCGATCCTCGCGATAGTTGATGACATGGTCGGCGCCAAGCGCCTTCGCCTTGTCGATCTTGTCGTTCGAGCCGACCGTAGTGATGACCGTGCAGCCCATGCGCTTCGCCAATTGGATGGCTGCGGTGCCGATGCCGGAGCCGCCGGCATGGACGAGGATGGTTTCACCGGGCTCCAGTTTCGCGTTGTCGAACAGCATATGCTCGACCGTGCCGAAGGTGACGGGTGCGACGGCAGCGCCGATCTCTGAGACACCGGGCGGCGCAGGCACCAGGAGACGGGCAGGCAGGTTGATCTTTTCCTGCGCGAAGCCGTCGAGATGAAAACCGTGGACGCCGGAGACGTGCTCGCAAAGATTGTCGCGGCCCTCGCGGCAGGCACGGCAGAGCCCGCAGGTTCGCGCGCCGTAGATCGACACCAGTTGCCCCGGCAGGAGGGTGGAGACGCCTGGCCCGACAGCCTCGACCTCGCCCGAGGCTTCGGCGCCGACGACCAGCGGCAGCTTGCGCTTGGCGAAGGCCATGCCGCGCCAGCCCCAGACGTCGATATGGTTGAGCGCCACCGCCTTGATGCGGAGCGTCACTTCACCTTGCGAAGGCGGCGGGGGAGGCGGAAGGTCCACCGTTTCAAGGCGGCGGTCCTCGATAAGTTGCAATGCGCGCATTTGGCCTGTCGGTACTTTGGAAGCGGGAAAACGTCCGCTTAGACCGGTTCCCGCGCCATGACAAGGCAGGTGTTCTGGCCGCCGAAGCCGAAGGAATTCGACAGAACCGTGCCGACCTCTGCGTTGCGCTTCTTGTTTGGCACCACGTCGAGCACGATTGCCGGATCAGGATTGTCGTAATTGATGGTCGGCGGGATGACGCTTTCGCGCATGGTCATCAGCGAGAACGCGGCCTCGACCGCGCCGGCAGCGGACAGCGTGTGGCCGATCATCGACTTGTTCGACGAGATCGGCATCGAGCCGATCCGCTCGCCGAACACGGTCGACAGCGACAGATGCTCCATCTTGTCGTTTTCCGGCGTCGAGGTGCCGTGCGCGTTGACGTAGTCGATCTCGTCCTCGCTCAAGCCGGCATCCGCAAGGGCGGCGCGTACCGCGGCGATGGCCGGCGAACCGTCAGGCTTGGAGCGGGTGCGGTGGAAGTCGTCGGCGCGCTCGCCGCAGCCGCGCATGATGCCGAGGATGGTGGCTCCCCGGGTAAGTGCCGCCTCCAGCGATTCCAGCACCAGCGCGCCGGAACCTTCGGCAAGGACAAAACCGTCGCGGTCCTTGGAGAAGGGTTTCGAGGCCTTTTCGGGAATGTCGTTGTGGGTGGAAAGCGCCGAGAGCAGCGAGAAGCGGATCAGGGCTTCGGCCGTGGCGGAGCCGTCGGCGCCGATCGACAGCGCCTTGTCGCATTCGCCGCGGCGGATCGCCTCGACACCGAGCTGGATGGCGGTGGCGCCTGACGCGCAGGCTGTCGACAGCGTGATCGGCAGGCCGCGCGTGCCAAAACGATCGGCCAGGCGATCGGCGATCGAGCCGAACTGGGTGGTCTCGAAAATGCCGAGCTCCTTCAGTCCGCGCGCCACGCGCAGCAATCTCTCGGAACCGCTTTCCTTCTTGTCGGAATTGTAGAGCGAGAAGCGGTCGGCCCAATCGAGCTCGACCGGCGGCGAGGCGAGAAAGAGCGGGCCGCCGAAATCGCCGGAATCGAGGCCGGCCTCCGACACCGCTTCCTGGGCGGCCGTCTCGGCCAGCTCGTAGGTGAGGGGACTGGCACCCTTGGAGCTCGACGGCAGGAAATCGACCATGCCGGAAATGCGGGTGTTCAGATGATCGACGGGAAAGCGGGTGATTGGATGGATGCCGGATTTGCCCGAGGTCAGCGCCGCCCAGTTGTCGGCCTTGCCGACGCCAAGCGAAGTCACCACGCCGATGCCGGTCACGGCGACGATAGGCCTGCCCATGTGATCGCAGAGATTGGCCATGTTCTGTCTGTCTCGCTCTAAGCGGCCTTGATCAGCCCCAGGCCCTCGAATTGGTGATAGCCGATCGCCGTTGCAAGGACGGAGCTGGGGGCGCCTTCGAATGGTTGCTCCACTGTGGCATCGAAGACAGGGTAGGGGGCCTTGCGGTCGACGGCGAGCGCGGCAAGCGCCACGGCGAAGGGGAACTGCGCTTCCTTCATGTGGCCGGTGAGCGTCGAGAAGGCGCGCACTGCAAGCCCCGGGTTGGCATCGAGTGCCACCTTTTCGGCCGCCGTGGCGGCATGGGCGCCGGAGGCACCGGAAATGGTCAGCAATTCGCCGGCGGGCAGCGCCGCCTGCTTCAGCAAAGCGGCGATTTCGGCATTCAGCTCGCCGCGCCGGCGCCTCGCCCGGCCGGAAATCACAGGACCGAGCTCAGCATAGATCTTGCGACCCCGGCTCTGCGCATGCTCGCGCTGTTCGAGCACCAAGAAAGCGCCGCCCGAGCCCGTCACCACGCCGCCGCCTTCCGCGCCCTGTCTTTGCCAGACCGGTCTCCACGGGCCGCGATGCAGATAACCGGCGAGCTCATAGCCGAGCAGCATGTCTGAGTGCTCGGTCTGGAAGGCGCCGCCGACCAGCACATGGGTCGACTGGCCCGAGCGGATGCGCGCGGCGGCCGTCTCAACGGCAGAGACGCCGGCGCCTTCCTCGCCCATGAAGGTACGAGACGAGCCGGTGACCTTGTGCACGATGGAGATGTTGCCGGCGAGCAGATTGGAAAGCTGGGCGAGGAACAGCGTCGGCCGCAATTCCGTGGTCAGCTTCTCGTTGAGCAGCACGTCGCGGTCGTTGCGGCTCTCGGACGCCGCCAGGATCGCGCTGTCCACGGCCTCGTCGCGCTCGCCGCCGCCGGCCGCCACAACCATGTCCATGGTCGCGCAAAGCTCGTCATTGCCCTTGATGCCGGCGTCGTCCAGCGCCAGGCCGGCGACATAGGTGCCGAGCCGCTGCCAGGTCTCCATCTGGCGCTGGTCGCCGCGCTTGGCGATCTGCAGGTTCCAGTCGATCTCGGGCAGGGGATGAATTGTGTAGGGCGCAAAGCGCGTCGCATCGAGCACCGGCTCAACGCCCGGCCGGGTCAGCTTCTGCCAATGCGCGTCCGGTCCTTCTCCCAGCGAAGAGACAAGGCCGATACCGGTGATGACGACGTCGCGCGGGCTGCTCATGAGCGGCTTTGCTGGTCAGGCTGGAGGTGGGACAAGGTCGCGCTCGTCAGGCGGCCTTGGCCGCGACCAGCGCGTCGATCTTGGCGCACAGGTTCTGCATGACGAAGTAGTCGTCGGTCGAAGCCTTGCCGTCATTGACCTCTTGCGTCCACTTCTCGAGCGGCACCTTGATGCCGAATTCCTTGTCGATGGCAAAGACGATGTCGAGGAAATCGAGGCTGTCGATGCCGAGATCGTCGATGGTATGGCTTTCGGGCGTGATGGTGTCGATATCGATCTCGCTGGTGTCGGCAATGATCTTGGCGACTTTCTCGAACGTGGTGGACAAGGGCTCTTCCTTCGGTTGCGGGCGGAATCTGTCCGCATCTTGTTTTGGCGCTGTCTAATCGGTTTTTCCGGGCAGGAAAAGGCCTGACACGCCGCGCGCAGATGGGATGCCGGCTTTGTGGACGCAAGAAGGGCCGCCGGGTTGCCGGCGGCCCTTCCCATTTTACGTGGCGTAAGCTCAGCCTTCGCGGAGCTTGACCAGATCGTTGAGCAGCCCGCCCGTCCCGTTGTGGACAGTCAGGCGCTCGACCTTGCCGGCGATGGCCTCGAGAGCCTCGAGTTCCTTCAGCCGCAGCATCACCGGATTCTCGGCCATCACCTTGGCCGTGTTGAGCAGCGAACGCGTGGCGTTCGTCTCCTCGCGGCGGCGGATGACGTTGGCCTCGGCCTGCTTCTCGGCCGAAACCACCTGGTTGAGGATCTCGCGCATCTCGCCCGGCAGGATCACATCCTTGAGCGCGATATCGCTGACCTCGAGGCCGATCGCGGCCATGTCGGAACGCACCTTGGCGGCTGCCTCCTCATCGACCGTGATCTTCTTGTCGAGGATCTGGTCGAGGGTGAGCGCGCCGAGCGTCTTGCGGAAGGCGTACTGCAGGGCGCGGTAGAGGGCTTCCGAGAAGTCCTTCACCATGCTCACCGCCGTCACCGGATCGACGACCCGGTATTCGGCGGCGATGTTGACGCGGATCGTCACGCGATCCTTGGTCAGCACTTCCTGCCCGTTGACATCAAGCGACTGCCGCTTGAGATCGACGACCTTCACCTGGACCATGCGCCCGACATTCCAGAAGGCGTGCACCCCCGCGACAAGCGTGCGGGTGTAGACGCCGTCCACGAACAGCAGACCGACCTGACCGTCCACGACCGGATGCAGGAACATGTGTTCCGTCTTCCGGGCCTGGCCGATCCGGCGCATCAAGGCCGGATCGGCGGCCAGATCGGCCGCCGCGTCGACGGAGGTCACCGCCCACGGGCCGGCACCCGTCCACAGCACGAGCTTGCGATCCGGAGCGAGAACGGCATGAAGGGCGCCGTCGCGCTCGATCACGGCAATGTCGGTGCGCCCGGTGCGAACCACGGTGAAGTGACGCGCGGCCACATCCGGGAGCTTGTCGAACAATGCCTTCTCGTAGGCCGAAACGAATTCCGGGTTCTTCAGGTCGTGCCTGGAGATTTCCAGGTTTCCGCGCCGGTTGTCGAGCCAATGTTCGCCCGGCATCAGGACAGCCTGGATCTCGCCCTTGTAGAGGGCAACGGCACGTTCATTTTCCTTCACGAGGACGCGCTGGCGTCCCAGAACCTTTTCGAGAATGGTCTTCATTGTCTTTACTCCTGTCGGGCATGGCCCCATGTGAGGCGTCACGTCATGCGTCGATCGTCCTTTCGTTTCTCGTTTCGTTTCCCGGCACGAATGATCCGGAGACCGGTGGCATCGCCAGGCGGCGGGCCTTCGGGAGCGGATCGCGGGGCGGCAAGGCGGGCGCCGGCGCCCGAAGGCTCCTTTGCCGGCATTGCCGCGCCTTGATCGTCACCGCGAGCCTGGCCGCGAGCCGATGGCATCGGACCGTTCGATACGGCCTCGGCCCGAAGGCTTAGCCGTCCGTCAGGTCTTCTGCATTCCGGTCCCCGGACCGTTTTGGATAACACCACCCAAAGGTGTCGGCTTAACAGGCCGTTGGAGAAGGAATCGAACCTTCGACAATCAGATTATGAGTCTGACGCTCTAACCAAACTGAGCTATCCGTGGTGCTGATGAAGGGACTCGAACCCCTGACCTCCGGACCCAAATCCGGCGCTCTTCCTCTGAGCTACATCGGCGATCCCAACACTCCGAAACGGCGCCGTACACAGCGCGGCAAAGCTGGCTGCGCGGGCGGAGACGAAAGCTCCAACCGTTGTGCTCGCTTCGGTTTTCGTGACCGGGAGCGCGCCTATAGACCCTGCGACGGCTTGTCGCAAGCGGCATTATCGCGGGGGCTTGCGGCTTCTTGCGGCTGTGGCATTTCGGACACAGTGCTGAGCTGGGCAGACCTATGCCGTCAGAAGGTGACGCGGCCGAGCACTTTGAGGCCGTCTCCATTAGGCGCCACGACCACGGCCTCGCCCTCGCGCGGCGAGACGCCGGTGAGCGCCTGGATGTTTTCCAGATGCGTGACCAGCACCAGATTGTCAGAGCCGGAATAGCCCCGGATCTCCTTCATCACCGCCTCCATCTGAGCGGCCTTCTCAGCCGAATCGGTCTTGAGCAAGTCGAGCGGCGCAAATGGTTTCGGTTCGGCCTCGAAAGCGATGCGGGCGGTATCAAGGCAGCGGCAGTAGCGGCTGGAGAGCACACGCTCGATGGGCGCCGCGCGCGCCGCAAACAGCGCCCCGATGCGGCTTGACTGCTGCTTGCCGCGCTCGGACAGGTTGAGCTGGGTGGCGCAATTGCCGATGTCGAAATTCGCCGGATCGGTGGTCCCGGTGACGAAGGCATGCCTAAGCAGGACGATATGGCCGCCATCGCGCAGCAGCGCCCAGCCGGCGTCGGTTGCGTGGGCGAGGGTGGGAACGGCAAGCAGGAAAAGCGCCAGGGCAAGTCGCAGCATGTGAAGTCCTTATGGCGGCCGGAGAGGCCGGGGCCATCTTCGGCATATAGGGACCGCAAAGCCGGCTGAAAAACAAGCAGAGGACCAACGGTCGGCCGGAGAACGGCCGATTGCACGGCGCTCGAGGCTTGCCTATCACGGTAAAGATGTCTCCGCCCGAACAATGACGCCGCTCACCGAAACCGTCCTGTTCGTCTTCAGTCTCGTTGCGCTCGGCTATCTCGCCGGCCTTACCGGCTATCTGAAGCCGGCAAGTGGTGAGGGCATATCCGAATTCGCCGTCAACGTGGCTATGCCGCTGCTCTTGTTCCAAACGATGGTGAACTCCGATTTCCATGGCGTGGCGCCATGGTCGCTGTGGAGCGCCTATTTTGCGGCAGTTGCCGTCACCTGGTCCGCCGGGCACTTGGTCATGACGCGCCTCTTCGGCCGCGATGCCCGCGCCGGCATCGTCGGCGGCGTGTCCTCGGCCTATTCCAATGTCGTGCTGCTTGGCGCGCCCTTCATCCTCGGCATATTCGGCACCAGCGGCTTCGAGGTGCTGTCGCTGCTGGTCTCGATCCACCTGCCTGTCATGATGATGGCGTCAATCGTGCTGTTCGAGATGTTCGGCCGTCAAGACGAAGAGTCCGTGCATCCGCTGCGCGTCATCCGGAATTTCCTCAGGCGGCTGTTCGTCAACCCGCTCATCATTGGCATTCTCGCGGGGCTCGCCTGGCGCTTCACCGGCGCGCCGCTGCCGCCGCTGATCGAGCGGCTGGTCGACGCGCTGGCCGATACGGCCGGGCCGGTGGCGCTGTTTGCGATGGGGCTCAGCCTGCGCCGCTTCGGCATTTCCGGGAACGTGCGCCCAGCGCTCGCGCTGTCGGCGCTGAAACTTTTCCTGATGCCGGCCTTGGTGCTGCTCGCGGTCTGGCTGCTCGGCCTGCCGCCGCTGACGGCAAAGGTCGCCGTGGTCGTGGCGGCGCTGCCTTCCGGCATTAATTCCTATCTCATCGCCGTCCAATTCAACACCGGCCAGGCGCTGGCGTCCAACCAGATGACGATCGCCACGGCCAGCGCGGTGCTCACCACATCCTTCTGGCTGACGGTGGTCCTGCACGTGTTCGGCTAGCGCTCGTTTTTACTGGCCCAACCCCTATATGCCATCTTGTGATTGCTTGCCGGGCTTTCCCTAGGTAAGAGCAATGCGCCGGCGTGCAGCCTTGCACGCCCCCGAATATCCAGAAAAATGGCCGATCAGCGCGCCGAAACGGAGGCCAGACCATGCTTCAGAAAACCAGTCATTTCATGCGCCAGGCCAATCTCATCAACGGCGAATGGGTGCAGGCCGACAGCGGCCAGACCATCGACGTCAACAATCCGGCGACCGGCCTGAAGATCGGCACTGTGCCGAAGGCCGGCAAGGCCGAAACCCGCCGCGCCATCGAGGCCGCCGATGAAGCCTTCAAGAGCTGGCGCAAGACCACCGCGCTCGAGCGCTCGAAGCTTCTGCGCAAGCTGCACGACGCAATGATGGACAATCAGGACGTGCTGGCCGAGTTGCTCACCATCGAGCAGGGCAAGTCGCTGTTCGAATCCAAGGGCGAGATCGGCTCGGCCGCGAGCTATATCCTCTGGTTCGCCGAGGAAGGCCGCCGCACCTATGGCGACATCGTGCCGTCGCCCTGGGGCGACCGCCGCATCCTGGTGACGAAGGAGCCGGTCGGCGTCATTGCCGCCATCACGCCATGGAACTTCCCGTCCTCGATGCTCGCCCGCAAGCTTGGACCGGCGCTGGCCGCGGGCTGCACCGCCGTGGTCAAACCGGCCTCGCAGACGCCTTATTCGGGCCTCGCCTGGGGCGCGCTCGCCGAAGAGGTCGGCTTCCCCAAGGGCGTCATCAACATCCTGACCGGTTCGGCCGGCGAGATCGGCGACGAGATCTGCGCCAACCCGCTGGTCAAGAAGATAACCTTCACCGGCTCGACCGAGGTCGGCAAGATCCTGATTCAGAAGTCGTCGACGACGGTCAAGAAAGTGTCGATGGAACTCGGCGGCAATGCTCCGTTCCTGGTCTTCGACGATGCCGACATCGATCGCGCCGTCACCGGCGCCATCACCGCGAAGTACCGCAATTCCGGCCAGACCTGCGTCTGCACCAACCGCTTCCTCGTCCAGGCGGGTATCTATGACAAGTTCGTCGAGAAGCTGGCCGCTGCCAGCAACAGTCTGAAGGTCGGCTCCGGCCTGGAAGAAGGCGTGCAGCAGGGGCCGCTGATCGACGAGAAAGCGGTCGAGAAGGTCGAGGAACTGATCGCCGATGCCACCTCGAAGGGCGGCAAGGTCGTTGCCGGCGGCAATCGCCATGCGCTCGGCGGCTCGTTCTTCCAGCCGACGGTCATCGCCGACGCCACGCCCAAGATGCGCTTCATGAAGGAAGAGATCTTCGGGCCGGTCGCCCCCGTGTTCAAGTTCGAGACCGAGGAAGAAGCAATCGCATTGGCCAACGACACCGAGTTCGGCCTCGCCTGCTATTTCTACACCGGCGATCTCGGCCGCGCCTTCCGCGTCATGGAAGGGCTGAAATACGGCATGGTCGGCGTCAATGAAGGCCTGATCACCACGCCCGAGGCGCCGTTCGGCGGCGTCAAGGAATCGGGCCTCGGCAAGGAAGGCGGACATCAGGGCATCGAGGACTATCTCGACACCAAATATGTCTGCCTCGGCGGCCTCGGCCTCTGACACCGCTCGACTGGTGAGGCAGGCATCAGGCCTGCCCTTGCCGGAGACGGCCGGCGTAGTCCACAGATCATGAACTGACGTTTTCGGGCACAGCGATGAAGGACGGCGAGGTCTTCGGCACGACGCAGGCGGGCGAGGCTGTTCGCCGCTTCACCATCCGTGGCGGTGGTCTCACGGCCAACATCATCGGGGTTGGCGCGATCATCCAGGATCTGCGGCTCGCCGGCCATGATGCGCCGCTGGTGTTGGGCTACGACCAGTTCGAGCCCTATGAGACCGACCGCGCCTATTTCGGCGCCGTCGTCGGCCGCTTCGCCAACCGCATTCGCGACGGTCGCTTCACCATCGCCGGCAAGCGCTACCAGACCGAGCGCAATTTTCTAGGGAAACACACGCTGCATGGCGGCTCGCAGGGCTATTTCCACCGGCCATGGTCGGTCTCGCTGCACGGGCGCGATTTCGTGACGCTGACACTGCACGATCCCGACGGCACGATGGGCTTTCCAGGCGCGCTGGACGTCACCTGCACCTATCGGCTGAAGATCCCCGGCACGCTCAGCATGGAACTGACCGCCACATGCGAGGAGCCGACGCTCTGTAATCTTGCGCAGCACTCCTACTTCAATCTCGACGACGGGGGCGCGGGCGACACTCTCGACCACCGGCTGATGCTCAATGCCGGCGCTTATACGCCCGTCGACGCAGAGATGATCCCGACCGGCGCGGTGAAGCCCGTCGACGGCACGCCCTATGACTTCCGCCAGGCGCGGCCGCTGCGCATGGAATCGGAAGGCGAGCAGCTTCCCTACGATCTGAATTACTGCCTCGCCTCCAGCCGTGGACCGCTGCACCAGGCAGCCTGGGTGCAGGGCGCCAGTTCCGGCGTCGAAATGGAAGTCTGGACCACCGAGCCCGGCCTGCAGCTCTATATCGGCCAGTATGTCGCGCCGTCCTCCCCTGGGCTGGACGGGCGCGGCTACAAAGCCTTTTCAGGCTTCTGCCTCGAAGCTCAGACCTGGCCCGACGCGCCGAACCGGCCCTATTTCCCACAGGCCACGCTTTGGCCGGGCCAGATCTACCATCAGGTGACGGAATACAGGTTCCGGCTCCCTAGCTAGATCCCAAAGGCTGTTCTTAGAATCTCGAACGGCGCGAGCGCGCCGCGCACCTGTACGACGGCCGCAGCCACCCGATGCGCGCGCCGAACCGCGTCGACTGGGGCGTGACCGGCAAGCCGGGCGGCGAGATAGCCGCCGTTGAAGGAATCGCCGGCGCCGGTTGTATCGACAGGCGAGGCGACATGCACTGCCTCGATTGTTTCCGAGGCGCCGTCCATGGCAATCAATGCCGGCTGCTCGCCGTTCTTGACGACAACCTCGCCGACCACTCCTCCGAGACGCCTGGCAGTTGTTTCCGGCGCCTCATCGCCAAACAGCATCTGCTCATCCGGAAAAGTGGGCAATGCGATATCCGCGACGGCGAGCGCTTCCAAGATCGCAGCCTGCGCGGTTTCACGGCTCGGCCACAGCCTGGGACGGTAATTCGGGTCAAAGGCGACCAGCGAACCCGCCGCGCGTGCTGTCGCGACGGCCGAAAGCAGGGTTTTGCGCGCGGCATCATCCAGAATTGCCAAAGTGATTCCGGAAAAATAGACAAGCGCCTGGTTTTCAAGACTTTTCGCCAGTGCCGCTGCATCGGAGGCAAGCTGGCGCGCGGCAGCATCGCTTCGCCAGTAAGTGAAGGCGCGCTCGGCTCCAGTGAGCGTGATGGCGTAAAGGCCCGGTCTTGCGCCGGCAATGACCGGGCTGCTGCCGATACCGATGCCGTTCTGGGCTAAGAACGCGATCTGATCGCGGGAAAAAGGGTCGTCGCCGAAGGCCGAGACATAGGTCGCGGGCCGGCCGGGGCTGAGCGCATGCAGCGCCCATAGCGTATTGAAGGTGTCGCCGGCAAAGCCCATACGCCAGTTCGGTCCTGCCTGGCCCGACAGTTCGAGCATGCATTCGCCGATCGACGCGACACCATTGGCTTCCATATGACTTGTCCTCCTAAAGCTTTGGTGCTGTAGCTTTTTGCAGCCAGCAGCGCCATGCTTGGCGCAGGCCGATTTTTGCGCCAGAAGCGATTTCCCACAGGCGGGAGGGATGCTGCGCGCAGCCCGTGACGTTATCAGCCGAAAAGGAGCCGGTTTGGCATCGATATGGCGTTACATTCTTGCGGGTCTCGGTCTTGC
Source organism: Mesorhizobium sp. AA23 (assembly GCF_001672435.1). Taxonomy (NCBI): domain Bacteria; kingdom Pseudomonadati; phylum Pseudomonadota; class Alphaproteobacteria; order Hyphomicrobiales; family Phyllobacteriaceae; genus Mesorhizobium; species Mesorhizobium sp. AA23. The sequence continues at coordinate 152,725 of NZ_LYTP01000031.1, forward strand.
TGCCCTGCTGGTCGGCATTCTGACTGTCGTCTACCTGACGGCGCCGCATTCGGCACCGGGCCCCGATACGTCGCGTTCGAAAAAGACGGCGAGCGGCCTGTTCGTTGCGAGCTTCGAGCCGGAGCGCGGCGTCATCCGGCAGGGCGAGCTGCAATCCTGGCTGCTGACGCTGAAGACCTCCGCCGGCGCTCCGGTGGAGGGGGCCGCGATCACCGTTTCCGGCGGCATGCCGCAGCACAATCACGGCCTGCCGACCAGCCCGCAGGCGACCGACTATATGGGGGCGGGACGCTACCGCATCGACGGCGTGAAATTCACCATGACCGGGTGGTGGCAATTGCGCTTCGCGATCTCGGCGGCGGCGGGTTCCGATTCCGTCGTCTTCAACATCGTGTTGTGAGCGGCCGATGAAGCGTCTTCTCCGCCTCGCAAACCTGTCCGCTCTGGCTGCGCTCGCTTGGCTTGGCGGTTGCGGCGAGCCCGAGTTCAGCGACGCCGAGAAGAAGGCCATCGCCTCGCTGGCGTTGAACACGCTGCCGGCGCTCAAAGCGGACATGACGAACCAGTATGCCGATGTGCCGGCCGCTGCGGCGCTCGGATCGACGCTGTTCTTCGATGTCGGCATGAGCCGCGACGGCACGGTGTCCTGCTCGACCTGCCACAAGATCGACCGTCAGTTCCAGGACGACCTGCCGCGGGCGGTCGGCGTCGGCCACACCAATCGCCGAACCATGCCGCTGGCCGGCGTGGCGCGCGATCCTTGGTTCTTCTGGGACGGACGTCGCGACAGTTTGTGGGCGCAAGCGCTGACGCCGCTCGAAAACCCGCTGGAGCAGGCCGGCAACCGCGCGGCCTTCGCGCATTACATCAAGGACCGGTTCGGCGAGCGCTATGAGCGCATTTTCGGGCCGCTGCCCGATCTTTCCACCGTGCCGGCCAATGCCAGCCCGCTCGGCACCGAGGCCGAAAAGGCGGCATGGAACGCCATGCCCGCCAGGCAGGCCGAAGACGTCAACCGCGTCTTTGCCAATATCGGCAAGGCAATCGCGGCCTTCGAGCGCTCGATCGAACCTGGGCAGACGCGTTTCGACCGCTTCGCGATCGACCTCGCGACCGGCACCAAGCCGCAAGGCGATGCTGCCTTCTCGCCGGAAGAGATCCTCGGGCTGAAGCTGTTCATCGGCAAGGCCAATTGCGTGACCTGCCATAACGGGCCGCGCTTCACCGACAGTTCGTTCCACAACACCGGCGTGCCGCCGGTCAAGGATCTGCCGCCCGACCGCGGCCGGGTCGATGCCGTGGCTCAAGTGCAGGCGGACCCGTTCAACTGCTTCGGCAAGTTCCGCGACGGCGATGAAAGCGCCTGCCGCGAATTGCGCTTCATGGTGAAGGACGGGCAGCAACTCGTGCGCGCCTACAAGACGCCGTCGCTCAGGGGGGCAGCTACGCGTGCGCCCTACATGCATGCCGGGCAGTTCTCGACCCTCGACGAGGTAGTGGCGCATTATTCGAAAGCGGCGTCCAGCGTTGAAGGCGTTTCGGAGATCCACCCGCTCGAGCTCTCCGATCGCGAGCGCGCCGCTCTGGTGGCGTTTCTGAAGACTCTGTCGGAGTAAAGTCTTAATTTTGTGCAATTCCGGACGGAAAACGGCTGCGCACTTTTCCTGGAACTGCGCTAGCGATCCTTCACCGTTTCCATCGCCACAAAGGTGGAAGTCTGTGCCACGTGGGGAAGGGCCGAAATGCGCTCGCCGAGCACGCGGCGGTAGGCGGCGATATCGGTGGTGCGGACCTTCAGGAGATAGTCGAAGCTCGACGCCATCATATGGCACTGCTCGATCTCCGGCACGCCCTGCACCGCGCGGTTGAACGCGTCGAGCGCCGCCGAGCGCGTATCCGACAGCTTCACCTGGACGAAGGCGACATGTCCTTCGCCCATGCGCTCCCGGTCGATAATCGCGCGATAGCCTCTGATGTAGCCCTCCTTCTCAAGACGCTTCACACGGGCCTGCACCGGGGTCTTCGACAGCCCGACCTTCAAAGCCAGCTCGGACATTGAAAGCCGGCCGTCGCGCCCGAGCGCGGCCAGGATGTTGCGGTCAATGCGGTCCAATTGGTCTTCGTTCATCGGTCTTACGGTCAAAATGGCGGGAGCTAAGCCTATACGATAGCTCGAATGGACTGTCTCGTCGATTTCTTTGGACCGACCTGGGCTCCCAGCTGTGCTAGCTTGCGCCAATCGGTCCGGCGACCGCCAGACCTGCTCGCTAACGCTTGCTCTCATGGATCCGACATGCCGCTCGATGCCATCCGCCAGCAGATCCGCGCCAACTATTTGCCCGACGAAGACGAGGCGGTGAGGCGACTGTCCGCGGCTGCCGGGTTTTCGGCGGAAGAGCGCAAGGCGATCTCGGCGCGTGCGGCCGATCTGGTGCGCGCGGTGCGCGGCTCGACCGACCCTCGGCTGATGGAGGTTTTTCTTTCGGCCTATGGCCTGTCGACCAAGGAAGGCGTGGCGCTGATGTGTCTCGCCGAGGCGCTGCTGCGCGTTCCCGATGCCGAGACGATGGACGATCTCATCGCCGACAAGATCGCGCCGCACGACTGGTCGGCGCATTCGGGCAGCTCGAGTTCCATTTTCGTCAACGCCTCGACCTGGGCGCTGATGCTGACCGGCCGCGTGCTCGATGAAGGCGAGGGCGGCATCGAAGGCACGCTGCGCGCCATGGTGCGCAGGCTCGGCGAGCCGGTCATCCGCAAGGCCGTGGCGGCGGCGATGCGCGAAATGGGCGAGCAGTTCGTGCTCGGCCGCACCATCGCCGAGGCGGTCAAGCGCGGCCGTCCGATGACGCAGAAGGGCTATCTCTATTCCTTCGACATGCTGGGTGAGGCGGCCCGCACCGAGGCTGATGCGTTGCGCTATCACCGCGCCTATGCGGATGCGATTTCCTCGCTCGACGCGGGGTCCAATGGCCCGGACATTCGCTACAACCACGGCATTTCGGTCAAGCTTTCGGCACTGCATCCACGCTATGAGGTGGCGCAGAAGGAGAAGATGCTGCCGGTGATGGCCGAGCGGTTGTTGTCGCTGGCGCTTGCCGCGCGGCATTCGCGCATGGGCCTCAACATCGATGCCGAAGAGGCCGACCGGCTCGATTTGTCGCTCGACGTCATCGAACGCGTGCTCGCCGAACCGGAGCTTGCCGGCTGGGATGGTTTCGGCGTCGTCGTCCAGGCCTATGGCCCGCGCGCGGCCTTCGTCATCGACTGGCTCTATGCGCTTGCCAAAAAATACGACCGCAAGATCATGGTGCGGCTGGTGAAGGGCGCCTATTGGGACACCGAGATCAAGCGGGCACAGACGCTTGGGCTTGCCAGCTATCCGGTCTTCACCCGCAAGACCAACACCGACGTCTCGTATGTGGCCTGCGCGCGAAAACTGCTGTCGATGACCGACCGCATCTATCCGCAATTCGCCAGCCACAACGCGCACACGGTGGCTGCCATCCTGTCGATGGCGAAGGATCGCGACTCCTTCGAATTCCAGCGTCTGCACGGTATGGGCGAATCGCTGCACGAGACGGTGCGCAAGGCCGAAAGGACGCGCTGCCGCATCTACGCGCCGGTCGGTGCGCATTCCGACCTGCTCGCCTATCTGGTGCGGCGGCTCTTGGAAAACGGCGCCAACTCCTCTTTCGTCCACCAGTTGACTGACGAGGAGGTCGAGCCGGAAGAAATCGCCCGCGACCCGCTGGAGGCTGTAGAGAAACAAGGCCCCGCCGCCAATCCGGCGATCGCGCGGCCCGCCGCGATCTTCGGCGCCCACCGGCGCAATTCAAAAGGGTTCGACATCAGTGACGCGGTGACGCTTGCAGCCATCGACAGGGCACGGGCGGAATTCGCGGGAGCGGATCGCTGGCATGCCAAGCCGATCACGCGCGCCGCCGGCTACGGCAAGCCGCGCCAGATCGTCAACCCGGCCAAGCCCGATGAGGTCGTCGGCACCGTGCATGAGGCGGCGGCCAGGCAGGTCGCGACGGCCGTTCGCATCGCTGTGCAGGCGCAGCCGGCCTGGGCAAAACGCCTGGTTGCCGAGCGCGCCGCGATCCTCAACCGCGCCGCCGACCTCTACGAGGCCAATGCCGCCGAGTTCTTCGCTTTGGCCACTCGAGAGGCCGGCAAGCCGTTGGCCGACGGCGTCGCCGAAGTGCGCGAGGCGGTCGATTTCCTGCGTTACTATGCGGCCGAGGCGGCGAATGCCGAAGCGGGCACTGAAGCCCGTGGCGCGATCGTCTGCATCTCGCCGTGGAATTTCCCGCTGGCCATCTTCACCGGCCAGATCGCGGCGGCGCTCGTCACCGGCAATTCGGTGATCGCGAAGCCCGCCGAGCAGACGCCGCTGATCGCCTTCCGCGCCGTCGAGATGCTGCGCGAGGCCGGCGTGCCGGAGGATATCATCCAGCTCCTGCCGGGTGACGGTGCGTCGGTCGGAGCGCCGCTCACCGCCGACCCGCGCATCGCAGGTGTCTGCTTTACCGGCTCGACCGAGGTCGCCAAGCTGATCGAAAAACAGCTGGCCGAAACGGCGGCGCCCGATGCCATGCTGATTGCCGAGACGGGTGGGCTGAACGCCATGATCGTCGATTCCACGGCGCTTCCCGAGCAGGCGGTGCGCGACATCCTCGCCTCCGCCTTCCAAAGCGCCGGGCAGCGCTGCTCGGCGCTGCGCGTGCTCTACGTGCAGAAGGATGTCGAGAAGAAGATGCTGGCCATGCTGAAGGGCGCTATGGAAGCCCTCAATGTCGGCGATCCGTGGCTGATCTCGACCGATGTCGGCCCGGTCATCGACGATGAGGCGCAGGCCTCGATCGGCGACTACTGCAAGAAAAAGGGGCTGGAGGGGCGCCTCATCGCCAAGCTCGAAGCGCCGGCTGCCGGCCGCTTCGTCGCGCCGCATGTCTTTCGGGTCAAAGGCATCGAGGAGATGGAGCGCGAAGTGTTCGGTCCGGTGCTGCATGTCGCCACCTTCGACGCCGACGACATCGACGCGGTGATTGCCGGCATCAACCGCAAGGGCTACGGCCTGACCTTCGGCCTGCACACCCGCATCGAGGGCCGCGTCCAGCATTTCGTCGACGGCATCCATGCCGGCAACATCTATGTCAACCGAAACCAGATCGGCGCCGTCGTCGGCTCGCAGCCCTTCGGCGGCGAGGGTCTGTCCGGCACCGGGCCGAAGGCCGGCGGGCCACATTATCTGCGCCGCTTCCGCAAGGGCCCGCAAGCCGGAACGGAAGTCGGCGACGGCCACAAGGTGACGGCGACGGAACTCGCGGACAATCTGCCGGACCCGACGCTTGGCGGTTGGTCGACGCGACCCGATCGCGTGGCGATTCTGAGAAAACATCTGCGCGGCAAGGGGGCTGCGGCCATCGCCGCCGCAGCGGGCCTCGATTTCGGGCAGGTCGACCTGCCGGGCCCGACCGGCGAGGCCAACACGCTGTCGCTGGCGCCGCGCGGACGGGTGCTCTGCCTCGGGCCGGATGCCGAGACGCTGCTTGCGCAGACAATCCAGGCTTTAGCCGCCGGCAATGCCGTTCTGGCAGTGGCGCCAGGCGCGCCGGCGGCGCTGTCGGCGCTGACCGGCAAGGGCCTGCCACTGGCGGCGATCGACGGTCGGCCGGACCCGGTCGAGGCGCGCTCGCTGCGCGTCGACGTCGTTGCCTTCTCCGGCACGCCGGAAGCGGCGCGCATCGTGCGCAAGGTGGTTGCCGAGCGCGCCGGGCCGATCGTGCCGCTGGTCAGCGAAGTGCTTAATCCGGCGGCTTATGCGCATGAGCGCGCGGTCTGCGTTGACACGACGGCGGCCGGCGGCAATGCCAGCCTGCTCGCGGCAGCCTAATCAGGTGCGGGAAGGCCGCCGCGTTAGCGGCGGTCAGGCGCCCTCGACGACCAAAAACCCTTCGAACTCGGGGTGGCCAAGATAATGCACCTTGGCGGTGCCGGCGTTGCGATGGGCGGCGCGGAAGTTCTCCGACTTCGTCCAGGCGATGAAATCGCGGAGGCTTTAAAAAGGGCCGATCCGCGCCTTGAACACCCAACTTGATTTGCCGGTCTCGGGTGGAATGGGAGGGAACGGGGCTTGCTTGCGCACCAGCGTCAAAGCGAACTGATCGAGCTCGGCGGACCCTGAACTTTCAGTGAGCTGCAGGTCGCTGACGCTGCCGTCGGCCGCGACGACGAAAACCACCCTGGCGTTGTTGCGAGCCTTGGCCTGGATCGATTTCGAAACGCGACGGTTGGCGCGCGCAAGTTTCTTCTGGATTTCACCGCTGTAGTGGGATTCCAGGGCATTGCCGGCAGCGGCCTGTTTCTTGCCCTTGCTGGCGGCAACAGGCGCGTCGCGTGTATCGCCATCCGCCGTGCCGCCGGTTGCATTGGTCTGGTCTGCCGCTGCCGATGGGGCTGGGGCGCTCGATGTCGCACTGGGGACCGGTGGCTGTTGAGGCTCGGCAAGTGGCGCTTCAGCGCTTTGCAGTTCGGTCGCGGGCGTAGGTTTGCTGTCGTCGGGGACAGTCTGGTCATCCTGGCGTGGGCTGGTGGCCGCCACGATATCCGGCGCGGAAGCGGCTTCCTTGACGGCTTGCGGCGGAAGCTGAGGCGTCGAGGGTTCGCTTGCTGGTTCCTGCGCTTCGACCGGCGGTGCGGGCTGCGCGGCCTGGCGTTTCACCGGCTGCGGATCGGGCACCAAGGTGACATCCACGGCGCCGGACGACTGGTCGTCCAGGGCGCTGCCGGTGACGTTGGCGCCGGACTGATCTGTGCCCTCGGCCCGAATCGCGTCCATGGAGTCGAATATCCCGGCAGGCGCGAACAGGAACGCGGCCGCCGCAGCGCCATGGAGCAGGCCGGAAGCGATGATCGCCACCGGCCATTTGCGATGCCCGGCCGAGTGCCGCGGCTGCATGAGCGGCTCGGCCGGCGTGATCGCCGGTTCGCTGCCTGCATCGGAGGAGTGATTGATGTCCTGCATGTCTCGCGCCGAGACCTGCTGTACGCGATAAGAAATTGTCAGATCAAGATCGGTTGCCGCCCATGGCCCACGCCATGGCGTCTCCTGGCGGGCCGGATGCAATCCCCACCTCTATACGCCGAAGGCGATGGCGGTTTTAGTCGAGGTCTTCAGGTCGCGCATGCAGGCCGTCGGCTCGACGCCGGTTCCAGCGCATTCCGTCGCGCTGTTGATCAGCACGCGGCCGAGCTTGCCGCAGTCGGCGCCCGCGAGATCGAAGCGCGTGACTTTCGTCTTGCCGACCGGCAGGTCCTTGAAATCGAGCACGGTGAGGCGGTCGACAACGCCGGACTCATTGAACAGCGCGATTTCGAAAGCGGACTTCGACAGGTCGGCGCCGAGCGCGTTGTTGACGACGAAGGTCAGCCGGCAGCCCTTGTCCGAAGGCTGCACGGCGTTGAGTTCGAGATTAAGGGCCGGCGCTGGCGCAGACTGGCCGCGCGCCGGCACCGGGCCGAGCGACATCGCCAGCGCCGAGGTCAAGAGACGGAGCGATGTCGTCAAGTTCATGGTTCTCAGCCTCCAAAGCGCATGGTTGCCGCAAGCTTCAGCGTGATGCCCGGTTCGTAGAGGACGGCAGTCGTGCTTGCGTTGAGCGGATTGGTGTATTTGACATCGAACAGATTGTCGGCGCGGACGTCGAGCTTGAGGTTGTCGGTCGCCTGGTAACTGGCAAAGGCATTGACCAGCGTATAGTCCTTGGCCACCGGATTGCCCTTGGGCTTGCCGTTATATTGCACTTCACCGCCGACGGTGAGCCTGTCCTCGAGGAAGCGAAGGCCGAGCTGCGCCGTCACCTGCGAGGAGGGAATAGTGGCAAGGTCGGCCCGCTCGCCTTCATACGAAATAGTGTGGCCGTTGATGATCGAGGCCGAGAAGCCCGCATAGCCCCAGCCGGCGTCATAGACGCTTTCCAGTTCGAAACCGTTGATCTTGGCCTTGGCGAAGTTCTGGTACTGGAAGCAGATCGGGATGCCGGGGCCGAACGGGCAGCCGCTGGTCGGGTCGAAGGCCGACAGCGTGACGCCGTCGATATAGTCTTCGACATTGTTGTTGAAATAGGCGGCCTTGAGCCGCAGAGCGTCGCCGCCTTCGAAAATATCGTTCTGCTTGTAGTTGACGCCGAACTCGACGGTCTTGCCGGTCTCAGGCTTGAGATTTGGATTGGGCAGGAAGGGGAAGGTGACGCCGGCCGGATGGTTACCGCTGATCAGCGTCTCCGTCAGCGAGGGTGAGCGGTAGCCTTCCGCATAGGTGCCGTAAAACTGCAGGCCGGCGAGGTCAGCGCTTTCGAAGGGCGATACGCCGACGGTGATGCGCGGCGACAGCCGGTCGCCCGATGTCTCGTGCTCGGAGTCCTTCAGGCTGTAATTGTCGTAGCGCAGGCCGGTGATGACCTCCAGCCATTCCCAGGTCAGCTTGTCCTGGACATAGGCGCCGGACACGTTGCGCTTACCTGACGGCGTGTAGAAGCTGTCGCCGCCGGCTGTGCCCCCGGTTTCAACGTCGTCGCCGACCCAGTCACCGCCGTAAGTCAACTCATGCGCAATGCCGGCGGTCTCGAATCGCGACGTGTTCCATATGTCGATGCCGGTCGTCCCGACATCGAAAGTCGAGAGCGACCCGGCGGGCAGCACCACGGGCAGGCCGGTCGTCGGATCGAAACGGTTCTGCGGGACGAGCGTCGTCAGATCGAGAAGCGTCTTGTTGTAAGAGGCTTTGATGTGGAGATCGAGCCAGCTTTTGGCATCGTCGGTGATGTTGTAGCGGGCGGTGAAGGTATTCGATTTCAGGTCGACATCGTTGGCCGGAACGCCGCCACTGGTCTCCGTCCACCCGTCCTTCGCGCCGACCCAGCCGAGCTTCAACTCGCTGTTCTCGGTCGGGCGAATGGTGGTCTTGAGCAGGCCGCTCAGCACGTCGAAGCCGGTGCCGGCAACGGTGTCGCCGCCACCGTTCTTGTAGTCGCCGTAGTCGCGGTAGACGATGTTACCCAAAACGTCCCAGTTCTCGTTGAAGCGATAGGCGCCGCTAGCGCTGGTGGTCCAGCCCTTGCCATTCGTTTCATAGCGACCGGTGGCGGAAGCCGCCCAGCTTTCCTCCGGCTTGAGGAAATCTCCGGCGTCCTTCGTTTCGAAGAACACCACTCCGCCGATGGCGCCGGAGCCATAGGTGTTGGCGACCGGGCCGCGGATCACGTCGACGGATTTGATGAGCTCGGGATCGACATAGAAGGTCGACTGCGTGCCGTGGTCGGAGCGCTGGAAATCCTGCCTGGCGCCGTCGACGATCACCGCCACGCGGCCGAAATCCTGCAGGCCGCGGATGTTGATGCTGGAGCTGACGCGTCGCGCGTCGGCCTGCACTGCAACTCCCGGCACGCCAAGCAGCATCTCGTTCGGCGTCGTCGCCATGCGGCGCTCAAGCTGTTCCTTGTCGACATGGCTGGCCGAGGCCAGCGACTGGATCGCCGTCTCGCCGGTGCGGCTAATGACGAGGATCTTGTCGAGCAGCGTCGAGTCGCCTGCACTTTTCTGGTCAGTCTTCTTTGTCTGGTCGCTCTGCTGGTCAGCCGCCGGCTGGGTGGCCTGTTGCGCTTTGGCCGCCGGCATACAGAGCGCGATTGCCGCCGCGCCAGCCAGCAAGGCCGCCATTTCCTTCGCCATCGGCCGATCTGTCGGCCGTCCCCAATTCACCAACCCCATGCCCCAACTCCAGATTCTCAGGCTCGATGCTGGCTGGCGCGGGGCTCGCTCGCATTTTTGATCGCGTCCGGCGTCTTAAATGTTGACTCATTTAGTCCGGTAATGCACGACTATTAAACATGAGAAATCGAGTCAAGAATTTAATCGGCATTTGACGAGGCGACCGGCCCGGTGGCCGGCACAGGAAAAAGGGACCGAATGAGATGAACAGCCATAATCCAAGCGACTTTCGCTACCGCGGCCGCCGCTCCGACGACGTGCCCGCGCGTTTTGACCGCGTGGCGATGTCAGTGCGCACGCTCTCCAGCAACGCGCTGTTCCAGGGCGAGCATGAGATCGGCATCGAACATCATGGTGCTCTCTACCGTCTGAAGATCACCCGCCAGGGCAAGCTGATCCTCAACAAGTAAGCACGATCGGCAGACGAACAGGGCAGACAAAAAGTGGGCAGGTGGACGATATGGACCAACGCGTGAAGCCGTCGCCGGACGAGATCCGGGGTTCGCGGGAAGACAATCCGAAGATGCGCGAGCGCGATTTGGCGGCCCAACTCGGCATTTCGGAAGCAGAGCTGGTCGCGGCACATTGCGGCCATGGCGCCGTGCGCGTCGAGCCGCGCGTCAATGACTTGCTGAGCGGCCTCGAAGCGGTCGGCGAAGTGATGGCGCTGACCCGCAACGAAAGCGCCGTGCACGAAAAGATCGGCGTCTACGACAAGGTCGTCACTGGCAATCACAACGCCATGGTGCTCGGCGAGAACATCGACCTGCGCATCTTCCCGAAAGTGTGGGCACATGGCTTTGCCGTCGAGAAACGCGACGGGGGCGAGATCCGCCGCAGCCTGCAGTTCTTCGATGCGGCCGGCGAGGCCGTTCACAAGGTGCATCTGCGGGCAGCCTCGAACCTCTATGCTTACCAGAAGCTGATGGCGAGCCTTGAATCGTCGAACCAGGAGCCGACGATCGCAATCGCCTCAAGCGCGCCGGAGGACGAAGTGGAGGTGCAAGCCTCGGTAGCCAGCATCGACGACCTCCGCGACCGCTGGAGCCGGATGACCGACGTGCATCAGTTCTTCGGCATGCTGAAGACGCTGAAGCTCAGCCGCCGTGAGGCGGTGCGCATGGTGGGCCAGGACTATGCATGGCTGCTCGACAATGATGCCGTCAGCGCCATGTTCCACCACGCGGCGGAAGGCGAGATGCCGATCATGTGCTTCGTCGGCAACCGCGGCTGCATCCAGATCCACTCCGGCCCGATCACGTCGGTCAAGCCGATGGGACCGTGGATCAACGTGCTCGACGAGACCTTCCACCTGCATCTGAGGACCGATCACATCCATGAAGTCTGGGCGGTGCGCAAACCGACCAAGGATGGCCATGTCACGTCGCTCGAGGCTTATGACGCGAAGGGGGGCATGATCATCCAGTTCTTCGGCAAGCGCCATGAAGGCGAGGGCGAGCGCGAAGACTGGCGCTTCCTGGCCGAGAACCTGCCCCGTATCCCCAGCCCGACCGCTGCATGAGGCGAGACTCGATGCGTGTCGTTCACCGTTTCCGCTCTACGCTTGCGCCGCTGATCGGCGTTCTGCTTGCCGCCGCCGCTCTGCCTGCCGGAGCCGATGAAGGTAGGGCCGTCTTCTCCGACACCTCGCGGATTGCCTCCATCGGCGGCTCGATCACCGAGATCGTCTATGCGCTCGGCGAGGAAGGTCATCTCGTCGCCCGTGATTCGACCAGCTCTTTCCCGCAAGCCGCGCAGAAATTGCCTGATGTTGGCTATATGCGCGCGCTGTCGCCGGAGGGCGTTCTGTCGGTCAATCCATCGGGGATTCTAGCCCTGCATGGCAGCGGCCCGAAGGAAACCGTCGACGTGTTGAAGAAATCGAGCGTGCCCTTTATCGAGGTGCCAGAGCGCTACAGCCATGAAGGCATCCTCGAAAAGATCCGCACCGTCGGGAGGGCGCTGGGGGTCGAGGCTAAGGCGGAGCAGCTCGCTGCGGAGACGGACGCGAAGCTGAAGTCGGCCGAAAAGCAGACGGCCGCGATCAAGGAGCGCAAGCGCGTGCTGTTCGTGCTGTCGATGCAGGGCGGCAAGATCCTGGCCGCGGGCAGCGATACGGCCGGCGACGGCATCATCAGGCTTGCCGGCGCCGTCAACGCGGTCGAGGGTTTTTCGGGCTACAAGCAGCTGTCCGACGAGGCGATCGTCACCGCAAGGCCGGATGTGCTCCTGACCATGAAAAACGCCGGTCCACCGATCTCGGAAGATGAGCTGTTCGCCAATCCATCGATCGCTTCGACGCCCGCGGGAGCTGCCCGCAAGCTGATCAGCATGGATGGCGGCTACCTGCTGGGCTTCGGGCCGCGCACGGCCGCGGCCATCCACGACCTCGCCGTCTCGCTTTACGGCAATCAGGTCACGGACTGAGCGGTGATGGCTGAACAGTCGATTGCGGGGCCGGCGGGCAGGGTGAGGGCATCCGATGGCGACCGCTCGGCGCGGGCAAGGATCGTCATCCTGCTTTTGTCTGTCGCGCTTGCGCTGTCCATATTCCTGTCGCTGACCTCGGGCGCTTCGGACGCGTCCGCCGTTCGCGTCATCCGCGACTGGCTGACCGGAGGCGTGCCGGCCGATACGGCGCTCGCCGCGCGCCACCGGCTGATCGTCTATGACATCCGCATGCCGCGCGTGCTGCTCGGCGTGCTGATCGGCGCCGCGCTCGCCGTCTCCGGCGCGGTGATGCAAGGACTGTTCCGCAACCCGCTCGCCGATCCCGGCCTGATCGGCGTCTCGGCCGGCTCGAGCCTTGGCGCGGTGGCAATCATCGTGCTCGGCACAACCTGGCTTGCGCCTGTCACGCTCGCCCTTGGCACGCTCGCCCTGCCGCTGGCAGCCTTCCTCGGCGGCCTGGCGGTGACGCTGCTGCTCTATGCCATTGCGACGCGCCACGGCCGGACGTCAGTCGCCACGATGCTGCTCGCCGGCCTGGCGATCGCCGCCCTTGCCATGGCGCTCACCGGCATACTGGTCTTCGTGGCCGACGACAGCCAATTGCGCGACCTCACCTTCTGGCAACTCGGCTCGCTTGGCGGCGCCACTTGGCCGAAAATCGGCACTGTCGGGCCGGTGATCTTGCTGGCATTGGCGACGATGCCGTTCCTGTCGCGCGGCCTCGATGCGCTGGCGCTCGGCGAGGCGACCGCCGGCCATCTCGGCATTCCGGTCCAGCGGCTGAAATATACGGCCATCGTCGGCGTGTCGGCGGCGGTCGGTGCGTCGGTCGCCGTCAGCGGAGGCATCGGCTTCATCGGCATCGTCGTGCCGCATCTGTTGCGCCTCGCGATCGGTCCGGATAACCGCTACCTACTGCCGGCCTCGGCCTTGCTCGGCGCCTCGCTGCTTCTGCTTGCCGACGCGGTCGCCCGTACCGTCGTCGCGCCCGCCGAACTGCCGATCGGCATCGTCACGGCAGTGGCCGGCGCGCCGTTCTTCCTGTGGATCCTGCTGCGCAAGCGCGGCGTCATTGATCTGTGAGCAGCCGATGATCGAAGCCCGGGACATCTCCGTAGCGATCGGCTCCAGGCGCATCGTGTCGCATGTCGATTTCACGGCGCGGCCGGGCGAGGTAACGGCAATCGTCGGGCCCAATGGCTCGGGCAAGACGACGCTGCTCAAGGCGCTGACGGGCGAGCTCTCCTATACCGGCACTGTCATCCTCAATGGCCGAGACCTGGTTTCCATGAAGCCGGTGGAGGCAGCGACGCATCGCGCCGTGCTGCCGCAGTCCACCACGCTGTCCTTTCCCTTCACGGTGCTAGAGATCGTTCGTCTCGGCCTGATCGGCGGGCGTTCCGGGGTGCTGCCCGGCGAGGATGCGCGCTTGCCCGAGCGGGCGCTGGCGCGTGTCGATCTCGACGGCTTTGCCGGCCGCTTCTACCAGGAGCTTTCAGGCGGCGAGCAGCAGCGCGTCCAGCTTGCCCGTGTACTTTGCCAGGTCTGGGCGCCGGTTCTCGAGGGCAGGCCGCGCTACCTTTTCCTCGACGAGCCTGTCTCCAGCCTCGACGTCAAGCACCAACTGATCATCATGAATATTGCGGGCGATTTCGCGCGGCGCGGCGGCGGCGTGGTGGCGATCCTGCACGACCTCAATCTGACGGCCATGTATGCCGACCGGATTTTCGTGCTCTCTCGTGGCCAACTGGCTGCCGCCGGCTCACCTCAAGAGGTGCTCAATGACGAGCTGATCGAAAAGGTGTTCGACTGCCGGCTCAAGGTCGGCGCACTGCCTGCTGGAAGCGTTCCGTTCGTGTTGCCGCAATCGGCAGCTTAGGCAGCCGGGGCGCGCTGCTCCAGGAGATCGATGCCAAGCAGGTGGCGCACATTCGGGCGCGCGGCGACGAGGTCGGCGATCGTGTAGCGGGAGAGCACGGCGAAGAAGGCATTGAGCGCTTCGCGCAGTGCCGAATTCAAGGCGCAGCTGTCGACCAGCGGGCATTCGGCGGCGTCGTTCTCGAAGCACTCGGCCATGGCGAAGCTCTCTTCGGTGACGCGCACGACGTCGAACAGGCTGATCTGCTCCGCCGGGCGGCCGAGCCTGACGCCGCCATTGCGGCCGCGCACCGTCTCGACCAGGCCGGCCTCGACCAGCGGCTGCAGGATCTTGAACAAAAACAGCTCCGAAACCGAATAGGCGGTGGCGATCTCGGGGATGCGGCTCAGGCGGTCGCTGTTCGCGGCGCAATACATCAGTATGCGCATCGCATAGTTCGTCTGGCGCGTGAGCCGCATGGTATCCTCGCGAAATGAGCTTGGGCCGAATATGGCCCATAGTTTGGAACAATTCCAGACTGGACCGCTACATAGCTGAATAAACTTATCAACTTTTTGTGCGTGTCCGCCGCATCGCGCCGCAATGCGCTTTGAGCGAGCGTTTCCCCGGCGCAGGCCCTAGATAAGTCCGGGTGCAATAGGGAAGGCCTTTCCATGTCACAATCAGCTCAGGCCCTCGCGCCGGTTCGATTCGACGCCGATGCGCAGGCAAAGCTCTCGGCATTGCGGCGGACCAAGTTCGTCGCCGCCGCAGCGCTTGGCCTGTGCATCCTTGTCTTCGCGCTCGCCAAGTCTTTAGAGATCACCCATCCGTGGCTCGGCTTTGTTGCCGCGTTCGCCGAGGCGGCGATCATTGGCGGGCTGGCCGACTGGTATGCGGTCGTGGCGTTGTTCAGGCGCCCGCTCGGCCTGCCGATCCCGCACACGGCCATCATTCCTGAGAACCAGCACCGCATCGCCGACAATCTCGGCCGGTTCATCGAGGCCAATTTCCTTGCGCCGGAGCCCGTGCGGGAAAAGCTCGCCGAGGTCGACTTTGCCGCCCTCGTCGCCGACTGGCTGGCCGACGCCGAACGCGCCGCCGACCTGTCGCGATTCGTCGCCCGCCTGGTGCCGCAGACGCTGACCGCCGTGGAGCAGTCCGGGCTGCGCGACTTCGTCACCAGCCGCTTGCTGGAGCAGATCGAAAAAGTGCCGCTAGCGCCTTTAGCCGCGGAGCTGTTGTCGGCGCTCACCGACGACCGGCGCCACCAGAAACTGTTCGACGAGTTCACCAGGGTGGTCGGGCGCTTCCTGAACGACGAGAAGGCGCTGGCGACGATGCGCGAAAAGATCCGTGAGGAACTGCCGTCGCTGTTCAACCTGTTTCGCGCCGACGCCTATCTGCTCAAGAAGATTGTCGCTTCCGCCGGGTTGCTGCTGGAGGAGGTGCGGGCCGATCCCGATCATCCGGCGCGCGCCGAGTTCGACCGTTTCGTACTTGGCTTCGTCGAGCGGCTCAGGACCTCGAAGCAATATGCAAGACGCGCCGAAAGGCTGAAGCGCGATTTCCTGGGCCGTCCGGAAGTCAGGGCTCTCGCCGGCGAGACTTGGGCAAGCCTGCGCTTGTTCATCGAGCAGGACGCCAACGCGGCCAATTCGACGATCCGCGAGCACCTCGCCAACCTGTTCGTCGAGGTCGGCCGGCATTTGGCCGACGATGCCCAGATCAGGGCCGACATGAACCAGGGTTTTGTTGTGGCGCTCGCCTCCTTCGTCGAAAGCCAGAAGAGCGGCGTGTCGAAATTCATCGCCGATCAGGTCAAGCGCTGGGATCTGGCCCAGCTGACGCGGCTGATCGAGATCAATATCGGCAAGGACCTGCAGTATATCCGCTTCAACGGCATGGTAATCGGCGGTCTGGCCGGCTTGGCACTCTATACGGCGGAGCGGCTGCTTCTCCTCAATTGACGCGGACCGGGCGCGCACTATTCTCCCTAGTGGGCGCTGTAAGAGCGGCAGATCGGGAGGCGACGACATGGCAAGACAACCGGAATCCGACTCTTTTCTGGACATCTTCAGCAGGTTCGGCCGCGACTTGAAGCTGCCGAAGGTCGACATCCAGGCGATCCTCGATCACCACCGCAGGAATCTCGAGGCTCTGGAGAAGTCGGCCCGGGCAAGCGCCGCCGGCGCGTCATCCATTCTGTCGAGACAGCACGAAATGGTGCAGGAGGCGCTCGGCGAAATTACCCGGATGGCACGCAACTACCAGCCTCCGGGCAATCCGCAGGAGTTGATGACGAAGCAGGTGGATTTCGCCAGGAAATCCTTCGAGACAACGCTGAAGAATGCCGGCGAGGTCGCCGACCTGGTTCGGAAATCCGGCACCGAATCGGTCGAAATCCTGCGCGACAGGATCAAGGACGCGATGGCGGAAATCCGGGCCGGCTACGACGGGAAGTGAGCAATCCAGGGCGCCTATTCGGGTTTTCCGGATCGGGTTCAGGCGGCTGAGCAATCGGCGCGTGCGGCTGCGCGTTCGCGGCTTGCCGTAAAACCGTCAAGTCTGAGGGTGAAATCGAGGCGCCGCGAATTGACAGGAGCCGCCGGTTCATGGTCGGGAGATTGGCAGAAGCCAGCAGGAAAGCAGGAATGACGGAAAATCGGCCGAGGACGCCGCCGACCTTCGAACAGTTGCGGACAATGGCCGGCCAGGAGATCGGCGTGTCGGACTGGACGACGGTCGACCAGCAGCGCATCGACCAGTTCGCCCAATGCACGGGCGACCACCAGTGGATACATGTCGATCCGGAGCGCGCGAAGCGGCAGAGCCCGTTCCGCACTACGATCGCGCATGGCTATCTGACGCTGTCGATCATCGGCGCGCTGGCGCTGGAGATGGGCATCGTGCCGGAAAACACGCAAGCCGCCTTCAACTATGGCTTCGACAAAGTGCGCTTCCTGGCGCCGGTGAAGTCCGGCGCACGTATCCGGCTGCGCACGACGCTGCTCACCATGGAAGACCGCGGCCCCGGCCAATATCTGATGAAGGCCGCGAACACCGTCGAGATCGAGGGCGAGCAGAAGCCGGCGCTGACTGCCGAGACGCTGGTGATGATGTATGAGCGCCGCAAGCGGGCAGGCGCCTAAGCTCTGCCGCTGCCGGGCTGCGACGCGCCTTTGCGGCGGGACGCGGCCATTGCCCTTTCAAGCACTCTGAAGTTGCGCTTATCGGCGCATTGGGCGACGTTGAAACGCATGAAGCGGCCGGCGGAGTGCGACAGGCTGAAGGCGTTGCCGGGCGCCAGCACGACATTATCCGCCAGCGCATGGCGGGCGACATCGGCGGCGTCGATGGCGTCGGGCAGGCGGCACCACAGGAACATGCCGGCCCCCTGATCGATCCAGGGCATAACGTCCATTGCTTTCAGCCTGCCGGCTGTTTCGGCCATTGCGCGCGACAGGCGGGTGCGCAACTGCTCGACATGCTTGCGGTAGCTGCCGTCCTTCAGCAGAGTCAGCACCAGTTCCGAGGAGAGCCTCCCGCCGCCGAAAGTCGTGGCGATCTTGAGGTCAATCAGCCGTTCCATCCAGTCGCGGGGCGCGGCGATGAAGCCGCATCGCACCGAAGCCGACAGCGTCTTGGAGAAGGAACCGATCTGGACGACGCGGCCGAGGCCATCGAAGGCCGCCAGCCGCGGCGCCGGCGCGTGCTCGAAATCGGCGAAGATGTCATCCTCGACGATGGCGAGATCCGATTGATCGGCAAGCTTGAGCAGCCGGTGCGCTATAACCGGCGAGAGCACCGCGCCGGTTGGGTTGTGAAGCGCGGAATTGGTGATGTAGAGGCGCGGCCGGTGCTCGGCGAGCGCTTGCGCGAAGAGGTCGATATCGGGCCCCGAGGGTGTCATCGCGACACCGACCACTTTGGCGCGATGCGCGCGCAGCAGCGCATGGAAGTTGAAATAGCAGGGATCGTCGACCAGCACCGCATCGCCCGGCTCGAGGAGCAAGCGGCACAGCAGGTCGATCGCCTGCGTCCCGGACTCGGTGAGCATGATCTGGTCCGGCGAAGCCTCGACGCCGTGCGCCGACAGGCGGCGGGCAAGCAGCTGCCGCAGTGCCGGCAGGCCGAGCGGCGTGCCGTAGTCGGCAAGCGTCGCATCGTCGGCTCGGGCGGCGCCGCGCAGTGCTTGCCGCAACGCGGCCTGAGGCATCCAGGAAGCCGGCAGCCAGCCGCAGCCCGGTTTCAGCATATCGTCGCCTGCCTCCAGCGCTTGCCGCGAGACCCAGAGCGGGTCGACGGCGCGGTCGAGCCGCGGGCCGATCTCGGCCAGCGACAGCGGCGCAAGCGGGCCGGCAGCAAAGAAGCCGGAGCCCGGCCGCGAGCGGATCGTGCCTTCCGCCGCAAGCCGCTCATAGGCCTCGACCACGGTAGACTTCGACACCTGCATCGTGCCGGCGAAGGCGCGGATCGAAGGCAAGCGCGCGCCCGGCGTCAGGATGCGCGCGGCGATCCGCTGCCGGATTGCCGACATGACGGCTTCGACGAGCGTTCCGGCATTCGTGGCTTTCGGGTCGGGCGTGTCCATCTGTACTTCCCTGTCGACCAATACAGTTTTACGGAATTGTACCCCATTGTCTCTGGCAATGCCATGCGCTCTGCCGGTACAGAAGCGCAAACGGAGCGGATGATGGATAAGAGTTTCAACGGCTGGCTCAACGGCTTCATCGGCGTGCTGATCTTCAGCGGCTCGCTGCCGGCGACGCGCGTGGCCGTGGTTGATTTCGACCCGACCTTCCTGACGTCGGCCCGTGCGGCGATGGCCGGTCTGCTCGGCATCGCGGTGCTGTTCCTGTTCCGCGAGAAGCGCCCGGATCGCGGCGATCTGGTCTCGCTGGTCGTCGTTGCGCTAGGCGTCGTGGTCGGCTTTCCCCTGCTGACGGCGCTGGCGCTCAAACATGTCACGGCGGCGCATTCCATCATCTTTGTCGGCCTGCTGCCGCTGGCGACGGCGATCTTCGGTGTGCTGCGCGGCGGCGACCGTCCGCGCCCGGCCTTCTGGCTGTTTTCCTGCCTGGGCAGCACGCTAGTCGCGGGTTTCGCGCTGTCGCAAGGCGTGACCGCCTCACCGGTCGGCGACGGGTTGATGCTCGCAGCCATCATCGCTTGCGGGCTGGGCTATGCGGAAGGTGCGGCGCTGTCGCGCAAGCTCGGCGGCTGGCAGGTGATCTGCTGGGCCTTGGCGCTGTCGCTGCCGGTCATGTTAGCGCTGAGCTTTGCGACCCTGCCGCCGTCTTTTGCCGCTGTCGGCTCCGGCGCATGGATCGGCCTCGGCTATGTCTCGCTGTTCAGCATGCTGATCGGCTTCGTGTTCTGGTATCGCGGCCTGGCGCAGGGCGGCATCGCCGCGGTCGGGCAATTGCAACTGCTGCAGCCCTTCTTCGGCCTGGCGCTCGCGGCGAGTCTGCTGCACGAGCAGGTCAGCCCGCTGATGGTGGTGGTCACGCTCGGCGTGGTGGCCTGCGTGTTCGGGGCGAAGAAGTTCGCCAGGTAGGGAGCCTACTCAAAACTTCGTCACCACGCCGATGCCGATGCCCTCGAAGCCGCCCATCGCCATCAATGCGGCTGGCGCCTCATCGAGGCTGATCCTTTTGCCGACCAACAGTTCGGGCTTCAGCTTGCCGGTGCGAATCATGTCCATCATGGCGGAATAGCGGTAGGCCTGCATGCCGTGGCTGCCGAGGATTTCGAGCTCGAAGGCGATGACCTTGTCCATCGGCACTTGCGGGCGGGCATGGTCGCCCAGCATCAGCCCGACCTGAACATGGCGACCGCGCCGGCGCAGATTGGCGATCGAGTTGAAGCACGTGGTTGGATGGCCGAGCGCGTCCATCGACATATGCGCGCCGCCGTTGGTGATCTGCTTGACGGCCTTGACGACATTGGGCGTGGTCGAAGCGTTGATGGTCGCGACCGCCCCGATCCTTTTCGCAAACTCCAGCTTCTCGTCGGTGAGGTCGATGGCGATGACATTGGCGCCCATGGCGCTGGCGATCATGATCGCCGAGAGACCGACACCGCCGCAGCCATGCACCGCCACCCACTCGCCGGGCGTAACCCGGCCCTGGTCGACGATGGCGCGGAAGGAGGTGACGAAGCGGCAGCCGAGGCTGGCGGCAGTGGCGAACTCCATCTCGTCCGGCAGGCGTACGAGATTGGTGTCGGCATGCTCGATGCCGACATATTCGGCGAACGAGCCCCAGCCCGTGAAGCCAGGTTGGGTCTGGTGCTCGCAGACCTGATGGTTGCCGGAGTTGCATTCGAAGCAGCGGCCGCAGCCGACGGCGAAAGGCACGGTGACGCGGTCGCCGGCCTTCCAGCGGCTCACCTGCTTGCCGGCGGCGACGACGACGCCCGCCAGTTCATGGCCGGGGACATGCGGCAGCGTGATGCCGTCGTCATGACCCATCCAGCCATGCCAGTCGCTGCGGCAAAGACCGGTCGCCTCGACCTTGATGACGACGCCATCCCCCGCCGGCTTGGGGTCAGGCACGGTCTGGATCGTGGGAGCTTCGCCGAATTTTTCGAAGACGACAGCTTTCATGGGAGTGCTTTCTATCCAGTTCAAAGGCAGTGCGGTTTTGGGTAGTAGGTCCCAAGCTAGGTCGGCAATGGTGGTTGGTCGAGCGATGGTTGCCGCTTGCAAAACCACTCGCCGGCTTCGGCATCCCATGGCCAAACACCGGAGGTTGTCGGAAAGATAAGCTGCATAATCCGGAAAACGGGCCCGTCGTAAAACCATATGCCCCAACCGAAATATTCAGGGTAGTGGGCGGGATGGACCGCACCGAATTGACAGTCGAAGCCACCTCCCAGGAAACCCGACGCCCGCTCTCCAACCTTGAACCTCTCGCCGCTGCGCACTCGTCGGCAATACTCGTTGATGATGGTCTGCGAAAGCTCCGGCTTGAGCCCGATGACGACCAGCTCAGGGGCTTTGAAATTGTACTCTATCCCCACCGAGTAAGCGAATGGCGGGTGCTCGTCGTCCTCCAGCACGTAGAGAATATGACAGCCATACTCCTCGATATCGGCGAGCGTCTTAGCCTCGTCGGGATCCCTTGCTTCCCTATTCGGCATCGATCTGGTTCTGCGGCGCAGCCTTCTGGAACGCCGGCAGCGCCATGCAGGCGGCGTGGATGCGCGAGATCACCGGATAGGCCGCCATGTCGACGCCGAAGCGGGCATTGTTGGTGACATGCGCGGCGAGGCAGATATCGGCGAGCCCCGGTGTATCGCCATGGCAGAACTTGCCGGTCTCGGGCGAGGCGGCCAGAATCTTTTCAAGCGGCTGGAAACCTTCATTCACCCAATGCCGGAACCAGTTGACGACATCCTCGTCGCCGGCGCCGAACAAAGTGCGCAGCGAGGTGAGCACGCGCAGATTGTTCACCGGATGGATGTCGCAGGCGATCATCTGCGCCAGCATCCGGACCCTGGCGCGTCCCAGCGCATCCTTGGGCAACAACGGCGGCTCGGGCTCGATCTCGTCGAGATATTCGATGATCGCCAGCGACTGGGTTAAAAGCGTTCCGTCGTCGAGCACCAGCGCCGGCACCAACCCTTGCGGATTGACCGCGAGATAGGCGGGCTCGAGATGCTCGCCATGGCGCAGATGGTGGGGCACATAGGTGTAGGCACGCCCCTTCATCTCCAGCGCGATCCGCACCCGGTATGAGGTGGAGGATCGATAATAGTTATGGAGGACGAGGTCGCTCATCGCCTCGGCTGCCCGATGGTGACCTCGACGGCGCCGATGCCGTCGACGCCACCAGTGATCTTGTCGCCCGCCTGAACCGCGCCAACACCGGCCGGCGTGCCGGTGAAGATCAGGTCGCCGGGCTGGAGCTCGACCGACTCGCTGCAGATCGAGACGACATCGGCGACGGGCCAGATCAGCTCGGCGAGGTCGCCGTCCTGTTTTACGTCACCGTTTACAGCGAGCCAGATGCGACCCGTTTCGGGATGGCCAGACCTTGCGACCGGAAGTAGCGAGCCGCAAGGCGCGGAGAAGTCGAAGGCCTTCGACCAGTCCCAGGGGCGGGCCGCTTTCTTTGCCTGGTCCTGCAGGTCGCGGCGAGTGAGGTCCACGCCGACGCCATAGCCCCAGACATGCGCGAGCGCCTCGGTGCGAGGGATGCGGAAGCCGGCCTTGCCGATCGCCACGACCAGCTCGATCTCGTGGTGGAGATTGCCAGTCAGCGGCGGGTAGGGGATCTCGGCGCCGCTGTCGACCACGGCGTCGGCCGGCTTGGTGAAGAAGAAGGGCGGATCGCGCTCGTCATTGCCGAGTTCTCGCGCATGCGCCGCGTAGTTGCGGCCAACGCAGAAGATGCGGCGCACGGCAAACCGTTCCGCCGAGCCGGTCACCGCGACCGAAGCGATCGCGGGCGGAGGGAGGACGAAGTCTGCCATAGGCGGTCTCTGCGTTGGAAATGAATCTATCCGCACATTCGGCCGATTTCGGCAGGCGGGCAAGGGATGAGGCCACGAAACATTGCCGACCATGGCGGGTTCACCAAGCGGCGGCAGGACCCGCCGCGGCCCCTTTTTCTTTTGTGTTCGCAATCGGTTGGCAGGAACTGCCTGTGAATTCGCTGCTTCGCACTTGCACAAGATTATCCCGCACTGCAAAATAACTGCGGCGGGGAAAACGAAGCGGTTCCAGGCACGGCTATGCCGGGACCTCGAGTTGCGAGGGACGGGCATGACCGACATCTCCGCGACGGCCGGCGTCCTGCCGCGGGCCGCAGCCGACAAGGCGGCACGGGCAAGGCTGGCCTATCTCGACGGCTGGCGCGGCCTGTCGATCGCCTTCGTGCTGATCGGCCATGTCTTTCCGATTCGCGGCATCAATCTCGGCGTGCTCGGCGTCGAGTTCTTCTTCGTGCTGAGCGGCCGGCTGATGGGGGAAATCCTGTTCGTCGAGCGCTTTCCGCTGAAGAAGTTCTTCAAGCGCCGGTTCGCCCGCGTCTATCCAGCCCTGCTGGTGTTCGTGGTTGCCGTCATGATCGGGCTCTCCGGCACCTTCATTGCCTTCAAATGGAAGGCGGCGCTTACCGCGCTGACATTCACCTACAACTATGCCGGCATTCTCATCAATCGCGCGGGCGCGCTCGACCATATCTGGTCGCTTGCCATCGAGGAGCATTCTTATGTCATCCTGGCGCTGATCAGCGTGGCGGTTTCCAGGCGCGCGAATGTCGTGCGCCTGCTTGTCATGCTGTCGCTGCTCGCTATGGCCAACGGCGCTATTTCCTACTGGGTCTTCGGCATGGACTACGAAACCAGCTATTGGCGAACCGACGTGCATATCGCCTCGATCCTGCTGTCGGCGGCGATCTGCCTGCTCAAGGCCGATGGACACCTGCCGGCATTCCTCAGGAGCCGGCATCTGGCGCTGGCGGCCGCGGTGGGGGGAATCTTGCTGTTCCTCGATCCGGTGCCGACGCCCTTGCACTATCTGCTGGGCGTGCCGCTGCTGGCGCTCGCCGTCAACACGCTCGACTTCGCCGGCGGTTATCTGACCGGCCCACTGTCATCGCGGCCGATGGTGATGCTGGGGCTGTGGTCCTACTCGCTCTATCTGTGGCAGCAGCCCTTCTACAAATTCGTCCATGACCGCGACGTGGCGCCGATCCCGATGCTGGGCGCGGTCTTCGCCTGCGCCCTGGCGAGCTACTACATCGTCGAGAAACCGGCGCGCGGCTGGCTCAACCGCAATTGGTGAGGAGGTCAGGCCTTGCCGGTTTTTTGTGCGGCGAGATAGCGCCGAAGCCCGGCTTCGCCGCGAGGTGTGGTCCAGCGGTGATTCCACGCGAAAGCCGGTCTGAGCAAGGGTGCCAGGAGTTTGAGGATCGGCCTCTCCACGATGACCTGCCAGGTGAGCTTCACATGCGTTCCGCTTCCGGCTGGCGACAGCTCAGCCCGCCACAGGCCGTCGAAATCGCCGAAGGTCTTCACCACCACCACCAGCCGGCCAGGCTCGAGCTCCGCGGCCTCGATGATGAAGTTCAGCTCGTAGGGCAGGGCGCCTCGCGCCCTGGCTCTTGCCCGTGACCCGACGACGGCCTTGCCTTTCTTGTCGAGCGGCTCGACTTCCTTGTAGGCGTCGCCCCACCAGAGCGGCAGCAACTCGGCGTCGGACAGAACGTCCCACACTTCCTGCGGCGTGGCATCGGGAATGTTCCAACTCTCGTCGAAGCGGAAGACGTTGCTTGGCATGATGTCACGCCCCCGGCACGCGAAGACGATACATTAGCTGCAGCTTCTGTTTGTGGCCAGTGCGGCGGCCGCATGAGACCTTGTTTGGCTGATGGTTGAAAGCCTCTGGCTTCTAGGGCCATGCGCTAGTCGATCGGCTTGGCGTAGTAGCGCACCGACTTCCTGCCGCCGTGGATCACGGCATCGCCGACCTCGGCAAAGCCGAGCGCCGCGTGAAAGGCATCCGATGTGGGGTTCGGGGGATCGGCATTGACCTCGCAGGTTACGATCGTGTGGCATGCGCGCCTGACATGCGCGAACAGATCCTCGTAGACACGGCGGGCATGGCCACGGCCGCGCGCTTCGGCCGCGACCACCACCCGGTCGACATAGACGAAGCGGGGGTAGCGCTCACGAAACCAGAGGAAGTTCGGGCTTTCGTAGCTGGCATCCTGATCGAAGCACATGATGAAGGCTTCGAGCGCCCCGATGCGGCGCGTGTAGAAAGCCTGCCCGATCAGGAATGACAGGCGCTCCGGCTCCAGCCAGGACAACTCGGCGGCATGCTCGTTGTTGAGAGCGAGAATGGCGGCCTCGTCGGCAGGCGAAACGCGTTCGATCGGCGAGCAATCTTTCGACATCGTCACTTCCGGCATCAGACCCTCGCGGCCGCGATCGTTGCCGCCGCCAAGTCCTGGTCGGTCACCGTGTTGCGGTACTCGCGATCGAGGTCGGTGCCGCCGATGCCGACATGTGGGTTGCGGTATCGCATGGCGCTCGGCACCTCGGCAAGCGCGGCGAAATGCATCTCGGTCAGTCCGGTTTGCCGACGGACCTCGCCGATATTGTCGGGCGCCAGCCCGCCGCAGCCGAGAATGATGATGCGTGAGCCGGCCTGGCGAACCAAGCGCGCGAGCAGATCGACGCCCTCCAGCGCCGTGTCGTGTTGCCCGCTGGTCAGCACGCGGCCGACCTTGCAGCGGATCAGCGCTTCGAGCGCCTCGGCCGGGTCACGCGTCATGTCGAAGGCGCGGTGGCAGGTGACATTGAGGGGACCGGCGGCGCGCACCAGTTCGCTCATCCTCGCTTCATCGATTGCGCCGTCAGCGGTCAGGCAGCCGACGACGATGCCGGCCACGCCGAGATCGCGCAGCGCGCCGATATCGGCCAGCATCGATCGGTATTCCGCCTCGCTGTAGAGAAAATCGCCGCCGCGCGGGCGCACGATAACATGAAACGGGATGGTCGCACGTTCGAGGGCTACGCGCACCGTGCCGAGGCTCGGCGTAATGCCGCCTTCGACGAGGCTGGCGCAAAGCTCGACCCGGTCGGCGCCGGCGGCCTGCGCGGCAAGCAGCCCGTCAATGCCTTCGACGCAGAGTTCGATCAGGGGCCTTTGAGCGTCGGTCACCATCATCCATCCATGTTGAAGAGAAAGCGCAGCCCTAGCATTGGGGCGATCGAGGCGAAAGCCGCATCAATCGGTCCAGCAAGCGAAGCGGTCACTTTGCGCTTCCGGTTTTGTTCGGCGCGCAGTATTGATTGCTCAAGACTTGGAGCGCCCGCCCTACCGCGGAACAGCTGAGCCCCGTTGCCTCGCTACTGCTTCAGGATTGTGTTCTTGGCGCCTTGTTCGACCTGGTCGATCACCAGCAGCTTCACCGGATCGCTGCCGATATTGGTCGCCTGATGCCACTGGCCGATCATCTCGACGATGAAATCGCCGGTCTTGTAAGTGTTGCTGCTGCCGGTCTCGACATTGGTGACCTTGAGGGTGCCTGCCTCGACATAGGCATAGCGCGGGAAGGGATGTTTGTGCACCGGCAGCGTCGCGCCGGGCGCGATCTGATAGGCCGAGACCTGGACCTCGACATTCTTCTGCGGCAGCTTGATCGGTTGGCCGGATGCCGTCGTCGTCTTCGACGCCAATGGCGTCACGACAACAGGTGTGGCCGAACTGTCCAGAGCGTCGGCGGTGGTTGCATAAAAAGCGGCCGCCAGCAGCAGCGCCGATGCCGGAATGTTTCGCACGATTTCCTCCCGAAATGATCGGCAAAATCGCCTAAGCGCTGTCGACTCGCAAGGAGAAAGGATTTGGGGCTTCCCGGGCTGTATGAACTATCAGCTGCCAGGTCCTTCAAATCTGCCCCCCACTTGGGTGCTGCCGCACCCAGTCCCTTGATAGACCGGAATCATCCCCTAGTTAGTTTCCCTGGCGTAGTCGCGAGTTGCCTGGGGGTGCTGCGCCGTTCTGACGGCATGCGGCGGAAGGACGGCCGGCCGAAGCGCCTTTGGAGGGTGCCGTGCGTCAATATCTGGGATCCAGCTTGGTCCGTTTCGCGTTCGCGTGCTCTGTCGCGATAGCTTGCGCGGGAGCCGCGGCCGCCGGCGAGCGCGGCCAAGGTCATAACGCTGGTGGCGATCACGGGAATAACGGAGGTCATGGCGCTGGCAGCAACAACGGTCAGCACAACGGAACTAGCGGCGATCCCGGTGGCTCCGGCGGCAGTCCGCCGTCTGACCCACCGTCCCCACCGTCTAACGATGACGGAAGCAGCCCCACCACAACCGGGTCAGTGACGTCAAGGGCGGGCGTAGCCGGCAACGGCGGAAGGTCGCTCGACCTTCCGCCCGCCCTGCTGCCCTTCGAAGACAGCGCCATTCCACTGGCAGTCCATCCAATCGAAGTGCTGCCGGGTGTCCCGGACAACATCGTTCGTGCCTGCCGTGAGGCAATCGAGCAGGCCGCAGCTCAGTTTGGCGCGACCAGTGTGCGCGTCAGCAGTGCAGGTTCCGTACGGCGGTTGAGCCGACAGAGGATATCGGCTCCCGTCCAGGTCAGCATCGACTACGGATATCAAGGCGGCGTCGAGACGCGCCAGGCGCCGGTCGGCTGCGAATTGAACGCGAAAGGCA
This sequence comes from Mesorhizobium sp. AA23, assembly GCF_001672435.1. Taxonomy (NCBI): domain Bacteria; kingdom Pseudomonadati; phylum Pseudomonadota; class Alphaproteobacteria; order Hyphomicrobiales; family Phyllobacteriaceae; genus Mesorhizobium; species Mesorhizobium sp. AA23. Next base: position 179,996 of record NZ_LYTP01000031.1, read on the forward strand.
GCGTGATCGGGCTGACATAGCGCACAGTGGGAGCCCTCGCCGTAGACGTCGAGTTCATGCCGCCCAGCGGCAGATTTTCCAGGGCAGTCGTTCCAGCTCAGTCCAACGTCGAGTGGCTTGGCCGGAGGGAAAACGGAAGCGTAATGGCACGCACACGGATTTCGCGCGACGGTTTGCGAACCTTGCTGGACGTAGTCTTCTTTTGGCTGACAGCTTTCGTCTGGCCTGCGCCGGCCGATGCGCGGCCAGTGCGCGGCTTCAGCGGCGGCTCTATCTGAGCGTCGCGGCGCTGAGCCCGAAGCTTATCATTATCGGCACGTGCGGCGGCCAGCTCGCGGGCGAAAGAAACCGTCGCTTCACGTTGCTTGTCCAGAGCCTCCTTCAGCCTCATGGCGGCCTGTTCCAAAAGTTGGCGGGCTGTGTCACGCTCGAGGCGGGCTTTGTTGAGGTTCTCTCCGACCGACACTGCTGAAGCGCGTTCTCGTTGCAGAGCCTGCGCCGTCTCGGCAGCACTCTGCTCCGCGCGCTCTTTCACTGCGACCGCCTTGGTGCGCTCCTGTAACGCCGCGTCGCGCTCCAGCCAGGCTTTGTCGAGGTCCTCCCGGGTCGAGACTGCCGAAGCGCGTTCGCTCTCCAGCGCCTGCGCCGTCTCGCTAACAGTCTGCTCCGCATGTTGCTTCGCTGCGACAGCCCTGCCTCGCTCCTGCAACGCCGCGTCGCGTTCCAGCCGGGCCTTGTCGAGGTCCTCACGGGCCGCGACTGCCGAAGCGCGTTCGCGCTCCAGCGCCTGCGCTGTTTCAGTTGCAGCCTGCTCGGCATGCACTTTCGCCGTGACAGCCTTAGCTCGCTCCTGCTCAGCCGCGTCGCGCTCGAGGCGGGCTCTGTTGACGTCCTCTTGGGCCGATATTGCTGAAGCGCGTTCGCGTTCCAGAGTCTGCGCCGTCTCGGCGGCAGTCCGCTCGGCACGCTCTTTGGCTAAGACGGCGTTGGCTCGCTCCTGTTCGGCCGCGTCGCGCTCGAGCCGGGCTTTGTCGAGGTCCGCACGGGCCGCGACTGCTGAAGCCTGTTCCCGTGCCAATGCCTGCGCCGTCTCGGCAGCAGTCTGCTCAACCCTTGCTCGCGTCGCGGCGGCACCGGTCCGTTCCCGCTCAGCCGTGTCCGCGATCGCGGCCTTGGACTGCTCCATTTCAGCGATGTCGGCACGAAGGTCCTCCGACTTCCGGCGCTCCTCGTCAAGCATTCCGCTCGCTTGCGCCAGCGAAGCCTCGGCTTTGGCGCGATCCCCGGCGGCTTTGGCTTCCAGCTGTTCAATTTGCGCTCGCGCTTGCGCTAGGTCGCGCGCCATCTGTTCGGTTCGCTCCCGTTCGAGGCGAGCAGCGGGCATCTGTATAAAGACATGGTCAATGGTTTCGCTGATCCGCGCGCGGATATCTTGCGCAATCCACCGCAATGCCTCGAGCGTGCGGGCTGCCACAAGTTCGTTGCGCAAACGCTCCTCGCTGGCGTCGTCCGCGACTGCCATGCTTGTCTTCAGCACCTCGATCTGCTTGCGCGTCTCAGCGAGCGCACTCTCCAGAGCGGCACTCCTGGCGCGCTCCTCCTCCATCGCTCGGTGCTCTTGGCCAGCCAATTCCGTTGCAGCTGCTGCCTGAGCACGAGCTGCCTCGACCTGTGCTTCGGCAGCGTTGAGATCCGGTTTGGGCAATTCGCCGTTCGTGGGTGCGTCGGTTGATGCCGTGCTGGCAGGAATCTCCAAAGGGCGTGAAAGATCGGGAAGGGAGTAGCTATCGGCCCGCGAAACAGCGGGGGCGCTTTCGACCGGCTTTTGTTTCGTCAACGCATAGCCAAGCGGCACGGCCAGACAAATTGCGGCGACGCTCAAGCGTAACAAGGGGCTCGTCGGCCTGCGAACACGGGGAGGTAAGGCCATGGCGAAGCTTGTCGCCGGAGCGAAAGCATCGGGCAGGTCCTCGCGCGAGTTCTCGCCCGCTTCGGGCGTCGTGTTGAGATAATCCTTTCGCACCCCGGACTTACCGGAGTTTAGACCCTGAACATCCGGGGCCGGGGGCACGGCGGCCCGGGAAGAAGCCGCCTTGGCTGCAAGATTGCGTGGGCGATCCCAGGCCCAAGAAGCCTCATCGAGGGGAATAGGCGTGCTTTCGCTCAGGTAGCCATACTGGTGACGCCGTCTCGCTGCGATGAGGATACGCCGGACCACAAGAAAGAAGCCTACCAACACAAATATTGTCATCCCGCCCAGGAGAGCGAGACCTGTGTCGTCTGCGTAAAACCCGGCAAGATCTGACATCGCCGTACCTGCGCGGTTTCCGATGTAACTTTAAGCTCGTGAAGCGGTGTGTGGCTCCTCGCCCTGGCTAACTTTGCTGCCTGCCTTCGAAGCTGTCACCGCTTCGGCCCCAGTACTGGGGGAATTTTGTCGATGCATGGCTGGGCGCCGGTCGAAAGCCAGCTCGCGCCTCTCCATCCTCAACGTCCCGGGAGTTCTCCCACGGTGCGCGCCATGCCACCATTTCGGAGTCTGGACGCTCCATCGTAAAGCTAGGTCACAGACCTCGGTGGTCAACCATCCTGGGCGACAGTTCGGCCATGCAAAATGGCCATCGCGGTGCCGGCACGAGCGCCAAGACTCCCGCGGCTACCTCATCAAGCTCGACGAACTGGTGACGATCCCGAAATCGGCAGGCCATTTGGTCCTGCTGCCGAGACAGGATCTGGCACTTGGCGGATCTCAGTAGATCGTCATGAGGATCGGCAGGTAACTGCCTGCTCGCAGTTGTTCGATTGCTTCAATGGCGGGAAAGGCTGCGGGGAAGTACAGTCCATCCTGGAAGTTGCGCTTGAGCGCTTTCGGGGAGAAGACAACTTCGGCAGAGTCCGTATATTGGGACAGTTTCGGCCAGAACAGCGGCGTATAGCGCGCATAGGTATCGTATTGCGAGCCGAAGATCGTCTTCAGGTGTTCGGCCTCCTTGGCTGCCGTGATGACCAAGATCCAATAGCTGAAAAATCCCAGCGCCAGAGCGACGGCGATCGATCCATGGATCAATCCGATCCCAGCTGCTCCAAGCGTAGAAAAGAGATAGAGCGGGTTTCTGGTCAACGAGTAGGGGCCGGAGGTAATCAACTCCAGATTCTTCTTTGAACCGATATAGAGAATGCTCCACATCCTGCCAACGAAGCAGGTGAGGACCAGGCCGAGACCCGCCATCTGGATCAGTTCATGTACGCCCCCACCCAATCCGGGGTGCGAAAACAGGATAACAGTTGCAGCAACCAGCCCCGCTGCCCGAGCGGCGTTTATTCGCATCCTTTGATTGACTGGTTGAACTCTCATCGAGGCCCCCGGGAATGAAGAGGCCGCGTTTCTGGGCTCCGCATTTTGACGGCACCCCCCGATATGCGGCTCGCTTGCGCTTGCCAGGCTTTGCTGGCCGTGCGGTTGAACAGGAGGGGTATCCATCATTGGATCGTCTCCTCGGTAAGCTGAAGGAAGACGTTCTGGAGCCGCCCGCCCTCGGCCTCGAAGGCGAGGATCGGCATCTCGGCGCGGATCAGGACGTTCGGGATTTCGTTGTTGAGATGGCGGCTTGGAGGTGTTTTGGTCGGATCAAGAAGTTCGACGCGCGGCCGGCCCGCGTCCCCGTTGAGGAAATATCCCCTGCTAGGCTGCAGAATGGTCGTCAGGATGCGGATGGAGGTCGCTTCTGTGTCGATCGTTCCCCCTGCGCGCCGGCCGGGTTCTTGGCTTCCTCGGCCCAAACGGCGCTGCAGGCAAAACGACTTTCGTGACCCACAGGACTTGTTAGGGTCTTCGGGCGCGAAGACGTGAGCAGATGAGCCGGGCGCTACGGCGACACTTCCGCGAGACATTCAGTGCAGGCTCCCTCGTGCCTGCCAGCACGCTTTCAGGTTGACGCGCCTATTTATCCCTGCAGTCGTTAGGCTTTACGATTCGGCAGTTGAGCTGACTCGCTTGCGACGGGATTACCCCTTTTTGCGAAGGGCCCTCGTCCGTGATGTCCGACATCAACGCCAGAGTGGGCTTAACTGAGAGAGCGAGATTTCGGCTCATTATAGCGCTTGAAGGAAGTCGTCGCCGAGCAGGCGCTGGAGCTGCGGCTGCAAAAGAGCATGATCGCGACGGGAGCGACGACGGTCCCCGGAACGGCGCCACCTCCCGCTGGGGACGTCCGGAACCTCGCATGAGCCGCTACGGCTTTCGGTTAGGCCGGCAAAGCCGTTTTGGGCTATCGGTCCGCCGGCGCGCTTTGTCCTATCTTGGGTTTCCAACGTCGGGCAACGGTCGTTCAGGCTGCCTTAGCCAGCCTACCCTCCGCTGGGTAGCGCGGCGCGTGGGTTGCGCAACACTTGTCAACTTGGTGGGTCGCAGTGCTGCAGGCGAAGCTCGCGCAAATACGTACAAACCGCACACCGCCAGCAGAGCCATAAGCGAGGAGTACGCGAACTCGGCGCCGCGGCAGAGGCGGCAAAGCGGCACTGCGTGCTTGTCTGGTCGAGGCCAGTGTTGGTGCTCCGAAAGCCGATGAGATCATATGAAGGAGGTCCCTCATGAAACCTGTTCGTTACTGCCTGGCGCCCGGCGCGTTCGTCCTCGTGCTTGCCGGGGCGACCGGCGCGTCGGCCGCGGAACAGCCGATCGCCTGCAAGAAGGTGCCGTTGGTGGTGCGGGACAGGTTCCACAAGGATTTTCCCGTCGCTAAGGTCAAGGCATGCGCCCGCGAGGTCGAGAACGGAGAACTGGTTTTCGAGATAGCAAGCGTCGAGGGCGCAATGACGCGCGATGTGCTCTACCATCAAGACGGTAAGATCATCGTCGTCGAGGAATCAATTCCGATGGAAGCGGTGCCTCAATCGGTGCGTGCGGCCGTTGATACGAAATTCGCAGGTGGAAAGATCAAGCTTGCGGAGAAGCTGATGCGCGACGGCAAGGTGAGTTACGAGTTCCAGATAAGCTTCAAGGGCAAGAACGTGCAGCCCGTCTTCGATCCGGATGGAAAGGAAGTGAAGGGCTGATGGACGCAACTTTTGTGCTGAAGGGCCGCTGAAATAGCTTCAATCAGCCTGAGGGAAGGAACAAGTTCGGCGCATGCAGACGGGCTTGCGGACCTCATTCGAGTTCAGCAGAAGGCATCTGTCAACAAGCGCCGGACATCCGGACGATCGAACCTACCTGCCTAACTTCACGTGTCCACCGAATTGGAGCGTCGCGCGCACACTGAAGGTGTGCGTTCTCTCGTCCTCAGCATTCTCCGCGAATGTGTAGGCGGCGCCGAGGTTCCATTTCGCCGCGCCGGACGGCGCGTCTTCTTCTTCCCCAGACGCATAAATCACTTCGAAATCCGCCAATTGCTCGCGGGTGTCCGGACCGTCGGCGACAAAGTTCCGCTGATGCGTGTAGGTGGCTATGTAGGTCATAGGTTGCACTTCCAGCGCGACAGATCCGGTGAGAAGCAGAGCGTCGTCCGGACCGCCATCGAAATGCTTAAGGTAGGCCGATTCGCTGAGAAGCCTCAGTGTGTTCCCGTTGAGGTCGAAGCTTCCAGTGGCGGCAGCAAGGTAGGCCAATTCATTGCCGGTCCCCGGCAGCGGTTCCTCTTCTTCTTCCTCCTCCTCCTCCCCTGTGTCGACGGCCAGCCCGGGCTTCTGGTATCGGATGCCAAGGCGATAGCCGAATTCACCGTCCTTGTAACAATCGCCCTTTTCCGCCCCTTTGCAGCCATCAAGGGTAACTGAGAATGAGGATAAACCGGTGGTGTTGCCGGCACCGCCATCCGCCAGCGCGAGCCGTCCACGGTTGGTAAAGAGCGACTCGCTGAGGAACGTCCGGTCGGTCGTAAATACCGTCGCGGCCAGGGCATGGTTCAGCCCAAAGCCCTCGAAGCCAACAACAGCTTCGCCACCCAGACGTTCGTCAGCGTCGAAAACAGACGCCAGATCCGGGGCGTGTATCCCCGGCAGGGCTTCGCTGGCCAGGCTGAACACCGTGTCGAACTTTCCGGCCCTCACGGTCAGGGGATCGACCTTAGCGAGAGCGTAGAGCTCACCGACATAGGTGCCGATCCCTTGAAAGGCCGCATCCTCCCCGGGTTCCGGGTCGACCACGGGCTCGGTAACGATGGCACTCACGAACCGAAGATAATCCGTCGGCGCGTAGAAAAGATCGAGTTCGAACTTCGGAAACAACACATTGGATCTCAGGAAAGACGGATGTGCGCCAAATATCCAGTCGTTCTGCAACTCCGCGGTAGCCTCGTACCCCGCGCAGGGCGCGGCGCATTCTTCGGCCAGAGCCGGTATCGTTTCTTCGGCCAGAGCCCGCTCGTGCTCCTCCGCCAGTGCAGAAGCCGAAGAGTACAGCAGCCCTATGCCACTAAGCGCTAAGATAAAAAGGCGAATGACCGGCGAGCCCCCATGAGATGCACCACGCGTCGATGATATCCGCTGATTCCACTGTGGCAACTGCGATTTCGTCATTTTGTCCCTTACAAACGCGACTTGTCTCATACAAACGCAAACGTGTCGCATCTCTACAACACTGCTTCGCTGTTCCGCGCCCGGTACGCTCCCCCGAGGACTGCCGGCGCAGCAAATTGGCGGTCCCGCTTCGCCTTCCTCGAATCAATATTCGGGCACTCCCCGACCGAGGCAAATTGCGCCAGAGCACGTCCAGCCTTTCGCTGGAAACAGACACACGCGCATGCAACCGACGCGAGCACTCACGGCGTGAGTGGCTATCCTAATAAATTTGTATGAACTATTTCTCTACTCCAAAAGTTAGAGACCCGCCGGATATACGGTAATAGCGCCTTGCAATATTGATTAATTATGCGGCGCCCTCCCTCATGATACGCTTTGGGACTATCTGATCTGTCGCAGGCGCGCTTTCGCGCGCCGCGGAATCGCGGGGGGTTGCCGTGCTGCAAACGCTCGTCAAGCTGAGTCTCGAATTTCGGCATCTGGTCCTAGCAGCCGCGCTACTCTTGGTAGCGGCGGGTGCCGTTCTGCTTCCCAAAGCCAAAACCGATGCTCTTCCCGAGTTCGGGGCGCCGGTCGTGGAGGTGCAGACCGAGGCGCTCGGCTTGTCGACAGGCGAAGTGGAAAGCCTGGTGACCATCAATCTCGAAGAGATTCTGACCGCGACGCCCTTCCTCAAATCAATTCATTCCAAGTCGGTGCCGGGAATGGCTTCGGTGTTGCTCACCTTCGAGCCCGGCATGGATCCGATGAAAGCCCGACAAATGGTGCAGGAGCGTCTTACGATGGCTTGGGCCCTGCCCAATGTCTCGAAGCCGCCCACCATGCTGCAGCCGAAGTCGGCGGCAGGCCGCGCCATGATCGTCGGACTGTCGTCCAAGACCGTGTCGCTGATCGACATGTCGGTGCTGGCCCGGTGGACGATGACGCCGAAGCTGCTCAGCGTGCCGGGCGTCGCCAACGTCGCGATCTGGGGCCAGCGCGCTCGCCAGCTTCAGGTGCAAATCGAACCTCAGCGCCTCGAATCGGCAGGCGTCTCGCTCGATGAAGCCGTAGAGAGCGCCGGGGATTCGCTCTGGGTCTCGCCGCTCAGTTATCTGGAAGCGTCAGTACTCGGAAGCGGAGGCTGGATCGACACGCCGAACCAGAGGCTCGGCATCCAGCATGTGCAACCGATCAGCAAGGCCAGCGACCTGACGAAGGTTGCTGTCCCGTCTTCCGCGCTCAGGCTAGGAGACGTGGCCGAGGTCGTCGAAGGCCATCCGCCGCTGATCGGCGATGCGATGATCAACGGACAGCCTGGCCTCATCCTCGTCGTCGAGAAGCTTCCCAACGTCGACACCAAAGCGGTCGTAGCGGGGGTCGAAGCTGCGCTCGCGGAGTTGAGCCAAGGCATGCCGGGCATCGACATCGACGCCTCCCTCTACCGCGCCTCCGACTATGTCGACAGCGCCTTGGCCAATCTGGTCCGGATGGTGATCGCCGCCATGGTGGTCGTGTCCGTAGCCCTCTTCCTGTCCTTGACGCCGGTCGGCACGGCGAGCGTCGCCGTCGTCGCGATCGTCCTGTCGTATGTCGCGGCACTTGTCGCTCTCTATTTCAGCAGCCCGATCTTCAACCTGATCCACCTGGCCGGCCTCGCGGCCGCGCTTTCCCTCGTGGTCGACACTGCGGTAGTGGCTGCCGAGGCCCTCGGGCGACGCCTTCGCGCCGGTGGCGGCCGTCCGCTCGCCGCGCCTCTATTCGATGCGATCGGCGAAATCGGCAAGCCAATGATGTATGCAGCGGTGATCGGTCTGCTGGCGGTCGCTCCGATACTCGGACTCGACGGCGAAACCGCGGCATTCTTCCGGCCGCTGGCTCAGGCCTATGGCGTCACGGTGGCCGCTGCCATGGTCGTCGTGCTCTTGGCGGCGCCCGCCCTCGCGATGGTTTTTTTCCGTTCGGGCAGCGCAGCAGGAAACAGGTCCGAACCTGTGGTGGCGCGGCTGTTCGGTGCGGCCTATGGGCGGCTGCTGGGGAGGTTCTCGGCGACGACCGGTCCTGCCTATGCGATCGTGGGTCTCGGAGCGTTGGCGCTACTCGCGGCGACGCCCGCCCTGAAGTGGTCGCCGTCGCCGTCCTTTGACGAAGGCACCGTCCGCGTTTCGTTCAAGGCCGCGCCGGGTGCATCCTTGCCCGCCATGATCCGCACGATGGCGCGACTGGAATCCGAAGTCCGCGCAATCGATGGAGTCAGCTCTGTCGCTGGCCATCTCGGCAGGGCCATCACGGGCGACCAGGTCACCGGCATCGAATCCGGGCAGCTCTGGATTGGGCTCGACGAGCGGGGGAACCGAGCCGCCGCACTGTCGCAAATTCGCGACACGATGGAAGGCTTCGCGGACCTCGAGGTGAAGGTTGAAGGCTATCTGGCCAGTACGGCCGGGCGGATCTTCGCCGACGCCGGCGAACCAGTGGTGGTCCGCATCGAAGGGGCCGAGACGGCCGTGCTTGAAGAGCAGGCAAAGCTCGTCGCGGCGAGAATCGCCGCCGTTGACGGCATCAACTCCGTACGCATCGACAAGAACGCTTTCTCGCCCGAAATCGAGGTCAAGGTCGACGTTGCGGAGGCTGCCGCACGTGGACTGAAACCGGGAGACATCCGGCGCGCGGCAGCGACGGTCTTCGCCGGGCTCGAGGTTGGCAATCTGTTCGAGCAGCAAAAGGTCTTCGAAGTGGTCGTTTGGGGGGCTCCCAACGCACGAAGCAGCATCGCCGACGTCGAGAATCTTCTGATCGAAACGCCTGATCGCCCGCATACACGCCTTGGCGATATCGCCGAGGTGCGGATGGTGCCGCAGTTGAGCACCATCGAGCGTGACGGCGTCACGCGCAGCATGGACGTTCACGCCAGCGTCGCAGGCCGCAGCGTCACGGCAGTGGCGGAAGACGTGGCGGCAGAGCTCAAGAAGGTGCAGCTCCCCTTCGAATACCATGCCTACGTTCGGGGCGAGTATGCCGAGAGCCGTGCAGCCATGCTGCAGGTGACGCTCTTCGCAGCGTCGGCGGCAGTGCTGATCTTCTTCCTGCTGCAGGCGGCGCTGCAAAGCTGGCGACTGGCGACCGGCATGTTCCTTTCGCTGGTGGCAGTGTCGGGTGGCGTCGCGGCGATCCTCGTGGTGGTAACGGGCACCGTTTCGGTTGGGGCGCTTGCCGGACTTCTCACCGTCCTCGGGCTTGCACTCCGCAACGGTCTGGTTCTGGCCAGCCGCGCCGATCAGACCGGGGAGGGTGACGAATCCTGGCCGGACCGTGTCGCGGCGGCCGCGCGCGAGCGCTTTGCGCCCATGCTGACGAGCACGCTGGTCACCTGCCTCGCCTTCCTTCCCGCAGTGGTCATGGGCAGCGCCGCCGGTCTGGAGATTTTGCATCCAATGGGATGGGTCGTGATCGCAGGCGCAGTCATTTCAGTCCTGATCAATCTGTTCGTCCTACCGGCCATGATGCTCCATTCCGGCCCGGTTTCACGACGCCTTGGAGGAGTTGCACATGCTTCGCAATAGGCTTTTTCTTAAGTCATCCCTCGTCGCCGGTGTGGCTTTCGTCGTGGTTGCCACGGGACCCCTCGCGGTCGCGGAGTCGCCCGCAGGCGCGCCTGCCAAGCTGGTAGAGGTCGCAGGTTCCCCATTTCCACGCGTGGTTCTGACCGAACAGGCTGCCAAACGACTGAGCATCCAGACCGAAGCGCTGCGGGAGGAGACGGCCAAGCGGTGGATGATGATGAACGCCCAGGTCGAGATTGCGAGCGGTGAACCGTCGGTGAATGCAATTACGGAGACGGCTTCCATCGCGCCGGCCGGTGAAAGCGGCCAAGCACGGCAATCCCTGATCAAGGTGCCTGTGGACGCGGCGAGCCAGATGTTGATCGCGGTTGTCGACGACGAGGATGACGAGGACGAGACCGGCGACCACGACGAGTTTGCCGAGATTTTCGGCGTCGCCAACCCGGCGGACGAGGATAAGGACGGTCTAGTGGTCGTGCTGCTGACCGGCCAAGGCCGCTCCGGTAAATATTACACGGCGCGGCCGGTGGCGGTGAAGGACCGGGACGACGGGCGGTTCTTTGAATTCCTGGAGGCAAGCAGCGGCGTCAAGCCAGGCGATCATGCGTTCGTGGCGATGAAGGCGCCGGAGAGCGGCAGCATGGCGAAGATCGTGCCCTACTCGTCGGTTGTCTATGACGAGCACGGGGACAGCTGGCTCTACTCCAATCCGGAGCCGCTCGTCTTCGTCCGCCAAAAAGTGGCTGTCGAGCGCGTCCTTGGCGACATAGCAGTGCTGTCGGACGGACCAGCGCGCGGTACGCCGGTCGTGTCGGTCGGCGCGGTCGAGCTGATGGGGGTTGAATTGAAGTTTGGCGGCCACTGAGCGGGCGTGAAAGACATTCCGTCGCTTGCGAACGCCTGAGTTAGCCGGCGTCCAATCATCCGAACAAAGGACAGGGCCATGTTCCGCTGGATCATCGGCACGAATCTGAAATACCGGTATCTGGTACTGGCCGCGGCAGCGCTGATGGTGCTGCTGGGTCTGGACGTGTTCCGCAAGATGCCCGTGGACGTCTTCCCCGAATTCTCCCCGCCGCTGGTGGAGATTCAGACCGAGGGTATCGGCATGTCGACCGCCGAGGTCGAGGAGCTGATCACCATTCCCCTCGAGGATGCACTGCGCGGCACACCGGAACTCGACGTCATCCGCTCGAAGAGCGTGATGTCGCTGTCCTCCATTGTCATGATCTTCAAGCGGGGAACCGACATCATGCACGCCCGGCAGCTCGTCCAGGAGCGAGTGCAGCTTGCGTCGGCCAGACTGCCGTTCGGCTCGAGCCCGCCCGTCATGCTGCAGCCCTTGTCGTCGACCAGCAGGACCATGAAGATCGGCCTTTCGTCGAAGGAGCTCACTCAGCTCGACCTGTCGATGACCGCCTATTGGAAGATTCGCTTCCGCCTGCTGCGCGTGCCCGGCGTCGCCAACGTGGCGATGTGGGGCGAAAAGCTCAAACAGCTGCAGATCCAGGTCGATCCCGCACGCATGCTGAAACACGGCGTGACGCTGAACGAGGTCATGGAGGCTTCGGCCGATGCGCTGGACTTCGGCCTGCTGCCGATGTCGAGCTCAGCCAAGAGCCAGACCGTAGGCTTCATCGACACCGACAACCAGCGATTGTATGTCGGCGCCGACATAGCGTCCAGCGTGAAGCTGGAGGACGTCAAGAGAATTCCGGTCGAGTCAAAAGCCGGCGAGCGACTGGTACTGGCGGACTTTGCCGACGTCACCTGGGGGGAACCGCTGCCGATCGGCGACGCTGTGATCAATGACGGTCCCGGCATGATGCTGATCGTCGAGAAGTTCCCGTGGGCGAATACGCTGGAGGTCACGCGCGGCGTCGAGGCCGCCTTCGCCGAAATGAGGGACGGCCTCAAGGGCATCGACGTCGACCTGCAGATCTTCCGCCCGGCGACGTTCATCGAGCTCTCGATCCATAATCTGACAATGGCCTTGCTGGTGGGATCGGTCCTGGTGGTCTGCGTTCTCGGCGCCTTCCTGTTCGAGTGGCGGGTGGCGCTCATCAGCCTGCTGGCGATCCCGCTCTCCCTGGTCGCGGCGGGACTTGTTCTCTACTGGCTCGGAACGACCATCAACACGATGGTGCTGGCCGGCTTCGTCGTGGCGGTGGGATCGGTGGTGGACGACGCTATCATCGACGTTGAAAACATCACGCGGCGATTGCGCGAGAATCGCCGCAGCGGCGCTGGCAAATCGGTGGCATCAGTTATCCTGGAAGCATCGCTCGAGATCCGCAGCCCGATCGTCGCCGCGACCCTCATCATCGTCATCTCGGTCGTCCCTGTGTTCTTCATGGGTGGTCTGTCGGGCACTTTCTTCGTACCGCTGGCGACGTCCTATTCCATCGCGCTCCTCGCTTCGATGGCCGTGGCGCTGACGGTGACGCCGGCACTCTGCCTTATCCTGCTTCAAGGAGCGCCGATCGAGCGCGTCTCGCCGCTTGTCGGGCGGTTGCAGCGAGGCTATGCCGCCATGCTGTCGCGGATCATCGCGGCTCCTCGCACGATCTTTGGGATCACCGCGTTCGTCGTGGTCGCGGGATTGGCCGTTTGGCCGCTGCTCGGAACCTCGCTCCTGCCCTCCTTCAAGGAACGTGACTTCCTCATGCACTGGCTGACGCCGCCCGGGACATCGCATGCAGAGATGTACCGGATGACGGTGGCTGCCAGCAAAGAACTGAGATCCATTCCCGGGGTGCGCAACTTCGGCGCTCACATCGGCCGGGCGCTGGTGGCCGACGAGGTGGTGGGCATCGACTTCACGGAGAACTGGATCAGCGTCGATCCGAAGGTCGACTATGACGAGACCCTGAAAGCGGTTCAGGACACGGTCGGCGGCTATCCCGGTATCTATCGCGACGTCCAGACCTACCTTCGCGAGCGCGTGAAGGAAGTGCTCACCGGGTCGGGCGAGTCGATAGTGGTTCGGATTTTCGGGCCTGACGCGGCGATGTTGCGGGAGCAGGCGGTGAGGGTCCGCGACGCCCTGACCGGCATCGAGGGCCTGATTGACCTACACGAGGAGCCGCAGAAGACGGTACCGCAAATTCAGGTCACCGTGGATATCGCCAAGGCGGCTTCCAGGGGTCTCAAGCCCGGCGATGTTCGTCGCGCTGCTGCCGTGATCTTCGCCGGTCACGAGGTGAGCGACGTTCATCGCATCGGAAAGGTGTATGACGTCATGGTATGGTCGACGCCCAAATCGCGGCGCGGCCTTGACGACGTACAGAACGTTCTCCTGGATACCCCCGACGGCGGTCAGGTCCGGCTCGGCGACGTTGCCGAAGTCAAGATTGCCCCGGTGGCCAGCACCATAAAACGTGAGAACGCCTCGCGCCGCCATGACGTGCATGCCAACGTGCGCGACCGCGACCTGGGCTCGGTCGTCCATGAGGTTGAGGAGCGCCTGGCCAAGTTCGAGTTTCCGCTCGGCTATCATGCCCAGCTGCTGGGCGAGGCGGCGGAACGCAGGGCTGCGCAAAGCAGGCTCGTCTATGCCTCTGTTGTCGCCGCGGTCGTAATCTTCATGCTGCTGCAGGCCTCCTTGAGAAGCTGGAGGCTCGCTGCCCTGGTTTTCCTGTCACTGCCGGCCGCTATGGTCGGCGGGGTCATCGCCGCGTATCTGGGCGACGGCATCATCTCGCTAGGCGGCCTCGTGGGGTTCCTGACGGTGTTGGGCATCGCGGCCCGCAACGGGGTGCTTCTGATCCACCATTTCCTGCATCTGGAGCGCGAGGAGGGCGAGCCCTTTGGACCGGAACTTGTCCTGCGCGGCGCGCGTGAACGCCTTTCGCCCATTCTCATGACGACGCTGGCGACCGGCCTTGCGCTCGTCCCACTGGTTGTTACCGGCAACATTCCCGGGCAGGAAATCGAACATCCGATGGCCATCATCATTCTGGGCGGGCTGATCACGTCAACGCTTCTGAACCTCTTCGTCGTGCCCGCCATCTATCTCAGACTCGGTTCGCTGCAGGCGCGATCGCCGGCGCGAACCACAGGGCTCGGCCTGGAACCATCTCCCCTTTGATGCAAGGCCCGAGATCTAGACCAGAACGTTCGTGACTCTACCGCATCCAATCCACCGGCTATACCGTTGGCGATCTCGATCGCGCAGCGAAACAGCATGACAACTTACAAAACTCGGAGGACTTGGAGCAGCAAGGAACGCGTCCGTGATTTCGTCTTCACAAAGCGGGCAGGCCAACAGGGCTGGGCCTAGCCGGCGGGCCTAGGAAACGAAATACGGCACCGGCTATACGCTCCTGCCGCTATGATGGGGCACGAATCCATAAGTGAAGCAGCGTCGCTAATTCCCGCGCGGTCTGGGTTTTGGTCCTGGAAGGCTTTCGCACGGATTTGCGGCCAATCTGGCGATTCGCGGATCTCTTAGCCAGACAGTCTTCTTTCTTCTTTCCAGAATCTCGTTGCGGCCCACATCGACGGCCGATTGGCCTTTCGCGGCAAGGGCATAGTCGGCTCGGTTCGTGCGATAGTCTTCCTTTTGGATGGACATCTTTTTCCTCCCGGTCCGCGGCTCCCTCCACTAGCCTGGACGGAGAACACTAGCTGCCGATGCATGGCAGGAGTCTACAAATTGAGGATTGTATTAAAATGATACACTCCACCCGTTCGTCTCACGCGGGCGCCACCCAGCATTGCCCTGAGCCGGCCCGTATGCCGCGCCTATTATCCTCGTCCTCGCTTTCGGGATGCCGTTCCGGACCGCATCATCTGCCTGCTCCTCAACGCACGCTTGGCAGCCTTCGTCGAACGATTGGCTATCACCATCGCAATCTCGCTCATCGGCGATAGCGCCCCTTGCCGCTCAATCATAGCCGGCCTCGTGGCCCGAGCAGTCATCCGTGCAATCATAGCCGTGGAAAGTCTCTTGTGCAGTTGCCGAGGCGGCAACAAGGCCTGTCCGTGCAAGATGCTCACGCCACAGCACCGGCTCCCAGGCGGGCAAGGAGGGCGACTTATGCTATACGTTGCGTTCTTGGTCGGATACGAGCCGATGGATCAGGAAAGACTTCTGGCCGCAGTCCTCCTAGCTGATGTCGTGGGCAGCACGCCGCTTTATGAGCGCATCGGCGACGATGCAGCTCTGCAGCAGATCTCGGATTGCCTCGACGCGATACGCGAGATCGTCGCCCGGCACGGCGGTGACTTCATTTACTCGAAGGGCGATGACGTGCTCAGCCTGTTCGACAGTTCGGAGGCGGCGCTGAGGGCCGTCTTCCAAATCAGCAGCGAACTGACGAAAGGGCCGTTGCACGCCCGGATCGGATTGCATTTCGGGGCGGTCATTCGCGCGCGGGGCGCGGTATTCGGAGACGTTATCAATGTCACAGCAAGGTTGTCCACCACGGCCAACCCCGGGGAGGTGCTGATCAGCCAGAGCTTCTTCGAAGCCCTTTGCGCGGATAGCCGCAGTGCCCTGCGGCTCCTCGACAAAATGGCTTTCAAGGGAAAGCAAGAACTGTTCGATGTCTATACCCTGGGGAGCGAGGATCGGGCCCTCAGTACGCAAATCGTCAGCCGGGGCACGGTTATCGAGAGACGCTCCGCCCCGCCGCGGCAGATCAATCTGGTCATCCGCTATGGAGATCAGTTGCGATCCTGCCGAAACAACGAATTGGTGACGATCGGCCGATCCCCGGAATGCAACATGGTCATCCAGCGGCCCTGGGTCTCAAGGCACCACGCGACCTTCACCATTTCGAATGGCAAGGCCGTGCTTATCGAGCGAAGCTCGTCGGGCACCTTTGTGTCGATGGGACCCGACCATGAGGTATTCGTGCGCCGCGAAGATATTCTTCTCTTCGGCTCCGGCGTCATCTCGCCTGGACGGAGATCGTCCCTCGACGACGCCGAAATCCTTTACTACGAAATTTTCTCAGACTGACCCGGCCCGGCTTGACCGTTGCCGCATGCTGCCGGATCCAGCGCCGCGCGCTTGCAGAATCGGAAGTTTATTCAGTGAAATTCAATGGCGATTGGCTCCCCGGGCCGGATTCGAACCAGCGACCAACCGGTTAACAGCCGGTTGCTCTACCACTGAGCTACCGGGGAACGGAGGCTCTGACGTGAGTGGCGCAGCCTATAGCAAACACCTTTCGGCTTTGCAAAGCAGCAATTCGCAATTTTTCTGCAGTTTTTCGTGCGGCGATTTGTGGCATCGCTTCGGCGTGCCCACATATGAGCGGCTTGACACCGGCATGGAACAATGCGGCTGGTCGTCCTTTGGTATTTATGACATCGGCCGCGCAGATGGGATCTGGCTTTGAATGACGGCAACTGACGACGATAACCCACCGGCGCGCAAGATCACGGTCTTCGGCCGCGACTTCTCCATGCCGCGCTCGCGGGGATTGCGGATCGCGATCGGCGTGCTGCTCACAATCGGCGGGATTCTGGGCTTTCTGCCGATTCTCGGTTTCTGGATGGTTCCGATCGGCCTGCTGGTCCTGTCCTACGAATTCGCACTGGTGCGTCGTCACAGGCGCCGCTTCGTGGTCTGGTGGGAACGCCGCCGCCGGCCGGATTGAGAGCTTTGCAGGGAGAGAGTCCGGCAGGTGCCGCCGACACCATCGGGATCGGCCGCAAGCAATCGGCAACCACTGCCTTCGATGACGAATGGGAAAGCATCGGGAATGACTTGCCGATGCTTGACGACCTTTCACCGCCAACATATTGAGTTGCCCCGGAACGCCGGGAGCATGGAAGGCCTCGTGGCGGAGTGGTTACGCAGAGGACTGCAAATCCTTGCACCCCGGTTCGATTCCGGGCGAGGCCTCCAATGCCCGGGCTCCGGCGCTGTCGCGCCGGGGCGCTAGGTTCCGGTCGAATTGGCCCGCGTCATTTGCCTGGAAATCGGATCGGGCGCGGGCAGCGAATTGGGCGCGGGAAGCGGGTTGGTTGGGACATGAACGCTGATTTCTCCGAACGCCGCGTGAAGATGGTCGATGGCCAGATCCGCACCACCGATGTGACCAGCGCGCCGCTGATCGAAGCGATGCTTTCCGTGCCGCGCGAGGCTTTTGTCAGCGCCGGGCAGCGGGACCTAGCCTATATCGACGAGGACATCCGCATCACCGATGGCGTCAGTGGCGGCGGTGCCCGCTATCTGATGGAACCGTCACCGCTCGCCAAGCTTTTGCAATTGGCCGAAATCAGCGACACCGATTCGGTGCTCGATGTCGGCTGCGGCACCGGCTATTCGGCCGCGCTGCTTTCCCGAATCGCAAAATCGGTGGTTGCGCTCGAAAGCGACCCGGCGCTTGCCGAAGCCGCGAAGTCGACCCTTTCCGCACTGGATTGCCAGAACACCACCGTAGTGATCGGGCCGTTACCGCAGGGTCATGCCGCCGCGGCGCCCTATGACGTCATCTTCATCGGCGGCAGCGTCGAGGAGGTGCCCGCGGCATTGCTCGGCCAGCTCGCCGAGGACGGACGGCTGGTTGTGGTCGAGGGGCAGGGCAACTCCGGCGTTGCGCGTCTTTTTGTCAAGGCCGGGGGGGTTGTAACCGGCAGACGCGCATTTAATGCGGCAATTAAGCCACTACCGGGGTTCGAACGTGCTCATGCGTTCGAATTTTGAGCGGTTTTGCCTTGCAGCGAAGGCGCTGACATGATCGCTTGCGCTTGAACAATCGTTGCTGATTTGCTTCACGTGCATTTTCGGGGGCTGTCAGCGGGGGACGATAAACACGCGGCGCTAGCTGATCCGGAAGGAAAAGGTGCGCGGCGTGGTTCCCATGCAAACGAATGAGGGATAATACGTGCCGCCCCTACACAAGACTTTTCTATCAGCCATACTTGTTTCGGCGACCGCGCTTTCGCCGCTGGCAGCATCCGCCGAAACGATCACCGGCGCGCTCGCCAAAGCCTATCAATACAATTCCCAGCTGAATTCCGCCCGCGCGGGCACCCGTGTCACCGACGAAGGCGTGGCCATCGCCAAGTCCGGCTACCGCCCGACGATCAGGGGATCGGCTAGCATCGACTATACGAGCAGCCGCAACAACAACCTTGGTCAAACCTTAAATATCACTACGGGCAATTTCGGGGTTGAGATCGACCAGACGCTGTTCGACGGCTTTCAAACCAAGAACAATGTCGCCGCCGCCGAAGCGCAGGTCAGGGCCTCGCAAGAAAGTCTCCGCAACACCGAAGAGAACATCCTGTTCAACGCGGCAAGCGCCTACATGGATGTGATCCGCGATCGCCAGATCGCGGTCCTGACCGCACAGAACCTGCAATTCCTGACCGAGCAGGCGCGCGCCGCGCGGTCGCGCTTCGAGGTCGGAGAGGGCACCCGCACCGACGTCGCACAGGCCGATGCCTCGCGGGCGACCGCGGTGGCGCAACTCGCCAGCGCTCGCGCGACGGCGCTGGCGAGCGCTGCGACCTACCACCAGATCATCGGCGACGAGCCGGGCAAGCTCAAGGCGGCCGCGCCGGTTGGAAAGCTGCTGCCGGGAAGCCTCGATTCGGCCTTCGCCATCGCCGCCGCGGAGCATCCGGCCATCCTTGCCACCGAGCATCTCGTCGACGCCGCGGCCTTTTCGGTTAAGTCGGCCGAAGGGGCGCTATTGCCGCAACTTTCCGCCAGTGCCGGAATTTCGAGCCAGTATCGCAACACCTCGCCCGGCGTTTTTGCATCGGCGGGTTCCGAAGGAACGACCAATTCGGCCAATATCGGTGCAACGCTTACCGTGCCGATCTATTCGGGCGGGCGCACCTCTGCGCTGGTCCGCCAATCGAAGGAATCGCTCAGCCAGGCCCGCATCGAGGTCGACGTCAGCCGCGACCAGGTGCGCCAGGCCGTGGCTTCGGCGTGGACGCAATACACCGCCGCGCGCGAAAGCGTGGATGCCAACAGGCAGGTGATCGCCGCCGCGCAACTGGCGCTCAACGGCGTCATCGAGGAACGCAATGTCGGCCAGCGCACCACGCTCGACGTGCTCAACGCGCAGAACGCCGTCATCACCGCCAAGATCAACCAGGCGAGCTCCGAGCGCGATGTCGTCGTGGCGAGCTACGCCATCCTGTCGGCGATTGGCCGCCTGTCCGCCGGCCAACTCGGCCTGGCGGTCACGAAATACAACCCGGAAGAGCACTACAACGCCGTCAAGGACAAGTGGATCGGGCTGCGCACGCCGGACGGCCGCTGAATCTTTGGCATTTCCAAAAGCGCCGCGTGTCCAATGGATGCGCGGCGCTTTTGCATTGGAACCAGACGGTCGGCGGCCGGCGGCGTAGCGAGCTAATCTGTTGAAATCCAACGTCTCCCCAGATTGGGGATTCTCG
Organism: Mesorhizobium sp. AA23; assembly: GCF_001672435.1. Classification (NCBI taxonomy): domain Bacteria; kingdom Pseudomonadati; phylum Pseudomonadota; class Alphaproteobacteria; order Hyphomicrobiales; family Phyllobacteriaceae; genus Mesorhizobium; species Mesorhizobium sp. AA23. Next base: position 199,432 of record NZ_LYTP01000031.1, read on the forward strand.
GATGACGATCGGTCGGTTACGCTGTTCGCATTGATTCGAATTCCGGTCTTGCCGGAATGGAAATCTTGAACAAGTCACAAGGGCGGCGGATGTGACGATGGCGACAGCGAGCAGCGCGCAGCGCGAACCTTCCATGGAAGAGATACTTGCTTCCATCCGAAGGATCATCGAGGACAGCGACACCGGCCGCAAGCAACCGGCGGCGGACAACGGTGACGTTCGCCAGGACCTCCGGCCGACGCCGGCGGCGCAGACGGCCGACCTTGATGACTTCCGTTCCGAGCTCAGCGCCGGATCCGCTCCCAGCAAGCCGGTGAGTTTGGCGGAGATACAGGCCCAGCTTGCGGCGTCCGATCCGACGATCGCCGAGACCGGCCCTGAACCGGTGAAGACCGCGCCCGCTCCCACCACCCTGGCGGAAGTCGGGGCCAGGGTAGCCGCCGAGCCGGACACCCCGGCGGTCGCGAGGGCGGCGGAGAGCGTGCCGCAAGGTGCCGATACCATCGTCGCCGAATGGCGGCGCGAGATCGCCGCCGTTGGCGGAAATTCCGTCAAGGCGAAGGTAGCAACTCCGGAAGTGGCGCGCGAAGTCGAGATCGACGACGAGGATCTTGCCGCGCCAACGGCCGAAACCGCGGCGCCCGGCAACCTTTCGGCGCCATCCTCGTCCGACCTGCCGCCAGCCCGGCCGGCAATCCTGTCCGAGCATACGGGCCGTCAGGTCGCGGCGGCCTTCGGCGAGCTTTCCGATGCCTTCGCCAGCCGCAGCAAGAAGAGCTTCGACGAGATGGCCGAGGAGATGCTGCGGCCGATGCTGCAGGACTGGCTCGACAACAACCTGCCGACCCTGGTCGAACGGCTGGTGCGCGAGGAAATCGAGCGCGTGGCGCGCGGCGCGCAGTGATTTCGTCTGGGCTTCCAGCGTAAAAGGCGCCGCCGTCGGGCCATGCTTTTTATCTCCGCGAAAATGCGGCCGCGCGATTTGTCTGCGATGAGTCGTGGGCTTGCCGCTGATCGCCGCAAGCCTATCTGGGCAAGGCGGCTCATCCTTCTCGCGGTTGACTCGGCCAAGAGCTTCCGATTTACACCGGACGCTTGTTCCCGACAGTTCGGACTTCCTCCATGCTTGATAAAACCTACGACGCCAAAACCGTCGAGCCGAAGATCGCCAAAATCTGGGAAGAGACCGATGCGTTCCGCGCCGGCACCGGCGCCGAGGAAGGGGCGGAAGCCTTCACCATCGTCATCCCGCCGCCGAACGTTACGGGCTCGCTGCATATGGGGCACGCGCTCAACAACACGCTGCAGGATATCCTGGTGCGGTTCGAGCGCATGCGCGGCAAGAATGTGCTGTGGCAGCCGGGCATGGATCATGCCGGCATCGCCACGCAGATGGTGGTCGAGCGGCAGCTGATGGAGAGGCAGATCCATCGCCGCGACCTGTCGCGCGAGGAGTTCATCGAAAAGGTCTGGGAGTGGAAAGCCGAATCCGGCGGCGCCATCTTCAATCAGCTGAGGCGGCTCGGTGCCTCGGCCGACTGGAGCCGAGAGCGCTTCACCATGGACGAGGGTCTGTCCAAGGCGGTGCTGGAGGTGTTCGTCACCCTCTACAAGGAGGGGCTGATCTACAAGGACAAGCGCCTTGTGAACTGGGATCCGAAGCTGTTGACGGCCATTTCCGACCTCGAGGTCGAGCAGCATGAGGTCAACGGCAATCTCTGGCATTTCCGCTACCCGGTCGAAGGCCTGGCGTTCGATCCCGAGAATCCGCAGACATTCATCACCGTCGCCACGACGCGCCCGGAAACCATGCTGGGCGACACGGCGGTGGCGGTGCACCCCGACGACGAGCGGTTTCGCGACCTGGTCGGCAAGAACGTCATCCTGCCGATCGTCGGCCGCAGGATACCGGTTGTGGCGGATGAGTATTCGGATCCGGAAAAGGGTTCCGGCGCGGTCAAGATCACCCCGGCGCATGACTTCAACGACTTTGAGGTCGGCAAGCGCCACAAGCTGCCGGCGATCAACATCCTGACCGTCGAAGCCTACATCAAGCTCAAGGATAACGAGGAGTTCCTTGCAGGTCTTGAAGTGACGCCGCAGCGCCAGGCCGTCTGGGATGAGCTCGACGGGCTGGATCGCTTCGTGGCGCGCAAGAAGATCGTCGAGCTGATGGAAGCGGGCGGCTTCCTGGAAAAGGTCGAGCCGCATCGCCACACCGTGCCGCATGGCGATCGCGGCGGCGTGCCGATCGAGCCGTTCCTCACCGACCAGTGGTACGTCAACGCGGCGGAGCTCGCCAAGCCGGCCATTGCCTCTGTGCGCGAGGGCCGCACGGACTTCGTGCCGAAGAACTGGGAGAAGACCTATTACGACTGGATGGAGAACATCCAGCCCTGGTGCATCTCGCGGCAGCTGTGGTGGGGGCACCAGATTCCGGCCTGGTACGGGCCGGACGGACGCGTCTTCGTCGAGAAGACCGAAGAGGAGGCGCTGGCCGCGGCGGTCGAATATTACTTGGCGCTGGAGGGCCCCTGGAAGGCCTGGGTCGAGGACAAGCTTGAGAATTTCAAGCCGGGCGAGATCCTGATGCGCGACGAGGATGTTCTCGACACCTGGTTCTCCTCGGCGCTGTGGCCGTTCTCGACGCTCGGCTGGCCTGACCAGACGCCGGAGCTGAAGACCTACTACCAGACCGACGTGCTGGTGACCGGCTTCGACATCATCTTCTTCTGGGTGGCCCGGATGATGATGATGGGCCTGCATTTCATGAACGAGGAGCCGTTCCACACGGTCTATGTTCATGCGCTGGTGCGCGACAAGAACGGGCAGAAGATGTCGAAGTCGAAAGGCAACGTCATCGACCCGCTCGACCTGATCGACGAGTATGGCGCCGACGCGCTGCGCTTCACCTTGACCGTGATGGCGGCGCAGGGGCGCGACGTGAAGCTCGACCCGGCGCGTATCGCCGGATACCGCAATTTCGGCACCAAGCTCTGGAACGCCACGCGCTTCGCCGAGATGAACGAGGTCGCCAGGAACGACGATTTCTGGCTGCACGACGCCAAGCTCGCGGTCAACCGCTGGATCCTGACCGAGCTGACGCGGGCGGCGCGGGCGATCACCGAGGGCATCACCACCTACCGCTTCAACGAGGCGGCTGGCGCCGCCTATCGCTTCGTCTGGAACTTGTTCTGCGACTGGTATCTCGAACTGCTCAAGCCGGTGTTCATGGGCACGGACGAGGCGGCCAAGGCGGAGAGCCGGGCCTGTGTCGCCTTCGTGCTGGACGAGATCTACAAGCTGCTGCACCCGATGATGCCGTTCATGACCGAGGAGCTGTGGGCGCAGACCGCGGGCGAGGGGAAGGTACGCACCTCCCTGCTTTGCCACGCCGCCTGGCCCGCGCCCGATTTCGAGGATGACGAGGCTGCCGCCGACATCAACTGGCTGGTCGAGCTCGTCTCCGGCATTCGCTCGGTGCGCTCGGAAATGAACGTGCCGCCCGCGGCGATCGCGCCGCTGGTGGTGATCGGCGCCAATGCCATCACGCAGGAAAGGCTGGATCGCCACGCCCAGGCTATCAAGCGGCTGGCGCGCGTCGGCGACATCGCGCTGGTCGATGCGCCGCCGAAAGGCTCGGCCCAGATCGTTCTGAACGAGGCGACCGTGTGTCTGCCGCTCGGCAGCCTGATCGACCTTCAGGCCGAAGCAACGCGGCTGCAGAAGGAACTGGCCAAGGTGACCGAGGAGATCGCCCGCCTGCACAAGAAGCTTTCCAACGAGAAGTTCGTCGCCAACGCGCCGCAGGAGGTGGTCGAGGCAGAGCGCGAAAAGCTCGCCGAATATCGCGAGGCTCAAGAGAGGCTTTCAGTCGCCCTGACCAGGGTCCGAGACGCCGGGTGACCGGCAAGATTCGGCTTCACTGGAGGGCGCTTTACGAAGCGTCACCACGCTCGTATACGGGCCTCCGTTGGGTTAATTTTGACGTAAACGGAAAGTTTTGGCCCCATTGTTGCCGTAATGTAACAACAGGGCCCGGTCCGATCAAAATGGCCCGTTTTTGAGCTGTTTCGGACCGTTTTTGTAATTTTTTCTCTCGCGCCGATGCCGAGTGGGCCGCTTTTAAGGCTCAATGGGCGGTCGATGACCATGGCGGAAATACGAGCTGTCAAGGTGTACATGTACAGCTCACGAATTCGTTGTTGCGCCGTTAACCTGAATTGGTTCTAGCTTGCCCCACTTCGTGTTTCGGGGAGGGATTTCCATGAACATTTTGCGGCTCAAAGCACTGCTGGGGGCAGGGTGCTTTTCGCTGGCTTTGGTCGGAGCGGCGATGCACCCGGCGCATGCCGGTGGCTTGGAGCGCGGTTGGTACGACATCGACCTGCTTTTCGATCCAGCGCAGATCACGGGGGAAGTCACGGGTACCTACGTGATGCCGCAACGAGACCTCAAGAATGCAAGGGACGCCGATCCGTCTGACGGCGACCTCACCGCGCTAGGAAGATCAAGCACTGCCCGTGATACCGAAAGCTATTGGGTGCCGAACGTGGGAATCAAGATTGGGATGGGACCAGTCGATTGCCTTGGCGACTACTCTCAGCCAATCGGTGCATTCAGCAACCCTGGTGCCAATTGGGCCGGTGCGCAAAGCAACGTTGAGACAAAGGTCGAGAGCGAGGCGTTCGGCGCAACCTGCTCGTACAAGATGGACGTAGGCAAAGGTCAGTTTCGTCTTATTGGGGGCGTCTTTCACGAGGATGTTTCTGGCTTCAAAGAACAATTGGTGGCGCCTATTCCTGCAATGTTTGGCACAGGCATAGGTCGTCTTGATCTGGAGGGCGACGGATGGGGATGGCGGGCCGGCGTTGCCTACGAGATTCCGGAAATCGCTCTGCGCGCCAGTTTAGTTTATAACTCGGCAGTCAAGCTTGACAACTTGAGCGGGACGCTTGATCTGACCCAGGTTCCCGGATTTATCAATCCCGCAAATCCGCTTCTGGGTAGCGTGACCGACGTATACGGCTCCTCCGAGGTGCCCGAGTCCGTGGAATTGAAGCTCCAATCAGGTATAGCACCGGGCTGGCTTGCCTTTGGATCCATCAAATGGGTCAATTGGAGCGTCCTGCAAAGCATTCCGTTCTGCCCGACATCGACCCAGGGCGTGCTCGCCTGTACGACAACGAGTCCTGCGCGTGCAACCTCGCTTGATTTGCTCTACCGTGACGGGTGGACAGTCGCAGCCGGCATCGGCCACAAATTCAACGAGCAGTGGAGTGGTGCGGCCGGTATCGCTTGGGACCGCGGAACGACGACCGGGCTCAGCACTCAGACCGACACATGGACAGTTAACGCCGGCGTCGCTTACACGCCGACCAAGAACGTCGAGCTTCGTCTGGGCGGTGCGCTTGGCGTCTTGACGAGCGGGCACATCCATTCGGTCGTCGGCTCCGACGGCGTGACCTACGGGACCGATTACACCGCCGACTTTGGCAACGACCTCGTTTCGGCGATTTCGGGATCGGTTAAGGTCAAGTGGTAACTCCTTCAACTTGAACGAAAAGGCCGGCATTGCCCGGCCTTTTTTATTGCGGCGGCCCTGACCGCTGACTCGAACTGCAGATTCGCCTCACGACCGAGCGAGTGTGACGTTTCAGCAACAGTTTATGAACAACCCCGACGCTAAAAGGCTAGCCCAGGGAACTGCCCATTTCCCGCCATAAACCCGGAGCAACTCGAATAGGTCTCGGGACGCGTGCCAGCTTGGCCCGGCGATGGGACGGGCCGCGGGGTGTGCGGCAAGGACGACGATGGACGCCACGGCAATCTCCAAGGCCAAGCTGCCCAGCCGCTACGTGACCGAAGGTCCGGCGCGCGCGCCGCATCGTTCATACCTCTACGCCATGGGACTGTCGGCGGCCGAGATCGCGCAGCCGCTCGTCGGCGTCGCCAGTTGCTGGAACGAGGCCGCACCCTGCAACATCTCGCTGATGCGCCAGGCGCAGGTGGTGAAGAAGGGCGTCGCGGCCGCCAATGGCACGCCGCGCGAATTCTGCACCATCACCGTCACGGACGGTATCGCCATGGGCCACCAGGGCATGAAGTCGTCCCTGGTGTCGCGCGAGGTGATCGCCGATTCAGTCGAGCTCACCATGCGTGGCCATTGCTATGACGCGCTGGTCGGGCTTGCCGGCTGCGACAAGTCGCTGCCCGGCATGATGATGGCGATGGTGCGGCTCAACGTGCCGTCGATCTTCATTTATGGCGGTTCGATCCTGCCCGGCAGCTACCGCGGAAGGCAGATCACCGTGCAGGATGTGTTCGAGGCGGTCGGGCAGCATTCGGTCGGCACGATCTCCGATGCCGAGCTGCTCGAGATCGAGCAGGCCGCCTGTCCGTCGGCAGGGTCGTGCGGCGCCCAGTTCACCGCCAACACCATGGCGACGGTCGCCGAGGCGATCGGGCTGGCCTTGCCCTATTCCTGCGGCGCGCCGGCGCCCTACGAAATGCGCGACCGGTTCAATTTCGCCTCCGGCGAAAAGGTCATGGAGCTGATCGCGAAAAACATCCGGCCGCGCGACATCGTTACCCGCAACGCTTTGGAGAATGCCGCGACGGTCGTTTCGGCCACCGGCGGCTCGACCAACGCGGCGCTGCATCTGCCGGCGATCGCGCATGAGGCGGGTATCAAGTTCGACCTCTTCGACGTGGCGGCGATCTTCGAAAAGACACCTTATATCGCCGACCTCAAGCCCGGCGGCAAATATGTCGCCAAGGACATGTTCGAAGCCGGCGGCATTCCGCTCTTGATGAAGACGCTGCTCGACCACGGCTATCTTCACGGCGACTGCATGACGGTCACTGGCCGCACTTTGGCCGAAAACATGGAGCACGTTGCCTGGAATGAGAGCCAGGATGTTGTGCGTCCCGCCAATCGGCCAATCACCAAGACAGGCGGCGTTGTGGGCTTGAAGGGCAACCTCGCCCCCGAAGGCGCGATCGTGAAGATCGCCGGCATGTCGGAGCTGAAATTCTCAGGCCCGGCGCGCTGCTTCGATTCGGAAGAGGAGTGCTTCGAAGCGGTCACGCAGCGCAATTACCGGGAGGGCGAGGTTCTCGTCATCCGCTACGAGGGGCCGCGCGGCGGTCCGGGCATGCGCGAGATGCTGTCGACGACGGCAGCGCTCTACGGCCAGGGCATGGGCGGCAAAGTGGCGCTGATTACCGACGGCCGTTTTTCCGGAGCTACACGTGGTTTCTGCATCGGCCATGTCGGGCCGGAGGCGGCGGTCGGCGGGCCGATCGGGCTCATCAAGAATGGCGACGTGATCTCAATCGATGCCGTTAATGGCACGATCGAGGTGGCGCTGTCGGATGCCGAACTGGCGGCCCGGGCCAAGAAATGGAAGGCGCGCAAGACCGACTATAAGTCCGGCGCGATCTGGAAATATGCGCAGACCGTAGGGTCGGCCCGCGACGGCGCGGTCACCCATCCGGGCGGCGCAAAAGAAACACACTGCTATGCGGACATTTGAGGTGTTGAGGTCATTTGTCTTGCCGGCACTGGTCGCGGTGGCGACCTTGGGCGCCGTCGGGCAGGTCATGGCCTTCGATGACAAGGTGTTCGACGACAAGACCGGGGTCAAGCCGCAGTCGAGCCCGTGGGCGGTGTTCCAGTTCGGCTTCTCCGCCTACAAGAACGGCCACAAGGACCAAGCGGTCGAGGCCTATAAATATGCCGCCGAGAACGGCCAGATCGGCGCCACCTGGAAGCTTGCGCGCATGTATGCCCAGGGCGACGGCGTGGCCCGCGACGACTATGCGGCCTTCAAGTTCTTCTCCGAGATCGTCGATCAGGATGTCGAGCCCGGCTCGCCCGAGGAAAGCTATGTCTCCGATGCGCTTGTCGCGCTCGGCGACTATCTGCGCAAAGGTATCCCCGGCAGCCCGGTCGAGGAGAACGAGGTTGCGGCGCAGGAATACTACATGCGCGCCGCCGCCAACTACCGCAACCCGAACGCGCAGTTCGAGATCGGTCAGATGTTCCTGAAAGGCGAGGGCGGCGTGAAGGCCAGCGTCAAGCAGGCCGGGCGCTGGCTGCAACTCGCGGCCGAAAAAGGCCATGCCGGCGCGCAGGCGACGCTCGGCAATCTGTTGTTCCAGAGCGGCAAGATCGTGCGCGGCCTGGCGATGATGACGGCTGCCTTGGAGCGTGCCCCGCCGGCGGATCAGCCCTGGATCCGTAGCATGCAGGAAGAGGCCTTCGCCGCGGCTGGCGAAGCCGACCGTCGCACGGCGATTTCGCTCGCCGACGACATCCTGACCAAGGGCAACAACGGCGACCAGTAGGCCGCAGCTTCGGCTTCAATTTTCGGTAGGTTCCGTCGGCGCCGTGATTGAGGTCGGGTGCAGTTTCGGCGCCTGATTCTCGCCGGGGCAGTCGTCCTGGACCTTCGTCCAGGACGTGTTGTTGAGAACCATATCGCAGCGGGCGAGGTGACTTTCGCCGGCAATGGTCAGGCAGGCCGTCTCACCGAGCTTGAACGATTTGCCGTTGGCAAGACACTCCGGGGCCGCGAGCGCTGGCGCGGCAAATGCCAGCGCAAGGCCGACCGGGCAAAGAACAAATCGGATCGCCATCGAACCCCGCAACAATCCCGCATCAGACACACGATTTGTGGCGACATCAGGGTTCGGCAAGAGTCCGCAAGCAGCGCCTTCAGGCCGGCTGCAAGCGCAGATCGATGGCCACTGGCACGTGGTCGGAAGGTTTTTCCCAGGCGCGGACGTGCTTTTCAACCGAGGCCGACGAGAAGCGGTTAGCGGCTTCGGGAGACAGCAACAGATGGTCGATGCGGATGCCGTTGTTCTTCTGCCAGGCGCCGGCCTGATAGTCCCAGAAAGTATAGACATCCGGCGAATCGGTCACGGCGCGCACGGCCTCCGTGAAGCCGAGATTCTTCAGGCGCCGGAAGGCCTGCCGCGTCTGAGGCTGGAATAGCGCGTCACTGCGCCAGTTTTCGGGGAACCTGGCGTCGGCGGGCTCGGGGATGACGTTGTAGTCCCCGGCCAGCACCAGCGCTTCCTCGAGCCTCAGCCGCTCTTCCGCCCAGCGCTCTAGCCTCGCCATCCATGACAGCTTGTAGGAAAACTTCCGCTCGTCATCGACTGGGTTGCCGTTCGGCAGATAGAGGGAGGCGACCCGCAGCGCGCCCTTATCGGTCGAGAAGACGCCTTCGATGAAGCGCGCGTGGTCGTCGGCATCGTCGCCAGGCAAACCGCGATTGACCTCGTCGAAGGGCAGCTTCGACAGGAGAGCGACGCCGTTGAAGCTCTTTTGGCCGTTGGTCTCGACATTATAGCCCAGCGCCTCGATCTCCGCCCGCGGGAACTGGTCGTCGACCGTCTTGATCTCCTGCAGGCACACGATGTCCGGCGCGCTCTCGGTAAGCCAGTGGGTGAGGTTGCCGATGCGGGCGCGAACGCCGTTGATGTTCCAGGTGACGATCTTCATGCGGACCTCAATGTTCTTCCGGCGCAAGGCGCTCGACGAGGCCGATCGTATTGCCTCCCGGATCCTTTAGAAAGGCCATCCATTCGCTTTCCCCCGCCGGACCGAACCGGCCCTCGGTGTCGCGATGGACCAGCGCCGGCGACGCGGTGAAAGGAACACCGGCGGCTTTCGCCTCGGCATGGAAGGCCTCGAGGCCGGCAATATCGAGATAGACGGTGCCAGGGGGCACGCCGTCGCCAAAGAACAGCCGCACGCCGCCCGCGATGATGAAGGCGATGCCCGGCGGATCGTAGCGCGCATGCACGCTCATGCCGAGCACATCGTGCCAGAAAGCCAGCGTTCTATCCAGATCGCGCCCGGCCGACAGCGCGACCTGACGGACCGCGCCGACCGTGGGCATGGCGGCCCGCTAGACGGAGAAGCTAGTGCCGCAGCCGCAGGAGGCGACGGCGTTCGGGTTTCGGATCTGGAAAGACTGACCCATAAGGTCATCGACGAAATCGATCACCGAGCCGCCCATATAGACCAGCGAGAGGTCGTCGATGAGGATCGTGGCGCCATCCTTCTCGATGGCTACGTCGTCGTCGTTGCGACTATCGACGAGATAGAACTTGTAGGAGAAGCCGGAGCAGCCGCCGCCTTCGACGGAAACGCGCAAGGCATTCTTGCCCGGCTCGCCGGCCAGAATCCTGGCGATCCGCTTCGCGGCCGCTTCGGTCATTTCGACCTTCATGGCAGTCTTGGCATCCGCGCCCATCGGCGTCACCTTGCTTTCGGTTTCCCATGATAGGTATGAAGCGGACGGGGGCAAGTCAACTGGTGGGCGAATGGGCAAGGATGCTCTCGGTGAGATCGGTTTCGGCTACCGGCCGCGCGCCGTTTACGCGAGCGATCCGGCGCGCTCGCGCGGCCGCCTGTTCGATGAGCCGGAAAGTCCGACCCGGACGCCATTCCAGCGTGACCGCGACCGCATCATCCATTCCACCGCCTTCCGCCGGCTGAAGCACAAGACGCAGGTGTTCATTGCGCATGAGGGCGATCACTACCGCACCCGGCTGACGCATTCGATCGAGGTGGCGCAGATTGCCCGCGCCCTGGCACGCGCGCTGCGCGGCGACGAGGATCTGGCGGAGGCAGTGGCCTTGGTGCACGATTTCGGTCACACGCCTTTCGGCCATACCGGCGAGGAGGCGCTGAACGAAAAGATGGCCGGCTGGGGCGGCTTCGACCATAACGCGCAGTCGTTGCGCGTCGTCACCCGGCTCGAGCGGCGCTACGCCGAGTTCGACGGGTTGAACCTCAGCTGGGAGACGCTGGAAGGGCTGGTCAAGCATAACGGGCCGCTTACCGATGCAAGCGGGAAGGGGCTCAAGGGCCCCGTGCCGCAGGCGATCCGCGACTATTCCGCACTGCACGACCTCGAGCTCGACCGCTTCGCCGGCATCGAGGCGCAGTGCGCCGCGATCGCCGACGATATCGCCTACAACACGCATGACATCGACGACGGCCTGCGTGCCGGCCTGCTGACGCTGGACATGCTGGAAGACATCGGCCTGCCGGGCTCGATCCTGAGTGGCGTGCGCGCCCGCTACCCACAACTCGACGACGTTCGCACCGGCCACGAGCTGATGCGGCGGCAGATCACGCTGATGGTGGAGGATGTTATTGCTGCCGCTACCGACAATATCGAGCGCCTCAAGCCGGACAGCGCCGATGCGGTGAGGGCCGCGGGTGAGACGATGGTCACCTTCTCGGCCGAAATGGCGGCAGCCGAAAAGGAGCTGAAGGCCTTTCTTTACAAGCATCTCTACCGGCATGCCGAAGTGATGCGCGTGCGGGCCGACGCCGAGCAGATCGTCCGCGACCTGTTCGATGTCTATTTCGCCGACCCGCGCGCCATGCCGGACGGCTGGCGCGAAGGGCTCGACAGGGCGCAGGATCGCATCAAGGCGCGCAGCGTCGCCGATTTCCTGGCCGGAATGACCGATACCTATGCGCTCAAGGAGCACAGGCGATTGTTTGACCATACGCCGGATTTGGGCTAGGGCGAGCCACGATTTTGTCGGCCAAGCAGCCGGTCCCTCTTAAAGCCCAGAGCATACCCGATGAATATCTTCGCCGATTTCAACGCGCGGATCGTAAGAGCCGTCGAAGCCCTTGATCTGAAGGACAAGGATGGCGGAGCGCTGGATCTGTCGCGCATCGCGGTCGAGCCGCCGCGCGACGCCAGTCATGGCGACCTTGCCACCAATGCGGCGATGGTGCTGGCAAAGCCCACCGGCCAGAACCCGCGCGCGCTGGCCGAGCAGCTGACCGCAGCGCTGCGCAGCGATGCCGACATCGCTTCCGCCGATGTTGCCGGCCCGGGCTTCGTCAATCTCCGGCTGAAGGACGGCTTCTGGCAGGCGCATTTGGCAGTGCTGCTCGGCGAGGGCCGCAACTATGGCCGCTCCAAAATCGGCGGCGGCCGCAAGGCCAACGTCGAGTATGTCTCGGCCAATCCGACCGGCCCGATGCATGTCGGCCATTGCCGGGGCGCCGTCGTCGGCGACACTTTAGCCAACCTGATGGCCTTCGCCGGCTACGATGTGACCAAGGAATATGTCATCAACGATGCCGGCTCGCAGATCGACGTGCTTGGACGTTCGGCCATGCTGCGCTATCGCGAGGCGCTCGGCGAAGCCGTCGGCGAGATTCCGCCAGGCCTTTATCCAGGCGACTATCTGATACCCGTCGGCCAGGCGCTGGCCGAACAGTTCGGCCTCGGCCTGCTGGAGATGCCGGAAGACGAGGCGCTGGCGATCGTCAAGGATCGCACGGTCGACGCGATGATGGCGATGATCCGAGAGGATCTGGCGCTGCTCAACGTGCATCACGACGTGTTCTTCTCCGAACGCACGCTGCATGCCGACAACGCCAAGAAGATCCGCGCGGCAATCGCCGACCTGACGCTGAAGGGTCATATCTACAAGGGCAAGCTGCCGCCGCCGAAGGGCGAGAAGCCGGACGACTGGGAAGACCGCGAGCAGACGCTGTTCCGCTCGACCGCGGTCGGCGACGACATGGACCGGGCGCTGGTGAAGTCGGACGGCTCTTTCACCTATTTCGCCGCGGACGTCGCCTATCTCAAGGACAAGGTCGAGCGCGGCTTCGTCGATCTCATCTATGTGCTCGGCGCCGACCATGGCGGTTACGTCAAGCGGCTCGAAGCGCTGGCGCGCGCGGTCGCCGGTGACACGGTCAAGCTCACGGTGCTGCTCTGCCAACTGGTGAAGCTGTTCCGCGACGGCGAGCCGGTCCGCATGTCGAAGCGGTCAGGGGATTTCGTCACGCTGCGCGACGTGGTGGAGGAGGTCGGCCGCGACCCGATCCGCTTCATGATGCTCTACCGCAAGAATGATGCGCCGCTCGATTTCGACTTCGCCAAGGTCACCGAGCAGTCCAAGGACAATCCGGTGTTCTACGTGCAATACGCTTCGGCGCGCTGCCACTCGGTGTTCCGGCAGGCGAGCGAGCAATTGGGCGAAGCGAATTTCGACCGCGACCGGCTTGTGGCTTCGGTTGCGTCGCTGACGGACGAGGGCGAAATCGGCCTGATCCGGAAACTCGCTGAATATCCACGGCTAATCGAATCCGCGGCGCTTGCGCTGGAGCCGCACCGGCTGGCATTCTACCTCTACGATCTGGCGTCGAGCTTCCACGCACACTGGAATCGGGGCACCGACAACCCAGACTTACGTTTTGTTAAGGTTAACGACCCACAATTGACGTATGCCAGACTGGGGCTGGTGCAGGCTGTTTCGGATGTTTTGACCTCCGGCCTGACGCTGATAGGAGCTGATGCGCCTACCGAAATGCGTTAGGTTTGACTAAAAAGCCTGTCACCTTTTGCCCACATTGCGCTGGTAAGGGCCAACCCTGCGCGACGTCCATGGCGTCCGACTGTGTGCGAGTTCGGGAACAATAATGGCAGACAGAACCCAGCTGAAAGTAGCCGCAAGCAATCATATCGCCGACGACGATCCGTTCGCCGAACTGACCCGCATCATGGGTTTCGATCCGCGTCAACCGGTCAGGCCGCAGTCGCCGGCGGCCGCAAAGGCTGCGCCCGCGAACCAGGCTGCCGATGGGGCCGACTTCGACATCGACCTCGAAAAGGAGCTGATGGGCGACTTCGACATTGCCGAGGAAAGCGAGCCGGTGGCGCAGCAGGCTGCCCAGGCTGCGCCGGCTTACTGGGCTGCCACTCTCAGCGACGACGAGCTCGCCGCTTCTCTCGAACGGGATTTCGTCTTTGACGATGCGGCGGATCACGCCCATTTTGCCACGCCCGCTGTTGCCACGCCCCCAGCGCCGGAGCCGGCCGCGGACACGGCATACGACGATGATTTCGAGAAGGCGGTCGCGCGTTCGTTGGAAGTCTCGCCCGTGCAGGACGAGCTTTCCGTCGACCAGGAAATGGCGGCCTCGCTGGATGAGGGCTTCTGGATCGACGACCAGCCTGACACGGACGAGAGCGCCGCCGCGGCCGCCGAGCCTGCGGCTGTCGAGCCTGCTGTCCTTGAGCCTGCGGACGAGACGGCGTTCGACGCCGATTTCGACACTGCGGTACAGATGTCGCTCGAGGACGAGTTGGCCTTCGATGACCGTGATATTGAGCCCGAAGGCGCCGACGTGCAGCCGATCGAGGCTCACGCCGCTGTCGACCAGCCGATCGCCGCTAAAGACTACGAGAGTGGGTCCGATCAGGCCGAATTCGTTCGGGCCGCAGTTGATCAGGCCCATCTCGATCAGGCTCATTTTGATCAGGCCCAATTTGAGCAGGCGACGGCTGATATCGCGATGGATATCGATCAGCCGCAGCACCTGATCCTGGAACAGGAACTGTCGGTCGACGACGAGCCATCGCCGGCCCTCGAGGCGCCTGTCGAGGCCGAGCATTTCGCCGCCGATCCCGAGCCCGCCTTCGATCCCCAACCCGATCACGGACCTGTAGCCGATCAGGTCTTCGAAGACGATTTCGAGCTCAGCTTCCGTGACGCGCTTGCCGAGGAGCCGGAAGGTCCGGCTGTCGATCCTGAACCGGTCGCCCGTCACGAGGCCGCGGCCGAGGAGGTCTTCGGAGACGATTTCGAACTCAATTTCGACAACGTGCCGTTCGGGGATCCGGAACCGCCGGCTGCCGAGGCCGTCGGCGCGGCGGAGCCGCCATTTGCCGAGCCTGCTCCTTCTGCATCGGCACCGGTTCCGCCGGTTGCGGCAGTCGACCCGGCTAAGCCGGCCGCAGGCGAGCGCAGCCTGGAAGACGAACTCAATGCGCTGCTTGGCGCCATGACGGCGCGGCCAATTCCGGTTGCGCCGGTCCCGGTTGCTCCCGTGCCGGCCGCCGCATCGGCACCGCGGTCGGTCGTTCAGCCGGCTGGCGACACCGACCAGAAGGCTGGCGTGGGCGATGAGCTCGATTGGGACCTCGACGCACGCAACGAGCCCGCCTACGGCACGCAGATCGCCCAGTCCGCCGATGCCGATCTCGATAGGCTGCCCGCCGGCGAACTCGACCGGCAGGGCTTCGAAGGCGCGGCTTCCGAACAGGATGCCGAACCCAGCATAGATTTCGATGACGAGGCTTTCGACGCCGCCTTCGCCAAGGGCATCGAGATGGACGCGCCTGTCGCGCCTGCCGAACCGCCAAAGTCGTGGAGCCGCGTGACCCCGGTCGCAGCGCCGGTGCACGCCTCTTATGCCACGCAGCCTGCGGCTACGGCGCCGCAAACCGCGGCCCCTGCCTACGAACCGGTGAAGGATTATTCCGCATACGCCAAGCCGGCGCCGCAGATGCCGACGCCTGCCTATCGTGCGGAGCCGGCGAAGGACTATGCCGGTTACGCCACGCCGGCCCCGGCGCCGCAGATGTCGGCGCCTGCCGATCGTGAGGAGCCGGCGAAGGACTATGCCGGTTACGCCACGCCGGCCCCGGCGCCGCAGATGTCGGCGCCTGCCTATCGTGAGGAGCCGGCGAGGGACTATTCCGCTTACGCCAAGCCAGCCGCGGCGCCGCAGTCTCGCCAGCAGGAGGAAATGCCCGATGTCGAGACGGTCGACGTGCCGGAGCGCGTGGTGGCGTTGGCCGACGACCTCGACATTCCGGAGCTCAGCTTCGAGGAGGATCAGCCTGCGGCGCCTGCCTATGACGATCTCGATGCCGAGTTTGCCGGCCTGCTTAGCGAGATGAACGCAACCGAGATCGCTCAGGCGCCTGTGCAGAGCCGGGGCTATGAGGACGACTCCCACAATGCCGGACTCAAGACCGGCTACGACCGCCGCGAGTTGCGGGCCGAGACGGCCGCTGCACCGGCGACCCTGTCCTATGCCGCAGCTGCAAGCCAATTCGATGCAGACGATTTGCCCGGCAGCCGGCCGGTCTCGCAGGCGGACGACTTCGCCGTCGACGAACTTGACTACGATCCTGAGCTCGACGAAGCGATGACTGTGCCCGGCTTTGCCGAGCGCGAAGCCGCGAAGCCGCGAAGCCGTGGCATGATGCTTGCCGCGCTCGTCGGCGCCGTTGTGGTCGCGGGCGGTCTCGGCGCTCTCGCCTTCTCCTTTGGCGGCAAGGGCGGCAGCGAAGCGCCCGTGATCGTGAAGGCGGACAATTCGCCGATCAAGGTCAAGCCGCAAAACCCGGGCGGCACCGTGGTGCCGAACCAGGACAACAAAGTCTATGACGCCGTGGCCAAGGGTGGGGCGGCCAAGCCCGCCGAACCGGCGCAGCAGAAACTGGTGACCAACACCGAGGAACCTATCGACGTGGCGTCGAAGGAACCGGCGCAGAGCCGGATCGTCGACCTTTCGCCTGACGACACCGACGCCGCGCCTGGCACCAACTCAGCCGGCAATGCGGCCGCGGCAGCGCCGGTTCCGGACACAGCAGCTCCGGCCGCAGCCGCGCCGGCACCGGCCGCAGCCGCGCCGGCACCGGCCGAAGCAGCGCCGGCTCCGGAAGCCGCAGCGCCGGCACCGGAGGCCGCAGCGCCCGCACCGGACGCAGCAGCGCCGGCTGACGCCCAGGCCGCCGCCCCCGCAACCCCACAGCAGGCCGCTCCGGCGCCGAAATCGGAAGACCGCATCGCCCAGGTTCTGCAGGAGGCAGACAAGGGGACCAACAACGATGTCGTCGCCGTGGCGCCGCGCAAGGTGAAGACCATGATGGTGAAGCCTGACGGCTCGCTGGTTCCGCGCGAGGATCCGGCTCCCGCGCCGCAGGTCGCGGCAACCGAACCGACCGATCCGGCGCCGCAGCACGTCGCTTCCGCCGGGCAGGGCGATGCCCAGCCGACAGGCGCCGTCACGCCGGCAACCGATCAGGCTGCCGACCAGGGCGGTGATGACCAAAGCGCTGCCGCCGCGGTGAAGCCAGCCGCCGCGGCGAAGACCGAAGCCAGGGTCCAGTCCGCCAACACTCCGGCGAAGGTGCCGGTGGCGCCGCCGCGTCCGTCCGATCAGCCGGTCGATATCGTCGGCGAGGTCAAGCCCGACCAGGTCGCCTCCATCGATCCGGCGGCGGCAGGCGGCGGCTCGTGGTCGATGCAGATCGCTTCGCAGCCGACGGTTGAAAGCGCCCAGTCCACCTACCAGGACCTGCAGCGCCGTTACGGAAGTGTGCTCGCCGGACGCACAGCCAACATCGTCAAGGCGCAGATCGCCGGCAAGGGCACTTTCTACCGAGTCCGGGTCCCGGCCCAGTCGCGCAACGACGCGATCAATCTGTGCACCAACTACAAGGCGGCCGGCGGCACCTGCTTCGTGTCGCGCTGATCATTTACCACCGTTCAGAGCCGGCGTCGCCGCGAGGCCGGCTTTTTCGTTGTGGACGGCTGTCGTCATTCATGCGGCACCGGTCAGGGGTGATTCCCCTTTGGTTCGCAAAATCTTAGAGCGGTTCAGCGCCGGCAGAATCACCGAACCCGCATAACTCCTTGTTTTTACGGAATTCCGGACGCAAAACCGTTACACACTTTTCCTGGAATTGCTCTAAGCTTCGATCCATGACCGAATCAAAATCCATGATCCTCGGCTGCGCCGGGAAATCCCTCACTGAAGATGAAATCCGCTTCTACGGCGACGAACGTCCTTGGGGCTTCATCCTGTTCGCGCGCAATGTCGGCGAGACCGAGCAGATCCGCGACCTGGTCGCCTCGATGCGCGAGAGCGTCGGACGCCCGGATGCCCCGGTCTTCATCGACCAGGAGGGCGGCAGGGTGCAGCGCCTGCGACCGCCGCTGGCGCCGAACTATCCTGCAGGCGGAGCGCTCGGCGCGCTTTGGCGCGACGATCGCGAGGCCGGCCGCCGTGCCGCGTGGCTGCTCGCGCGCCTTCACGCCTTCGATCTGCTGCGCCACGGCATCACCGCCGACTGCCTGCCGGTGCTCGACGTGCCCATTGCGGGCGCCAGCGATGTCATCGGCGCGCGCGCCTATGGTATGGAACCAAATGCCGTGATCGAGCTTGGCCGGGCTTCGGCCGAGGGCCTGATGTCGGGTGGCGTCCTGCCGGTCATGAAGCATATTCCCGGCCACGGCCGCGCCTTTGCCGATACGCATTTCGCGCTGCCGACGGTCGACACGCCCCTCGCCGAGTTGCGGCAACATGATTTCGCCCCGTTCAAGGCGCTCAACCACCTGCCGATGGCGATGACGGCACATGTCGTCTACAGCGCGATCGACCCGGACAATCCGGCGACGACCTCGGCCAAGGTCGTCAACGAGGTGATCCGTGGCGAGATCGGCTTCGACGGGCTCCTGATGAGCGACGACACCTCGATGAAGGCACTTTCTGGGGATTTCCCGACAAAGGCGGCCGCGATCCTTGCGGCGGGCTGCGATCTCGTCCTTCACTGCAACGGCGTTTTCGAGGAAATGTCGGGGATCGCGTCGCGTACGACGGTGCTCGAAGGCAAGTCCTTGGCGAGAGCGGAGCGGGCGCTGGCCTATATAAAGGACCGCGACGTCGCGGACGAAAGCACCATACGCGCGGAATTCGCCACCTATTTCGACGCGGTGGCCTGAACCGAAGGGTAAGAGAGGCAAGTGGCGGAAACATTGGACAGCAAGGCGGCGAAGGCCGCACCGATGGACCGTCTGTGGGCCGAGAACGACGAGTCACGTCTGACTAGCGATCCGTCGCTGGTGGTCGATGTCGCCGGCTTCGAGGGCCCGCTCGATCTTCTGCTGCATCTGGCGCGCAACCAGAAGGTCGATCTCGCCCGCATCTCGATCCTGGCGCTCGCCGAGCAATATCTGGCCTTCATCGAGAAGGTGAGGGCGCTGAGATTGGAACTCGCGGCCGACTATCTGGTCATGGCGGCATGGCTTGCCTTCCTCAAGTCGAAGCTGTTGATCCCGAAACAGCCGGGCGAAGAGGGCGAGAGCGGCGAGGAACTGGCAGCGGTGCTGCAGTTCCGGCTGAAGCGGCTGGAGGCGATGCGTGATGCCGCTGCGCGGCTGGTCAACCGCAACCGGCTCGGCCGCGACGTCTTCGCGCGCGGCATGCCGGAAATGGTGATCGTCGAGAAGCGCAATGCCTATTCGGCCTCGCTCTACGATCTGCTGACCGCCTATGCGCAGCAGCGCCAGCGGCAGGCGATCAGCAACGTGACGATCGCCAGGCGCGCCGTATGGTCGCTGAAGGACGCACGCGACGTGCTGGCACGGCTGGTTGGAACGATTGGCGACTGGACGGCGCTCGACAGCTTCCTGATCCAATATCTGGCCGCGCCGGAAGAAAGGCGCACGGCAATCGCCAGTTCGTTCGCCGCGACACTCGAAATGGTGCGCGAGGGCAAGCTGGATCTGCGGCAGGATCAGGTCTTCGCGCCGATCTATCTGCGCGGCCGCGCACGAGGGGTCAAGGCAGTCGAGGTGGCATCATGAGTGAACGCGCCAACGCTTCGGTCATCCCGTTCAAGGTCGAGGTCGAACCGGAAGCCGAGATGGCCGAGCAGGGTTCTATCGAGAACCCCGCCGAGCGGCTGCAATTGTCGGAAGCAGTCCGCATGGCCGAGGCGATCATCTTCGCCAGCGCCGAGCCGGTCAGTGACAGGCAACTGGCGGCGCGCCTGCCCGAGGGCGTCAACATTGCGGCCGCAATGGCCGATCTGCAGGAAATCTACGCCAAGCGGGGGGTCAACCTGGTGCGGGTCGGCGACGCCTGGGCGTTCCGCACCGCCGGCGACCTGGCTTTCCTGATGAGCCGGGACTCGGTCCAGCAGAGAAAGCTCTCGCGCGCGGCGCTCGAAGTTCTGGCGATCATCGCCTATCACCAGCCGGTCACCCGCGCCGAGATCGAGGATATCAGGGGGGTCGAGACCTCGAAGGGCACGCTGGACACGCTGCTGGAGACGGAGTGGGTCAGGATGCGCGGCCGCCGCCGCACGCCCGGCCGTCCCGTGACCTACGGCACGACCGACGCTTTCCTCGATCACTTCGCGCTGGAGGAGATCCGCGACCTGCCCGGCATGGAAGAGCTGAAGGGCGCCGGATTGCTTTCGACGCGCATGCCGTCCAATTTCTCGATGCCGGTGCCGCCGGCCGATCCGGACGCGCTGGCCGAGGACGAGGATGCGCTGACCGATATCGACCTCGAGGAGCTCGGATTGCTCACGCCGCGCGTCACCGAAGAGTGAGTGCGAAACCGATACGAATGGTTTATTAGCAGGGGCTGCGCGGATTCGTAGCAAGGCGCTCACGCCGAAAGTGCGTGACATCCGCTAGCCATTTTACCAACTTCATTGCGGTTGTGTTTGAATCCCCGAGCGAAAACGCATAGATCATCGCCGAGGGAAAACATTCGAGAGAGATTGTTATGGGTTCACTATCGATATGGCACTGGCTGATCGTTCTGGTCATCGTGCTGCTCCTGTTCGGCCGCGGCAAGCTGCCGGAGCTGATGGGCGACATGGCCAAGGGCATCAAGAGCTTCAAGAAGGGCATGGCTGAGGACGATACCGACGACAAGCGGACCGTCGAGCACCGCGCCGACGAGACCGTATCGCCGGGCAAGGAAAAGGTCAGCAAGAGCTGAGTCCGGTAGTTGCTTTGAGCATGTCGTTGTCCCAGAACCGTTTCGTGTTTTTGGGCGACAGGCTCTCGTTGGAATAGTTTGCCATGTTCGAAGTCGGCTGGAGCGAACTGCTGGTGATCGCGGTCGTCATGATCGTGGTCGTCGGGCCGAAGGATTTGCCCAATATGCTGCGCACGTTTGGCCGCACCGCGGCCAAATTGCGCGCCATGGCGGGCGACTTCCAGAAGCAGTTCAACGACGCCCTGAAGGAAGCCGAGCTTGACGATGTCAAGAACTCGGTCGACAGCCTTCGTGGCCTCAGCCCGATCAACGAAATCCGCAAGCAGCTCAATCCGTTCGAGCAGGCGGCGGCCGACGTGCGGGCCGGCGTCGATACGATGATGAAGCCCAAGCCGGCTTCCGATCAGGCGTCCTCGGATGCAACGACCCCGCAGCCTGCCGAGCCGCTGAAGAACGGCGCGACGGAGATCCCAGGCATCAACGGAACTGAGGTCGCCCCGGCCGTGCCGATCTCCCCGCCAGCTGCGCCGATCTCCCCGGCCATGACTGAGGCCTCCGTGACCACGCCCATTGCGGAGACCGCCGCGTCCACCCAGCCGGCGAAAAAAGTGGCCGCGTCGAAGACGAAAGCCGCCGGTGCAGCGACGAAAGCGGCATCGGCCAAGGCTCCGGCGCCTAAAGCCCCAGCAAAATCTGCGCCGGCGGCGGCAAAGGCCGCAGCGCCTGCTAAGAAGGCGGCACCCAAGGTTGAGGCCAACCCCGCGGCGAAGAAGCCGGCCGTGAAAAAGGCCGCCGATGCCAAGAAGACGGCAGGAGCCGCCAAGTGAGCGTCTCGGACAAGGAGAGGGAAGAGATCGAGAAATCCTCGGCGCCGCTGATCGAGCACCTTGTCGAGCTGCGCCGGCGGCTGATCTGGTCGCTGGGCGGCTTCTTCATCGCTTTCCTAGCGTGCTTCTTCTTCGCCAAGCGCCTGTTCAACCTTCTGGTCGTCCCGTTCAAATGGGCGACGCAATGGGCTGGGCTCGACCCGCACAAGGTCGAGCTGATCTACACGGCGCCGCAGGAGTTCTTCTTCACCCAGGTGAAGCTCGCCATGTTCGGCGGCATGGTCATCGCTTTCCCGCTGATCGCCACGCAGATCTATAAATTCATCGCGCCGGGTCTCTACAAGAACGAACGCAGCGCCTTCCTGCCGTTCCTGATTGCGTCGCCCATCCTGTTCCTGATGGGCGCCTCGCTGGTCTATTTCTTCTTCACCCCGATGGTGATGTGGTTCTTCCTCGCCATGCAGCAGGTCGGCACCAACGACCAGGTGCAGATCTCCTTGCTGCCGAAAGTGTCGGAATATCTCAGCCTGATCATGACGCTGATCTTCTCCTTCGGCCTGGTGTTCCAGCTGCCGGTGGTGACCAGCCTGCTGACGCGCGTCGGCCTTCTGTCGTCGCAGGCACTGGCCGAGAAGCGCAAATGGGCGATCGTCATTGCCTTCGTCGTCGCCGCGGTGTTGACCCCGCCCGATCCGATGAGCCAGATCGGCCTCGCTCTTCCGACCATCGTGCTCTACGAGGTCGCGATCTTCACTTCGCGCCTGATCGAGCGCAGCCGGGAGCGCGACCGGCTGGCGCGCGACAGGCAGGAAGAGGCAGGCAGCGCTGTCGCCGGAAAGACGCCGGACGCGCCGTCAACCCCTAGCGCCAAAACCCTGTCCTAGGCCTGAAAAACACGGCTGCCGGCTGCTGCTGTCTTGCATCGATCAGGGATGCGGTTTACGCCCTCGAACCTTACTCGAGGACGGAAAGCCATGCTTGACATCAAATGGATTCGCGACAACCCGAAGGCCCTTGTCGAAGCGCTGGTGAAGCGCTCGTGGTCTGCTGACGACGCCCAGTCCGCCGTCGAGGATCTGATCGCCAGGGACGAGGAGCGGCGCACCCACCTCAGCGAATTGCAGGTCAAGCAGGAGCGCCGCAATGCCGCTTCGAAGGAGATCGGCAATGCCATGCGCTCGGGCGAGGCCGCGCTTGCTGAAAAGCTCAAGGCCGAGGTCGGCGAGATCAAGGCGTTCATCCAGAACGGCGAGGCGCGCGAGCGCGAGCTCGACCAGGCGCTGAACGACTCGCTTGCGGTCCTGCCCAACGTGCCGCTCGACGACGTGCCGGTCGGCAAGGACGAGCACGACAATGTCGTCAAGCGCGTCGTCGGCGATGTGCCGACCCGCCCGAACTGGGTGAAGGAGCATTTCGAGATCGGCGAAGCGCTCGGCATGATGGATTTCGAGCGTGCGGCGAAGCTGTCCGGCTCGCGCTTCACAGTGCTGAAGAGCCAGCTGGCGCGCATGGAGCGCGCGCTCGGCCAGTTCATGATCGACCTGCACACGACAGAGCACGGCTATGAGGAGATCCAGCCGCCGCTGATGGTGCGCGACGAGGTTCTCTTCGGCACCAACCAGCTGCCGAAATTCGAACTGGACCTGTTCTTCACGCCGCATGGCGACGGACGGCTGGGCCTGATCCCAACCGCGGAAGTGCCGCTCACCAACCTGGTGCGCGAGGAGATCACGCCGCATGAGAAGCTGCCGCTGCGCTACACGGCGCTGACGCCGTGCTTCCGCTCGGAAGCGGGCTCGGCCGGCCGCGACACGCGCGGCATGCTGCGCCAGCACCAGTTCTACAAGGTCGAGCTGGTGTCGATCACCGACCAGGAAAGCTCGCTCGCCGAGCATGAGCGCATGACGCAATGCGCCGAGGAGGTGCTGAAGCGGCTCGGCCTGCCGTTCCGCACGGTGACGCTCTGCACCGGCGACATGGGCTTTGGCGCACGCAAGACCTACGACATCGAGGTCTGGCTGCCGGGCCAGAACGCCTATCGCGAAATCTCGTCCTGCTCCGTCTGCGGCGACTTCCAGGCGAGGCGCATGGATGCCCGCTACAAGGACAAGGACGGCAAGGGCAACCGCTTCGTGCACACGTTGAACGGCTCCGGCACCGCGGTCGGCCGTGCTCTCATCGCCGTGGTCGAAAACTACCAGAATGAGGACGGCAGCGTAACCATTCCTGAAGTGCTGCGGCCTTACATGGGTGGTCTCGCCAAGATCGAATCGAAATGAGTTCATGCGCATCCTGCTGACCAATGATGACGGGATCCACGCCGAAGGCCTTGCGTCGCTCGAACGCATCGCCCGAACGCTCTCGGATGATGTCTGGGTGGTGGCGCCCGAGCAGGACCAGTCCGGCTACGCGCATTCGCTTTCGATTTCGGAACCGCTCAGGCTGAGGAAGGTCGGCGAGAAGCATTTCGCCGTGCGCGGCACGCCGACCGACTGCGTCATCATGGGCACGAAAAAGATCCTCCCCGGGCCGCCTGACCTCATCCTTTCGGGGGTCAACTCCGGCGCCAACATCGCCGACGACGTTACTTATTCGGGCACGGTGGCCGGCGCCATGGAGGGGGCGCTGCTCGGTATCCGTTCGATCGCGGTCAGCCAGGCCTATTCCTATCTCGGCGAGGACCGCGTCGTCCCTTACGAGACGACCGAAGCGCTGGCACCGGCGCTGCTCGAAAAGCTGATCGCAACGCCGCTGCCGGAAGGTGTGCTGCTCAACGTCAATTTCCCGAACTGCGCACCCGACGAAATCGAGGGCACGGTCGTGACCGCGCAGGGAAAGCTCGTGCACAGTCTTTGGGTCGACGAGCGCCGCGACGGCCGCGGTCTGCCTTATTACTGGCTGCGCTTCGGCCGAGAGCCGGTCGAAGGCAAAAAGGGCACCGATCTTTACGCGTTGCGTAACCGGCTGGTGTCGGTGACGCCGCTGCAGCTCGACCTGACCGCCCATGAACTCCGCGACCAGCTGACCAAGGCGCTGTCATGACCATGGCTATCGACGACCGTGAAGGTTTCGCCGCTTTCCTGCTGCGGCTGCGCGGCAGGGGCGCGGCGCCGAAGGCACTGGTCGCCGCCTTCGAGGCGACGCCGCGGCGCGGCTTCCTATCCGCGCAGTTCCATTCGATGGCCTGGTCGGAAGGCATGCTGCCGATCGAATGCGGCGAGGCGATCGAGGGCGCGGACCTTCAGGCGGCGGTGATTGCGGCTTTGGCCATCGAGCCGGGCAACCGCGTGCTCGAGATCGGCACCGGGTCGGGTTATACGGCAGCCGTGATGTCCAGGCTCGCCGCGCGCGTCGTCAGCGTCGACCGCTACAAAACCTTGGCCGAGCAGGCAAAGCAGCGTTTCGAGGCGCTCGGCATCAGCAATGTCATCGTACGCCAGGCCGACGGCTCCAACGGCCTGCCCAACGAAGGGCCGTTCGACCGCATCATTGCCTGGGCGGCCTTCGATAGCCTGCCGCGCTTCCTGCTCGATCAATTGTCGAGCGGTGGCGTCGTCATCGCGCCGATCGGCCCGGAGGAGGGCGAGCAGGTGCTGGCCAAGCTCACCAAGGTCGGCAGCCGTTTCGAGCGCGAGGACATCGGCTTGGTCAGGCTGCAGCCGGTCCTGCGCAGCGTTGCTGCGGTGATCTAGCGCGCCAGCCCTGCGATCGACGGCTAACCGCGTCGAACGCGGCTGCGACCATCACTCCAGTCAGCCACCGCAGCGGTAGTTCAGGTGCAAACCAACGAGATCGACATCCTGATCGATGTGCTCGGTGCTGAAGGGGCCCCCGCGCGCGCCAACGACCGTGACGGTGGTGGTCTTGTCGGGCATGAACAGGTGATCGTATTCGATCGCGAGTGACCAATTCGGGGCAAAGCCATATTCAAGACCGGCACCCAAGGCACCCCCCCCCAGCGGGTCTGATCGTCTGTCTCGCCGGCGGTCGTGTCGGGTGAAAAGAGAACATCGAAACGGTCGTGAGTCACGGCCGCGCCTCCCTTGACGTAGAAGAGGGCGTTGTCGACGCTGTACCCGACTTGGGCGGTCAGCAAGCCAAACCAAGCGAAGGCGTGGTCGTGTGAGGGTGGTGCCGCTGCTCGCCCGGTCTCATTTCGTGCGATTCGCCGGTTCCCGAGACGTCCGTCTCGTCTCGGCCGGCACGATCTGTCCGGACTTCGTCGCGCCTGTCGAAAAATGTTTTAAGAAAATTTTCGGCGGATTCTAATGGGTTAACCGGCCAGTAACATTAACGCGCTTTAATCATGACCAGTTTGTACCGGGT
The DNA here is from genome assembly GCF_001672435.1 of Mesorhizobium sp. AA23. Lineage (NCBI taxonomy): Bacteria > Pseudomonadati > Pseudomonadota > Alphaproteobacteria > Hyphomicrobiales > Phyllobacteriaceae > Mesorhizobium > Mesorhizobium sp. AA23. The sequence goes on from NZ_LYTP01000031.1 coordinate 225,181, forward strand.
CTGTGCGGGTTAGTGCGATGCAATTCAATGGTTTGAAGGCAAACGGACGCAATCTGGCGCGCGGCTGCGCCGTCCTCATGATCGCCGGTGCCGCGGCAGGCTGCAGCTCCCAGGCGATGCGCTTCAATGGTGTCGACGACGTCTTCACATCGTCCACCAACAATCAGCGCGCCATCATCAACAAGCAGAATGTCGACCAGCCCTATCCGGGCGATACGGTCGCGCCGGCCCCAGTCGACGGCAGTCACACCCAGTCGGTGAGCCGCTCCAGTCTCGAACCGGTGACGTCCCAGCAATTGCCGCCGCCCTCGGCGCCGGCCGCCGCCAAGCCGATACGCACCGCCTCGGCCCCGGCACTTGCGCCGGCTCCTGCCGCGCCGCATCTCGACAGGACGGCCACCAACACAGTCGCGCCGGCCAAGCCGTTCAAGACCGCCGAGCCCGACGCGGTGCGCAACGCAAGCGCGGCGCCACACGCGACCGAGATCGTGGTGAGGGAAGGCGAGACGATTTCCGGTCTCGCTCGGCAATATCATGTGCCGGCCGATGCGATCATCAAGGTCAACGGGCTCGATGCCAACAAGGGCATCAGAACCGGCCAGAAGATCGTCATTCCGGCCTATGCCTATTCGAGCAAGGGCGGGCCGAAGGTTGCCGACAGCACCAAGCCCGCCAACACACCGAAGCAGCCCGCCGGCGCGCCGGAGAAGGTTGCCGTGCTGCCGCAGCAGCCAAAACTCAAGGACGGCAAATCCGCCGCGCAGGTCGATGCATCGGCGGCGGCCAGCGGTTCGAAGAGCGCCACGCCCGCCCAGATGGCCGAGGCAAAGCCGGCCGGCGCCGGCGGTACCTACACCGTTCAGCAGGGCGATTCCCTGTCTTCGATCGCCCGCAAGACCGGCGTCGGCGTCACGGCGCTCAAGCAGGCCAACGGCATGAAGGACGGCCTCTTGAAGATCGGCCAGACGCTCAAGGTTCCGGCCGGCGGCACCGTTGCCGTCGCTGCCGCGAAGCCTGTCGCGACCAAGCCGACCGTCGATCCGGTGACGACGGCAACCACGCAGCCGCCGGCAAAGACCACACCGTCGGAGACGCTCGCCTCCTACACGCCGCCGAAGAAGGACGCCAAGGTCATCCAGCAGGCCGAGGACGACGATGCAGTGGCGCCGGATGCGACCGGCATCGGCAAGATGCGCTGGCCGGTGCGCGGCCGCGTCATCTCCGGCTTCGGCTCCGGCAAGGACGGCGTCGACATCGCGGTGCCGGAAGGGACGCCGATCAAGGCGGCCGAAAACGGTGTCGTCATCTATGCCGGCGACGGCCTCAAGGAGTTCGGCAACACGGTGCTGGTGCGCCACGAGAACGGCCTGGTCACCGTCTACGGCCACGCCAGCTCGATCGAGGTGCAGCGCGGCCAGAAGGTCAAGCGCGGCCAGGAGATCGCGCTGTCCGGCATGAGCGGCACCACGGACTCGCCGAAGCTGCACTTCGAGGTGCGCAAGAACTCTGCCCCGGTCGATCCGAGCGGCTATCTCGAATAGAACAAGAACAAATTGCGGGCCGCCTGACCTCCAGTCCGGCCCGCCGGCTTCAGCCCGCTCCGCCAGGAGCGGGCTTTTTCAGTGCAGCCGGTGATATGGGCTATCAGTCCTTGAGCGGCTTGCCGAGCCGTCCGGCAAGATCCTGGGTGAACTGCCAGGCGACGCGGCCGGAGCGGCTGCCGCGCGTCGTTGCCCATTCCAAGGCTTCCGCGCGCAACGTCTCGGGATCAATCGCGAGGGCATGGTAACGGACATAGCCGTCGATCATGTCGAGATATTCGTCCTGCGAGCATTTGTGGAAGCCGAGCCACAGGCCGAAGCGGTCGGAGAGCGAGACTTTCTCCTCCACCGCTTCCGACGGGTTGATCGCGGTCGAGCGCTCATTGTCGATCATATCGCGCGGCAACAGATGGCGCCGGTTCGACGTGGCGTAGAAGATGACATTGGCCGGACGGCCCTCGACGCCGCCTTCGAGCGCTGCCTTGAGCGACTTGTAGGAAGTGTCGTCATGGTCGAAGGAAAGATCGTCGCAAAACAGGATGAAGTGGTAGGGCGCCGCCTTCAAAGGGCTCATCAGCTTGGGCAGGGTGTCGATGTCCTCGCGATGGATCTCGATCAGCTTCAGCGGCCGGTCGAGCTTGTCCGAGGCATTGACCTTGGCGTGCACGGCCTTGACCAGCGACGACTTTCCCATGCCGCGCGCGCCCCAGAGCAGCACATTGTTGGCGGCGAAGCCGGACGCGAAGCGCTCGGTGTTGTCGAGCAGGATGTCGCGGACCCGGTCAACGCCGCGGATCAGGCCGATGTCGACGCGATTGACCTTGTGGACCGGCTCCAGGTAGCCCGGATCGGCCTGCCAGACGAAGCAATCGGCCAAGCCGAGGTCGGTCTCGGGAACCGGTGGCGGGGCGAGACGGGAGACCGCGTCGATCAGGCGGTCGAGCTTTTTGTTCAGGGCATCCAGGCTATCGGTCATTTCCGGTCTTTTTCGCTTCGGCAATCGCGGAACGTGAAACGGATCCGCGGCTGCGCACCAAGAACCAACTGCAAGCTTCTGTTGTAGCACGATCTTTTCGGCCGGCTCCAACCGGCTTCCGGCTGCGACGCTCTAGCACGCGCCAAACGGCTGGAAAAGCAACGGATTCGGCGGGTCGCGCAGTTGCATTGGCAACTTTACCGACTATATTCCGGCCAAAATTTCGCGGGGCCGTCCCGGCGGTATTTCACCATCCAGGAGTTTCTTGATGTTCGTCACACCGGCATACGCCCAAGGCGTCGGCACCTCGCCCGATATGTTCATCAGCATTTTGCCGTTTGTCCTGATTTTCGTGATCATGTATTTTCTGATCATCAGGCCGCAGCGCACGCAGCTGAAGAAGCGCCAGGAAATGCTGGCCGCAGTGCGCCGCGGCGATACGGTGGTGACCGGCGGCGGCTTCGTCGGCAAGGTGACCAAGGTGATCGACGACAACGAGCTGGAGATCGACCTTGGCGGCGGGACCAAGGTGACGGCGCTGCGCTCGACGATCTCCGACGTGCGCGTCAAGGGCGAACCGGTGGCGAACCAGAACGCCAAGAAGTAATCACCACCTCGATGGCGGAACGCTGCCGCTTGTACGCCTGAACGGATAAGAACGAATGCTTTATTTCTCGCGCCTGAAGATGATCCTGATCTGGCTGGCCGTGGCCGTCACAGTGGTCCTCGCCGCGCCCAACCTGTTCCCTGCAAGCATGCTGGCGCAACTGCCGAGCTGGGTGCCAAAGCGGCAGATGACGCTCGGCCTCGACCTTCAGGGCGGCTCGCACATCCTGCTTGAAATGAATCAGAACGATCTGATCAAGGATAGGATGGAGACGACGCGCGACGAGATCAGGACGCTGCTGCGCGAGGCCAATCCCAAGATCAATTACACCGGCCTTTCCGGTTCCGGCCGCACCGTGCAGGTTCGCATCACGGACCAGGCTCAACTCGACCAGGCCAAGAAAGTCCTGAAGCCGCTGACCGATCCGGTGGCGGCTGGACTGTTCAGCGGCGGCTCCATCCAGGAAATGTCGCTGGATGACTCCGAGCCCGGCCTGCTCAAATTCACGGTCACCGACGCCGGCCTGAAATACCGCACCTCAACGGCTCTGTCGCAGTCGATCGAAGTGGTCGAGCGCCGCGTCAACGAGCTCGGCACGACCGAGCCGATCGTGCAGCGGCAGGGCGACGACCGCATCCTTGTCCAGGTGCCGGGCCTGCAGGATCCGCAGCGGCTGAAGGAGATTCTCGGACAGACCGCCAAGCTGACCTTCCAGATGGTCGACCAGTCGATGCCTGTGCAGGATGCGCTGAAGGGCCGTCCGCCCGCAGGCTCTTCCGTCCTCTACTCGCAAGACGATCCGCCGGTCCCCTATCTCATCGAAAACCGCGTCATCGTTTCCGGCGAAAATCTGGTCGACGCGCAGGCGACCTACAATTCGCAGACCAACGAGCCGGTGGTTTCATTCCGTTTCGATTCCAAGGGAGCGACACGGTTCGGCCAGGCGACGGCGCAGAATGTCGGCAAGCTGTTCGCCATCGTCCTCGACAACCAAGTGATTTCGGCGCCGCAGATCCGTGAGCCGATCCTGGGCGGTACCGGGCAGATTTCCGGCAATTTCACCCCGCAGAGCGCCAATGACCTTGCCGTGCTGCTGCGCGCCGGCGCGCTGCCGGCAACGCTGACGGTCATCGAAGAGCGAACGGTCGGTCCAGGCCTCGGCCAGGATTCCATCCATGCCGGCAAGGTGGCGGGCGTGATCGGTTCGATCCTCGTCGTCGCCTTCATGTTCGTCGCATACGGCTTCCTCGGCTTCCTCGCCAACATCGCGCTGGCCGTCCACGTGGCGATGATCGTTGCGCTGCTGTCGCTGCTGGGCGCCACGCTCACTTTGCCCGGCATCGCCGGCATCGTGCTCACCATCGGCATGGCGGTGGACTCCAACGTTCTGATCTATGAACGCATTCGAGAGGAGCGGCGACTTGGCCGCTCGGTGATCCAGTCGATCGACACCGGCTTCGCCAAGGCGCTGGCAACGATCGTCGACTCCAATGTCACGTCGCTGATTGCCACCGTGGTGCTGTTCTGGCTGGGCACAGGACCGGTCAAGGGTTTCGCCATCACCTATGCGATCGGCATTCTGACCACCGTTTTCACCGCCTTCACCTTCACCCGCATGCTGGTGTCGATCTGGCTGCGCCGCGCCCGTCCGAAGGAATTGCCGCGCGCGCCGGTCACCTTCATTCCGCCCGGCACCAGGATCCCGTTCATGGGTATCCGCCGCTGGACGTTCGCTTTGTCCAGCATCTTGTCGATCCTGTCAGTTGTCGGGTTCCTCACCATCGACATCAATTACGGCATCGACTTCAAGGGCGGCTCGATGATCGAGGTGCAGTCCAAGCAGGGCGACGCCGATCTCGGTGACATCCGCAACAGGCTCTCCGAGCTCAACATCGGCGAGATCCAGGTGCAGCAGTTCGGCGCGCCGAACGACGTTCTGATCCGCGTCAGCACGCAGGACGCCGGCGAGAATGCCGAGCAGACCGTCATCGACAAGGTGCGCGGCGAACTGCAGGACCAGTATGACTTCCGCCGCGTGGAGGTGGTCGGACCGACGGTCTCCGGCGAGCTCGCCAAGCAAGGCACGATCGCCATGCTCATCGCGCTGGTCGGCATCCTGCTCTATGTGTGGTTCCGCTTCGAGTGGCAGTTCGCCGTCGGCGCCATCATCGCCACGGTGCACGATGTGGTGATGACCATCGGCTTCTTCGTCATAACCGGACTGGAATTCAACCAGTCGTCGCTCGCGGCGATCCTGACCATCATCGGCTACTCACTCAACGACACCATCGTCGTCTATGACCGCGTCCGCGAAGACTTAAGAAAATACAAAAAGATGCCGTTGCCGCAGCTGTTGAACAACGCCATCAACGAGACGCTGTCCAGAACCACGCTGACCTCGGTGACCACCATCCTTGCGCTGTTGGCACTGGTGCTGTTCGGCGGCGAGGTGATCCGCTCCTTCACGCTGGCGATGCTGTTCGGCGTGGTGTTCGGCACCTATTCGTCGATCTTCATCGCCGCGCCGCTGCTGATCCTCTTCAAGCTCAGGCCGCAGGCCGCAGCCGCCGAAGAGACCAAGCCGGCGAACGGCAAGGCCGTGGCGACCTGAAGCCGTCAGAGCCGGATGATCTCAGGTCGAGTCGAACTGAGATCTGAATCCGCTCTAAATCAAAGAGATAGAGCATAATGTCGTCCGAAAACCGCTCCACCCTTTTCGGCATCATGCTCTAGCCCCATGGCCAAAGGCATCGTCATCCGAGAGGCGCATTTCCCGGGCAGGGCGCCGGTCGAGGCCTATGGCAATGGCGGGTTCCGCTTTGCCGACATGTCGCATCGAGGCTCGCTGCTGTGCCTGCCGTCCGGTATCCATGGCTGGGAGCCGGCCGATCCGCTGGCGCTAAAAGCTTCGGACTTCGACAAGCTGTTCGCCCAGGCCGACAAGGTAGAAATCCTGCTGGTCGGCACCGGCAAGGATCTGCGGCCGCTGCCGGCTGCACTCCGCTCCGCGCTGAAAGAGGCCGGCATTTCGGCCGACCCGATGTCGACGGGCGCGGCCGTGCGCACCTACAACGTGCTGCTGGCCGAGGACCGTGCCGTGGCCGCAGCGCTGATCGCCGTCGATTGATGGCCGACATGTCCAACATCGTCATGGATGCGGTGCGTGCCGCAGACCATGATCGCTATCTGTCCGCGCTTTACGCGCCCGCCGAGAGGCGTGACGCGTTGCTTGCGCTCTATGCCTTCAATGCCGAGGTCGCCAGCGTTCGCGACCGCATCCAGGAGCCGCTGCCGGGCGAGGTCCGGCTGCAATGGTGGCGCGATGTCATCTTGGCCGAGGGCGAGGCGGAGACAGGTCATCCGACCGCCGACGCGCTGAGGGCGGCGATTGCCGCCAACCATCTGCCGAAGGCCGCTTTCGAGAACATGCTCGAAGCGCGTATCTTCGATCTCTACAACGATCCGATGCCGTCGCGGACCGACCTTGAGGGTTATTGCGGCGAGACGGCCGCGGCGATCATCCAGCTTGCGGCCATGGTGCTCGATCCGAATGCCGCGCCACGCTTTGCCGAACTGGCGGGCAGGGCGGGCTGCGCGCAGGCCATCACCGGCTTGCTGCTTTTGTTGCCGCTGCACCGTCGCCGTGGACAGTGCTTTATCCCCTCTGATATCCTGGCAGCCGCCGGCACCTCGCCGGAAGAGTTCGTCAAGGGCGACGGCGATGCTGCCGCGGAGCGCGCGGTCGGGGCGATGATCGCGCTGGCGCGAGAGCATCTCGGCGCTTTCGAGAAGGGCGCGTCGGCTCTCCCCGCGTCGCTGCGCCCCGCCTTCCTGCCGCTGGCGCTCACACATGCCTATCTCGACAGGATGGAAAAGCCGGGTCGGTCTCCACTCGGGGGCACTTCGACCCTCTCAACCCTGCGCCGGCACTGGCTGCTCTTGCGTCATGCCATGCATGGCTGGACGCCCCTTTGACGTAAACGTCAACCATGCTAGGGGTTCTGCGCGTGGACTCGCATCAGAGAAATGCGAGCCAGCGGAGGACCGCCTTTCCATGAGCCTGCCAGTTTTGGTCGTCCTTGTCGTGTTCGGCATCGCGCTGTCGGTGGCGGCCGTGCATTTCACCGGCGGTACGGCGACCGCGACGCTTGCCGGGGCTGAACACGCGCTCGCACGTTTTGCCGAAGACTTTCCAGACGAAAAGCCTGGGGCGGTCAGGCTGACATCGGACAGGCAAGCCGCCATCCTGGAACTCGACCCGCAGCGCTGCGGCATCGTCCAGAGCATCGGCGACTGTTTCCTAACCCGCATCGTCACGCCGCGGGATGTGCTCGCCCTGGTGCGGGAAGGTAATGTCTTGTCGCTGAAAATGGATGATTTCACCTGGAAAGGCGGGCGGTTTGCCCTCGCCGACGAGGCAGACGCGCTGACCGTGGCGGCGGTGCTGCTGAGGCACGATCAGATCCGAGAGGCGGCGTGATGGACGATTACAATTTCCCGCAGGTCACCCAGCTTGCCATCCCGTTCTTCGTCACGGCGATCCTGATCGAGCTCTGGCTGGTACGCACCGGCCGCGCCAAGGGATCGTTCGAGACGCGCGACACGCTGGCCAGCCTGATGATGGGGACGGGCAATGTCGTCGCCGGCCTGCTGCTCGGTGTCGTATCCTACTGGGCGCTGCTGTGGCTCTGGCAGTTCCGTTTCTTCAATCTCGGCCTGTCGATCTGGGTGTTTGTCGCCGCCTTCCTGCTCGATGATTTGCGTTACTATGTCTACCACCGCATCGCGCATCGGGTGCGCTGGGTTTGGGCCGAGCACGTCAACCATCATTCCAGCCAGCATTACAATCTCTCGACGGCGCTCCGGCAAAGCTGGACCGGTCTCTTCACCTTCATGTTCGTGCTGCAGGCGCCGCTGGTGCTGCTCGGCTTCCATCCGGCCGTCATTGCGTTCGTCTTCGGCTTCAACCTCGTCTGGCAGTTCTGGATCCACACCGAAACGATCGGCAAGATGTGGGGCTGGTTCGAATTCGTCTTCAACACGCCCTCGCACCACCGCGTCCACCACGCCACCAATCCGCGCTATCTGGACGCCAACTATGCCGGCACGCTGATCATCTGGGACCGCATGTTCGGCACTTTCGTTGCGGAACTGGACGAGGACCGGCCGCGCTACGGCATTGTCAAGAACATCGGCACCTTCAACCCGCTGAAGGTCGCCTTCCATGAATGGATCGGCATGTTCAAGGATGCGATGATGCCGGGACTGACGCTCGGCCAGCGTCTCAGCTATCTGATCCGGCCGCCAGGCTGGAGCCATGACGGCTCGCGCGATACGTCGGAGACGTTGAAGGCGGCCTATGTGCGGAGGAATCCGTCCGAAGCAGGAAAGCCGGGATTGCCGGCGGCGAGTGCCGAGCCGGCGGAGTAGCTATTCCGCTGCCTGCGCCTGCGAAGGCAGGCCCAGCCACACGCGACAATCGGCCAATGCGCGCGCCGTGATCGCGCGGCGCTTGGCAACGGTCTTGTCCTTGCCGCGCAGGCGCTTGCCTTCGGACTTTGGAGCCTCGATCGGCGGGAACAGGCCGAAATTGACGTTCATCGGCTGGAAGGAGCGCTTGCCCGGCTCGTCGTCGGAGACGATGTGGCCGCCGGTAATATGGTTGAGCAGCGCGCCGAAGGCCGTGGTCGACGGCGGCAGTGAGGCCGCCCGGCCGAGCCGTTCGGCCGCGGCGAAGCGGCCGGCGAGCAGGCCGATCGCGGCGCTTTCGACATAGCCTTCGCACCCGGTGATCTGGCCGGCAAAACGCAGGCCGGGGCGCGACTTCAGCTGCAGCGACGGATCGAGCAGCGTCGGCGAGTTGATATAAGTGTTGCGGTGCAGGCCGCCGAGGCGGGCGAATTCGGCATTCTCCAGTCCGGGAATGGTGCGGAAGATGCGGACCTGCTCGGCATGCTTCAGCTTGGTCTGGAAACCGACCATGTTGTAGAGCGTGCCCAGCGCATTGTCCTGGCGAAGCTGCACCACTGCATAGGCTTTGACCGACGGATTGTGGACGTTGGTCAGCCCCATCGGCTTCATCGGCCCGTAGCGCAGCGTCTCGACGCCGCGCTCGGCCATCACCTCGATCGGAAGGCAGCCGTCGAAATAGGGCGTGCCTTCCCACTGCTTGAACTCGGTCTTTTGGCCCTCCAGCAACGCCGCCACGAAGTCGAGATATTGCTCCTTGTCCATCGGGCAGTTGATGTAGTCCTTACCGGTGCCGCCGGGGCCAACTTTGTCGTAGCGCGACTGGTACCAGCAGGTGTTCATGTCGATGGTGTCGAAATGCACGATCGGCGCGATGGCGTCGAAAAAGGCGAGCGCATCGGCGCCGGTTGCTTCGGCAATCGACTGCGCAAGCGAAGGCGCGGTCAGCGGACCGGTGGCGATGATCGCCTGGTCCCAATCCGCCGGCGGAAGTCCAGGCACTTCCTCGCGCTGGATGGTAATCAGCGGATGCGCTTCGATTTTTGCGGTTACTGCGTCGGAAAAACCGTCGCGGTCGACGGCTAAAGCGCCGCCGGCCGGGACTTGGTGCGCGTCGCCGGCGCTCATGATCAGCGAGCCGGCGAGCCGCATTTCGGCATGGAGCAAGCCAACTGCATTGGTCTCGGCGTCGTCCGAGCGGAACGAGTTGGAGCAGACGAGCTCGGCGAGCCCGTCGGTCTTGTGCGCGTCGGTGCCGCGCACCGGGCGCATCTCGTGCAGCACGACCGGCACGCCGGCTTCTGCGATCTGCCATGCGGCTTCGGAGCCGGCGAGGCCGCCGCCGATGACGTGAACGGGATCTTTGCTCATGAGCGCCGAGATAGTCGCTTGGCGCGGCGAATGCAATTAGGCTTCGACGGGCCGACTACCTCCAAAACAACAACACCCGCCGGGGGAGGAGGTCCGGCGGGTGTCGTTTTGGGGGTCGATCCTCGGGAGGAGGTGAAGATCGACCATATTCGTCATTGCCGGGGAGGAGGTCGGCCCTGACGAAATTCCTTCCGCCAATTGAAGGGGCGGATCCTTTCGGAGAACAACGCCCGCCGGGGGAGGAGGTCCGGCGGGCGCCGTTTCGGTGGTCAACCTTCGGGAGGAGGTAAAGGCTGACCGTATCCGTCAGGGTCGGGGAGGAGGTCGACCCTGGCGAGATTCCTTGTCAAACCGCCTTGCGGGCGATCATCTTGATCTCGTCGCGAACGATGCCGAGATCATTGAGCTGGCGGTTCGAAAGCCGACCCAGCTCAGAAACCGTCTCGCGATAAACGCGCCAGTTACGGTAGCTGCGGATCAGGTTCATTGTCTTGCTCTTCTCAAAAACTGGTTCGGACCATTCGCGGTCCGAAGCGGATTAGACCGCCTTGCGAGCGACGTAGTGAATGTCGCTGCGGCTGATGCCGAGGTCGGTCAGTTCACGGTTCGACAGGCGGCTCAGCTCGGAAACGGTGTCCCGGTAGCGGCGCCAGTTGCGGTAGTTGCGGATCAGGTTCATGGTAGTGCTCGTTTCGTCTTTGGTTCGGATCATTCCGTTTGTGTACGAACGGAAAATAGGCAGGGTCATATCGGTTTAAAAGTGCCATTGGTGCATGGCAGCAATGCAAATTGTGCAATGCAACATTAACGGCGATTCACGCTTGCGTCATAAGGAAGACCGAATCGGAAAATGCCGTTGCGTCAACGATTTGCGGCGCGAGGTAGTAAAATGGCCAAGCTCGGGGGAACGGATGGCGGGCTATGCGACGAAGGTGAGGGCCGATATTGCCCGCTGGCGGCAGGCGGGCCTGATCGACGCGCCGACGGCGGACGCATTGACGCGTGACGTTGCCGCCAGCGATCGCGCCTCGCTGAGCTTCGGCTCTATCCTGGCGATGATGGCGGCGTTGCTGTTCGGTGCCGCGATCCTGATCTTCGTCGCCGCCAACTGGGAAGCCATTCCGCGCCTGGCGCGCGTGACGGCGCTGTTTGCTGTCATCCTCGGCGGTTATGTCGCTGGCGCCGTTCTGAAGACACGCGACCATGCGGCGATCGGTGAGGCGCTATGGATCATCGCCGCCGCGGCCTTTGGCGGGTCAATCGCGCTGATCGGTCAGATGTATCATCTGTCGGGCGACGAGGCTTCGGCATTGCTGACGTGGTGCGCCGGCACGGCGCTGGCGGCGGTCGCATTGCGCTCGAACCCGCTCACCGTCGCCTCCGTCGGCATCGCCGATGCCTGGCTGTTCCTTAAATGGGGAGGATTTTTCCGCCGGGCCGAGTTCCCGCATCTCTTCGCCGCTATCGTGCTGGTGCTGTTCGCCATTTCATTCTGGACACGCAGCCAGGTGGCGCGGCACGTCATCATCCTTTCGATCGTATTCTATCTCCTGCTGCTGGCGATCGACCACAACACGCTCCAGGTCGCGATTCCGCTCGTGCTCGTCTCGATGCTGCTGTTCGCGGCAGCGATCTTTGTCGCCGAACCCGTCGACAGCGTCGTGCAACTCGGCGGCAGGCTGCCATTGCATGCGCTCATCGGCTTTCTTGCCGGCCTCGCAATGGTCCAGTTCGAACTGGCCGATGAGGCGAGCTACAACAGCGGCTTTGCCATTGCCTCGGCAGCCGCGCTTGCCGGCATCGTCGCGGCGATCATGCTCGGCGGCCGTGAAAGCAGAGGCTTGCGCTGGGTGGCGTATGCCGGCTTTGCCTTCGAGCTCGCCATTATCTATGTGGTGATGTTGCAGTCGATGCTCGACACGGCTGGCTTCTTCCTGTCCGCGGCCGTGCTGCTGGGAATACTGGCGCTGGTCATCATCCGCGTTGAAAAACGAATGAAGACGCCCGCCGGAGGAGCAGCGGCATGAGCGGCAAAAGACTGATCATCGCGGCCCTGGTGACGGCGCTTGTCCAAATCGGCTTGCTGGGCTGGATCATCGCCGGACGCGCGGCGATCCTGCGCAACGGCAAGGAGGTCCTGCTCAAGGTTGAGCCCGTTGACCCGCGCGATCTTCTGCGCGGCGATTATATCTCGCTTGGCTATGACATCTCGCGCATCCCGGTGAAGCTTATCGCCAACATTCGGCCGGGCAAGTTCACCAGCAATGACTCCGAGATCGTCGTCAGGTTGAAGAAGGCTGTGGACGGCTACTGGCAGCCGAGCGCGGCATGGTTCGATCAGGCGCCGGCGCCTGCCGCTTCCGATGAGGCCGACATTGTCGGGCATGTAGCGGATGGCTGGGATCTGCGCTCACCCGAGATGACGATCACGCCGGAATACGGGATCGAGCGTTTCTACCTGCCGGAGGGCAAGGGGATGGCGATCCAGAACGACATGCGCGTGCGGCCGTTCGGCGTCAAGCTGGCGCTCTCCGCCAATGGCAAGGCGCAGATCAAGGCGCTCATGGACGGCGACAAGACGCTGTTCGAGGAGCCGCTTTATTAGTGTGTTCGGGCCTGGGCGTCAGCGCGACGGTCCGCGTTAACGACGGTCCTGGTTATGGCCGGACATCGCCCGTCTCGGCGATGATTTTGGGATAGGGACCGATCGATATCGTATAGCTGAAGTCCGCTACGCCTTTCTCCTGCTTGTGTGTCGAGGGGCTGCGCACAATCCAGTCGTAGATGCCTGAGACCTTGCAGCGATCGTTGGCGCAGCTGACCGCAATGCTGTCATTGCGGACGTTGTATCCGCGTTCAGGCCATCGCTGGTAATAGCTCCTCTTGTCCTCAATGATCGAACTTAGGTTCGTCAACTTGCCATGATAGTCGACCGTGGGAGCGTAGGACGCCTGAGCCTGAGCAAGAGCGAAATCGTTGTTATCGCCATGATGCTCGATGAGGTCCCTGACGAAGGTGACCGCAACGCCTTCCGGCTGTTGCCTGGCGTCGGGCGCAGGAGCGGACACGGACGCAGGATCCGGCGTCGTTGATACCTGCAATGCATCTGCTGGCGGCTGGTTCGCTGCGGCATTGGTCACACGCAACTCTGCCATTTCGCTGGCCGACAGGTACCGTATGTCATGCTTGTCATAGCTCGAAGCCAATTCCATCAGCTTGGGATCCGCTCCCATCTCGACCACATAGGATATGATTGCGGCCGTGCCGAACTGGAAACGGGCCTCCGCGTCTTCATTTGACATCCCGTCGGCCGGTTTGAGGGACGGCCGATGAACGCCGATGGAACCTGGTTCGGCAACGCGGTGGACGCCGCCCAGGAAGGCCAGTGAGCAGGCTGAGGCGCACTGCAATTGGCGAAGCTGAAAAGTATCCAACCCCGCCGCGCGGATCAGTCGCCCCAAGCGAATCGCACTGCCGACGTTGCCGCCGCGGGAGTTGAATACGATCATCCTGGCCCTGCTGCTCGCAACCGCGTTGCTGAAGGCGTTCAGGGGTTCATTGGCGCCAAACTCACCGGATACAAGAAGCATTGGCTGCTGGCCCGGAGAGGAAACCGAAGTGTACTCCAAGGCCTCAACGTGACATGTCGCTGCCGCGACAGCCGACCCAGCCGCCAGAACCAGAGAAACTAGGCGCACAAGCTGACAGAGCCCCAACCTGCCTGTTGCTGCGACTAAGAACCTGTTGACGCGCTATTTCAAGGGAATTGCACACGAAAAAGCGGATTGTCTGCTCGAGCCTTGCGTGCGCCGCCAGAAGTTGATGGCTCCGGTCCTTCCTTGCAAAGGTTCGGGGACACGCTTCGCTCTGACGACCATAGGGTGACCTACACCAGAAGCTCGCCAAGGCGAAGGGTGGTGCGGATGAAGGGACTCGAACCCCCACGCCTTTCGGCACTGGAACCTAAATCCAGGGCGTCTACCAATTCCGCCACATCCGCGTTCCCCGGCAATCCCATGTAGCCATCATTCTGTCAATGTCGCGGTCCAAGTCACCGTCATTCTCGTAATCGCGAAGATGGTTGAAAATTAGCCTAGCCTGTGACAAAAGGCGTGTCGAATGTGACGGGACGCGACTATCCGCTTCTGCCGAATGTAAGAAGAAGTAGGAAAAACAAAGACTTCTTCACATTTTGGAAGCGCAGTTCAGGAGAGTTTGAGCCGCATTGGCGGTCAAATCACCAGGTTCCGTACCAAAGCCATTTCCGGCAAGAATATACCGGCAGGCTGTAAACGGCTAAGGACCGTTTGGCAGCCTCGTTGGTGAAAACAAAGGTTTTAGGATGCAGGTCACCGAAACGCTCAACTCCGGTCTCAAGCGCGAGATCAAGATCACCGTGCCGGCCGGTGACATGGAAGCCAAGCTGATGGCGCGGCTGAACGACGCCCGCGGCAAGGTGCGGATCAACGGTTTCCGCCCGGGCAAGGTGCCGGTGCAGCACCTGCGCAAGATGTACGGCAAGTCGTTCATGGCCGAGGTGGTCAACGAGATCCTCAACGACTCGACCCGCTCGATCATCTCGGGCCGCGGCGAAAAGGCCGCCATGCAGCCTGAAGTCATCATGACCGAGGACGAGAAGGAGGCGGAGAAGATCCTGGCCGGCGGCGCCGACTTCGAGTTCCGCCTCAATTACGAGGTCATCCCGGCCATCGAGGTCAAGGATTTCTCCGACATCAAGGTGACGCGTCAGGTTTACGACGTGCCGGAATCGGAGGTCGACGACCAGGTGAAGCGGGTCGCTGAATCGGCTCGCAGCTACGAGCCCAAGGAGGGCAAGGCCGCCGAAGGCGATCGCGTGAGCATCGATTATGTCGGCAAGATCGGCGGCGAGGCGTTCGCCGGCGGCGCCGGCACCGACCAGCCGCTGGTGCTGGGCTCGAAAGAGTTCATCCCGGGCTTCGAGGACCAACTGGTCGGCACCAAGGCGGGCGATGAGAAGCAGGTCACGGTGACCTTCCCGGAGAACTACCAGGCAGCGCATCTGGCCGGCAAGGAAGCCACCTTCGACGTCACCGTCAAGGAAGTGGCCAAGCCCGGCGCGCTCGAGATCAATGACGAGACGGCCAAGAACCTTGGCCTGGAATCGCTGGAGCGCCTGCGCGAGATCGTGCGCGGCCAGATCGAGAACCAGTTCGGTTCCATGACCCGCCAGAAGGTGAAGCGCCAGCTCCTCGACCAGCTCGATGCCGCCTATTCCTTCGAGGCGCCGTCGAAGCTCGTCGAGGCCGAGTTCAACAACATCTGGGCGCAGGTCAACCGCGACCTCGAAGCCGCCGGCCGTACCTTTGCCGACGAAGAAACGACGGAGGAAGAGGCGCGCGCCGAATATATGCGCCTGGCCGAACGTCGCGTGCGTCTCGGCTTGGTTCTTGCCGAGATCGGCGAGAAGGCCGGGGTCACCGTGTCGGACGATGAACTGCAGCGCGGCCTGTTCGAGCAGGTTCGCCGCTTCCCGGCCAACCAGCAGCAGGAAGCTTTCGAGTTCTACCGCAGCAACCCCGAGGCGATCAATTCGCTCCGCGCGCCGATGTTCGAGGAAAAGGTCGTCGACTATTTGCTGGGCCAGATTTCAGTCGAGGACGTGAAGGTCAGCAAGGAAGAGCTGATGGCGGACGACGAGGAGGCCGAGAGCGCCAGCAAGGCGAAGCCGGCGAAGAAGGCTTCCTCCAAGAAAGCCGAGGCCAAGGCCGGCGAAGCAGCCGGTGAGGCGGAAGAGCCCAAGAAGAAGGCCGCGCCGAAGAAGAAGGCCGCCAAGGACGCCGAGTAAAACCGGCGATAAGCTGATTTCGAAAGGCCGCCCACGAGGCGGCCTTTTTCGTTCATGTTCTCTGTTGTTGCTGCGGGGCAACACCACCCGCTTCAGATGAATGCACGCTGCTGGCGATACCGAACATTGATGATTATCTGCTCGATATCACATTGCGCAGGGTCGTTTGGAGGCGTCGGTGGGTGTGGCATTCACGATGAGGGGCGTGGTCGTTACCGCGGCGCTCTTGCTTGCCGCGGCCGGTGTGGCAGAGGCCGGACCCGATCTCGGCAACTGGCGCGTCGACGCCGGCAACGACGGCCAGGTCACTGCGTCGCTATACGCCACCAACAAGCTGATCACCGGCGGCGGCGCGCTGGGCTACAGTCCGGTGCTGACGCTGGCTTGTCGACCGGGCGGCGAACCGCGTTGGAGCGAATGGCTGCAACTCAACGATTCAGTCTCCGCCAGCCGCAAGATCACCATGTCGGTCATGGTCGATGGCGGCGGCAAGTTCGATGAAAGCTGGTCTGTCGGCCCACGCGGTAAAATGCTGGTCAGGGACGGAGCCGATGGCATCAAGCGGCTGGTTTCGGCGAGCCGGCTGTTGCTGTCATGGCGCTTCGGCCTGCTGTCGGGACGCGGCGAGGCCGATTTCGAACTCGCCGGACTGTCCGAGGCGATCGGACAGATGGCTGCAAGCTGCAATACCGATCCGCCGTGACTCTCAGCACACGGCCTAAGGCGCGTCGCGAGGAGCCGGACTCAGGCGACGCGCTTTAGGTCCGTGTTTTGATGCATGTCGTTCTGCCAGAACCGCTGCGCAGCTTGGGCGACGTGCACCTTCGCACAAATTGCCGTTTCTACCCATTGGCTTGATGCTGTGGTATGTAGATGCCGCAATTCCATTGGTGGGACCACGGATATTCCGCTCTACCGTGCAGGCCGCCCCAGCGCAGCTGGCGTGGTGCGGATCGTCCGGCGCAAATGACGATCGATCAGGGAGGAATGCCATGCGTGCAATCGCACTTTTCATCGCCTCGTCGGCCACGATCTTCCTTGCAAGCGCTTCGCGGGCGCAGGATGCCGCCGCGGGCGAGAAGGTCTTCACCAAGTGCAAGGTCTGCCACATTGCAGACCAGGACCAGAACAAGGTTGGCCCCTCTCTGAACGGCGTCATCGGGCGCACCGCGGGCACGCATCCCGGTTTCACTTATTCCATGGCCATGACCGAGGCCGGCAAATCCGGCATCAAATGGGATGAGCCCACGCTGACGAAGTATCTTCAGGACCCCAGGGG
>NZ_LYTP01000032.1:0-231989 GCF_001672435.1 Mesorhizobium sp. AA23
ACGGCACCCACACTTCGGTCGCCATCGACATCGACGGCACCAACGATGCCGCGGTGCTGTCGGCCGATGTGAGGAACCTGACCGAGACCGATGCGGCCGCCGACATATCGAGCAGCGGCCAGCTGACCATCTCGGATGTCGACAGCCCGGCGACCTTCGTCGCCCAGGCCGGCACGGTCGGGACCTACGGCACCTTCGCCATCGATGCCGCCGGCGCCTGGACCTACACGGCCTCCTCGGCGCACAACGAGTTCGCCGCCGGCACCACCTACACCGAAAACTTTGATGTGGTGAGTGCCGACGGCACTCACACTTCGGTCGCCATCGACATTCTGGGTACCGCCGATGGTCCCACGGCCGTTGGCGATACGATCATCACCAACCTTGCGGGCGGAAGCTCCGTCATCGTCCCGGAATGGGCGCTCATTGCGAACGATCCTGCTTCGGCAATCGATGTGTCGGGGGTAGGTTCCGCTACGGGAGGCTCTGTCTCGCAGTTGGCAGGCTCAGGTGCAAACGGCAGCGTAACCTTTGCCGATACGGCGCCCATGGGAGGCACCTTCACCTACACGGCCACCGATGGAACCAGTGCTGGCGCGCCAGCACTGGTGACGGTCAGCCAGGATTCGGTCGGCACACTCGACGGAACCTCGGGCGACAACATTCTTGTCAGCTCGAACGGCGGAGCTACGCTCGTCGGCGGTGCGGGCAACGATGTGCTCCTCGGCGGCAGCGGCAACGACACCTATCAGTTCGGCCTAGCGGACGGCACGGACATCATCGCGGACGCGGGAAGTGGCGGCGACAGCATTCAGATCATAACGACTGCGCCAGTGGACAGCACGGCCATTGGAACGCTTAACTTTGAGAGAGTCTCCAACGATCTCGTAATCAATGTCGGAAGCACTGAGATCACCATCCATGATCAATATGTCGGAAGCGGAAACGTCGAAAGCATACAATTCACAAACGGCGGCACTGTGTACGGATACGCGCTCAGCACGTCCGCGTACCGACTGCAAACTTCCCTGTCCGGTGGCGGCACCGATGACGTCATCGCCTCCACCTCGGCGGGGCAGGCTCTAACCGGGGGCAACGGCAACGACCTCCTGTTCGGAAACGGCGGCGACGACAGCACGATTAACGGCGGTGCAGGCAACGACCTTATTGTTGGTGGTACCGGCAACGACACACTGACAGGCGGTGCCGGCGCCGACACGCTCGCGGGCGGTATCGGATCCGACATTTTCAGCTATGGCGCAGCTTCGGAGTCCACGCCAGCGGGCTTCGACACCATCACCGACTTCGTGCATGGCGTCGACAAGATCGACCTGTCCGCGATCGACGCCGTCTCGGGCGGCAGCGATCAGGCCTTCTTGTTCGGCGGTCAGACTTCGGCCACCGTCGCCAACAGCATCACCTGGTCCGAAGTCGGCGGCAACACGATCGTCCGAGCCGACGTCAACGGAAGCGGTGGCGCAGAGTTTCAGATCACGCTGACTGGCGTCAACCTCGGACTGACGGCCAGCGACTTCGTGCTGTAACCAAAGAGGTGAGCCGCGCCCGCGCGGCTCACCATCCCGCTACAGGATTCAGCTACGAATTAAGGTTTACGACAGGTTTACGAGCGGATCGCGTGGCCGGGCGAGGGATCCGGAGTAGTATCGTTCCGGGCCATGCAGTTTGGACAGGGGGCGGTTCTGCCGCTGGGTATTTTGAGTCTCGATAACAAATCCGGGATTGTCAGGGAAGCGCTTCACGCCTGCCGCCGCTATTTCCTGTTTGCGGCGGTGTTCAGCCTGGCCATCAACCTGCTTTACCTCGCATCGCCGCTCTACATGCTGCAGATCTACGACCGGGTGGTCACCAGCGGCAGCGAGACGACGCTGGTGATGCTGACGCTGGTGCTGCTTGCGGCGTTCCTGGCGCTCGCCGGTCTGGACCTCGTGCGCGCCGCGATCCTGACGCGCGCCAGCGCGCGGCTCGACCGGCTGCTTTCGGCCAGGATCCTGGCGGCTTCCGTCGAAACCCCGTCGCAGGGTGCCTCGCCAAGCCAGCCGATCCGCGATTTCGACACCTTCCGGCAGGTGATCACCGGCAGCGGTATCCATGCCCTGTTCGACCTGCCCTGGTCGCCGATCTATATCGGCATCATCTTCCTCCTGCATCCCTGGCTCGGCTTCTTCGCGTTGGGCTCCTCGCTGCTTCTGATCGCCATGGCGGTGCTCAACGAATATATCGTGCGGGCGCCGCTGAAGCAGGCCAACGACCTTGCCACGGCCAACTACAATTTCACCGAAATGAGCCTCAGGAACGCGGAAGTCATCCGCGCCATGGGCATGATCGACGGCCTCGTCCGGCGCTGGGGGCGCGATCGCGGCCTGGCGCTCGGCCAGCAGGGGCGGGCGAGCGACCGGGCAGCGGTGATGTCCGGGCTGATCCGCTTCCTGCGCCTCACCATGCAGTCGCTTATCCTCGGCCTCGGCGCCTATCTGGTGATCGAGCGGCAGATCACCGGCGGCTCGATGTTTGCGGCCAGCCTGCTGCTGGGCAGGGGGCTGCAGCCGGTCGAGCAGATCGTCGGCCTCTGGCGCAGCCTGATCCTGGCGCGGGCCGCCCTTGGCAGGGTCGAGAGGCTGCTGGACGGCGGCGCGCAGGGCGAACGCTCGTTCAACCTGCCGAAGCCCTCCGGCAAGGTCGCCGTCGAGCAGTTGAGCTTCGCCATTCCCAGCCTGCAGAAGGTGCTGCTGCGCGATGTGTCGTTCCGGCTCGAAGCAGGCGAGGCGCTCGGCATCGTCGGCCCTTCCGGCGCCGGCAAGTCGACGCTGGCGCGTCACCTAGCCGGCATCATGCAGCCGAGCCGCGGCACGGTCAGGCTCGATGGCGCCGACATGACGCAGTGGGGAAGGGAGGCGCTCGGCGACCATATCGGCTACCTGCCGCAGGACATCGAGCTGTTTTCAGATACGGTGGCCGCCAATATCGGCCGCTTCAAGACCGATGTCGACCGCGAGGTGATCGAGGCGGCACGGCTCGCCGGCGTGCATGAGATGATTATCCGGCTGCCGC
The DNA here is from genome assembly GCF_001672435.1 of Mesorhizobium sp. AA23. Classification (NCBI taxonomy): domain Bacteria; kingdom Pseudomonadati; phylum Pseudomonadota; class Alphaproteobacteria; order Hyphomicrobiales; family Phyllobacteriaceae; genus Mesorhizobium; species Mesorhizobium sp. AA23. The sequence goes on from NZ_LYTP01000032.1 coordinate 3,070, forward strand.
AAGGCTATGAGACGCAGATCGGCGAGGGCGGGGCGGTGCTGTCCGGCGGCTACCGGCAGCGCATCGCGCTTGCCCGCGCCGTCTTCGGCCTGCCGAACCTCATCGTGCTCGACGAGCCGAGCTCCAATCTCGATGCCGACGGCGATCGCGCCCTGGCCGAATGCGCGCTGGAGCTGAAGCGTCGCGGCAGCACGGTGATAATCGTCTCGCACCGGCCCTCGACTTTGGCCAATGTCGACAAGATCCTGCTCTTGCGGGATGGCGCGGTCGAAGCCTTCGGCATGAGAAACGAGATCGTGGCGCTGCTCAACCAGCGCGCGGCACCGATTACGATGGCGGCCCAATGACCGATATCGCCGCTTCCTATAGCAACCTCTCCGGCACCGAAGATGCGGGCGCCAATGCGGATTCGATCCGGGCACCGGTGTGGATCGGCCTGCTCATCATCGCCGCCTTCTTCGGCGTGTTCGGCGGCTGGGCCGCGGTCGCGCCGCTCAACGGCGCGGTGCTTGCCGATGCGGTGGTGAAGGTCGAGGGCAACCGCAAGAGCGTCCAGCATTTCGACGGCGGCACGGTGAAGGAAATCCGGGTCAAGGACGGCGATATCGTCAAGGCCGGCGATGTGCTGGTGCTGCTCGACGACACCCGCCCCCGGTCCGAATTCAACCTGTATTCCCAGCAATATGCGCTGCTGCGCGCCACCGATGCCCGCATCCGCGCCGAGCTCGACGGCCATGAGGCGGTTGCCTTTCCGCAGGATATCACAGCCGAGCACCAGGCCTATCTGCAGGACGCCATGGCCAACCAGATTGCCGACCTCGAGAGCCAGCGCGCCTCGATGGCCGGCGCCAGGCAGATCCTGCAGAAGCGGATCGCCGAGCTCGACGAGCAGATCGATGGCAAGCAGGCGCGCGTCGAATCCTTTCGCGCGCAGCTCAAGTCGACGATCGACGAAAAGGCAAGCCTCAACAAGCTGCTGAAGGCGGGACTGACGACGAAGCCGCGTATCCTGGAGCTCGACCGCTCGGCCTCCGATCTGCAGGGCCTGATCGACCAGGCGCTCGGCGAGATCGCCGGAAATCGCCAGAGCAAGGCCGAACTCGAAAGCCAGATCGCGCAGCTCACCAACGAGCGTCGCGCAAAACTTTCGGCCATGCTGATCGACACCCAGTCGAACCTTGCTGATCTGGTGCCGAAGATGTTTGCCGCACAGGCCACGGTGGACCGCGCCGAAGTGCGCGCGCCCTATGACGGCCAGGTGATGGACTTGACCGTCTTTTCGACCGGCGCGATCGTCGCGCCCGGCCAGACCATTTTGGATATCGTGCCGACCAGGAATTCGCTGATCGTTCAAGCGCAGGTCAAGGTCGAGGACATATCCAGCCTGCGCGCCGATATGACTGCCGAGGTCCGCTTCACCTCGTACAAGCAGCGCACGACGCCAGTCATCCACGGCCGTGTCACCCGCGTCTCGGCGGATCGCGTCACCGATGCCAAGACCGGCTTTCCCTATTACGTTGCCGACGTGGCGGTGAATCAGCAGGAACTCGCCGCCGCGCCGCAGATCCAGCTCTATCCCGGCATGCCGGCGCAGGTCATGATCGTCACCGAGGAACGCACCGCGCTGGACTACATTCTGGGGCCGCTGACCACGTCGCTCCATACGGCCTTCCGGCAGAAGTAGCGCGCGGACTGAAATCCTCGGGTCAGCTCTTCGGCTCTGTGCGTCGGTACTCCAGCGCCACTACGCCGTTGCTGAACGGCACAGCAAAAACCAGCTTCAGTGCAAGCGGCTTGTAGACGGAAACAGCGGCTTGCCGCGGCCCGCAGCCGCAGGCCGTCGCCGAGGCCCGAATCTGCATGTCGTTGTGGCAGTTTGCCCGCTGATGTGGCCCACCTGGCAGCCGGCGGCAAGCTCACCGGCCTACTGCCCGAAGCGGTCGCCAGTGTAAAGCAACAAAACGTCGGCAACCTCGATGTGGAGCGCAGCTTGAGCATTGCCCGACAATGCTCGGCCACGGGCGATGCAGGCCAGACACGATCAGGCCACTTTGACGGTCGATCGCTGCCCTTCGCCAAGCGCTCACCACCCCGCAAACTAGGCCGGTTCCGCTCGCTCTTTAGACCTCGGATAGGTTTTGCCGGTATTTGTCGGAAAAAACGGAGCCGGAAAATCATGACCGAGATCTGGCACTCACTGCTGGCCAATCTTGCGCTGGTCTCCATCCTTATCGTCGCCTGGGACCTTGTGGCGGATTTCACCGGGCGTCTCTCGCGGCGGGCACATTCGCTGCTTTTGGGCGTGGTCATGTGCGCGGGCGCGGTCATTTCCATGGCGACGGCCTTGTCCGTTTCCGGCTTCATCGTCGACCTGCGTGCCGCGTTTATCGGTGCGGCCGCGTTCTTCGGCGGATGGCCGGCGATGTTCATCGCCGCTGCCGGCTCCATCGCCTATCGTCGTCACCTGGGCGGTCAGGGCGCCGAAGTCGGCGTCATGAGCATCCTGATCACCGCCGTCGTCGGCCTGGCCTGGCACCACATCGTCGCGGTCCGCTCGCGCACCATGTTCGACATACTCGGCCTCGGCCTGTCGGTCGCGCTGGCCGGGCTGATCACGCTTCTTGTCATTCCCTCGCAGGTCGTGACCGGCTTCGTGCAGCAGAGCACGCTGCCGTCGCTCCTGTTCCGCTTCCTGAGCACCTTCATCATTGCCGTGCTGCTCGATCGGCAGCAGCGGCGACGCGATCTCGCCATGTCCAACATGATATTCCGTGCCATGGTTCGCGAGCTGCCGGATAGTCTCAACGTGAAGGATGCGGAGGGGCGCTTCATCGCGGCCAATCCAGCCACCGCCGAACTGGTGCGCGCCGCCTCGGTCGAGGACCTTATCGGCAAGACGGATTTCGATTTCTATCCCAAGGACGTGGCCGAGCGCTTCAGGCAGGATGAAATGGGCGCGCTGGAGGCCGGGCAGACGTTGCGCATCGATCAGCCTGCGCTCCTGCCTGACGGCAGGCAGGGCTGGCTCTACACGCTGAAGGCGCCGTTCCGTGACGAGGCCGGCAAGATCGTCGGCGTCATCACCTACAATCGCGACATCACCGAGCAGAAGCGAAACGCCCAGCTCAAGAACGACTTCATTTCCACGGTCAGCCACGAATTGCGAACGCCGCTGACATCCATCCGCGGCTCGCTTGGCCTGATCGCAGCCGGCGTCGCGGGCGAGCTGCCGCCCAAGGCCGCCAACCTCGTCAATATCGCTCACAACAACAGCGAAAGGCTGGTTCTTCTCATCAACGACATTCTCGACATGGAGAAGATCGAGTCGGGCGTCATCACCTTCAAGATCAAGCAGATGCCCGTGCGTGCGGTGCTGGAGCAGGCCATCGCCGCCAGTTCCAATTACATGGCCGAGAGCGGGATCCGCATCGTCCTGGTCGACGATGCCCCGCGCGCCGAAGCCAATATCGACCCCGATCGCCTGCACCAGGTGATGGCGAACCTGCTGTCGAATGCGATCAAGTTCTCCGATCCCGGCGGCACTGTCATGGTGAAGCTCCAGCGTCGCGAGCGCGACATGCTGCGCATCTCCGTTATCGATGAAGGCGCCGGCATCCCGGAAGCGTTCCGCAGCCGCATATTCGGCAAGTTCGAGCAGGCCGATGCGTCCAGCACCCGCAAGAAGGGGGGCACCGGACTGGGCCTGAGCATCGTGAAGACCATCGTCGAAAAGCTCGGCGGCGCCGTGTCCTTCGAAAGCGAGGAAGGCAAGGGAACCTCGTTTCACGTCGATCTTGCCGAAGCGCAGAGAAGTGTCGAGAAGCCGGTTTTGGTCGAGCGCCGGTCGCGAAAGCGTGATGGCCGCCTGCGCGTCCTCATCTGCGAGGACGAGCCCGACATCGCTGCGGTGATCGCCGCACTTCTCGACGCCGACGGCTTCTCCAGCGATGTCGCCCCCGATATCGGTACCGCAAAAGCGCTCCTGAACTCCCGCGACTATGTGGCGCTGACCCTCGACATCAAGCTGGCCGGTGAATCCGGCATCAAGCTTTTCCACGACATCAGGGTCTCGCCGGTGAATTCCGAGATTTCGGTCATCGTCATCTCCGCCATCGCCGACGAAGCCAGGCGCTCGCTGAACGGAACCGCCATCGGCATCGTCGACTGGCTGGAGAAGCCGGTGGATTCGGGGCGCCTTCACGCCGCTCTCGCCAAGATCCTCGCCAGCAAGGTCGAGCGGAGGCCGAGGATCCTCCACGTCGAGGACGACGAGGGCGTCCTTGCCGTGATGTCAGCGGGGCTCGGTCCGGGCGTCTTGATCGCTTCCGCCAAAACGCTGCAGGAGGCGCGGAAGGCGGTCGCAAAGCATCGCTTCGACCTGGTCATCCTGGACATACTGCTTCCCGACGGATCGGGACTGGATCTGCTCATCGATCTGCCGCTGGAAACCCAAGTCATCGTGTTCTCGGCGGCCGAGTTGGATCAGAACCTCGGTGACCGGGTGCAGGCGATGATGACCAAGACCAAGGCGTCGGAGATCGATGTCGCCAGGCTGGTCAGGAGCATGTTGGTCTCATCGCTCGATAGCGCCAGACCCGCCTCCAGTGCCAAGGAGTGATGATTATGCCGGCAAGGATCCTCTATGTGGACGACGAGGACGACATCCGCGAAATCGCCCAGATGTCGCTCGAACTCGAGCCGGAATTCGAGGTGCGGTCCAGCGCCTCGGGCATCGCAGCGCTGACCGATGCCGCCGATTGGTGCCCTGACCTCATCCTGCTCGACGTGATGATGCCGGACATGGACGGGCCGGAAACACTGAGGCGCCTGGCCGATTCGCCGCTGACCGCCGCGATTCCGGTGGCGTTCATCACGGCGCGCACCCAGACGCATGAGGTGGAGCGTTATCTCGCCATGGGAGCCGTGGGAGTGATCGCCAAGCCGTTCGACCCGCTGGCGCTTGCGGGCGAGGTGAGAAGGCTGCTTTCGTGGCGTTCCGGCCCGGTTTAGCCGGCGAGAAAGCCGCGCAAAAGATGCCTGTCGGCAAAGTCGGTTTTGCGTTTGCCGCTCCTATACCATGGCCCAATATTCATCTAGTGATTGTGTCGAAATGCGGCCGCCGCGAATCGGCTTTATCTAAGATCGCGCGGCGTCATCACTCCGGGGGGCGACGGAACCGGAGCAGGACTGGTGGTGGATGGAGCGAAGGCAAGAGTTCTGATCTGCGATGATGATCCCTTGTTGCTCGAGCTGATGGAATTCAGGCTGAGGGCGAAGGGATACGAGGTCATCAAAGCGGTGGACGGCGCCGAGGCGCTGGCGAAGGCGGAGCAGGACGGCCCCGACATCATCGTGCTCGACGCGATGATGCCCAAGGCCGACGGCATCGAGGTGCTGGCGCGCATCAAGGGCGACCCGGTGCTGTCGAAGACTCCGGTGGTGATGCTGACCGCGCGCAAGGCCGAGAAGGACATCGTTTCGGCGCTTGAGAAGGGCGCCGACGATTATCTGGTGAAGCCGTTCATTCCCGAGGAGCTACTGGCCCGGCTGGCGCGTCTCATCGCCCGCAAGGGCGGGAAGCGCTGATGCGGCGCGGCCGGCACTCAGCCTTTGCCGCATGCCTGATCCTGGCGATCGCCGCCGCTCCCGGCGCGGCGCTGGCGCAGACTGTCGACGAGCTCTACGCATCCGGCGTCAAGGCCAGGCAGGCGCAGCATTTCGACGAGGCCGCCGATCTTTTCCGGCGCGCGCTGGCGTTGAAAGCTGACAATGCCGACGCTCTTGTGCAGCTTGGCTTCGCCGAGCTCGGCCGCAACGATCTGCCGGCGGCGCGCGACGCCTTTTCCAGGGCGCTTTCCCTTGCCCCGGCCTATCGCGATGCGAGCTTCGGCATGGCCCAGGTCGAATTCCGCTCCGGCAATCTGGATGCGGCGCTGCCGCTCGCCGAGAAGGTCGCTGAGGCAGAGCCCGGCAATGCCGACGCGGCAGCACTTCTAGAGAACATCCGCAAGGCCAAGCAGGCCAGCCAGGCGAAGCCGGTTCCGGCTGCCGCGGCGCCGGCGAAGAAGCCGCCCCACCGGCGGCCCGATCCCGTCGCCATCCAGTTGGAGCAGGGCAGGCGGTTGCGGGCGGCGGGAAAGCCGGCCGAGGCCGAGACCGCCTATCGCCGCGCGCTCAAGCTGTCGCCCAGGAACACCGACACCCTGGTCGCGCTCGGCCTCGTTGTCGGCTCCGCCCAGCGCTTCGACGAGGCCGGGCGGTTCTTCGACCGGGCGCTTGCGATCAGGCCCGGCCTTCTCGACGCTCGGTTGGGCAAGGTGCGCCTGGCGATCTGGCAGGGCGACGCGCCGCGCGCCCGCGCCCTGGTCGGTGATGTGCTGGCCTCGGCACCGGACAATGTCGAGGCCCTCAACCTTGATGCGAGAATCGCCTTGCTCGAGGCCGACTACCAGCGGGCCGGGCAATCGTTGCAGCGCGCGCTGGCGCTCGATCCGCGCAATGCCGAGGCGCTGGTCGGGCTCGGCGACGTGCGCCGTGCCGAGGGCGACGACGAGGCCGCGCGGCAGGCTTACGGCCAGGCGCTCGCCATCGAGCCGGGTTCGGCCGATATCGAGCAAAGGCTGGCCGCGCCGCCGCCGCGCAAATGGCGGCTCGACCTCGGCAGCGAGGTGAGCGATCTCACCGACGGGCTTGGCGACTGGACCGACAGTTCGGCCGGCCTTTCCTATCGGCTATCGCCCCAAACGACGATCTCCGGCCGCACGCGGCTCGCCACCCGCTTCGGCAACACCGACGTCCAGATCGAGGGTCGCGTCGACCAGGCCTTCTCGCCGGCCTTCTCCGCCTATGCGCTGGCCGCGGCGACGCCGGATGCCGACTTTCTGGCGCGCTATTCGATCGGGGCCGGCGCTTCGTGGCAGGTCGTGGCGCCGGCGAAGGTCTTCGGCCCGCTTTCGCTCAACGTCGACGCCCGCTACGACAATTTCGCCGACGCCGACGTCACCAGCATCCAGCCCTGGCTGCAGGGCTATCTCCTCGACGGCCGTCTGGGGCTTTCCGCCCGCTGGGTGCATGCCGAGGACGATATCGGGACGCGCGCGGACGGCTATGTGCTTCGTGCCGACCTCGCGGTGACGCCGCATGTCAATCTCTTCGGCGGCTATGCCGACGCCCCCGAAATCTCCGACGGCACGCTGGTGCCGACGCGCACCGTCTTTGGCGGCCTCTCCGTCGACGTCAGCGATCCGCTGACGCTGCGCGCCAGCATCGCGCATGAACAACGCCCGACATTCGACCGAAGCATATTCGGGCTCGGGCTGACGGCGCGGTTCTGACCATGTGGTACGTCTGGAATCTCTCCATACTGCTCAGCGCGCTCTCCCTGGTGATCATGCTGTTTTTGATCGCGCGCCGTTTGCTGCGGGAGCGCCGGGACAGCGCCAGAGCCGGACAGCGGCGCCAGCTTCTGACGGCGCTGATCGCCTTCACCGAAGATCGCGACCGCCAGACGCTGAAAACGGCCATTCTTTCGGTGCCGCCGGGCGTGGCGATCGAGGCCGGCTTCGAGTTCGTTTCGCTGCTGCGCGGCGAGGAGCGTGACGACGTGCTTGTCGCCTTAAGCGAATGCGGCCTGCCGGCCCTCGTCGGCAGGCAGCTGGAACGGGGCAATGTGGCCGAACGCATCCACGCGGCCGAGATGCTGGCGGCGCTGGGGCCGCAGAATGCGACGGCAAGCCTGCTTTCGGCGCTGGACCAGGACCGCTCGCGCGAAGTCAGGATCGCCGCCGCCATCGCGCTCTGCGATCTCGGCAGCCTGCCCCTGCTCGGCGTCGCGCTGGACAAGATCGGCGTGGCGGGACAGCGCTCGCGACGCCTGATCGAACTGTTCAGGCGCTTTCCGCGCACGCGCTTCAACGAGCTTGCGATCCATGCATCGCGCGTCGACGCCGTGCCCTTCATCAGGGCGGCCGCGATCGACGCGCTCGTCCGCGCCGGCGGCTTCGGCTTTGCCGCCTTCTTCGCCGGCTTGACCGGCGATGCCTCACCCGAGGTTGTCGCCGCGGCTCTGCGCGCGCTGGGCCTCACCGGACACGCCGATGCACCGGCGATCCTGACGAGCGCGATGGCAAACGACGACTGGGACGTGCGCGCCGCCGCCGCCGAGTCCGCGGGACGCCTCGGCCTTCCCGAACTTGCCCCGCCGCTGTCCAGGCTGCTGGACGACGAGGTCTGGAACGTGCGCTATGCCGCCGCCAACGCGCTGCGCTCCTTCGGCCAGCCGGGCGAGCGGCTGCTGCGCCAGATTGCCGACAGCGAGGTCTCGCGCAGCCAGCGCACCGCCTCGCTCATTCTTGCCGAGGGGCCGGCCGCATGATTGCCGACTGGAGCGACGAGATCGTCCTTGCCGCCACCATCCTGTCCTGGTTAATCATCGCGGCGGGGCTGGCGCAGACGACAATCTATCTGCTGCAGCTCGTCCTCGCCGGCTATGCGCTGTCCAAGCGCCCGCCGGTGGCGCGCTCGGCGCTGCTCTGGCAGCGCTACGGCGAGGTCGCGCCGCCAATCGCGCTTCTGGTGCCGGCCTATAACGAGGAAGTGAATGTGGTGGAGAGCGTCCATTCGATGCTGGCGCTCGAATATCCGAATTTCGAGGTCATCGTCGTCAATGACGGCTCGAAGGACCAGACCTTGCAGCGCCTGATCGAGGGCTTCAAGCTGGTGAAGTTCCATCGTCCCTACGAGGACGCGCTGGCGCACAAGCCGATCCGCGGGCTCTATTCCTCGCCGATGACCGAGCGGCTGTTCGTGGTCGACAAGGAGAATGGCGGCAAGGCGGACGCGCAGAATGCCGGCATCAATGTCTGCCGCGCGCCGCTCTTTTGCGTGATCGACGGCGATTCCATCCTCGAACCTGACGCGCTGATGCGCGCCGCCCAGCCTTTCATCGACGATCCCGAGCGCACCATCGCGGTGGGCGGCACGATCCGCATCGCCAACGGCTCGAAGATCGAGGCCGGCAGGGTGCGCGAGGTCCATTTGCCGAGCCGCCTGCTGCCGCTCTTCCAGGTGGTCGAATATCTGCGCGCCTTCCTGATGGCCAGGCTTGCCTGGAGCAGCGTCAACACGCTGATGCTGGTCTCCGGCGCCTTCGGCATGTTCCGCCGCGCCGAAGTGGTGGCGGTGGGCGGCTTCACCAAGGGCTCGATGGGCGAGGACCTCGACCTCGTGATCAAGCTGCACCGCCACATGCGCGACAAGAAGCGCAAATACCGCGTTCAGTTCATTCCCGAGCCGGTGTGCTGGACCGAGGCGCCGGAAACGCTGAGCGTTCTGGCGAGGCAACGCACGCGCTGGCAGCGCGGCGCGCTCGAATGCTTCTTCCGCTACCGCGCCATGTTCTTGAACCCGCGCTATGGCCGCGTCGGCTTCCTCGGCTTCGGCCACATCTTCATCGTCGACGTTCTGGGGCCGGTGGCGGAGGTGCTGGGCTATATCCTGATCCCGGCCTTCTGGCTGCTCGGCATCCTGTCGGCCGAATATCTCCTGGCCTTCACTTCGCTGATCTTCACCTATGGCGTCTGCGTCAGCGTCTGCTCGCTCATCCTGGAAGAGGCCGAGCTGCAGCGCTTTCCGCGCGCCAGGGATCTCGCCGTTCTGACGGCGGCCGCCGTGGTCGAGAATTTCGGCTACCGCCAGCTCAACAATTTCTGGCGCGTGAAAGGCTGGTGGCAATTCTTGCGCGGCAACCAGGGCTGGGGCGAGATGACCAGGACCGGCCTCGGCGCCGCCAAAAAGTGAGCCCGGCGGGTGCCGTCAGGCCAGCGTCCGCTCGATCTCCCCGATTAAGGCATCGAGCGCCGCGCGGACATCGCCGCCTTCCGCCTGCTCGATGAGCAGCGTTTCCAGCTCTGACGCCCGCACGCTGATCTCCGCAAAGCCGAAAGTGCCGGCCGCGCCGGCGAGCGAATGCGCGAGCTTGGTCACGTCGGAGCCGGGCAGCGCCTCGCGCGCCGCCTGCAACTGCGCGAGCTGACCGGCGCAGCGGGTGAGGAAACGTTCGCGAAGAGGGGCGAAGGGATCGGTTGAGATGGAGATTCTCCCGAGCGAATGAGGAGATATTGAAACAGAAAGCGAGGCGAAGAGGAATGGCGGGTAGGCTGCTTGTTGCTCATCTGCCGCCCTTGCTTGGCTGCGTCGCCGGCCCCGCCGGTTACGCTGCGTTTAGCGCCGCCGTATAAGAAAGGGAATCCGGAGGGCAGCACACTGATGTTGGACAATTACGAGATGGACCGATTTGGCGTGATCCACCAAATCGACTTCACGCCGATCAAATACGACAAGCAATATATTTCCTATTACGAGGACCTGAGCGACCGGACGATCAAGCTCGGATATCAGCGGCTTGGCTGGGTGCTGGGATTGACCGGCGCGATCCCCCGCTCGGTGCTGGAAATTGGATACGGCACCGGCACATTCATCGAAGCCGCGAAGATAACCGGGGTCGCCGATTGCGCCGGCTACGATATCGCCGAGTTCCCGCTGCCCGCGGGGGTCCGCTTTGTCGGTTGGGACGAGGCGCTGGCCAGTTCGTGGGATCTGGTCGCCATGTTCGACGTGCTCGAACACATCCCGGATCTGGGTTTCCTCGGCCGCCTGCAGACCCGGCACCTCGCCGTCGCCGTCCCTTATTGCCGCTGGCGCGAGCTCGGCGCCGACGGCGACGCCTGGTTCCGAACCTGGCGTATGCGTCTCCCCAACGAGCATTTGCACCACTTCGACCGCGACTCGCTGGTGGCGTTGCTCGCCCACAGCGGGTTCGAATGCGTGACGCTGAACTGCTTCGAGGACGGCATCAGGCTGCGGCCCGGCGAAGCCGGCCCGAACATTCTGTCCGGCTTCTTCAGCAAGCGATAGGCGAGGTTCCATCCGCGCGCGAGGTCAGAGCCGGGCGAGGGGCCGCTCCCATGCGCGATGGCCTTCAGCTCCGCCAGCAGCCCAAGACCGTCGGGCCAAAGCAACAAAGGAGCAGTCTGGGCGTTCTGATCAGCCGCTTGCGGAGCAGCCGAAGACATGACCATGCCGCAAATCCTGTCGTTTGCCGTCACCTTCGTGATGATGGCAGCGTTCGTATGGGGTCGCTATCGCTATGATCTCGTCGCTGCCGCGGCGCTGCTGCTCGCCCTCGCCGTTGGGATTGTGCCGTTCGACAAAGCCTTCAGCGGGTTTAGCGACGATATCGTGATCATTGTCGGCAGTGCTCTGCTGGTGAGCGCAGGCATAGCGCGATCGGGCATCATGGAACTCGCCATCGCGCGCTTTGCTCCCAAATTGTCGGGAGTTCGCTCGCAACTGGCGCTGCTGGTGATCGTGGTGACGTGCCTGTCTGCCTTCGTCAAGAATATCGGCGCGCTGGCGATCATGATCCCGATCGCCTTTCAGTTCGCGCGCCGGTCCGGCACCTCGCCATCGATATTTCTGATGCCCATGGCATTCGGGTCATTGCTCGGCGGTCTCATGACGCAGGTGGGCACGTCCCCGAACATTGTTGTCTCCCGGGTGCGAGAGCAGCTGACCGGAACGGCGTTCACAATGTTCGACTTCGCGCCTGTTGGAGCGGCCGTCGCCGCCGCCGGAATGATCTTTCTGCTGTCTTTCTATTGGCTGTTGCCGGTGCGCGAAAAGCTCGGCGGGGCGCTGAATGAAGCCCTCGACATCAAGGACTACCTTACAGAGGCGCGAGTTGTCGGCGATTCCACCGTGCTCGGGAAAACCGTCGCCGACGTCATCAAGCTTGCCGGAGGCGATGCCGTCGTGACGTCGATCCTGCGCAATCGCACGATGCGGATGACGCCGCTGCCCGATGCCGTCCTTAAGGTGAACGACATCCTGTTGCTCGAAGGCGACCCGGCAGCGCTGGATCGCCTTGTCTCGCAAGGCAAGCTCAGCGTCACGGGCGATCGGGTGAATGAAGAGGTCACCACCAGCGAGATGGTCGCTATCGAGGCCGTCATTGGCGAAAGCTCGCCCTTGATCGGCTGGACGGCTCAGCGACTTGCCCTCTACGATCGCTTCAACGTCAACCTCCTGGCTGTCAGCCGTCGCGGCCAGCGGCTCGACCGCAGGCTCGCCAAGGTCGAGCTAAGGCTCGGCGACGTCGTCGTGCTGCAGGGCAATGCAACCACAATGCCCGAGACGCTGCGCGGACTAGGCTGCCTGCCGCTGGCGGAAAGGCCCATCCTTCTTGGCAGCGTTCGCAAGGGTATCGTGCCCGTGGCAATCCTCGCCCTTGCCATGCTCACCACTGCCGTTGGTCTGCTCCCGGTTCCCGTCGCTTTCTTTGCGGCCGCGGTCGGGATAGTGCTTTTCAAGGTCATCCCGCTCCGCGACGTCTACCAATCGCTGGATGGCCCAATCCTCGTGATGCTCGCCGTTCTCATCCCGGTGAGCGATTCGCTGCGCACTACGGGAGCAACCGCATTGGTCGCCGCGGAGCTTGCCAGGTTCGGGAATATTCTTCCGGCGCCCGGCGCACTGACGCTGATCCTCGTTGCCGCCATGGCCGTGACGCCATTCCTCAACAATGCCGCCACCGTGCTTGTCATGGCGCCCGTCGCGTCGGAATTCGCCGCCGATCTGGGCTACAGGCCGGAAGCCTTTCTGATGGCTGTCGCCATCGGCGCCGGCTGCGACTTCCTCACGCCGATCGGGCACCAATGCAACACCCTTGTCATGGGCCCGGGAGGCTATCGTTTCAGCGACTATCCGCGGCTGGGGCTGCCGCTGTCGTTCCTTGTCGTCATTGTTGCCGTGCCGATGCTGGCGATCGTCTGGCCAATGAACTGACAAGCCACGAAGGGACGCGAACGACCTCGCTCTACCAAGCTGCCTGGAAGTTCACCGCAAATTGCTCTTTGGAAACAGCACGCGATCGGGTTCTGCATTCATTCGCGCCAGCATTTCCTTGATCAAGCGTGTCTTGGTGCGGCCCGCTTCCTTCGGCGGCACGAGGTAGCGCACGATGGCTTCGAGCCAGGTATTTTCACTGACGCGAAAATGAACCACCGGATGCTCCTTCACTTGCAGCTCGTCCACCGGCGTTTTCGACAGGATGTCCTTATAGACCTTCACCTTCTGGCTCATGATGTCGCCGATCTGCTCGTCCACGACCTCCCGCATGGTTTTCGCCACGAATTCCAGATCGCTGTCGTAGGCGAGCTGGAACTTGATTTCGTTCCAGACATAGGGAAACAGCGGCCAGGAATAGTTGAAGACCGGCGTGTCGAAGACGGTGGAGTTCGGGAACTTGATGACGCGTCCGCTCGGATGATCGGTCCAAAGATGTTCGCCGCCGAATTCCCACAACGTCGTGTCGAGATAGCTGACGTCGATGACGTCGCCATGGGCATCGCCGATGCGGATCCGGTCGCCAACGCGATAGGGCGCCCTGGCCAGAATATAGATCCAGGCGATGAAACTGGAGATCGGCATCTGCAGCGCGAAGCCGAGCGTCAGTGAAATCAGGCCGAGCGAAACGACGGCGGCGTACCAGTTCACGAACAGAACCGAGATGGCCACGAAAACGACGGCGACCACGACGATCAATCGAAAAATTCGTTTCAGGTTGAAACGCGAGACACGATTGGGAATGCGGCCGATGAGAAAGACTTCAATGACACTCGCCACGGTCAGCATGACGAAAATGAGAAAGCCGCCCCAGACATAGTTCAGCACGCGGCTGCGCAAAGGCGCCTCAAACCATTCCAAGCGCCAATTGATGAGAAGTTGGGCGGCAAAGAGCAGCAAGGCAGCGGCAGCGAAGCCGGCCGTCCACCAGAGGTCTTCCTTGCGAAAGCTGAAGCGGAATTTCTCCGCGGGCTTTTTCGCCTGCCGCTGGATCGTTTTCGGATCGGCAGTCCGCTGTGCGGCCCGTTCGAGCCGGGAAAGGTTCTCCTGTTCCTTGTCGCGCCGTTCCATGGATTCGCCATCCGATGTCGCATCAACATCGAGCAGCGCCTTATCGTTCCCCGACGGCGGTATTGAGAGGAGGCGCTTGCCGGCGCGTGGGATCTGGTCGCCATGTGCGACGTGCTCGAACATGCGGATCTGGGTTTCCTCGGCCGCCTTAAGACCCGTCACCTGGCCGCCGCCGTCCCTTATTGCCGCTGGCGCGGGCTCGGCGCCGGCGGCGACGCGTGGGCGGCCCGGCGGAGCGGGCCCGAACATTCTGCTTAGGAAGCGATAGGCGAGTCTATGTTCGCCTGAGGGCCGGGCGAGGGGCGGATTATCTGCGATGATCTTCATTCCGCGAATTGGATCCGACGCGCCAAATGTAAGCTGTTCCTGCAGATTTTTCTCGCAACCAATTTGATCTATCTTGACACCGGTTGCGATACCAATGTCATATTGGTCCTAAGAATCCCGAGGTTGGTTTCAAATAGTTGCTAGAGGCAGCGAGCCGATGAACGTGACTGACAGCAAGGGATATCGAACCGTTTCGAGGAGGAGCGCCATAGACGGCGTCGTCACCGACGAAAGTGGGAGCGATGGTCACAGTCGCCTAACACTTAACGAACTCGCGCAGACGATGGACAGCCGGGGCCAGCCCCATGTTGAGAGGGTGCGATCTGAATGGAACCGAAGACGCCGTGACATGGCCCCGGTTCTAAAGGTCCATGAACTCAGTAAGAATTTCGGCGCGGTCAGGATCCTTAACGACGTCACTTTCCAGATGGCGGAAGGGGAGGTCATATCCCTTATCGGCGCGTCTGGCTCGGGAAAGAGCACGTTGTTGCGCTGCATAAATTTTCTGGAGACGCCGACCTCAGGGAGGATCGAGGTGATGGGCGACGCAATCTCCATCACCACCAATCGACCGGGCAAGAGCGAAATCACCAACCGCGCGAAGATCCGGCTCTTTCGCCAGCGGACTGGCATGGTGTTCCAGAACTTCAATCTCTGGCCGCACCGGACCGTGATCGGCAACGTGACAGAGGCGCTCGTCTACGTGCTCGGGAAAGGAAGGCGGGAGGCCGAGGATATGGCGCTTTCGGCGCTTTCCAAGGTGGGGATGGCCGAATTCCGCGACCGCTATCCCAGTCAGCTTTCAGGCGGTCAACAACAGCGCGTGGCGATCGCACGGGTGCTGGCGATGCGACCAAAGATCATGCTTTTTGACGAGCCCACATCCGCGCTCGATCCGGAACTCGTGGGCGAGGTGCTGAAGGTGATCCGCACGCTGGCCGAAGAGGGGGCGACCATCCTTCTCGTCACCCATGAAATGCGGTTTGCGCGCGACGTGTCGAGCCGGATGATATTCCTGCGCAAAGGTATCCTTGAGCAGGACGATGCGCCGGAAGAGTTGTTTCGCAACCCTGCCTCGGAGGCGGTGAAACGGTTTCTCTCCAGCGTCATGCCAGCCGCCGCGTGATCGCGGTTTTCTTCAGCAGAACAAAAAGGGGTAACACTCATGCTTTCAGTTCAAACGTTTCGTTCGATTTTCGTATCCGGTTTCATGCTCGCCGCCGCAGCCGGTGCCGCGCACGCCGAGGAAGGCGTCCTACGCGTCGGCACGGAAGGGGACGCGCCGCTGTTCAGCATGGCCGACGCCAACGGAAACGTCACCGGCTTCGACGCCGACGTTGCCAACGGTATCTGCGCCGAACTCAAGATGAAGTGCAAATTTGTGGTGCAGGCTTTCAGTTCGCTGGTTCCCTCCATGGATAGCGACCGCTTCGACGTGATCATTTCCGGCCTTGGCATCACTGCCGAGCGCCAGAAGAAGATCGACTACTCCATCCCGTACGCCACCACCCCGCTCTATTTCGTAGTCCCCAAAGATTCCGCTCTTGCCGGGCTCAAGAGTCTCGAGGAGATCGAAAAGGCGCTCGCGGGAAAGAGTGTCGGCGTCGTGACAGGCACGACCTATGCCAAATTCATCGGCAAGCGGGCGACCAGCGCCGATCTCAAGACTTATGATGCCACCACTCAGCAGACCGCTGATCTTGCGGCTGGCCGCCTGGATGCCGCTTTCGGCGACTCCCCGACCTGGATGGATTTCCTCGCTACACCGGACGGCGCCAACTTCACGAAGATCGATGTGAAGATTACGGCGATGAGCGATCCTGAAACCCTCGGCCACGGCATGGGTGTCGGTATGCGCAAGGGGAATGCCCAACTCAAGGCTAAGGTAGATGCCGCGCTCTGCAACATGATCGATGGAGGTAAGATCAAGGAGTCTTCCCTCAAGTGGTTCAAGGACGACTACACCATTCCGTGCAAGAAGTGATCCTCTCGCAACAACTGGCCGTCGCAGCCCGCGGCGGCCCGACGGGTGTCATCCATGTTTGAAACTATCTGGTTGCTGGTTGTGGAGCAGGGCTGGGGACTCGCTTTGCTGCGCGGCGCCTTCGTGACGATTTGCATCGGGCTGGTCGGCATGATGATCGGGTTGATCGCAGCCGTCCCGTTTGCCATAGCGCGCTGGCAGCGGGTCCCGGTGCTGTCCCAGATGATCGATGTCTACAGCATCGTCGTCCGCGGCGTGCCGGGTCTTCTTGTGATCTATCTCCTGTTCTTTGGCTCTGTCGACTGGGTGCAGAAGATAGCCGTTGCCTTCGGCTACCGAGACATGGCTGAAAGTGCCTACCCGTCCATTATCGGCATCCTCGCCATCGCGACCATTTCCTGCGCCTATTCGATCGAGGTGATGCGAGGCGCTTTGGAAGCCGTTCCCAACGGTCTTCTTGAAGCCGCGAAATCTTTGGCGTTGCCTCGATCGGTCGCCTTTTTCAGAATCACGTTGCCGCTCGCGTTGAGACTTGCTCTCGGCGGGATCAACAATGTCTGGCAGATGACGATCAAGGATACTTCACTCGTTTCCATCGTCGGCATGCAGGAACTCATGCGTATGGCGGCTATCGCGGCGGGCATCACGCGCTCGCCACTTCTCTTTTACTGCATCGCTGCGTCGCTGTTCTTCGCCATGACAGCAGTCAGCCAGACCCTGTTCGGCCTGGCTGAGCGCCATATCAATCGCGGCTTCAGCGGAGGTTAGAATGGATTTCACCATTATTGCCTATGCGATTCCGTTCCTTCTCACCGGCGCAAAGACAACGCTTCTGATCTCGGTGTTCGGCGTGGGCTTAGGACTGCCATTCGGCATCCTGGTGGCGCTCGCGCGCACTTCGCGCAATCGCTTGGTTTGCACGGCGGCCGACGCCTATTGCGCCGTCTTTCGCGGCACGCCCATGCTGGTGCAGATATTCGTGATCTACTACGGATTAGGGCAGGTCGGGTTCTTTCGCTCCAACCCGGTGATTTGGTGGCTGATCGGCGACGGCCTGCACGCAGCCATTCTCGCGGTCCTGTTGAACACCGGTGCCTACACAGCCGAAATCTTTCGAACCGCGTTTTTATCCCTGCCGCGCGGGCTGATCGAGGCGGCGGAAGCCTGCGGCATGTCGCCTTGGATTATCTTGCGCCGGATCAAGTTCCCGCTGGCTTTGCGACAAGCGCTGCCATCCTACAGCAGTGAGGTTGCCATCATCGTCAAAGAATCCAGCCTCGCTTCGACCATCGCTGTGCTCGAAATCACCGGTTGGGCCAAACGCCTGATGAGCGAAACCTTCGCCATTATGGACATCTTCATCATCACCTCCGTCTTCTACCTCACCCTCAATGTCGTCGGACTGACTGCCTTGAAGCTTTTGGAGCGGCAACTTTGGTTCGAACGGCGTTCAACGCGCAGAAAGGCCACATCCCTATGTCCAAGTTGACGTTCATCGACCAGAATGTTCTTCCGCGCCCACGCGAAGGGCAGCCTCTGCCCGACCGCCTTGTGGAGGGCGATCCACGTTTTCTGAGCTGGGATATCGCCCAGACCGCAGACGGCGCCGTGAAGGCAGGGGTCTGGGAGGTCACGCCTGGCGCCTATCGTTCGATTAAGGGCGAGACTTTCGAGTTCTGCTACATCCTTTCGGGTGTCTCCGAACTCACTGAGGATGGCTGCCCGCCGCGCCGCATCGCGGCTGGCGACGCCTTCGTCATGCATCCGGGATTCACGGGCGTATGGCGTGCCATCGAAACCACGCGCAAACTCTGGGTCTCACGCGATTGACCGGTTTGCGCTTGCCCGCCGATCCGACCAAAAGCTGGTATGTTCCCATGACCGCCGATCCCGCTGGCCCCTTCAAATCCACGCCCTATTGGTGGGAGGATTGCACCTTCTCTCCCCTCCCAGTCCGCCGGGTCGCCTCCAGATGCGACGTGGCGATCGTTGGGGGAGGCTATGCAGGACTTTCGGCGGCCATCGAGCTTGCTCGTGCCGGTCGCAGTGTTCAGCTTTTCGATCGCCAGTCGCTGGGGCAGGCGGCTTCCAGTCGTAATGGCGGCATGGCGAGCGGGAGCATTCGACCCGGGCGCAAGGAATTGATCAGAAGATTCGGCGAGGCCCGCGCCACCGAGATCCTGATGGAGGGAAAGGCCGCACGGGAAGACCTGTGGGCCTTTCTGAACGAGGAGAAGGTGGAGTGTGACTTCCATCTCTCCGGCCTGTTCGTCGGCGCGATCAACGCTGATGAATGCGACGAACTCAGCCGCTCCGCCGATCTACTGCGGCGCTTTCTGGGCATCGAGGCTCATCCCGTTGGCCGGTTGGACGTGCCGACCTATATCGGGACGGATTTCTACACGGGTGGATTCGTGCGGATGGATACCGGTGGCCTGCATCCGGCCAAGCTGCTTGCGGGTATTATACGGGTGGCAATGGCAACCGGAGCGGTAATCCATGAGAACACAGCCGTTACGGGAACCATCGCCGAGGCCGGCGGGGTCCGTGTGAGGACGTCGCGCGGTGACGTTCTCGCCAGGAAGGTGCTGATCTGCACGGATGCCTATACCGACGGCTTCGATCCTTGGCTGCGACGCCGTATTGTGCCGGTGCGCAGCCGCATCATCGCTACCGAGCCATTGGCAGAAGGCGTGATGGACCAGTTGATGCCGAAGCGCATGATGTATGGCGATATGCGCCAGCTCAGCTATTACTATCGCCCTTCGGCGGACGGATCGCGCATCCTCTTCGGCGGCAGGGACGGCACCACGGCGGGTGACGCGCTGGCGCCGACCACCCATTTGCGCAGCGAACTTGGCCGAATTTTCCCCGAACTGAGGGGCGTCGGCCTGACGCATAGTTGGTTTGGCCAGGTCGCCATGCATCGCGACATGGTGCCTCGGATTTTCACCTCGGGCGATACGGTTTACGCCACCGGCTTCTGCGGCTCCGGAGTGGTCTGGGCCCGCTGGCTGGGCAAGAAGGCCGCCTTCAAGATCCTCGGCGAAACCGAAAAGGCACAGTCCGCCTTCGATTTCGACCCCGCTCCGAAGGCCGTGCCGTTTTACCGCGGCAAGCCATGGTTCATCCCGCTTGTCTATTCCCTTTACGAATGGCGGGATAAGCGTGCAATGCGCCGTCGCCAGCCCGAAGCAAAGAGGCGATAACCTTGCTCTTCCTTGGCGACGGGCCCGCCGCGTACAGGAACCTCATCTTGTCTGGATGGCGCGCACCGCGTCCGTCGTGAAAACAGTGTCAGATGTCCCGCCTTGAATAGAACGACAAGCGATTAGCGTTCGAACGCGCCATTCCGCTCGGTTCGGCAATCTCAAAATTTTGGCGATGAGGCCTACTCACCCCATTGTCTCCGATCCGAGTATGTTGGCTCTCGCGGTCAAGATATGGCTATGCATTCTTTGTTCGGCCTGCCCACCATCGCGGTCAGTGATCGCCTGTAAGATCGCGCGATGATGAGCCGTATACTCCTGCATACGCTCTTTCGTCAGAGACAGCTCTTTCATGCGCCCCCAAAGACGCCCCGCCCGAAGCGAGTGAATACCTTCGTAGAGCGAGGCCAGCAATCCATTGCGGGCCGCCACAACTACCAGTTGATGGAACGCGGCGTCCCAACGCTCGAACTCCGCCAGCGTCGCGGCGGTACTGCCATGCTGGATGACCTTGTGCATCTCTTCAGTTTCATAGGGGGTCGCCCGCAACGCCGCGAGCGCCGCCACCTTCGGCTCGATGATTAATCGTGCTTCGAAGACCTCAGCGGGATAGGTCCACAGTTCTTTCCGAGAGGCATCGTGTGCGCGATACGGAGCGCTCGCAGTTGCCCCTCGCTCGGCGACGAAAGTGCCACGCCCGACATGGCGAAGCAGGCGCCCCTCTTGCTCCATCACAGCCAGCATGCGCCGGAGGGCCGTGCGGGGTAAACCTAGCTTGAGCGCCAGATCGCGCTCGGGTGGCAGCCGGTCGCCTGGCTGCAATCCTGCCGCCTCGATGAAATCCCTCAAAACGACGGTCATGCAGCCACTCCAGAACGAATCGGGCAGATTTCTCCGCAACCAATTTGATCTATATTGACACCGGTTGCAATACCAATTTCATATTGGTTCCAGCGATCGTCCGACTGGTTGCGCATGTTTTCTAAAGCCGCGAGAGGATGGGTGTGAGTCAGACAGCAAGGGATATCGAACCTTTTTGCGTGGATGCTGCGGCTATCATTGCAAGCGCTCCTGTGGATCTGCTGGTGGGCGGCAAATGGACAAGTGCAACCGGCAGCAATCGGTTTAATGTCGCCGATCCATCCAACGGGCGCACGATCGCATCTGTCGCAGACGGCGCAGTCGCCGACGGAATCCGGGCGATCGATGCTGCGGAGGCTTCTGCGACGATGTGGAGGCAAACACCCTCACGCCGGCGATCGGACATCCTGATGCGCTGCCACCAGCTCATGCGCGATCGTGCCGAATGGCTGGCGCAACTGATATCTCTGGAGAACGGCAAGGCCCTCCCGGACGCTCGCGCAGAGGTAACCTATGCCGCGGAGTTTTTCCGATGGTACGCCGAGGAGGGGGTGCGTACTCTCGGCGACATCGGCCACGCGCCGGGCGGTGCAAACCGAATCCTGGTTCAATACCAGCCGATTGGCATCGCCGTTCTTGTCACGCCCTGGAATTTCCCTGCGGCCATGGCGACCCGCAAAATCGCCCCGGCGCTCGCGGCGGGTTGCACGTGCGTACTGAAGCCGGCGGCTGAGACTCCACTGACCGCGTTGGCGATCGGTGCGATCCTCATGGAAGGCGGTTTGCCCGAAGGTGCCGTCAACATCGTGACGACCACGGCCGCGGGGCCTGTGGTGAGCGCGATGCTGCACGACAGTCGGGTGCGCAAACTGTCATTCACGGGTTCGACCGCCGTTGGGCGCATCCTGTTGCGTGAGGCCGCCAACCGGGTCATCAGCTGTTCCATGGAACTCGGCGGCAACGCTCCTTTCATCGTGTTCGATGATGCGGATCTGGACGATGCCGTGGCCGGCGCTATGGTCGCCAAGATGCGCAACGGCGGAGAAGCCTGCACTGCGGCGAATCGCTTCTATGTGCAGCGCGGCATTTACGACGCTTTTGTCCGCCGGCTTACCCAGGAAATGTCCTCGCTTTCAGTGGGGCCGGGTCTCCAAGCGACGACCCAGCTCGGGCCCCTTATTACCGCGACGGCCGTGGAGAAGGTTGATCGCTTGCTGAAGGATGCCGTTGCCCGTGGGGCGCGTATCGAAACGGGCGGCAAACCGCGGCCTGGCGAGGGCTTCTTCTATCCTCCGACAGTCCTAGCTGACGTTTCCCCCGATTCCGACATCGCGAAGGAAGAGATCTTTGGGCCGGTCGCAGCGGTCACGCCCTTCGATACGGAAGACGAGGCTGTCCGGCTGGCGAACGACACGGAGTATGGCCTCATATCCTACGTCTACAGTAGTGATCTCAGACGCGCCCTGAGGGTCGCCGAACGCATCGAAAGTGGAATGGTCGGCGTCAATCGTGGCCTAGTTTCGGACCCGGCAGCGCCGTTCGGGGGGATGAAGCAAAGCGGGCTCGGCCGCGAGGGAGGGCATCACGGCCTGCTTGAATATCTCCAACCAAAATACGTCGCGACCAACTGGTAATACCGGCGAAAGGCGCTCCTCCACCGAGTTGCGCCGCATGTCGGTCGTGCAGATCAGGCTAGCTACTTCTGGAAAACCGACAGTCTGCTTGCGGGCCCATCCGGTCCTTCGAGACTGGAACTTAAGATGTCCTCGCGCACGTCAACCATTAGGCGAAAAGCCGCGTCGCAGTTCCTGACCCCTTGCCAACCCCTCCCGCTTCCCCTAATCTCCCTTTTGAGAAAACCTTTTCCCAAATCGCCTCCCGCCTGCTGACCTCACCCGTCATCTTCGCGCAGGACGATAAGGGAAAACCTTTTCCCAACTTAGGGATGCGCCTCGAACTATGTCTTCCGACGCCGAGCCAGCGCCAGTTTCCGCCAAGCCGCCGGTGACGCTGCGCGAGGTGGCGGCTGCGGCCGGCGTCAGCGTGGCGACGGCGTCGAAGGCGCTGAACGGGCAGGGGCGGATGACCGCCGAGACGCGCGAGCGCATTCGTGAGGTGGCGCAGCGTCTCGGCTTCCGGCCGAACCACCTGGCGCAGAGCCTGCTGCGCAAGCGCTCCTTCACCGTCGGCCTGCTTACCAACGATACCTATGGCCGCTTCTCGCTGCCGCTGATGGCCGGCGTTTCGGATGCGCTGGTCGACAATGGCGTCTCGGTGTTCCTGTGCAATGTCGAGGACGACACGCGGCTCGGCCAGTTGCATGTCGAGGCCATGCTCGACAAGCGCGTCGACGGCATCATCGCCACGGGAAAACGCATCGACCGCCATCTGCCGATCGATCTCTCCAATCTGCGCATTCCGGTCGTCTATGCCTTCACCCAGCCGGATCCCGGCGCGGTCGGCCTGGTTTCCGACGATGCCGGCGGCGCACGGCTGGCGGTCGAGCATTTTTTGCGGCTCGGGCGCCGCCGCATCGCCCATGTCACCGGACCGGCGGGCTTCGCGGTGGTACATGCGCGGGCCGAGGCTTACCGGGAAGTGCTCGAGGCGCACGGCCTGCCGATCGGCGAGCCGCTGCTCGGCGCCTGGTCGGAAGGCTGGGGCCACGATGCGGTGGCGAAACTGTTCGGCAACGGCCGGGGCAGGGAAGGCTGGCCGGACGCCGTCTTCTGCGGCAACGACCAGATCGCGCGCGGTGTCATCGACGCGCTGCGCGAGCGCGGCATCCGCGTGCCCGACGATGTCGGCGTCATCGGCTTCGACAATTGGGAGATCGTGGCCGAGGCGACGCGCCCGCCGCTGACCTCGGTCGACATGAACCTTTCAGCGCTCGGCCGCGAGGCCGGGCTCGCTCTGCTTTCGCTCGTGGGCGGCCAGCCGGCCGCGCCGGGCATCAGGAAACTGCCGTGCCGGCTGGTGGTGCGTCAGTCATGCGGCCGTCCGCCGGGCGGCTGAGGCATCGAACGAAACGGCCGTCGCGCAACGGCCAAATTGGGAGGAGAACCATGAGGAGGAATACCGTGAAAACCATGTTTGCCAAGCTGGCCCTGGCCGCGGCCGTGATCGGCGGCGGCCTGCAGGCGGCGTCCGCCGAGACCGCCAACATCTGGGTGCGCGCCGACGGCTCGAATTTCATGCCGCGCATCGTCGACGCCTTCAACAAGGCGCACAAGGACCAGATCAAGCTCGACATCATCCCGAACGCCGAGATCATCCCGAAATATGGCGCCGCCGCCGCCGGCGGCACCGCGCCCGACGCGCTGTCGCTCGACCTGATCTACACGCCGTCCTTCGCCGCCGCCGGCCAGCTGGAAGACATCACCGACTGGGCGAAATCCTTGCCCTATTTTTCGAGCCTGTCGCCGGCGCATGTGAAGACCGGCACCTATAAGGGCCGCATCTACGGCCTGCCGTTCTCGGCCGATTCTTCGGTGCTGATCTGGAACAAGAAGCTGTTCAAGCAGGCCGGGCTCGATCCGGAAAAGGGGCCGAAGACCTGGGCCGAGATCGAGGCCGACGCCGAGAAGGTCAACGCGCTCGGCGGCGACATCAAGGGCTTCTACTTCTCCGGCAATTGCGGCGGCTGCAACATCTTCACCTTCACGCCGCTGGTCTGGGCCTCGGGCGGCGACATCCTCTCCGAGGACGGCTCCAAGGCGACGCTCGATAGCCCGCAGCTGCGCGGCGCGATCGACCTCTACCGCTCGATGGTCAAGAAAGGGCTGGTGCCCGAGGGTGCGCAGACCGACACCGGCGCCAACTTCTTCGCCCCCTTTGCCGGCGGCAAGATCGGCCTCTCGCCGTCTGGCGCCTTCGCCATCGGCGCGCTCAACACGCAATACCCTGATATCGACTACGGCATCACCTTCCTGCCGGGCAAGGATGGCGGCTGGTCGTCCTTCGCCGGCGGCGACAATTTCGTCGTCACCAAGGGCACCAAGAAGATCGCCGTGGTGAAGGAGTTTTTGGACTTCGCCTACTCGCTCGAGGGCCAGACCATCCTCGCCAAATATGGTAGCCTGCCGGTGCGCGGCGACATCGCCAAGGAAGCGCTGAAGGACCTCGATCCGCGCTACCAGGTGGCGGCCGAGGCGATGGCCAAGGGCCGCACGCCCTATTCGGTGGTGTTCAACGACCTGATCAACTCCGCCAACGGGCCGTGGACGCAGATGGTCAACGAGGTCTTCTTCGGCGACGATGTCGACGGCGCGATTTCGAACGCGCAGGAGACCATGCAGTCGATCATCGACCAGGCGCCGAACAAGTAAAGCGCGGCCCTAAACCTCCCCCTCGAGGGGAGGTCGGACCGCAGGTCCGGGTGGGGTCGCCCGCGAAGTACGCCGACGCTATCTCCCCGTAGGCGCACTTCACAGCGGACCCCACCCCGGCCTTCGGCCGGACCCTCCCCTCAAGGGGGAGGGGACGCCGCGCTAAATGGCAGGATTATCGCGTTGAGAAAGCTCACTCACCAGCATCGCCAATTTGAGGCGCCGCGAGGTTCGCTCCCGCTTCTCGCCCTGTGGGAGAAGGTGGATCGGCGCGCAGCGCCGAGACGGATGAGGGGTGTTCCAGGAAACACCAGCATCTCACTCCGCTGGAACACCCCGCATCCGTCGCCTTCGGCGACACCTTCTCCCACAAGGGGAGAAGGGGGAGCTCAGCCATGACCACCCTCACTGCAACCTCCGCGCCCGCCCGAGCCAGACGCATCGGCGTCAGCCGCCGGCAATGGGTGGGCCTGCTCTATGTCCTGCCGGCCGTCGCCTTCGTCACCGTGTTCTTCGTCATCCCGCTCGGCATGACGGCGTGGATGTCGCTGCACAACTGGCCGCTGATGGGCGAGCACGCTTTCATCGGCCTCGACAATTACTTTGCCATCCTGCGCGACACGCGGTTCTGGAACGCGCTCAAATTCACCTTCTACTACACGCTGATCGTCACCATCGCGATCTTCGCCGTCGCCTTCCCGCTGGCGATCTTCATCGAGCGGCCGCGCCCGCTCACCAATCTCTACCGCACCGCCTTCTTCATGCCGGCCGTGGTGGGCTTTGCTTCCGCAAGCCTGCTCTGGTCGTGGCTGTTGAACGTCGATTCCGGCCTGTTCAGCCCGGCCGCTTACGACCTCGGCCTGACCGAGAGGAAGGTCAATCTTCTCGCCACCTTCCAGCCGGCGTTCTGGTCGATCATCGCCATGGTGGTCTGGAAGGTCGCCGGCTTCACCATGATCATCCTGATGACCGGCCTGCAGTCGATCCCGCAGGACCTGCAGGAGGCCGCCGTCATCGATGGGGCAGGGCCGTTCGCCCGCTTCAGGGCGATCACCCTGCCGCTGATGCGCCGCACCTTGGCGCTGGCGCTGATCCTGTCGGTCGCGGGCTCGATCCTCGCCTTCGACCAGTTCTACATCATCCTGCGCGGCGGCCCGCGCAACCAGACGCTGACGGCGGTTTACTGGATCTTCAACCAGTCCTTCGTCTCGTTCAAGCTCGGCTACGGCGCGGCACTTTCCATGGTGCTGCTGGTCATCCTGGTGGCGCTCAGCCTCATCCAGCTCTGGCTGCTGCGCAAGCCCGAGGGGCTCGACTGATGGCCGAGGCGATGTCGCAGCACCGCAAGGCGGCCTTTAGCCTGGCCAGGCATTCCACCGGCATCATCGCCTCGGTGCTGTTTTTGGCGCCGATCGTGTGGACGGTGCTCTCCACCTTCAAGCCTGCGCAGGAAGCGCGCCAGCCGCCGCTGCCGCCCTGGCCGACCACCGGCTTCTCGGTCGAGAACTATCAGACGCTGAACACCTTCGGCGACGGGCTTTGGGCCTCGGCGCAGAACAGCATCTATGTCTCGGTGATGACGGTGTTGCTCTCGGTGCTGGTCAGCGTGCTCGCCGGCTACGGCTTCTCGCGTTTCCGCTTCCCGTTCCGGGACTTCTTCTTCATCCTCATCCTGTCGACGATCATGATCCCGTTCCAGTCGATCCTGACGCCGATCTTCCTGGTGCTGACGAAACTCGGTCTGCACAACACGCTGACCGGCCTGGTCTGCGTCTATGTCACGCTGCAGCTTCCCTTCTCGATCTTCATGATGCGCAACGCCTTCGACGCCGTGCCGCGCGAGATCGAGGAGGCGGCGCGCATGGATGGCGCCAACAATGTCACCATGCTGGTCAAGGTGATGCTGCCGCTGGTCTGGCCGGGCGTCGTCACCATCGCGCTTTTCGCCTTCCTCGGCGCCTGGAACGAGTTCCTGGCCGCGCTGGTGCTGATGACCGACCAGTCGAAATTCACCCTGCCGGTGATGATGACCGCGCTCCAGTCCGGCCGCTTCGGCGCCATCGATTGGGGCGCGGTGCAGGCGGGCGTCACGGTGATGATGGTGCCCTGCCTGATCTTGTTCCTCGCGCTGCAGCGCTTCTACATCCGCGGCCTGATGGCCGGGGCCGTCAAATGATTTCCCGCATTCGAATGGAGTGACGTTATGACCGCAGCACAATCCGCCACCGCAGCCCAGGCAGCCGCGACCGCCAAGCCGAAGCTTGCCTTCCGGCCGCTGCCCGTGCCGCAGGTCGATGTCCGCGGCTTCTGGGGCGACCGGGTCGACGCCGTCGCCGCCAAGACCGCCGGCATCCTCTACGACCGCTGCGTCGAGGCGCGCATGCTTGAGCAGATCGATCCCGACCGGCCGTCGCCCGGCGTCGTCATTCCGTTCCATTCGCCGTCGCCGGACGAGGCCGACGCGCAGGGCGCCGAGTTCACCGGCTCGACGGTGACGACCCAGATGTTCTGGGATTCCGACTGGGGCAAGACCATCGAGACGGCCGCCTACTCGCTCTACCGGCGCCGCAATCCGGAGCTGGAGAAGAAGATCGACGCCGTCATCGACATGTACGGCAAGCTGCAGCAGGAGGACGGTTATCTCTCCAGCTGGTACCAGCGCATCCAGCCGGGTCTGCGCTGGACCAACCTGCGCGACTGCCACGAGCTCTACTGCGCCGGCCATCTGATCGAGGGCGCCGTCGCCTACTTTCAGGCGACGGGCAAGCGCAAGCTGCTCGACATCATGAGCCGCTACGCCGACCACATCGCCTCGATGTTCGGCCCGGGGCCCGGCAAGAAAAAGGGCTATTGCGGCCATGAGGAGATCGAGCTGGCGCTGGTGAAGCTCGCGCGGGCGACGGGCGAGAAGAAGTACATGGATCTGGCGAAGTACTTCATCGACCAGCGCGGCCAGCAGCCGCATTATTTCGACGAGGAGGCGCGCGCCCGCGGCGCCGACCCGAAGGCCTATCATTTCAAGACCTACGAATACAATCAGTCGCACAAGCCGGTGCGCGAGCAGGACAAGGTCGTCGGCCACGCTGTGCGGGCGATGTACCTCTTCTCCGGCATGGCCGACATTGCCACCGAATATGGCGACGACAGCTTGCGCGCGGCGCTCGACAGGCTGTGGGACGATCTGACCACCAAGAGCCTCTATGTCACCGGCGGCCTCGGGCCGTCGGCTCACAATGAGGGTTTCACCAGCGACTACGACCTGCCCAACGAAACCGCCTATGCCGAGACCTGCGCCTCGGTCGGCCTGGTGTTCTGGGCGAGCCGGATGCTCGGCATGGGGCCGAACCGCCGCTATGCCGACATGATGGAGCGGGCGCTCTACAACGGCTCGATCTCGGGCCTGTCGCTCGACGGCTCGCTGTTCTTCTACGAGAACCCGCTGGAAAGCCGCGGCGGCCACCACCGCTGGAAATGGCACCGCTGCCCCTGCTGCCCGCCCAATATCGGCCGCATGGTGGCCTCCATCGGCAGCTATTTCTACGGCCTCGCCGACGATGCGCTGGCCGTGCATCTCTATGGCGACTCCACCGCACGCTTCGAGATCGCCGGCCGGCCGGTCAGCCTGGTCCAGACCAGCAATTATCCCTGGGACGGCGCGGTCTCGATCGAGTTCGAGGCACAGACACCGGTCGAATTCACGCTTTACCTGCGCGTGCCCGCCTGGTGCCGCAACGCGGCGCTGAAGGTGAACGGCAACATGCTAGATCTGGATGGGGTCACGGTCGACGGCTATGCCGCGATCCGCCGCGAATGGCAAAAGGGCGACCGCGTCGAGCTCGACCTCGAAATGTCGATGGCCCGCCTCTTCGCCAATCCGGAAGTGCGGCAGGACATCGGCCGCGTCGCGCTGTCGCGCGGCCCGCTGCTCTACTGCGTCGAGGAGACCGACAATGGCGGTGGCCTGCACCGCATTGCGCTGCCGCGCACGGCCAGGCTGGAGGCGCACAAAGAGCCTAACCTGCTCGGCGGCATCGTCACGCTTTCGGCGATCGGCAGCCGGGCCAAGGCGGAGACCTGGGGCGGCGATCTCTACCGCCCCGAGCCGCCAGAAACCGAAGAGACGACGCTCAAGGCAATTCCTTACTTCGCCTGGGACAACCGCGATCCCGGCGAGATGCTGGTCTGGCTCAGGGAAGGATGAGCTACTCTCCCTATAGATGCACGTAAGCCGTGAGCGGCAGGTGGTCGGACGCCACGCGCGACAGCGGCGTGTCATGCGCTTCCACCGCCGACACCATGCCGT
Source organism: Mesorhizobium sp. AA23 (assembly GCF_001672435.1). Lineage (NCBI taxonomy): Bacteria > Pseudomonadati > Pseudomonadota > Alphaproteobacteria > Hyphomicrobiales > Phyllobacteriaceae > Mesorhizobium > Mesorhizobium sp. AA23. The sequence continues at coordinate 32,056 of NZ_LYTP01000032.1, forward strand.
CGCGGTTGCCCATGATCCGGTCGAGCGCCAGCACCGGCAGGCCGGACGGAAAGGTGGGCACAGCGGGCAGCGAGGGGCCGAAGGTGGTGTGCAGCGTGTTGAGCGCGGAGCGGTTGCCCAGCCGCCATTCGTTGAGGTCGCCAAGCAGGAGCGTAGGCCTTTCGTCGGCGCTGCTCATGATATCGAGCACGACGCGGGCCTGTTCCGAGCGCGAGCGCCGCAACAGGCCGAGATGCGCAGCGATCACGCGCAGCGTCCGGTTCTCGTCGAGGTCGATCTCGGCGACCAGCGCCCCGCGCGGCTCCAGGCCGGGCAGCTTGATCTGGTGCACGTCGCGCACCGTGCCGCGCTTGAACAGAAGCACGTTGCCGCGCCAGCCATGTGCCTTGCCGTTTCCGGTGACCGGCACCGGCACCAGCCCCGTTTCGATTTCGAGGCGGTTGAGGTCGAGCAGTCCGGCGCGGTCGCCGAAGCGGTTGTCGGCCTCCTGCAGCGCGATCACATCGGGGCTGATCTCGCGGATGACGCGCGCGGTCCGCTCGGGGTCGAACTTGCGGTCGGTGCCGATGCATTTGTGGACGTTGTAGGAGGCGACCACCATCTCGGCGCCGCCGACCCGTTTCGGCGCCGTGGCTTTCGCTTTCCGCATCTTTCTGCCGCGGATCGACAGGAGCACGGTTTCGGGGAGGGTGCGTCCGTTTCTCTCCATGGTTCCTGCTGCTCGTCTTCCTTGCCTACAGATAGGGCGATCCCAGCCACAGCAATCGGTCGAGGACACGAATGACGAAGGCTCTGGCCCTCAGCATCTCGAGTGTCACCGGTTTCGCCGACGCGATCGCCGCGTCGATACGCGCCTCGATCGCCCGGGCGAAGTTGGCATCCAGGACCTCCATGTCGATCTCGAAATTCAGCCTGAGCGACCGGGCGTCGAGATTGGACGAGCCGACATAAGCCCACGCGCCGTCGATTGCCATAAGTTTCGAGTGATCGAAGGGGCCCTCGTGGCGCCACACCCGGCAATAATGCTTCAGCACCTGGTCGAATTGTGCCGTCATGGCGCGGTCGACGAGGAAAAGGTTGTTCACCGCCGGCACCACGATGTCGATCTCGACACCGCGCGCGCCGGCCGTGGTCAGCGCGCTGATCAGCTCACGGTCCGGCAGGAAATAGGGCGACATGATGCGGATCGATTTGCGGGCGACCGAAAACGCACCCATCAGCAGCTTGTGGTTGGTTTCGTTCGCGGCATCCGGTCCTGTCGCCACGGCTCTGACCAGCATCGGCTGGCCGGGCGGCGGGGCGGTTCGCTCGACCTGCCAGGCGTCGCCCTTCAGCGCCTCGTTGCTGGCGAAGCGCCAGTCCTCGGCGGCGACTGAGAACAGGTCGGCCACCACCGGCCCGGTGACCTCGAAATGCGTGTCCCTGGAGCTGTCGGAACCGGCGAATTCGGCCGAGAACCCCTTGCGGATGTTCATGCCTCCGGTAAACGCCACTGTCGCGTCGATGACCAGGACCTTCCTGTGGGTTCTGAGATTCGCATAAGGAAGTCTCAAGCCCATGACGATGTTGCCGTTGAAGAGATCGACGGCGACGTTGGACTCCCTGAGCTGCTTCAGGATGCTGGGTACCGAATAGCGCACGCCGACGGCGTCGATCAGCACGCGCACGGCAACGCCGCGTTTGACCGCGGCGGAGAGCGACTGCACGAACATCTGTCCGACGGCGTCGTTGTCGAAGATGTAACTTTCGAGAAGCACGCTCTTTTGCGCGCCGTCGATCGCCCGGCACATCGCCGTATAGGCCTCGTCGCCGGTCTCGAGCACGGCGATCGTGTTTCCCGAAGTCAGCGGACGCCGCGCCACCCTGTCCCCCAGTGTCTTCAATCCGACGAAGCGCTGGCCGAATTGGGCCTCGATCAAGGCTTCGACGGCGACGTCGCGATTGTGCCCGGCCTCATCCGCCGAACCGGCGCTGGGTCGCATGGCGCTGATCGTCGCGCGGCGGATGCGGTTGATGCCGGCGATGGCGTAGATGATCGCGCCGAGGAAGGGCGACAGAAGCATCACGCCGACCCACCCCGTGGCGGCGCGCACGTCTTCCTTCGTCATGATGGCATGGACGATGCCGACCGCCGCCATCGCCAACGACAGGAAAAGGATAAGCGTCGACCAGTGACTCGCTATCGCCTCGAACATCGGCCCGACTATTGTGCGAGCCGGCGCGGAAGGCAATGCGCCAGGTCAAGGCGGCCCGGATTCGCATGCAGCTCTTTCCGGCCCGGTTGCATGAGGGATCCCGCCAGTGTGACCGGTCGTTCGAACGCTTTGCGCCTCTGTGCGAAAATCGGTCCACCAGGCAAGACGAAATCGTCGTCGGCATTATGTCGGCGCTGCCTCAGTGCCGAAGTGTCGGAGCTCACGCGGGAACCTTCGGCGATCCGATGCGTTTGGCTCTTCGTTGCCGAGCGGGAATGGGAGATGCGCATCGAAAGCCTTCAAGGAACCGAGGGGTTTATCCGTACCCCGCAGGACGCCGTCGCCCTGCAAATCCCGCCCGACTTCATCGAGACGCTGCCCATTGCGATCTACGCTTGCGACGCGCAAGGCCGATTGCTTTGGTTCAACAAGCGCGCTGCCGATTTGTGGGGGCGAACGCCCTTGCTTGGCTCGGACAGCGAACTCTATTGCGGATCCCACAGGCTCTATCTCGATGGACGGCAGATCGCGCGCGCCCAAACCCCGATGGCCGCGGTGCTGCGAACCGGCATTCCCGTCAGGGGGGTTGAAGGAAAGCTCGAGCGGCCGGACGGCACGGCGATATGGGTGATGGTCCACATCGAACCGATCGAAGACGAGGACGGTCGGGTCGTCGGAGCCATCAACTGTTTCCATGACGTCACGGACCGGCGTCTGACCGATGAGATCATTGGGCAACAGGAGCAGCGGCTCGCTGCAACTTACCAGCATGCGGCGATTGGCATCGCTGAAGTCAACGCGAAGGGCGAACTCGGGCGCGTCAACGGCTACCTGGCCGACCTGCTCGGCTATTCCGCCGATGAACTTGTCGGCAGGTCGGTGTTCGATGCCACTCTGGCGGAGAATGTCGATGCGGACCTGCGTCAGTTCGAGCGTCAGGTGCGAGGCGAGATCGACAGCTACCGGCACGAAAAGCGCTTCATCCGCAAGGACGGGGCAAGAGTCTGGGTCGCGGTCACGTCCTCGAGCGTAAGGGACTCCGAAGGCCGCTTCTTGTATGCGGTGCGCGTCCAGCAGGATATCACCGCCCGCAAGAAGGCCGAGGCCGCGCTCGTCCGGCATCTGGAGCAGCAGGCGGCGCTTTACGAATTCACGGACAGCCTTCAGCGCGCGGCGAATCTCGGCGAGGTTCACGAGATAGCCCTCAGCACCATCATTCGCGCATTGGGTGCGGACCGGGCCTCCATACTCTTCTTCGACAACACCGGCTTCCTCAGATTTGCCGCCTCGCGAGGCCTGTCGCAAGCTTACAGAACGGCCGTCGAAGGCCATTCCCCCTGGTCGCGCGACACACGCGATCCCGAACCGATCGCTATTGCCGACGTCGAGCAAAGCGGATTGCCGGACGACCTCAAGGCGGCTGTGCGGGACGAAGGCATTGCAGCGCTGGCTTTCATTCCGATCTCGGTGCGCGGTCAGCTGCTCGGCAAGTTCATGTCCTATTACGATCATCCGCACGATTTCGTGGAGTCCGAGCTTCGTTTTGCGCTGACAGTGGCCGGACAACTCGGCTTCGCGGTCGACCGCGTACGGCTCGAGACCGCCCGCCAGACGACGGAACGCGCGGCAAATCAGCTCGTGGCCGTTGTCGAATCCTCTCACGACGCGATCATCAGCAAGGACCTCAACGGCATTATCGCCTCATGGAATGCCAGCGCGGAGCGGCTGTTCGGCTTCACGGCCGACGAGGCGATCGGCAGGCACATCACGATGATCATCCCCGATGACCGGCTGGGCGAGGAGCCGGAGATCATCAGGCGCATCCGCAGCGGCGAAAACGTCGATCACTTCGAAACGGTGCGTCGCCGCAAGGACGGCAGTCTCGTCGATATTTCCCTGACGATTTCGCCGATCCGCAACAGCCAGGGCCTCATCATCGGCGCCTCGAAGATTGCGCGCGACATCACCGACCAAAAGATGGCTGAAGCCAAGCTGCGGGCGAGCGAGCGTCAGCTGCGCGACCTGCTGGCGGCAATTCCGGCGGCGATCTACACGACGGATGCCGACGGCACGATAACCTTTTTCAACGAGGCGGCCGTCGAGCTTTCCGGGCGCGTTCCGCAGATCGGCAAGGATAAGTGGTGCGTGACGTGGAAACTGTTCTGGCCGGACGGAAGCCCGCTTCCTCACGACCAGTGCCCGATGGCGGTCGCCCTGAAGGAGGGGCGTCCGATACGCAACGCTGAAGCCGTCGCCGAGCGCCCGGACGGCGTGCGCATTCCCTTCATCCCGTATCCGACGCCGCTGCGCGATGAAGATGGCAAGATCGTCGGCGGCATCAACATGCTGGTCGATATCAGCGAACGCAAACAGGCCGAAACACAGCAGCGGCTGCTCTTCAATGAGCTCAATCATCGTGTGAAGAACAACATGCAGATGCTGCAGTCACTGCTGAGCTTGGCGGGTCAACGGGCAGCGAACCCGCAAGCGCGAGAAATCTTGCGTGAAGCCGGCAACCGCGTCGCGGCCATGGCCGCTGCTCAGCAGGTCCTGTACGAGACGGTCGATTCGACGCAGTTCAACGCGAAGGGTTTCTTGCTTGCGGTTTGCGGGACAATAAAGCAGACCTTCCCGAAGGAAGTCGCGGTTGAGTTCGAGGCTGACGATGCAAAGCTTTCGAATGACGTTGCCATGCCGCTGGCGCTGATCCTGAACGAGCTTCTGACCAACGCCATAAAATATGGAACTCCCGACGGAGCCGGCACCATCCGGGTCGGGCTTCGGCGCGATGTCGACGGCTTCCAGGTATTCGTCGAAGACAGCGGTCCCGGCTTTGACCTGGCTTCGGTCCGCGACCGTTCGTCCGGATTGAAGCTGGTTCAGGGCTTGGCGCGGCAGCTGCACGGCAAGCTTGTCGTTACCAAGGAACCGAAGACGCGCTGCAGCATTCGGTTCTCATGAAGCTCTCGCCGGCTCTTCTTCAGTTCCTGGATGGCTCTCGATGACCGAGCTTGCTGCCCCACACGGACGCCGTCGGCCAATCCCAACGAAAGCCGCGTCGGCCGAACCTGTGGCCGCCGCATTGCCCACGCGGATTTTGGTCGTCGAGGACGATTTTCTCATCTCCCTCGAGATGGAGAGCACTCTGACCGCGGCCGGTTTCGAGGTCGTGGTCGTCGGCTCGGGCGAGGAAGCGCTCGATAGCGCAGCTGCGGACCGGCCTGATCTGGTTGTGATGGATATCCGGCTGTCCGGCGCCATGGATGGAATTCAAACCGCCCTGGAGTTGTTTCGAATTTACGGTTTGCGGTCGGTTTTTGCGACGGCGCATTCCGATTCCGACGTCCGCGCCCGGGCAGCACCCGCGGAGCCGCTGGGCTGGCTGGTAAAGCCCTACACGCCGGCATCCCTGCTCTCAGCCATCCGCTCCGCGCTTAGGTCCGGCAGCTCGTCGGCAGGTTGAAGCGCCGATTCCGCCGCCCCTCTGGCGAGCAGCCGCAGCCAGGGCGCGAGGTGGAAGGCAGCCATCAGGAAATACATCGGCGCCATGCCGCTGAGCACGGAGGCTCCGGGCCCGGACATGCACATCGCGTCCGGTCCGCTACCGGCGGCCGTGAGCAACGCCATGACGGCAAAGGTCGGCGCCGCCGCGAGACATAACCAGTCGGCCAGGCCGAATCCGCTCAGGCCTGCCGGGCGAGGGGCGGGATTGTCGATGCTCATGATCTCCACCTTCCAACTGCTCTCAGGAAAGTTCGGCTCTGGCGGCGCGGGCGACGCCGCCAGAGTCGCTTCGCGCTCAGGCGTTCTTGTTGCGAAACGCCGCTTCGCCGGCATCCGAGACCTCGACCCATCGCTGGTCGGGCGCGGCGCCTTCCTCATAGTTGTCGTGCCAGTTCCACCACTTGTAGGTCTGGGTCTGCGGATAGCCCTCGGGCGAATCCTCCCACACCTCCTGGCGGCCGAGCGGGGTGACGTCGAGATAGCTCCACACTGTGCCGAACGCCTCGTCGCCGCGATTGTTGACGAAATAGGTGCGGAAGATGCGGTTGCCGTCATGGATGAAGACGTTGTGGCCGTGCCATTCGTCGACGCCGAAATCCTTGTCCCAGCTGTCGGTGATGGTGTACCAGGGCATCTTCCAGTCCATCCGCTGCTTCAGCCGCTGAATGTCGGCCTGCGGCGCCCGGGACGCATAGGCAAGCGTAGTGTCGCGGGCGTTGAGATGGGCGAGGTTGCCGACCATGTCGGCGCCGAGCGAGCAGCCCCGGCAGGCGTGCTCCGGCCAGCCATAGACGCCGGGCTCGAAGAAGGCGCGGTAGATGACCAGTTGCCGGCGGCCTTCGAAGAGGTCGAGCAGGCTTGCCTTGCCGTTTGGGCCTTCGAACACATAGTCCTTCTCGACAGGCATCCACGGCATGCGGCGGCGTTCCGCAGCCAGCGCGTCGCGGGCGCGGGTGAGCGCCTTTTCCTTCACCAGCATTTCTTCATACGCGCCTTCCCAGGCTTCCGGCGAAACGACCGGTGGTGTCTTCATGTGTTGGGTCATTGCTCTTGTCCCGTTCTTGCGTTTGGTTGGGGTGACAAGGGAAACTTAGAGCCGGACGGCGCGATGGTGAGAGTTACAAGTGTGACGCGATTTGATCCGGCAGACCCGGAAGGGGGCATCGGGGCGGGCATTGCATGGACTCGATGATCAATGCCGCCGGCCGCGCGCTCGCGACCGGTGATCCGCTGGGCGCCCTGAAGCGCGTCGCGTTGCGCGACGACGCCCCCGCGCTGGCGCTGCGCGGCATCGCGATGGCGCAGCTCGGCGACTTCGCCAAGGCCAAGGCGTTGCTGAAGAGCGCCGCCCGCGCCTTCAGCCCGAAAGAGGCGGTGGCGCGCGCCCGCTGCGTCGTCGCCGAGGCCGAGATCGCGCTGGTCTCGCGCGATCTCGGCTGGCCGGACAAAGCGTTGCGAGCCGCCCGCACGACGCTTCAAGCGCATGGAGATCGGGTCAACGCCGCCTATGCCGGCAGCCTCGAAGCGCGCCGCCTCATCCTGATCGGCCGGCTCGACGAAGCCGAGCGGCTGCTTGCCGGCTTCGATCCGGGGCCGTTGCCGCCGGTCGCGCGCGTCGCGCACGAGCTCGCGGCCGCGGGCATCGCGGTCAGGCGCCTGCGGACGAGGGCTGCGCGCGCCGCGCTTGGCCGAGCCGCTCTCGCGGCCTATGAAGCCAATATCCCGGCGCTGAAGGCGGAGGTCGAAAGCGCATCGCAGGTGCTGAACACGCCCGTCGCGCGGCTCGTATCGAACGGTTTGGAGACTCCGCTGCAGCTCGACGAGGTTGAGGCGCTGCTCACCTCAGGCGCCCTCGTCGTCGATGCCTGCCGCAATGTCGTGCGCAAAGCCGACACGGTGGTCTCGCTGGCGACGCGGCCGGTGCTGTTTGCGCTGGCGCGCACGCTGGCCGAGACCTGGCCCGCGGATGCGTCGCGGGAGGCGCTGCTGAAGCGCGCCTTCCGCGCCAGGCACGCCGATGAATCGCATCGTGCGCGGCTCAGGGTCGAGATGGGCCGGCTGCGCGCCGAAATGAACGCGCTGGCGGAAATCAACGCGACGGCCGCCGGTTTTGCGTTAACGCCGCTGACCGCAGCCGAGGTCGTGGTGCTGGCGCCGCCTGTCGAGGAGGAGCATGGCGCAGTGCTCGCCTTCCTCGCCGACGGCGAGTCCTGGTCGAGCTCGGCGCTGGCGATCGCGCTCGGCGCCAGCCCGCGCACCGTGCAGCGGGCGCTGGAAGCGCTTTCGGCCGACAACAAGGTGCAGGCGGTCGGCCGCGGCAGGGCGCGCCGCTGGATGACGCCGCCGGTGACCGGATTCCCGACTGTCTTGTTACTCCCGGGTCCGCTGCCGAGCGACTAGTCTGCGGCCATTGTTCGAATGGAGATCGAAAATGAAACGAGCCGCTGCCGAGATCCTGCGCGAATACGGCCCCTTTCCGGATGCCGAGCGCATCAATGGCGTCACCTATGACGGCAAGAATGTCTGGTTCGCCACCGGCGACAAGCTGAAGGCGCTTGACCCGGAGAGCGGCGCGATCGTGCAGTCGATCGACGTCGCCTCGCATGCCGGGACCGCCTTCGACGGCGAGCATCTCTACCAGATCGGCGAGGACCGCATCCACAAGGTCGACCCGAAGACAGGCAAGGTCGTCGCCACCATTCCCGCCCCCGGCAACGGCGGCGACTCCGGGCTTACCTGGGCCGAAGGTTCGCTTTGGGTCGGCGAATACAGGGCCCACAAGATCCATCAGATCGATCCTGAAACTGGCAAGGTGATCCGCACCATCGAGTCGAAGCGCGTCGTCACCGGCGTCACCTGGGTCGACGGCGAGCTCTGGCATGCCACCTGGGAAGGGGAGGAGGGCGATCTCTTGCGCATCGACCCCGAGACGGGCGATGTGCTGCAGGAGCTGGCGATGCCCTCCGGCGTGTCGGGACTGGAATCCGATGGCCGCGGCTGCTTCTTCTGCGGAGGCGGCAGCAGCGGCAAGATCAAGGCCGTGCGCCGTCCTGGGTACAACCATGACAAGGACACGACAGTCGGCAAATAGCCGGCTCTAGCCAGGCTTTGCACGGCGGTGGTCTTCAGTCTAGACCAGTCCATTGACAAAGGTCGCGCCCCATCGCTCCATCAGGCGTTCCTAAAAAGGGAGGCAGCGATGGCGTATACGTATCGGTGCAAGGACTATCCGGGAATGGAAGCCTGTCCTGGGAGCTTCACGGCAGAAAGCGCGGAAGAGGTAATGAAGCACGTTGAGCTTCATGCCAGGTCCGCGCATGGTGAAGACCCGAGCCAATGGTCCCAAGAGGACCGGAAGCAGCTACAGGCGATGATGATCGCGAGCTAGGCGCGCTTCTGCATCAAGCCGCCTCGCGCGCCGGCCGGGCAACGCCCTTGTTTGAGATCTGGCCGGCAGTCGGTCTGTCGACATGCGCCCAGGCCGGTCGCTCGAACGGGAAGGTTCCGAAGCCGGTGCGCTTGACGATGAAGTAGAGAATGACCGGGCTGATGACCGAGACGAGCAGCACCGCGAGGCTGAGCATGCCGGTATCGGTCAGAAGGCCGCTTGCCAGCATGATCCCGCGGAAGATCGACATCGGGATGGTGAAGGCGACATAGACGACCAGCGAATGCTCGCCGAGCCAGCGCAGCCATTCCATCGCGGCGGATTTCGACAGGAAGCCGCCGGCGACGCAGAGCGCCACCGCGCCGGCGACGGCCAGCGTAAGATGCAGCGGCGGCCATGCCGCCAGGCCCATCTGCATGCCGACCGGCTCGACGGCGTAGCCCGGCGAGTAGACGAGCAGGCCGTTGACGATGGCCCACACGATCAGCCCGGCAGCGGCGATCGCCGGACGAGCTTGCGTCCACGCGACCAGCCGGAACACCAGCGGCGCCATGACGAAGCCGAGATAGAAGAACACGAAATAGGCGGCGAATTGCGTGAGCGCATAGCTGTCCGAATGCGGTGCCCACATCTGCAGCGCGGCGGCAGCCGAGATGACGATCCAGTGCGGCACGCCTAGCTCGCGCAGGATGCGCGCCACGAGGCCGAACACGGCCAGCATGTAGATGAACCACAGCACGCCATAGGGTTGGACGACAGCCACGGCGAGGTCATGCAGCATGCCGGCGGGATCGCGGCTGAAGATGCCGATCTTCAGCCCGATCGAGATGACCGCCCACAGGACATAGAAATAGAGGTAGTGGACGACGCGCCGGTCGATATAGCGCCGCCAAGGCCGGTCGATCACCTGCGACAGGAAGAGCCCCGAGATCAGGAAGAATTCCGGCATCCGGAACGGGGTCGCGAAGCCGATGACATAATGCAGGAAGCCGACGCCGCCGGTATATTCACCGGTGTTGTAGGCGGAATACATCATCACCACCAGGATGATCGAAAGACCTTTTGCCGTGTCCACCCACGGCATGCGCGTCGAAATGTTCATGAAAGACCCCGCAAAGGCACCCAGCGCCATAGTACCGGACAGGCGCGTCTCTAGCAGCATGAAGCTTCGGATATCGTAAACGCGGCGCTGTCGGGCTGGAGCTCAGTGCCGGGTCAGCGGCTGGTCTCTCGCATCGCCACCGCCACGATTACACCCGAGAGGAAGGTCAGCGCCGCGATCGCCGCGATCGCCGCGGCGAAGCCGAAGAAGTCGGCGATGAGGCCCGCCGACAGCGCTCCGATTGCGTAGCCGAGATCGCGCCAGAAGCGATAGACGCTGAGCGAGCGCGCCCGCCACGACGGATGCGATGCGTCCGACACCGCCGCGATCAGGCTCGGATAGACCATCGCCGTGCCAAGGCCGAGCAGGAGGCTCGCCAGCAGCCACCAGCCGAAGTCGCGCGTCATGGCGGTGAGCAGAAGGCCGGCAGCCTGCACCCACATGCCGGCGACGATCAGGCCCTTGCGGCCCCAACGGTCGCTCAATGGCCCGGTTGCGACCTGTAAGATGCCCCAGACGGCGGGATAGACCGCCTTGAGGATGCCGATGCGCTCGACGCCGAGCCCGTTGGCGACGAAGAAGAGCGGAAACAGCCCCCAGCTCATGCCGTCGTTGAGATTGTTGACCAGGCCCGCCTGCGAGGCCGCGAACAGGTTGCGGTCGCGGAAGGAAGTCAGCATGAAGATCTCGCGGAAGGCGAGCGGGGAGACAGCTTTCTGATGGTTGGCCAGTTCCAGCCGCACATGCTCGCGCGTGTCGCGCACCAGAAGTACCGAGAGCGCGGCACCCAGGATCGCATAGCCGATGCCGAGATAGATCGGGACCGGGCGCAGCCCGTAGCGGCTGGCCAGATAGCCGGTCAGAAATGCGGTGACGCCGACGGCGAGGTAGCCGGCGAACTCGTTGAGGCCGACGGCGAGCCCGCGCGATTTGGGCCCGACCAGGTCGACCTTCATGATGACGGTCATCGACCATGCAAGTCCCTGGTTGATGCCGAGCAGCGCGTTGGCGGCAACGATCCACCCCCAGCTCGGCGCCCAGATGATCATGAAGGGCACCGGCAGGCCGAACAGCCAGCCGAGGATCAGCACGCGCTTGCGACCCCACGTGTCGGCAAGCTGGCCGGAGACGAGGTTGGCGCAGGCCTTGACCACGCCGAAGCTCACGATGAAGGAGGTGACGAGCGTGGTCGAAGCAACCCCGAACTCCTCCGCGCCGATCAGCGGCACGACGGTTCGCTCAATGCCGACCATGCCGCCGACAAAGGCGTTGATCAGCACCAGCAGCGCGAACTGTTTCCAGTTGGCCTTGAGGCCGAGCGCGACGGCAGGCGCCGTTGCGCTCACGATCGCGATCCGGCGTTGGCGGAGCGGGTCCGGGCCGCGTCCGGCGGCGGGGGAGGGATGTCGGCGGTCATGGCGGCGATGAACTGGTCGACGTCCCCGATGCGAAAGGCCTTGTTGAAGCGCCGCTCAAAGCCGATGGTCGATGTCGGCTTGCCGCTGAGCGAGCGGCCGCACACCGAGCCGGAATAGGCGCCCGGCAGCACCTCGATGTGATCGGGCAATTTCTTCAGCCGGCGCACGCTGGCATAGAGCGCGCGGGCTCCGTCCTCGGCGCTCGAAGCAAGCTCGGTGCGACCGAGATCGCCAACCATCAGCGTGTGACCGGTGAGTACGAACCAGGGTTCGGTCGATCGCGTTCGGTCGGTGACTAAAAGGCTCAGATGCTCCGGCGTGTGGCCGGGCGTGTGCATGACGGTCGCCGTCACATTGCCGAGCTCCAGCACCTCGCCATCCTTCACGGGACGGAACGGGAAGCCCGCCTCGGCGCCTTCGAACAGCACGTATTCGGCGCCCGTCGCTGCTGCGAGCGCACGGCCTGCCGATATATGGTCGGCGTGGATATGCGTGTCGACGACATAGAGGATGCGCATGCCTGTCGCGCGCGCCGCCTCGATATAGGGCGCGATCTCGCCGACCGGATCGACGACGGCAGCAGACGCCTTGCCGCCGCAGCCGAACAAATAGGACGCGGCGACCGGGTCGGTATGCAGGAACTGCCTGAGAATCATCGCTTTCCCTCCGGGCAACTGCGGGTCGCTTGGCTTGACGGCAGGTCGAAACCATCATTCAATAATTACATTGAATGACGATGGGTCGCAGAAAGGTCGATGTCAATCCGCAATCCGAAGCTGGCGCTGTACGAACAGTTCGCGATCGTCGCCAAGGCGCTCGGCAATCCGCTGCGCCTGGAACTGATCGAGCATTTGGCGCAAGGCTCGCGCAGCGTCGAGGCGCTTGCTGCGAAGCTCGGCCAGCCGATCGCCAACATCTCCCAGCATCTGCAGGCGCTGCGCCGCGCCGGCATCGTCTCGGCCGAACGCGACGGCAAATACGTGCGCTATTCGCTGAGCGATGCGAGCGTGCTGTCGGCCTTTGCCGCGGTGCGCGGCATTGCCGAGCGGCAGCTTGCTGAGGTCGATCGCATTGTGCGCGACTGTTTCGAGGCACGTGACGACATACAGCCGGTCACGCGCGGCGAGCTTCAGGCGCTGATGCGCGACGGGCTGGTGACGCTGATCGACGTCCGCCCGCCAGACGAGTTTGCGCTTGGCCACGTGCCCGGCGCGGTCAATGTTCCCCTCGGAGAAGTAAAGGCCTGGTCCCACGGTGCCGACCCCGGCCGGGAAATCGTCGCCTACTGCCGCGGCCCCTGGTGCGTGATGTCCTTCGAGGCGGTGGCCGCGCTGCGCTCGCTTGGCCATTCCGCGCGCCGCCTCGAGGACGGCATGCCGGAATGGAAAGCCGCTGGCCTGCCGGTGGAAATGGCGGCCTGACGGTGTCGCTAAGAAATGCATGTCGCCCAGAAATGGGCAGCGGTTCTGCGACAAGGGGCGGCGAGCAAGTTTTGGGCTCGCAGCCAACGCAAATTGGGCGTATCGTGACATATCGTCGGTTGCTAATAAATGAGCCGGCGACTGAGAGCGCAAGACTCCCGCATCGGACTGGGCGCTAGCATCCACAACCACTCGTCGCGCCCACAAGACCACCTGCCTCTGTCGAAACCTCTTTTGCTCGGTTCCGGCCAGAATTGCCCTTCGCAATTCGGAATGGGAGCGTTCTGATGCAGCAGATCACGCAAACCCCCCGACGTTTCCTAGCCGGTGCTGCCCTGGCAGGCGCTGCCGGTGTCGTCGTCCTTAAGATGTGAGCAACAGGCAAGTCCAGAGCCCGCCATGCAGGTACGGCCGACTGTGCATAACACAGCATCCACGGGTCAGCGTTCTCAGTGTCGCACTGGCCACCATCTGGAAAGGAGGTTCCCATGCATACCGTATATCCCGGACGGTTCAGCCGACGGAGGTTCCTGCGTGGGATGACGCTGGCGGGGACGGCGGGGCTTCTGGGCTGGCACCCCAGGCGCGCCGCTGCGGAGCCACCGCCTGAGACGACGCGGATCCGGCTCGTCCGGGTTCCCAGCATCTGTCAGGCCCCCCAGTATGTAGCCGAAGAACTGTTGCGCAGCGAAGGGTTCACCGAGGTGCACTACCTCCAAAGAGAGGGGACGGCAGACATCGCGCCGGCCCTCGCCTCCGGTGAAGCCGACCTCAGTGCGCATTTCGCCGCCCCGCTCCTTCTCCGCCTGGAGGCGGGGGATCCCATCGTCATCCTGGCAGGCCTCCACGTCGGCTGCTTTGAACTGTTCGGGACCGATCGCATCCAGTCGATCCGCGATCTCAAGGGGAAGACCGTGGCCGTGCCAGCGCTAGATTCCAGCCGATACGTCTTTCTCGCCACTATGACGGCGTATGTCGGCCTGGACCTCCATAAGGACATACACTTCGTCATGCATCCGGGACCCGAGTCCATCCGGCTCCTGAGTGAGGGGAAGATCGATGCCTATTTGGGCTTTCCCCCCGAACCGCAGGAGATGCGGGAGCAGCAGATCGGCCATGTGGTGATCAGCAGCACCGTGGACCGGCCCTGGTCGCAATACTTCTGTTGTATGTTGGCGGGGGAGCGGGAGTTCGTCCGTACGCATCCGGTGGCCACCAAACGCGCCCTCCGCGCCATCTTGAAAGCGGCGGATTTCTGCGCCAGCGAGCCCGAGCAGTCCGCCCAGTTCTTGGTGCAGCAGGGTTATACTAAGCGCTATGACCATGCCCTCCAGGTCATGAAGGCGATCCCCTACGGTTGGCGTGAGTATAGCGCTGAGGACACCCTGCGCTTCTACGCCCTGCGTCTCCACGAGGTCGGGATGCTGAGGAGCACCCCCCAGAAGCTGTTGGCCCAAGGCACCGACTGGCGTTTCTTCAACGAACTGAAGCACGAGCTGAAGACCTGACTAGGCGGCCAGCCGCGTGCCCATTTACCACGCGAGGGAGAACCCCATGCAAATCATCCAGAACCGTCGCCACTTCATGGCCGGAGCTGCGGCAGCAGGCGCTTCAGCTCTCATCGGCACAACGACTGACGCTTGGGCCGAGGCACTCCCTGAAACGACCTCCGTTCGCTTGCCGCGGTGGATCGATGGTGCCTACTGCTGGGCAGGCATGTACCTGGCCGGAGAGTTCCTCAAAGCGGAGGGCTTCACCGACGTCCGCTACGTGCAGGGCGACGAAAAAGTCGATCAGGCGGTGTGGATTGCGCGCGGCGACACGGATTTCAGCATGAACTACGCGCCGGTCCATGTCGCGTCGATCGACGCGGGCGTGCCAATCAGGGTGCTTGGCGGTCTGCATTCCGGGTGCCTCGAGCTGATCGCCAACGACAGCATCCAAGGCATCCCGGACCTCAAGGGCAAACGGGTAGGCATGCATGACATCCATGCGCCGTCGCGCGTGCTGGTCGCCCTGATGGCCGCCTATATTGGACTGGATCCCGTCAACGACATCGAATGGATCGAGGAAAGCAAGCCGGTGGAAGCCTTCGCCGACGGAAAGTTCGATGCATATCTCTTCACGCCGCCGGAGACGCAGCAACTGCGCGCAAAGAAAATCGGTCACACGATCCTCAACACGACCCTCGATCGCCCTTGGTCGCAGCACTTCTGCTGCATGACCTCGGCCGCTGCGGACTACGTGAACAGATACCCGGTGGCGACCAAGCGCGTGCTCAGGGCCATCCTCAAGGGCGCCGACCTATGCATTTCGGATCCCGCATGGAGTGCAGCGCAAATGGTCGATCGAGGTTTCGTCCCCAGCTACGAAATCGCGCTGCAAACGCTGAGCGACACGCGATACGGCGTATGGCGGGACTACGATGCCGAAGCCTCGATGCGCTTCTACGCGTTGCGCATGCAGGAGACGGGCATGATCAAGTCGAGCCCACAGCAGATCATCGCCGAGGGAACAGACTGGCGATTCCTGGAGCAGCTGAAGCGTGAGCTCAAGACGTGAGCGGGTTGGCGGCCCGCATCTTGCTGCTGGCGCTGATGGCCGGGCCAGCGCAGGCGCATGACGCGCAGCACGATGAGCGATTGCCGGCAATCGGACCGGCTCCAGACTTTACGCTGACATCGCAGGACCGGGAGCGCGTCTCGCTGCACGACTTTCGCGGCAAGGTGATCGCCATCGCATTCATCTATACGTACTGTGCCGACGTCTGTCCCATGCTGACCGCCCAGATGGCCAGCGTGCAGGAAAAGTTGGGCAGTGCGTTCGGACCCAAGATCGCCTTCATTTCGATCACCGTCGACCCGGAGCGCGATACGTCCGATGTTTTGAAGCAATATGCGCAGAATTTTGGCGCCGATCTGAAGGGCTGGTCGTTTCTTACCGGCGATCCGGCGATTGTCCATGAGGTTGGACGGAAATATGGGGTCTTCGCGAAGCAGGCGGCGAACGGTGATGTCGACCATACCTTGTTGACCTCGCTCGTAGACCCGAATGGCATCTTGCGAGTACAATATCTTGGCGTCCGGTTCGACTTGGAGGAGTTCCGGGGTGACCTTCTCGGCCTCTTGGACGAAACCAAATAGCATAACGAACTGGCTCGTTGGCTGGGTTGCCCGGCTGCCGGCGCGCGTCCAGACCAAGCTCTTGATCGCGTTCCTGTCGATCGTCGGCCTCCTGATCGTGCTCGGTGCCGTCGGGTTGCAGGTGCTGAGTGGGGTCAACGATCAGACCAACGAGCTGATCAAGCTGCAGCGCAGGATCGCGGCCTACCGCCAAGTACAGCACGATACGACCACCCAGCTCTACGGTATATCCACCGCCCTGTTGCTACAGGATAACCGGATGCTGGATACGGCGCTGCGCCAGCTCAATCAGTTCGGCTACGACCTCGAGCGCATGGAGTTCGTCGCCAAAGCCGAGGTGGAAGTGCTTGGCCAGGTCAGGCAAGAGTACGAAAAACTGACGGCCGGGGTGACGCACGTGGCAGAGCTTGTCCGCGCGGGCCGTACCGAGGAGGCGCGCAAGGTTCAGCTTGATGAAATCATACCGTCGGCTGATCGCCTCGAGCGGCTGACAAACCAGCTGGTCAACATGGCCGAAGCCGACATGGTGGCGGCCATCGAAACGACCGAGGGTGCGTACGGCACGTCCAGACTGATCGTGGTTTCGTTTGCCGTGGGCAGTATCCTGCTGGCGTTGGGGCTCGGTTACATCATCTCCTGGTCCTTGATCGAACCGGTCAAGAAGATCGAGACGCGTCTCAGCCAGATAGCGGCCGGCGACTTCGCGCAACGGGTTGCCGTCGTCAATCGCGACGAACTTGGAGTGCTCGCCGCTAACGTCAACCAGACCTCCGACCAACTGGGGCGCCTGTATGAGGAGATTGAGACACGCACCCAGCAGCTCGACGAAGCCCTTCAGCAGCAGACAGCCACTGCAGACGTTCTGAAGGTCATCAGCCGCTCTACCTTCGATTTACAGGTGGTGCTCGATACGTTGGTGGAATCGGCTGTCAGGCTCTGTCGCGCCGACAAGGGTGGCATCGTGCAGTTGCTTGATGGCGTATTCCGCTATGTGTCGACGCTTGGCTACCCGCCCAGTTTCCGTGCCTATGTCGACGCCAATCCACTTCCAGCGCTTGCCGCTGGGCGAGGCTCCGCCGTAGGGCGCGTAATCGAAGAACGGCGGATCGTGCAAATCGAAGACGTGACCGCTGATCCGGACTACCGCGTCGCCTTGATCGCTGAGGCAGGCGGATTCCGCACCGTCCTCGCTGCCCCGCTGTTGCGGGAAGGTGATCTCATTGGCGTATTCGTCATGACGAGGGCTGAACCGCAACCGTTCAGTCCCAAGGAGATCGCGCTCGTCGAGACATTCGCCGACCAGGCCGTGATCGCCATCGAAAATGCGCGGCTCTTCGAGGCGGTGCAGGCACGGACGCGCGAGCTTGCGGCGTCGGTTGGTGAGCTCGAGGCGCTCGGCGAAGTGAGCAAGGCGGTCAATTCGACGCTGGATCTCGACACGGTGCTGAAGACGATCGTTGCCAAGGCGGTCCAGTTGTCGGCGACGGATGCTGGCACGATCTATGTGTTCAGCAGCACGCGGCAGCAATTCCGCCCTCGCGCAAACTTTGGGATGAGCGATGAGCTTATCGCCGCAGTCTCGCAGCAGACGATCGGGCTGGCCGATATGGGTATTGGCGACGCGCCCGGACGGTGCATGCCGGTGCAGTTTCCCGACCTCGGCAAGGAAACCTCATCCTTCCTTGTGAGAAAGACGATCCTCGACGCCGGATATCGCGGCATCCTGATCGTTCCGCTGCTGAGGCCCAACAAGATCGTCGGTGCATTGGTCGTCAGGCGCCACAAGCCAGGCGCCTTCGATGAGCAAGTTGTTCACCTGTTGGAGACCTTCGCAGCCCAATCGGTGGTCGCGATCCAGAATGCCAAGCTGTTCCGCGAGATCGAGGAGAAAGGCGAGGAGCTGGAGGCAGCCAGCCGCCACAAGTCCCAGTTCCTGGCGAATATGAGCCACGAACTCAGGACACCGCTCAATTCAGTTCTGGGCTTCACAGAACTGCTGGTCGACGGCATCTATGGCGAACTCCCGGACAAGGCAAAGGCGACCGTCGCGCGTGTGCAGGCAAACGGCCGTCACCTCCTCGGGCTCATCAACGACGTGCTCGACCTGTCCAAGATCGAAGCCGGCCAGCTCACGCTGGCGATCGAGGACTACTCCGTCGCGCAGATTGTCCGATCGACCCTTACGGCGGTCGAGCCGCTGGCACGGGCGAAGGGTCTTGAGCTTTCAGCGACTGTTGCCGAGAACCTTCCAATCGGCCGTGGGGACGAACGCCGTTTGACGCAGATTCTGCTCAATCTCGCAGGCAATGCCGTCAAGTTCACCGAAACAGGTGCAGTCGACATTCTTGCCGATGCGGTCGATGGGAACTTCGAGATCACCGTCCGAGACACCGGTCCCGGCATTGCGTCCAAAGACCAGGCTCTCATCTTCGAAGAATTCCAGCAAGTCGACAACAGCAGCACCAGGCAGAAAGGTGGCACAGGTCTTGGCCTGGCGATCTCGAAGCGCATCGCCGAAATGCATGGCGGAACCTTAGACGTCGAGTCCGTGATCGGGTCAGGGTCGACATTCCGTCTGAAGGTCCCGATCAGGATGAATGAGGACGTGAGGGCCGCATGAGCAAACAAATCCTGATGGTCGAAGACACCGAGGACAACCGCCAAATCATTCGCGATCTCATTGCCACCACCGAATACGAACTGATCGAGGCGGCGGACGGTGCCGCCGGCATCGCTGCAGCCGCAGCACACAGGCCAGACCTGATCCTTATGGACATTCAGCTCCCGGTGATCGACGGGTATGAAGCGGCCCGCCGCATCAAGGCCGACCCGGCGCTCCGGCACATTCCGATTATCGCCGTCACCTCCTACGCGTTGTCGGGCGACAAGGCGAAAGCCCTTGCTGCTGGATGCGATGGTTACATTGCCAAGCCATTCAGTCCACGCCAGCTGCTTTCCGAGATTCGCGGTTTCCTTTCTTGAGGGAGGCAACACCTTGCACGATCCGCCTCGCATTCTCGCGGTCGACGATACTCCGGAAAACCTCGAGATCCTGCGCATGCGTCTCGAGGCGAATGGCTATGAAGTTGTAACCGCCGCCGATGGTGAAGAGGGGCTTGCGAAAGCCCGCGAACTCACGCCGGATCTGATCCTGCTCGACATCATGATGCCGAAGCTCGACGGCATCAGTGTGGTCCGCATGCTCAAGCAGGATCACTCGCTGCGATCGATCCCCGTCATTCTGGTCACCGCGAAAGCCGACACGCGCGACGTGGTCGAGGGGCTGGACGCTGGTGGCGACGACTATCTGACAAAGCCCTTCGAGCACAGGGCGCTGCTGGCGCGGGTGCGCTCGATGTTGCGCCAGAAGGCGCTTCACGACACTGTCGCGAGCCAAGCCAAACGCCTCGAGGACCAAGCCGCGCAACTTTCCGACTGGAACCGCTCGCTCGAGCAAACCGTGGCCGGCCAGGTGACGGAGCTCGAGCGAATGGCGCGGCTCAGGCGGTTCCTGCCCGAACAGGTCGCCGACCTCATCGTTGCGGCGGGCAATGGAGATGCGCTCTTGCAGAGCCACCGCCGCGAGGTGACGGTTGTCTTTTGCGATTTGCGCGGCTTCACGGCGTTCGCAGAGACCGCCGAACCCGAAGAAGTCATGACAGTTCTGGCCGAGTATCATTCCTGTCTCGGCGAACAAATCGTCCGTCACGAGGGGACGCTCGAGCGGTTCGTGGGCGACGGTATCGTCGTGGTTTTCAACGATCCAATGCCATGTGTCGACCACAGCGAGAGAGCTGTCTCGATGGCTGCCGCAATGCGCGAAGCGATTGACGAGCATTCCGAGCGATGGCGCAAGCGGGACTATTTGCTTGGCTTTGGGATCGGCATTGCCAGGGGCCACGCAACCATCGGGCGCATCGGTTTTGATCAGCGCTCGGACTATGCCGTCATCGGCACTGTGTCGAACCATGCCGCCCGTTTATGCGAGGAGGCCAAATCGCGCCAGATTCTTGTTAGCCAACGGGTCCTCGGAGCTGTCGAGTCGTTGGTCGAATCCGTTCCTGTTGGCGAACTGACGCTGAAGGGCTTTCGCCGCCCGATGCCTGCCTATGAAATCGTGCGGTGGATCGGTCGGCCAATCTAGCGTTGAGCGCACTCCGGCTTCGTTCGAGAGATGCGGTGCGTCGAACCACCGGCGCCGCGGCGCGGATCTGCCGTTCACGTCGCCGCAACTTGTAAATCCGCTTCGGGTCAGGGCCTCACACCCAGACGGCGGACAAACCGTGCTGACGATAGGCCCGCCTGGCCGCAGATGAGCTGTGATAGTTGACTGCTGTACCCTCAGTCCTTGGCGCGCTCGACATAGGAGCCGTCGGCGGTCATGACCACCACGCGCGTCCCGGTCGTGATGTGCGGCGGCACGGCCGTGCGCACGCCATTGGAAAGCACCGCAGGCTTGTAGGACGAGGACGCCGTCTGGCCCTTGGTGACCGGCTCGGTATCGACCACCTCGAAAACAGCGCGCTGCGGCAGCGTCAGCGAGATCGGCGCGCCGTTGAACTGCGCCAGCTGCACCGCCATGCCTTCCTGCAGGTAGGGCGCCATGTCGCCGACCACGCTTTCGGAGGCTACGACCTGGTCGTAGCTTTCCGGGTTCATGAAATGGAAGCCTTCGCCGTCGGAATAGAGGAAGGTGTGCTCGCGCTCCTCGACATAGGCGCGCTCGACCATCTCGGTCGTGCGGTAGCGCTCCGAGATCTTCACCCCGTCGCCGATGCGGCGCATGTCGAGCTGCGTCACCGGCGTGCCCTTGCCAGGGTGGATGTTTTCGGCAAAGAGAATGACATAGAGCTTGCCGTCCTTATCGACGACGTTGCCTTTGCGTAAGGAACTGGCGATGACCTTGACCACGATATTCAATCCCAATCGAGTTTTTCGGCCTGCAAGCGTCTTTGCCCACGAAGCGGCGACGGCGGCCATCGCGTGCGCCGTAGCGCATCTTGCGTCGAACCGCCAGCCTCCTCGGCGATTTTCCCGCCCATGACCACCGCTTCGCCCTGGTGGACGCCGCATGTTCATGCCGACCGCCGGCCAAGGCTGATGGCGCGCAACGCCATTGCCGCCGCCTTGCGCGGTTGGTTCGCGGAGCGCGATTTCGTTGAGGTGACGACGGCCGCCCTGCAGGTTTCGCCCGGCAACGAGGCGCACCTTGCGGCCTTCGCCACCGAGGCGATCGCGCCGGACGCGTCGCGCCAGCCGTTATACTTTCACACCTCGCCGGAATTCGCCTGCAAGAAGCTGCTTGCCGCCGGCGAGAAGCGCATCTTCAGCCTGGGCTCCGTTTACCGAAACCGCGAGCGTGGGCCGCTGCATCATCCCGAATTCACCATGCTCGAATGGTACCGCGTCGGCGAGGCCTATGAGCGCCTGATGGCCGACTGCGCCGAATTTCTGGCGCTCGCCGCGGAGAAGGCCGGGGCCAAAAGCTTTCGGTTTCGTGGCCGCGAGGCCGATCCCTTCGCCGAGCCGGAGCGGCTGAGCGTGGCGGAAGCATTCATGCGCCATGCCGGCATCGATCTGCTGGCGACCGTCGGCGCCGACGGCAGCACCGACCGCGAAGCGCTCCACCAGGGCCTGGTCCGCGCCGGCCTGCGCACCGCGCCCGACGACAATTGGGCCGACCTGTTCAGCCGCGTGATGGTGGAAAAGGTCGAGCCGGCGCTGGGGCAGGGACGGGCGACAATCCTCTATGGCTATCCAGTCTCCGAGGCGGCCCTTGCCCGGCCGAGCGCGGAGGACCCGCGCGTCGCCGAACGCTTCGAGCTCTACTGCTGCGGCGTCGAGCTCGCCAATGCGTTTGGCGAGCTCACCGATCCGGCCGAGCAGCGCCGCCGCTTCGTCGCCGAGATGGACGAGAAGGAGCGCATCTATGGCGAGCGCTATCCGCTGGACGAGGATTTCCTCACCGCGCTTGCCATCATGCCGCAGGCGAGCGGCTCGGCCCTCGGCTTCGACCGGCTGGTGATGCTGGCAACCGGCGCCGCCAGGATTGAAGATGTGATCTGGGCGCCGGTGGCCGGCTAATCCGCACTGTTCACGCGGTTACGGCGGGGCAGTGCGCTGCGAAGGGCCGCGATTGCCTTGAGATTGTCGCATCCGCCATTGCACAAGCGGTGGTGGAACAATAGATGGTGCAGCAGCATCCAAGACGATTGTGCGGGCTTCCAGAGATGGCGGCCCGACATCCATGGATGTGCGGCAGCATCTGCCCTCCCGCACAGCTTGAACAAACAGGACTAACCATGACCAACACGCTCGACGCAGGGAAACTGACCGGCCGCGTCGCGGCGCTCGTCGAGGCGGCCAAGCGCGCCGGGGCGGACGCCGCCGACGCGGTCGCCGTGCGCGGCCGTTCGGCCGGCGTGTCGGTGCGGCTGGGCAAGGTCGAAGGCACCGAATCGTCGGAAAGCGAGGACGTGTCCCTGCGCGTCTTCGTCGGCCAGCGCGTGGCGAGCGTCTCGGCCACCGCCGCCTCCGACCCGAAGGCGCTTGCCGAGCGCGCCGTCGCCATGGCGAGAGTCTCCCCCGAGGATCCGTTCCAGGGCCTTGCCGACCCGGCGCTGCTCGCCCGCAATTTGCGTGATCTCGACCTCTTCGATCCGACCGAGGTGTCGGCCGATCAGCTCAAGGAGGCGGCGCTGGCAGCGGAAGCGGCGGCCCTTGCCGTCAAGGGCGTCACCAATTCCTCCGGCAGCAGCGCCAGCGCCGGCCTTGGCGGCCTGGTGCTTGCGACCTCGCATGGCTTTGTCGGCCAATATGTCGCGTCGCGCTTTTCGCGCTCGACCAGCGTCATTGCAGGCCAAGGCACGGCGATGGAACGCGACTATGAATTCTCCTCGCGCCAGCATTTCGCCGATCTCGACGCGCCGGAGGAGATCGGCCGCAAGGCCGGTGAACGCGCCGTGCGTCGCCTCGGCGCCCGCAAGGCGGCGACCGGCCCGGTCGACGTCGTGTTCGACCCGCGTGTGGCGCGCGGCATTGCCGGCCATCTCGCCGGCGCCATCAACGGCGCCGCGGTGGCGCGCAAGACCAGCTTCCTGCGCGACATGATGGGAAAGCAGGTAGCCTCAAGCGCGATCACCGTCACCGACGAGCCGCTGCGGCGTCGCGGCCAGGCGTCGCGGCCCTTCGACGGCGAAGGCGTCGAGGGCGACAAGCTGTTGATGGTCGACAGAGGCGTGCTCAACCACTGGTTCCTGTCGACCTCGGCCGCGCGCGAGCTTGGTCTCGTCACCAACGGCCGTGGCTCGCGCAGCGGCTCTTCGGTTTCGCCGTCCTCGACCAATCTGGCCATCGAGCCCGGCGATCGCGCGCCGGAGGAGCTGATCGCCTCGCTGCAGCGCGGCTTCTACGTCACCGAGGTCTTCGGCCAGGGCGTCGACATGGTGACCGGCGAATACAGCCGTGGCGCCTCCGGCTTCTGGATCGAGAACGGCGCGCTTGCCTATCCGGTGGCCGAGGTGACGATCGCCTCCAATTTGAAGACCATGTTCCTCAACATGGTGCCGGCGAGCGATCTCGACCGCAATTTCGGCACTGCCGCGCCGACGCTGCTGATCGAGGGGATGACCCTTGCCGGCGCCTGACATGGTCATCTCAGCCGAGACGCACGAAGACCTTGCTCTGCTGCGCGACGCCGCCCGGGAGGCGGGCACCATCGCCATGCGCTATTTCGGTCAAAACCCCCAGGTGTGGATGAAGGGCGGGACCTCGCCGGTCAGCGAAGCCGACCATGCGGCCGACGCCTATCTGCGCGAGACCCTGCTCAAGGCGCGGCCGAATTATGGCTGGCTGTCCGAAGAAACCGCCGACGATCATGCCAGGCTGTCGGCCCGCCGCACTTTCGTCGTCGACCCTATCGATGGCACGCGCGGCTTTCTCGATGGCCTGCATTCCTGGTGCGTCAGCGTCGCCGTGGTCGAGGATGGCCGCTCGCTGGCCGGCGTGCTCGAATGTCCGGCCAAGCGCGAGACCTACTGGGCGCTGCCGGGCGAGGGCGCGTTCCTCAACGGCAAGCGCATCCAGGTCCGCCAACTCGGCGATACCGTCGAGATCGGCGGGCCGAAGCCGCTGGTCGAGCGCATGCCCGCTTCCTGGCAAGCCCGGATGCGCCGCGTCGCTTACATCCCCTCGCTCGCCTACCGGCTGGCGATGATCGCCAACGGCAAGCTCGACGCGACCTTCGTCAAGCCCAACGCCCATGACTGGGACATCGCCGCCGCCGACCTTATCCTCCGCGAGGCGGGCGGCGCCTTGCTCGACCGCACCGGCAAGCCGCCGCGCTATGCCGGCGAGGTGATCAACCATGGCGCGCTCGCCGCTGGCAGCGGCGAACTGCTGGGCGTCCTGGCCGGCGTCATTGCCGGAGCTGACCAAGGGTGAGTCGGCCCACGGTTTCAAAATCGGCGGCTTTGGTCTAAACGTTTCACAAAATTCATGAATCTGCGAAGGATCGGCATGGCCGTGGAAGACGGAAAGAAACAGCTTTTGCACCTGGTGTTCGGCGGCGAGCTGAAAAAGCTGGGTGGAACCGAGTTCCGTGATCTGGATGCGCTCGACATCGTCGGCATCTACCCCGACTATCAATCGGCGCACGCCGCGTGGAAGGCGAAGGCGCAGGCCAGCGTCGACAATGCCCATATGCGCTATTTCGTCGTTCACCTGCACCGGTTGCTCGACCCGGAAACAAAGGCAGCCGGTTGACATCGATGGAACATGAAGCGGTGAAAGGAGCGACGGGGCGTGCCGCCGGGCGGGGCGGGACTCGCACGCTGTGGCGCCGCATCCGCGAGCCGCTCGCCCAGTCGCGATTCGTCAAAAATTTCATCGCCAGCCTGTTCGCCTGGTTCGTGCGGCTGATTCGCATCACCAGCCCGCTGATCAAAGGGTCGACGCAGGTCGCCGGCGGCGCCTATGCGCATCTGGAACCCGGCATAATCGCGCTGTGGCATGGCCAGCATCTCTTGACGCCGGCTTATTATCCCAAGGGCCGGCCGCTGGTCGCCATGGTCTCGCGCAGTGCCGACGCCGAGCTCAACGCGCTGATGCTGAACAGATTCGGCATCGAGGCGGTGCGCGGCTCGGGTGGCCGCGACAGTTCGAGGCATCTCGACAAAGGCGGCGCCAAAGCCTTGATCGCGCTCAAGAAAGCGCTGGTCGCCGGCAAGAATGTCGCGATGATCGCCGACATTCCACACGGCACGCCGCGCGACGCGGGGCTGGGCATCGTGCTTTTGGCCAGGCTTTCCGGGCGCCCGATCCTGCCCTCGGCGATCGCCACCAGCCGCCGCAAGGTGCTGGAAAAGAGCTGGGACAAGACCACCATCAACCTGCCGTTCGGCCGCTCCGCCGTTATTGTCGGACAGCCGGTCTTCGTGCCGGCCAACGCCGACGACGCCGAGATGGAGCGCAAGCGCCAGGAGGTCACCGCCTCGCTCAACGCCGCGACCGCCGAGGCCTACCGCCTCGTGGACGGCGACAAATGAGCGAGCGCTGGGCGCGCGCCGCCCTGACCGCCTATCGTTACGCCGGGGCCGTCGCCTATCCGCTGATCGGACCCTATGTCGCCTGGCGCGCCTCGCGCGGCAAGGAAGACCGCGTTCGCCGTCGCGAGCGCTACGGCGTCGCCGGCCGTCCGCGTCCGGAAGGACCGGTGATCTGGATTCACGCCGCGAGCGTCGGCGAGACGATCGCCGTCGTGCCGCTGGTCGAAAGCATTCTCGATTACGGCGTCAACATCGTGCTGACGACCGGCACCGTGACCTCGGCCAAGGTCGCCGACGAGCGGCTTGGCAGTCGCATCATCCACCAATATGTGCCGCTCGACCTCAAGCCCGCGGTAAGCCGCTTCCTCGATCACTGGCTGCCGGAGCTGGCCATCATAGCCGAATCGGAGATCTGGCCGATGACCATCCTGGAACTCGGCGCGCGCAACGTGCCGCAGGTCCTGGTCAACGGGCGGCTGTCGGACCGTTCCTTCCGGTCGTGGAAGAAGCGCGCCGGCGTCGCCGAGGCGCTGTTCGAGAATCTTGCCCATGTCGTTGCCCAGTCGGATGTCGACGGCGAGCGGTTCCGCGTCCTCGGCGCCCGGCCGGTGACCGTTTCCGGCAATCTCAAGGTGGACACCAACCCGCCGCCGGTCGACGAGCGGGCGCTGGCGATCCTGCAGCGCCAGATCGGCTTGCGCCCGACCTGGGCGGCGATCTCGACCCATGACGGGGAGGAGGTCGCCGCGGCGGAAGTCCATGCGACCCTGCACAAGCGCCACCCTGGACTGTTGACCATCGTCGTGCCCCGCCATCCCGACCGCGCGGACGCGCTGGCCGCGCAGATATCCGGCATGGGGCTGAAAGTCGCGCGCCGCAGCAAGGGCGACCGCATCACGTCCGACACCGATATCCTGCTCGGCGACACGATCGGCGAGATGGGACTTTATCTAAGGCTGACCGAGATCGCCTTCGTCGGCCGCTCGCTGACCTCCGAGGGCGGCCAGAACCCGCTGGAGCCGGCGATGCTCGACACGGCGGTGCTGGCCGGCCGCAACGTGCAGAATTTCCGCGAAGCCTATCAGCGCCTGCTCGATCGCGGCGGCGCCAAGCTGGTGCGCGACCGCGACATGCTGGCCGGCGCCGTCAATTTCCTTTTGAGCAACGAGGCGGTGCGCCACGAGATGATGGCGGCGGGCGCGGCGACCGTCGATGAGATGCGCGGCGCGCTTCAGCGCACGCTGAAGTCGCTCGAGCCTTACATCCAGCCGCTGGTCGTCAAGGCGCGCCTGAAAGGCGCCAACGGGCGCTAGCGCATGGCCCAAAAATTCGGATCCGATCTTTGGAAAGGGTCATGCGCCATGGAGGTCGCGCCATGACCAGCGAAGCGCCGCCCTTCTGGTGGGAAAAGCCGGACTGGCGCGTGCTGGCGCTTTCGCCGGTGTCCGCGATGTATGGAATGGTGGCTGGGCGCCGCATGCGGCACGCGCCGCGCGAGAAGGTCGCGGCACCTGTGCTGTGCGTCGGCAACTTCACCGTTGGCGGCAGCGGCAAGACGCCGGTCGCCATCGCGCTGGCGAAACAGGCAAAGCGCATGCAGCTCATGCCCGGCTTCCTGTCGCGCGGCCATGGCGGATCCTTCGCCAAGCCGCATGTCGTCGATGCGCATCACGACGCGGCCAAGCATGTCGGCGACGAGCCGCTGCTGCTTGCCGAACATGCGCCGGTCGCGGTGACGGCCAACCGCGCCGCCGGCGCCAAACTGCTGATGGCAGAGCATGGCTGCGACTTGCTGATCATGGATGACGGTTTCCAGTCGGCGCGCATCCATATCGACTACGCGCTGGTCGTGGTCGATGCGCGTTTCGGCATCGGCAATGGCCGCGTCATTCCGGGCGGGCCGCTCCGGGCAAAGATCGTTGATCAGCTGGTGTTCACCGGCGGCTTGCTGAAGATGGGCGAGGGGAGCGCGGCCGACACGGTGGTACGCCAGGCGGCGCGCGCCGGCCGGCCGATCTTTTTGGCCCATGTCGAGCCGGCGAACCCGGCGCGCTTCGCCGGCGGGCGCTTCCTTGCCTTTGCAGGCATCGGCCATCCGGAAAAATTCTTCGATACGCTGCGCAGCGCCGGCGGCGAGGTCGCGCTGTCGCGCGCTTTTCCCGACCATCATTTCTACGCCGCGGACGAGCTTGCCGATCTGGCGGCGCTTGCCAAGCGCGAGGGGCTTCGGCTTGTCACCACGGCAAAGGATGCCGCGCGGCTTCGCCACGGCGCCGCACCCGCCGGCTTCCTGGAGCAGCTCGACGTGCTTGAGATCGACGCCGTGTTCGAGATCGACCACGTGCCGGAGCGCATCATCAATGAGACGCTGGATGCATGGCGGCAGCGCAAGTTGAGACCGTCCTCATCCTAGGAGGTTCTACCCGCGCTTGCGCAGCTCCGGATGCGCCTCGATCTCACGCCGCAGCGACGCTGCCGCGTTCACATATGGCTCCTGCCTGGCGACGCTCCAATATTTGAGCTCGTCCAGCGGGATGCTCTCGCCGGTCACCGCGCAGCGCACGAACGCGCCGGGGCTCGTCACCTGGAAGTCGCCGTCGAGATAGCGGATGCGCGCTTCCTTGCCGCCGGGGCCTTCAAAACGGTTCATCATGGAATGGCGCATAGGTTCATAGGGGTTCAATCGCCACAAATCGAAGGCAAGGTCAAGCTTGGCGCAATGCTCATGTAGTATGCCGGTTGGCACAATGGTTGTCGGGAAGCGCCATGGACATCACCAACGCCAGCGTGACGTCGCTGCTGAAAGAGGCGCTGGCGCCGCAGCCGGTGCCGTCGCCCAAGGCCGAACCTGCGACCGCGGCGCTGGTCAAGGCGCTCGTCCAGTCGCCGGCGCCGTCCGTCGTGTCCTCCGCACAGGTGGCCGCGCAGGCGCTGAACGGCACGTTGCCGGCCGCTCGACCAACTCAGCGTCTGTCCTCGGCCGAGATCGAGAACGCCTACAGAGCCGTCCTGGAATCCGATGCCGGCCCTGATGGCGCCTCGACGAAGTCTCCGGTTGGCAGGTCGGCGGCTGACGCCGATCAGCTTTCGCGGGCGCTGCCCCAGGTTCCACCGCCGGCCGGCGATGGCACCGCAAGGGTCGTGGCGGCGGCGCCCTCTTTGTTCTCGCCGGCGCTTGCATCCGGAGTGCTGGTAGCGGCCAACGCCAATGCGCCGCCGCGCGGCGGCGTTCGCAGCCCCGGCCATGCCCCGCGATCCGAACCCGGCCAGACGCCGCTGTGGATGATATCGATCGTGACGGCCGTCGTCTCGGCTGCGACGACCACGATCGTGCTCATGCTGCTTCGCTGATCCGGGCGATCTAGCCCTCGTCCTGCAGGAAGGCTTCGAGCTTCTCCGGCGCCAGGCCCGCCTGTTCGGCGATGCGCCTGGCGAGATCGGCGGCGGCCGCGCGCGGCCGGCCGACCGGGCGGTCGAGCCAGTAGGACACCGGATTGAGCACGACCCGCTCGTCAACGGGAACAATCCGGCCCGACTTCAACTGGTCTGCCGTCAGCGGCGGCCGCGCCAGCGCGATGCCGAGCCCATGCGCCGCCGCGTCGAGCACCAGATTGTAGTCCTCGAAACGCCGGTCCTGCGGGCGCGGGCGATAATCGACCTCCTGTGCCGCGAACCAGGCGCGCCAGGCGGACGCGTCGGAATCGTTGATCAGCGGGAATTTGAGCAGCCGAGCCGGGTCGCCTTGCCCGATCTCCTTCGCCAGCTCCGGCGAGGCGATCGGGAAAATGTGCTCCTCGAAAAGCTGCACCGAGACGCGGCCCGGGATGCGGCCGCGCCCACAGCGCACCGAAAGGTCGATGCCTTCGTCGGCAAGGTCCGCCTGGCGGTTGTCGACGTCGAGCACGATGCGCAGCCGGGTCGGGTTGTTTTCGAGCGCCGCCATGCGCGGCATCAGCCAAAGGCCGCTGACCGAAGGGATCGAAGCCAGCCGCACCACCGCGGTGCCGCGCGGCTCTACCCAGCGATCGGAATTGACCGAGATCAGCGCGAAGGCCTCGGTGGTGCGCAGGTGCAGCCGGTTGCCCTCATTGGTCAGCGTGACGCCGCGCGCGTTGCGCTCGAACACCTTGAGCCCGAGCCAGTCCTCCAGCTTGGCGATCTGACGGCTGACCGCGCCATGGGTGAGGTTGAGCCTTTCGGCCGCCGCGGAAAAGCTTCCGGTCCGCGCCGCCGCGTCGAAGGCGCGCAAAGTCTCGAGCGGCACTAGCTGGTCAGAGCTGTGAGGCATGCTCACAGCTGACCCTCGAATTGCTCGTTTGTCAATCGGTGGGCAATGGCGTTTTCTCTCTCTATGGCACTGAGAGACGAGGATTCGGCAATGAGCGCTTACACCGGCACGTTGAATGAGACACAGCGCATGGACACCACGGCCGCGATCGCGGTGGCGCTGACGGTGGTCGGCTGGGCGTCTGCCTTCCCGGCGATCCGCGCTGGCCTTGCCGCCTTGCAGCCGCTGGAGCTCGGGGCGCTGCGCTTCGCCATCGCGGCCGTGCCGGCAGCGATCTTCCTTGCGGTCAAGCGTCCGGCGCTGCCGAGGATCGATGAGCTGTGGCGTTTCGGCTTCGGCGGTGCCATCTTCGTCGCGCTCTACACCGCCATGCTCAATTTCGGCGAGCTCACCGTCTCGGCGGGCGCCGCCGGCTTCATCATCAATGTCAGCCCGATCTTCACGGCCATCATGGCCATGGCGCTGCTCGGCGAGCGCTTTTCCGGCATGGCCTGGCTTGGCACGGTGATCTCGTTTGCCGGCATCGGCATCATCGCGGTGGCGGACGGCCATGGCCTGCATTTCAACACCGGAGCGCTGCTGGTGCTGGGCTCCGCCCTTTGCTCGGCCGTCAACACCATCGTCCAGAAGCCGCTCTTTGCCCGCCACCATCCGCTGACGATCGCCGCTTCCAACATGGTGCTCGGCGCGCTCTGCCTGTCGCCCTTCCTGGCGGAAGCGTTTTCGCAGGCCGCGGTCGCCGACATGGCCGGCCTCGGCGCCGTCATCTATCTAGGCATTGTGCCCAGCCTGATCGCCTACGCCGCCTGGGCCACCGCGCTGTCGCGCCTGCCGGCCGCGCGCGCCTCGAACTTCCTCTATCTGGTCTCGCCGACCTCCGCTCTGATTGGATTCTTCTGGCTCGGCGAAGTACCGACTCTCCTCGGCATGCTCGGCGGCGCGCTGGCGCTCGGCGGTGTGATCGTGGTGAATTTGAAGCGGTAAGTCAAAGGGTTGAGGCCGGTGCCTTGACTGAAGGAAAGAGCCGCCTCGAGCGGCCCTTTTCTTGCCCCTCATCCGGCCGCTACGCGGCCACGAGAACGGGTTGGCGCCGGCGCTGAAGGTCTCCTCTCCCCATAGGGAGAAGTCAGCGGAGTGAAGCGGAGGCTGGGTGAGGGGAATTGGCGCGCTCACCTTCGCCCGAACAATCTTTCAATGTCGGCGAGTTTCAGCTCGATATAGGTCGGCCTGCCATGGTTGCAGGTGCCGGAGCCGGGCGTCGCCTCCATTTGGCGCAGCAGCGCGTTCATCTCCTCGGCCTTGAGCAGGCGGCCCGAGCGCACCGAGCCGTGACAAGCCATGGTCGCGGCTATTCTGTCCAGCCGTTCCTTCAGCGTCTCGACCGTGTCGGTGTCGGCGATCTCGTCGGCGAGGTCACGCACCAGTTGCTGCACATTGGTTTCGCCGAGCATCGACGGCGTCTCGCGCACCGCCACCGCGCCCGGGCCGAAGCGCTCCAGGCCGAGGCCGAATTTGGCCAGCGTCTCGGAATGCATCGCCAGCCGCTCGGCATCCTCTTCCGCAAGGTCGACGATCTCGGGCAAAAGCAGCATCTGCGAAGGCACGGCGCGCGAGTGCAGCGCGTTCTTCAAGGCCTCGTAGACCAGGCGCTCATGTGCGGCATGCTGGTCGACGATGATGAGCGAATCCCGGGTCTGGGCGACGATATAGTTCTCATGCACCTGAGCGCGCGCCGCGCCCAGCACCGTGCCGAGCAGCGCCTCGGCCGGCTCGGCGATGCCCGCCCGCGCGTCGGCGCTTGCCAGCGGCCTGGTGTCGAAGGCAGCCTGATCGTTCTCGGCGAAGCCGCCTCGCGCCGGCCGCGCTTCGCCCATGTCGAGCGGCCGCTGCGGCGAGCGCGCCAAATTCGAACCGTGGTCGAAGCTGGAGCCGGAGGCGCGAAAAGCGGCCTCATAGCTGCGGTGGCCATTGGCCGGTCCGGGATGCGAATAGGACGCCGCGCCGGGCCGGAAAGCCGCCATCATGCCGGCCGCGCCGGTGGTCGCGGCCCGGATGCCGGCGCCGGCCATCGCCTCGCGGATGGCGCCGACAATCAACCCGCGCACCAGGCCCGGATCGCGGAAGCGCACATCGGCCTTGGCCGGGTGGACATTGACGTCGACGGTTGCCGGATCGAGCGAAAGGAACAGCACGGTCACCGCATGCCGGTCGCGCGGCAGCACGTCGGCGAAGGCGCCGCGGATCGCGCCGGCGATCAGCTTGTCGCGCACCGGCCGGCCGTTGACATAGGCATATTGCTGCAGCGCGTTGGCGCGGGTGTAGGAAGGGATCGAGACGTGGCCGGCAAGATGCACGCCGTCGCGCATTGCATGGATGGCAATGGCATTGTCGGGAAAGTCGGCGCCCATCACTTGCGCGACGCGGGCGAGCCGGCCCTCTGGCGTGTCGCCGGTCGCCGGCAGCTCCAGCGTCGAGCGGTCGGATCCGGCAAGCGTGAAGCGCACGGCGGGGAAGGCAATGGCGATGCGCTTCACCACGTCGCCGGTGGCCGAGCTTTCGGCGCGCTCGCCTTTCATGAATTTGAGCCGTGCCGGCGTGGCGAAGAACAGGTCGCGCACTTCCACGGTGGTGCCACGGTTGGCCGCCGCCGGCTTGACGGCCGACACCCGGCCGCCCTCGATGCTGATCTCGGCCGCGCTGTCGCCGGCGGCCGTGCGCGAGCGGATCGAAAGCCTGGCCACCGAGCCGATCGACGGCAACGCCTCGCCGCGGAATCCCAGCGAGCGGATGTCGTGGATATCGTCCGACAGCTTCGATGTGCAGTGTCGGGCAACTGCCAGCGCCAGTTCGCGCTCGGGAATGCCCGAGCCGTCATCGGTGACGCGGATGAGCGAGAGCCCGCCGCCGGCGGTGACGATCTCGACGCGCGACGCGCCGGCGTCGAGCGCATTCTCGACCAACTCCTTCACCACGCTTGCGGGACGCTCGATGACCTCGCCGGCGGCGATCTGGTTGATCATCGTTTCGGAAAGCTGGCGAATGGGCATCCGAGGATTATAGGCGGATTCGAACGGTGTGGGGGAGGGGCTACTTCATGCCTGCGCCACCAGCCAGTCCCTGACCTTGCGCGCGTTGTCGCTGAGCTCGCGGTTCTTCGGCCAGATGACGTGGAAGCCGATGCCGGTCCTCATCACATGGTCGGTCACGGGCACCAGCAGCCCTGATGCCACCAGCCGCTCGACCAGATGCCGCCAGCCAAGCGAGATGCCTTGCCCTTCCATCACCGCCTGGATCACCAGGGCATAGTCGTTGATGCGCAGGCCGCGCTCGGCATTGCGCAGGCTGGTTCCGGCCGACGCGAACCATTCGTCCCAGTTCGGCGCCTCGCGATAGGGCTCCTCGAGATGGATCAGCCGGTGCGTTGCCAGTTCCTCGACCGTCTTCGGCATGCCGAATTTGGCGAGATAGCTCGGTCCCGCGACGGGGAAGATCTCTTCGTCGGACAGCGACAGCGAGTGATAGTCCGGCCAGTCGCGCGGCACACCGCCGCGCACGCCGAGCGGAATACCCTCGGCAATGATGTCGAGGTCGCGGTCGGCGGTCTGGATGCGCAGGTCGATGCCCGGCAGTTGGTCGCGGAACTGCTGCAGGCGCGGCATCATCCAGAACGAGCCGAAGGCGGTCGAGGCCGCAAGGGTGACATGGCCGCCGGTCGCCTGCAGGCGAAGGTCCTCGGCAGATTTGCGGATATGCGACAGCCCCAGCGAGACGTCCGCGTGGAAGCGCTCGCCGGCCTCGGTCAGGAGCACCTGGCGGTGGCGGCGCTGAAACAGCTTGGCGCCGAGCTGTTCCTCCAGTCCGCGCACCGCATAGGATACGGCCGCCTGGGTCATGCCGAGCTCGCGCCCGGCGGCGGTGAAGCTCGACAGCCGGCCTGCCGCCTCGAAGACGACGAGGCTGCCGGCCGAGGGCAGGAGGTGGCGTAGGCTTCGCATAAGCGCAGCTTATACAAGAGATCAGGATTTTCCAGCGTCACATCCATATTTCGTGTCGCTAACTTGGTCGGGCGGGATGAAGGAGACAACATGAACGCACCGGCCGCTGAATTGACTGAGCCGACCCACCGTCGCGGCGGCGGCCGCCTTGGGCGCAAGGCGCTGAGAAGCGCGCCGGTCGCGTCTTTCCCGACGCTCGTTCGCCAGATTCCGGCCTATGAGATCGTGCCCGACGAGGCGGTGGAGCTGATCCACGAGGAGTCGCTCAAAATCCTCGAGGAGGTTGGCTGCGAGTTCCGCGACGACGAAGCGATCGCGCTCTGGAAGGCGGCGGGCGCCGACGTCAAGGACACACGCGTCCGCATCGATCGCGCGCTGCTGATGGAGCTTGTCTCGAAGGTCCCGCCGGAATTCACGCTCAATGCGCGCAACCCCGAGCGTACGGTTCGCGTCGGCGGCAAGAACTCGATCTTCGTGCCGATGTATGGCGCGCCCTATGTGCGCGACCTCGACAACAAGCGGCGCTACGGCACGCTGAACGACCTCAACAATTTCCACAAGCTCGCCTACATGGCGCCGGCGCTGCATTCGTCGAGCTCGATCATCTGCGAGCCGATGGAGATCCCGGTGCCGAAGCGGCACCTCCACATCATTCATTCCGCGCTCAAGCACTCCGACAAGCCGTTCATGGGCATCGTGACGTCGAAGGAGCGGGCCGAAGACACGATGGCGATGGCTGCGATCGTGTTCGGCGAGGAGTTCGTGCGCGACAATCCGGTGCTGGTGGCGATCACCAATTGCAATTCGCCGCTGGTGTGGGACGCCACCATGCTTGACGCGATGCGGGTCTATGCCCGCCACAACCAGCCGCTGATCCTGGCACCCTTCGCGCTCTGCGGCGCCTCGACCTCGGCCTCCGCCGTCGGCGCGGTCGCGCAGGTCAATGCCGAGGCGCTGGCAGGCGTCGCATTCACCCAACTGATCCGCCCCGGCTCGCCGCAGATCTATGGCCAGTTCATGGTGACCGTCGACATGAAGACCGGCGCCCCGATGGGGGGCACGCCGGAGGCCGCGCAGATGATGTATCTGATGGGTGCGCTGGCGCGGAAATACAAACTGCCGTGGCGCACCTCGGGCTTCCACGTCGGCTCCAAGCTCAACGACGCCCAGGCCGGCTACGAGGCGAACATGCTTATGCATGCCGCGATCCTCGCCGGCGCCAATTACATCTGGCACTCCGCCGGCTGGCTTGAAGCCGGCCTTACCTGCGGCTATTCGAAATTCGCCACCGACTGCGAACAACTCGTCGGTTGGTACAAATATGCCGGCGGCGTCCCCTTCGACGATTTCAAGGAAGCCATGGCGGCGATCCGCGAGGTCGGCCCGCAAGGGCATTTTCTCGGCACGCAGCACACGCTCGAGCATTTCGAGCGCGCCTTCTTCATGCCGAGCATCATGGATTTCAACTCCTTCGAGCAATGGAGCGCCGAAGGCGCTAAGGATCACGACACGCGCGGCCTCGAAAAGGCGCGCAACATGCTCGCCGACTATCAGGAGCCGAAGCTCGACGAAGGCATCGCCGAAGGTCTCAAAGATTTGATCGCGCGGCGCGAGGAAAAGCTGCCTGATACCGTTATTTGACAAAATATGGGCAAAGGCCGTCTGCAATCGTGACTGACAGCAAGCCAATGGCTCAGCCAGCGCGCACCTTACCGTTCGCCAGGTGTTTCTGAAGCGATTGACAGGCGTTCATAATATGATCGTAGACCAACTTTGCGGCCTGTTCGGTCTCGCCAGCGCGGCAGGCGGCCAGGATTTCGCGATGTTCTCGATCCGCAAGCTCATGACCGCCGGAAATCGTCAGCTGAACTCGCAGATAGCGCTCGATGCGATCGTTAACCGACCGGATCATGCGGAGCAGATATGGTCGCCCGGCGTCTAGATAAAGACTGGAATGGAACTCCCAATTTAGTTCCGCCCAGCGGCCGACGTCGGTTTCCTTCGCAAAGGAGTCGCAACTTGCTTGCGCTTTATCGAAGGTCTTCTCGTTCATGTGAGGAAGGGAAAGCCGAATTGCGTTCGATTCCAGCATGGCTCGGACCTCGAAAATCTGCACGATCTCCGGTTCCGACATGCTGGCGACAATTGCGCCCTTGTTTCGCTGAAATGCCACGAATCCCTCTGCCTCGAGCCGCTTCAAAGCTTCGCGCACCGGAATCTTGCTGATGTTGAACATGCGGGCGACGTCGTCTTGCCTGATCGGTTCGCCCTCATCAAGCGACCCGGATATGATTGCTCCGCGGATGAACTTCAAAACCACGTCGGAAGCGGTGGGGGCGGCACCCAAATCGGGAATGTCAGCAAATGCAAATGGCACGTGTAGAGTCTCCGCACGGAGCGTCAGATCTGCAAACATAGATATCGTAGACGATGTTCGCGATCAAATACGCTCGCGATTCTGCTCAACCCGAGTGTCTGCATGGCCTGAGATGCCGTCCGGCGTGGGCTCTTTTGAGCCCGGCCGATCAGCAGCGACTGGCGCATTTCCCCTCAATCGAGCCTTGACGAGAGCCGAAGATCGTATACGATATCCAATCGGAAGCCGCGGCTCTGGGGACTCCCGAATGCGAAGCACGAAAGTCATCCATGTTGTTTCCTGCCACGCGGAGGGCGAAGTCGGGGATGTCATCGTTGGCGGAGTTTCTCCTCCGCCGGGAGACACCGTCTGGGACCAGCGCAAATGGATCGCAGAAGACAACGGACTTCGTAACTTCGTTCTCAACGAACCGCGCGGCGGCGTCTTCCGGCACGTCAACCTTCTGGTCCCTCCGAAGCATCCCGATGCGCAGATGGCTTGGATCATAATGGAACCGGAGGATACACCCCCGATGTCCGGTTCCAATTCGATCTGCGTGTCGACGGTAATTCTGGACACCGGGATCATCCCCATGCAGGAGCCGGTAACCGAAATGGTGCTCGAGGCGCCGGGCGGTCTGGTACGCGTGCGGGCCGACTGTGCCGGAGGAAAAGCCCAGCGCATCACGGTCGAAAACGTACCATCATTCGCCAACAGGGTCGGTGTGCCGCTTGAGGTCGATGGCCTCGGTACCATCACGGTCGACACGGCCTATGGAGGCGACAGTTTCGTCGTCGTGGACGCACCTGCCCTAGGGTTAGCGCTTGAAACCGACGAGGCTCGTGATCTCGCCGAACTTGGGGTGCGCATCACCGATGCGGCCAATCGACAAATGGCGTTCTCCCACCCTGAGCGTCCCGATTGGCGCCACCATTCGTTCTGTCTTTTTGCCGGCGCCATCACCCAGGATGGCAACCGCCTCCGCGCAAAATCGGTCGTTTCGATAAAACCTGGCAAGCTCGACCGATCGCCGACCGGAACGGCGGTGTCGGCCCGCATGGCGCTCTTGCACGCGAAGGGTCAAATGACAGCCGAGGATTGGTTCACCGGTGTGTCCATCATCGGGTCAGAATTTCACGGCAAGATTCTCGGCACCACGGAGGTTGTCGGTATGCCCGCAATACGCCCCCAGATCAGCGGTCGCGGTTGGATCACCGGCATCCATCAGCACATGCTGGATCCTGAAGATCCTTGGCCGGCGGGCTATCGCGTGGCGGACACCTGGCCGATGAAGCGTGCGAAGGTGTGAAGGTGGTTCTTCGCCCGGCATCTTTCTCCAGCTCATGCCCCGAGAAGCTTGACGCTCAACAAGGCTCGTATACGATATTCGAAATGCCGCAGGATGGGGCGAGTTCTCACTATCTCAGGCAAGGCAGCGTCTGGACGCACGCTCACGCTGCAGGCGCCATCTACAGCTGAAAAAAGTGCACCAGGATGGCCAATGTTTCGCAACATGGGAGGAAAAAATGACAATCTTCAAAAGCAACGGTGATCGCGTTCCTGCCGCCATCGAGGCGATGGCTAAAGAAGCGCGCGCGGGCCGCGTGGACCGGCGCGAATTCCTGGCGCTGGCAAGCGCCTTCGGCGCGTCGACGGCGTTCGCCTATGGCATGATCGGCCTTGCCGCGCCGACAAAAGCCCTGGCGCAAGAGCCGAAGAAAGGCGGAACGCTGCATGTCGCGATGTCGGTCAAGGCGCAGAAGGACCCGCGCACGTATGACTGGACCGAGATGGCGAACGTCACCCGCACCTGGCTAGAGCCGCTCGTGCGCTACACGCACCAGTTCACTTTCGAGCCGGTGCTGCTCGAAAGCTGGGACGTCAACGACGACGCCACCGAATACACGCTGCATCTGCGCAAAGGCGTCACCTGGAACAACGGCGATGCCTTCAACGCCGATGACGTCGTCTTCAACCTCAATCGCTGGTGCGAGAAGGGGGCTTCCGGCAATTCCATGGCCGCCCGCGTCGGCGCGCTGGTCGACGCCAAGACCGGCAAGGCAAGGGATGGCGCGATCACCAAGGTCGACGACCATACGGTCAAGCTGAAGCTGTCCGAGGCCGATATCGCGATTATCCCGGGTTTCACGGACTATCCGGCGCTGGTCGTGCATCGCAACTTCGACAAGGACGGCGCCGATCCGATCAAGAAGCCGATCGGCACCGGGGCTTTCGAGCTGGTGTCTTACGATGTCGGCCAGAAAGCCGTGGTCAAGCGCCGCGAGAACGGCAAGTGGTGGGGTGGCGAAGCGCCGCTCGACGGGGTCGAGTTCATCGACTACGGCACCGACTTCAACGCCACGCTGAATGCCTTCGATTCCGGCGAGATCGACCTCGATTTCGAGACGCCGGCCGACTTCATCGACCCCCTCGACAAGATGGAGCTGGTGAAATCGGAAGTCGCGACGGCGACCACGCTCGTTGCGCGCACCAACATCACCCACAAGCCTTACGATGACAAACGAGTGCGCAATGCGCTGCAGATGGCCGTCGACAACAACCAGGTCATGCAGCTCGGCTACGCCGGCCGCGGCACGGTCGGCGAAAACCATCATGTCAGCCCGATCCATCCGGAATATTACCCGCTGCCGAAGAAGGAACGGGACGCGGCGGGCGCCAAGAAGCTGATGGCCGACGCCGGGCAGGCCGACTTCGAGCACGAACTGATCACCGTCGAGGACGAATGGCAGAAGAACACCGGCGACGCGATTGCCGGCCAGTTGCGCGATGCCGGCATCAAGGTGAAGCGCACGGTGCTGCCCGGTTCGACCTTCTGGAACGACTGGACGAAATATCCTTATTCCATGACCATCTGGTACATGCGCCCGCTCGGCGTGCAGGTGCTGGCGCTGGGCTATCGCACCGGCGAGGCCTGGAACGAGACCGCGTTCTCGAACCCGGATTTCGACGCCAAGCTCAAGGAGGCGCTGTCGCAGATCGACGTCGCCAAGCGCAAGGAGGTGATGAAGGACGTCGAGCAGATCCTGCAGGACTCCGGCGTCATCATCCAGCCGTTCTGGCAGAAGCTCTACTGCCACATGAACAAGAAGGTGAAGAACTACGCCATGCACCAGACCTATCAAATGGACTTCCAGAACGTCTGGCTGGAAGCTTAAGGCGCGCAGCGCAAGGACTTCATGCGCCGCGAAAAAGCCGATATGCAGGATGCGTGGTGGTGATCGTGCCACCACGCCGCCGACCATCCGGAGATCCTGCATGAGACCGATGATGCTGGCAGTTGCCATCTCGATCGCCTTGCCTGCCGCGGCACTCGCCGGGCCGGCTTCCAACGCCGTGAAGTTCTTCTATGTGCCTGAAGTGAAGTTCGAGGCGGACGCGAAATACCGCGACCGCTTCACCGAGCCGGTCACCAAGCTCTTCGAAGCCAACGACAAGGCCCGCAAGGAGAAGCCCGACGAGGTATCCTGCATCGACTTCGACCCAGGCCTCGACGCCCAGGATTTCGACCAGAAGACCGTGTCGAAGACGCTGAAGCTTGCCGAGGCCGTCAATGGCGACACCGCCGAGGTGACGGCAAGCTTCAATCTTTTCCCGGAAGGCGATGACTCCAAACGCGAAATGGTGTGGTCGCTGAAGAAAGTGGACGGCAAGTGGAAGATCGCCGACATCACCTCCAAAACCAGCGACTGGACGCTCAGCGCGCTGGAATGCGGCTCCTCGACGGAGTGACGCCGTGCTTCGGCGTCTGGTCCTCGCGCTGTCGAGCTTGTCGATGCTGACCGCGGGGCTGAACGGCGGCGCCTACGGGCAAGGACTGTTCGGCTCGCCGCCGCCGAACGCGTCCTCTGGCGACAATGCGCCGGCGATCGAGAAGTCGGCGCCGGCCACAACGCCTGAAAGCAAGCCGGCCGAACCGGCGCCAGCTGCGCCCGTCCTGCCCGGATCGCCGACGGCGGTGGTGAAGCCCTTCTACGAGCATCTCGGGCTGGAATTGGACCCCAGCCAGCGCAAGAACTTCAGCGATCCGGCGAAGAGCGTACTCGACAAAGCCGACGCGCTGCGCGCCTCGGGTCAGGGCGAGTGCCTCGATCCCAACATGGCGCTCGACAATGCCGATTACGACAAGCTCGCCATCGACAAGAGCCTGCGCACCATCGAAGCGATCAATGGTGACGAGGCCAAGGTGGTGGTCGTCTTCGTCGTCGAAGGCCACCAGCACCGTCTCGAATGGAAGCTGAAGAAGGTCGGCGGCGACTGGAAGATCTCCGACCTCCTGTCGGTCACCGGCGAATGGGCGCTCAGCCAGTACCAGTGCGAATGATGAAGTCGCGGTCAGGGCATCACAGATGAAACTCCGTGCTATCCTTGCGGCGGCGATTATCGGACTTTGCGCGGCCGACTGGGCGGCTGGAACAACGCTGATCGCCCGCGGGCTCCGTCAGAACTTGACGGCGCCGAGCGAGGTGCCCGTCGAGCGCGTCGTGCTCAACCAGGCTGGTGCGCCCGAACTTGTCGGTTGGGTGATTGGTCGAAAGGACAGTTGCGGTGCGATCGTCCTGTTGCACGGGCGCGGCGCCAACAGGCTAGCGATGCTGCAACGCGCAAAACTGCTATCCGATAGCGGCTATTCGGTTGCCCTGTTCGATCTGTCGGGGCACGGCGAGAGCGGCGGAACCGTACAAGGCTTCGGCTACTTTGAAGGGCAGGACGCTGTCCGCATCCTGACATATGCCCGACAGCGCTTCCCCGGGCAAAAGATCGGCGCCGTGGGATCCTCGCTGGGAGCGGCAGCCTTTGTCTTTGCTGCACCGAAGGCGATCGCCGATGCCTACGTGCTGGAACAGCTCTACGCGACATTGCGCGAGACGACGGCTCGTCGAATGCCGTTCAGCATGCTGCGTAGCCTCCAAGCGGATGTCCTTCTGGCGCAGATGCCGCTTCGGCTCGGAATAAGCGCCGACGATGTCAGGCCGGTCGACCGCCTCGGCAAAATCGGCAAGCCGTTACTCTTGCTCGCCGGCGGCGAGGATCCCTTTATAGACCACGGGCAGGTAATGGCGCTGAAAAAAGCCGCTGCCTCGCAATTGGTCTGGTTCAACGGCGCCGGTCATGTCGATCTGTTGCGCCACGACCAGCAACGCTATCGCATTTCGGTCGTTCCGTTTCTTGCGACCAACCTGTGCCGAACCAATGCGGCCGGCCATGTCTGATGGCCGCTCGATAAACTCACCCGCGCCCGCGATATGGCGCGACCCCGGTGTCGGGCAGCCAGGCGCCTTCGGGCGGCGCGCCGGTCTGCCAGAAGACGTCGATGGGGATGCCGCCCCGCGGGAACCAGTAGCCGCCGACGCGCAGCCAGAGCGGCTTGGTCGCTTCGACGATGCGGCGGCCGATCATGACGGTGCATTCCTCGTGAAAGGCGCCATGGTTGCGGAACGAGGTCATGAACAGCTTCAGCGACTTCGATTCCACCAGCGTCTTGTCGGGCGCGTAGTCGATGACGATGTGGGCGAAGTCGGGCTGGCCGGTGACCGGGCAGAGCGAGGTGAATTCCGGGCAGGTGAAGCGCACGATCGCGGGCGGGCCGTCGCCTCGCTCGAACGGCACGGTTTCCAGGACTGCCTGTTCGGGACTCTGCGGCGTCTCGACGTGTTTGCCGAGCTGGGTCAGGTTTTTGGCGTCGGTCATCGATGGCTCCTCGCTGCCGCCGATGATTGCAAGGGCGGCAGGTGCAATCAGTTGAAAGTGCGCCGCGATCGAACGGACCCGGCGTGTTTGGCGGCTCATTAGCATTGGAGCGAAAGCCGCGCAGCGGTTTTCGGATGAATCCGATGCGTGAAATGGAAGCGGGAGCAGCTCCCGCGCAATTTTGATACGGCAGGAAGACGATGACCAGCAACGACCCGCTTCTCCAACCTTATCAGCTCAAGCACCTGACGCTGAAGAACCGGGTGATGTCGACCAGCCATGAGCCGGCTTACTCCGAGGACGGCATGCCGAAGGAGCGCTACCGGCTCTACCACGCCGAGAAGGCCAACGGCGGCATGGCGCTGACGATGACAGCGGGCTCTGCCATCGTGTCACGCGACAGCCCGGCCGCCTTCGGCAACCTGCATGTCTATGACGACGCCATCGTGCCGTGGCTCGCCGAACTTGCGGATGCCTGTCATGAGCATGACTGCAAGGTCATGATCCAGATCACCCATCTCGGTCGCCGCACCGGCTGGAACAAGGCCGACTGGCTGCCGGTGCTTTCCGCCTCGCCGGTGCGCGAGCCGGCGCATCGCGCCTTTCCCAAGACCATCGAGGACTGGGACATCCAGCGCATCGTTGCCGATTATGCTTCCGCCGCCCAGCGCTGCCAGGCGGCCGGCCTCGACGGCATCGAATTCGAATCCTACGGCCATCTGATGGACGGCTTCTGGTCGCCGGCCACCAACCATCGCGACGATGATTTCGGCGGCTCGCTCGAAAACCGGCTGCGCTTCACCAACATGGTGCTGGATGCGGTTCGCGCCGCGGTCGGCGAGAAATTCGTCGTCGGCATCCGCATGGTCGCCGACGAGGATTTCGAAAAAGGCCTGTCGAAGGACGAGGGCGTCGAGATCGCGAAACGTCTGGCTGGCTCCGGCAAGGTCGATTTCCTCAACATCATCCGCGGCTCGATCGAGACCGACGCGGCGCTGACCAAGGTCATCCCGGTGACCGGAATGCGCTCGTCGCCGCATCTCGATTTCGCCGGCGAGGTGAGGGCGGCGACGAAATTCCCGACTTTCCACGCGGCGCGGATCTCCGATGTCGCCACGGCGCGTCATGCGATCGCCTCCGGCAAGCTCGACATGGTCGGCATGACGCGCGCCCACATCGCCGATCCGCATATCATCAGGAAAGTAATGGAAGGGCGCGAGCACGAGATCCGGCCTTGCGTCGGCGCCACCTACTGCCTCGATCGCATCTATGAAGGCGG
Organism: Mesorhizobium sp. AA23; assembly: GCF_001672435.1. Taxonomy (NCBI): domain Bacteria; kingdom Pseudomonadati; phylum Pseudomonadota; class Alphaproteobacteria; order Hyphomicrobiales; family Phyllobacteriaceae; genus Mesorhizobium; species Mesorhizobium sp. AA23. The sequence continues at coordinate 75,399 of NZ_LYTP01000032.1, forward strand.
TGAGGCGCTCTGCGTCCACAACGCCGCCACCGGCCGCGAAGCGACGATCCCGCATGTCATCGCGAAAAGCGAAGGGCCGAAGAGGCGGGTGGTGGTCGTCGGAGCCGGGGCGGGTGGTCTGGAAGCGGCGCGCGTCGCCGCCGAACGCGGCCATCAGGTGACGGTCCTCGAAGCGTCCAGCCAGGCCGGCGGCCAGGTGCGGCTAGCGACGCAAAATCCGCGCCGCAAGGAGCTGATCGGCATCATCGACTGGCGGCTTGCCGAGCTCGATCGCCTGGGCGTCGAGATCCGCTACGACACATGGGCCGAAAAAGACGATGTCTTGGCTCTGTTGCCGGATGTGGTGATTGTCGCCACCGGCGGCCTGCCGCAGAACCCGCCGCTGGCAGCGGGCGACAATCTCGTCACCTCGAGCTGGGACATTATGGCCGGCAGCGTCAAGCCGGCCGAGAACGTGCTGCTCTATGACGACAACGGCGGCCATCAGGGCATGGGCGCGGCGGAATTGATTGCCAACAGCGGCTCGAAGCTGGAGCTGGTCTCGCCCGAACGCTTCTTCGCGCCGGAAATGGGCGGCCTGAACCACGTGCCCTATATGCGGGCTTTCCACGAGAAAGGCGTCACCGTCACCATCAACACTCGTCTGCGCTCCGTGCGACGCGAGGGTAACCAACTCATCGCCGAGCTGGCGTCGGACTTCGCCGATGGCTGGCGCGGCGAGCGGCGCGTCGACCAGGTGGTGGTCGAGCATGGCACCGCGCCGCTCGACGATCTCTACCTCGCGCTGAAGCCGCTGTCGAAGAATGGCGGCGCGGTCGACTACGAGCGGCTGGTAAGCGGCGGCGACATTTTTCCGCCGCGCAATCCGGAAGGCGGCTTTGTTCTGTTCCGCATCGGCGACGCAGTCGCCTCGCGCAACATCCACGCCGCTATCTATGACGGCATCAGGTTCGGCATCCGGATCTGAACCTCGGTCCTCCAATGGCCAGGCTAGACCTGACAGATCTTATTTGCAATTTTCGGGCGCGGATTCGGAGGGCTGCAACCGGGGTCGCATAGTCGGGGGCTTGCTTGACCGGAAAAGATCTGTTCGTTCCGCGCCAGACCAATACGGCGCTCTATATCCAATTGCACGAGTCCGGGCACTCGTTGGGCGATCTTCTACGCGTGCAGAAGGCCTATCGCGTGGCATGCGCGATGTTCAACGGCCGCTATCGAAAGTCAGGAACGGCCTTTTATCTGCTATGCGGTAGGCGCCGCCTCGTCTGTGGCGCATTTCGAAAGGGATCTCGATTTCGTCCTCGCGGCGATGTTCCATGCTGCCTATGATAGCGGCCAGTATCCGGACGGCAGGTCCAGCAGGCGCAGCGAGGCGCACCGGAAATGGCTGGAGGCGCGGATCGGGCCGAGGGCTGAAGGCCTCGTCGCCCGCGTCGGCGCCATGAAATTCGACACCGGCGACCCCGAGCGCCTTCTGCAGGAGGGCGTGCCGGCCGGCGATGAGGACATCCTGTTCCTGCAGCTTGCGCACGAGGTCGACGACCTCGCCGACGGCGGCTTGGCATTCGCACCCAAATATTGCCGCTCGATCGAAACGCGGGTCGCGGCCTGCGCCATCTTGGCCAGGCAACTGGGCCGCGAGGATCTCGCCGCGACGATCGAAACATATGGCGGCCGTTATGAAGCGCTTGGCTGGGCGGCAGCGCTTCAGGACGTCAGACTGGAAGGTTTTCGCATCGCGCCGAATATGCGGACCTATATAAAGCTGCGACGGGAAAAACTGCGCGGCGGTTCCGTTGAGGTGATCTGATGCACCGGTGACGGCCGCACCACGGAAACGCACCGGACCTTCAAGGAGAGCCACCTGCCGCGTTGGTCCGGTGCGCCGCGCGCGGCCGCCGGCCTGCACCGGTACCGCGCGAGCCGTTGACGGCTCAGAACATCCTGGCCGTGGCCATGCATAATACGGTGACGACCAGCAGCCCGCCGGCGAGGCGTTCGCCTTTGGTCATTTTCGCGCGCAACTGCGTTTGCGTCGCTGCATCGGCACCGGCCAATCGCCTGCTGGAAGAGGCGACCAGGGCGCCCTGCACGCCGGCGGCGATCAGCGCCATCGCAATGCCCAGCGCCAGCACTATTTCCATCGGGCCGAAAGCGCCTTCGTGGAAGAAATACCAGAGCAGCAGACCGGTCAAGAAGACCATGCCAGGCGCCGAGTTGCGGCCGGATAAAGCGCTCCGCCTTGATCTCCGGATCACGGGCCCGCAATGGTCGTGCCGGCCCAGAAGACGCCGGCCATAACATGCAGGCCGATGACGACGATGTAGACATATTGCATGACTGCATTCCTCTCGTTCGCCCCGCCACCGGTGTGACGCTTTGCCTGTCGGGTTTGCCTATCGGCTGGGTCCGACAACGTTAATAAGACAAAGTTAGATATCTAACAGTTAGATGTCAACGCTTCGTGCGAAGTTTCGCCAACCCGTTGCTTGTTTTAGGGTCCAGCCATGACGCCATTTGATCGCCTGCCCATCGGCATGAATCTCGCGCGCACCGCCAAACTGGTGGCGCAGGCCTTTGACGCTGCCTTGGTGGAGGTCGGCGGAACGCTGCCGGTCTGGGTGACCTTGCTCTCGGTCAAGTCGAAGGAACTGGCCAACCAGCGCGAGCTTGCCGGCATGATCGGCATCCAGGGCGCGACGCTGACGCATCACCTCAACGCCATGGAGGCGCAAGGGCTGCTGACGCGCCGCCGCGATCCGCAGAACCGCAGGGTGCATCAGGTGGCGCTGACCGAAACCGGCGAAGCGCTGTTCGAGAAGTTGCGCCTCGAGGCCGTCGCCTTCGACAAAAGGCTGAGAGCTGGGCTGCCGGACGACCGGCTTGCGGAATTCGCCGAGGTGCTGGCAGCGCTTCGGGCGAATGTGGGAGGTTAAGCCCGGCTGCCCTGCAGCACCTTGAGCTTCGCCTTCTTCGGGCTGCGCGCGGTAAGCCATTCGCGCGCCTTGTCCTGCGGCATCGGGAAGGCGATCGAATAGCCCTGCACCTGGTCGCAGCCGATCGCCATCAGCGAGTCGAGCTCGGCCTCCGTTTCCGCGCCCTCGGCGACGATCGAGATGCCGAGCCCGCGGGCAAGCTCGGTGATGGCGCGCACGATCTTGGTGTTGTCGCCGTTCTCGTTGATGTTCTGGACGAAGCGGCGGTCGATCTTCAGCCGATCGATCTCGTTCGGGTTGACATGGCTGAGTGAAGCATAGCCCGTGCCGAAATCGTCGAGCTCGAGATGGACGCCCGCCGCGCGGATATGCCTGAGCTTGGCGGCGATGCCGGTCTTCTCGTCATCGAGGATGACGGATTCAACGATTTCCAGCGACAGCTTCTGCGGCGCAAGCCCTGCCCGCTCCAGCGTTCCGAACAGGAAATTGTCGAAATCCGGCTCGCGCAGCTCGGTGCCCGAGACATTGACGGCGATGCGTCCGAAATCGATGCCGGCGCGATCCCATTCGGCGGCTTCGTTGATCGCCTTGCTGATGACGATGCGGCCGATATCCGGCATGAAGCCGCACTTCTCCGCCACCGGGATGAATTCGCCGGGCGAGATCATGCCGCGCGTGGCGTGCTTCCAGCGCACCAGTGCTTCGATACCGCTGATCTTGCCGCTGGTGAGCGACACTTGAGGCTGGAAATAGACCTCGAAGGTCTTTTCCGCGATCGCCGTGCGGATGTCCTGCTCGAGCTGCTTGCGGTAGTCGAGCTCGCGCCGCAGCTCTTCGGAGAAGAAGGAGAAGCTGCCGCCGCCGAGCTTCTTGGCCGAATAGAGGGCGAGATCGGCATGGACGAGCAGGTCCTGTGCGTTGTCGGCGTCGACTGGATAGACGGCGATGCCGGCGCTGGCGCCAGGCATTATGGTCGTGCCCTGGAAGGTGATCGGCTCGTTGATGTTGGCGATGATGCGCTTGGCCAGTGCATGGATGTCCTCGGTGCTGCCGGCGCCGTTGAGGATCATCACGAACTCGTCGCCGCCCAGACGGGCGCAAAGATCCGATGCGCGGCAGGAATCGCGCATGCGTTGCGCGGTGACGACAAGCACATAGTCGCCCGCCGCGTGCCCCAGCGTGTCGTTGATCTGCTTGAAGCGGTCGAGGTCGAGTTGGATCACCGCCAGCCGCTCGCGGCGACGATGCGCGCCCTTGATCAGCGTGTCGAAATGATCGGTGAGGAAGGTGCGGTTGTGCAAGCCGGTCAGGCCGTCATGCACGGCGATGAAGGCCATCGAATTGCGGGCGTCGACCAGTTCATGCGTCTTGCGCAGGATGGCCTTGGACATCGGCCGGAAGATGAATAGCGCGACCAGCACGATGACGCCGATGGTGGCAAAGAACAGCGTGCGGTGCAGGCTGAGCATCTCATCCGACCGCTCGGTGGCGAAGGCGCTGATGCGCTGGCCGAGCGCGGCATAGCCGGACAAAGTCGCATTGGCGACGGAGGCGTCGAGGCCGACGCGCTCGCCGCCGCCCTTATAGCCGTCGCTTTGCATGCCGAGCTGGGATGCAAATGATGAAACCAGTCGATCGCCGTTGGCGATAAGGCCGACCGAGAAATAGTCGAGATGGAACGGCTTGCTGAACAGCACATATTCGATCGATTGCGGATCGTTGCGCGCCGGCGATAGCGGATCGGCGCCGGTCTCCTTGAGCAGCCGGTCGTAATTGGTCTCGAACTCGCCCGTTGCCTGCTTGAGCGCGGTGACCAGCGCCGGCTGCTTGTCGCGCGGGGCGGCACCGGTCGCGCTGGCCAGGAAAACGATGCGCTGCGACAGCGCTTTCTGCGTGGAGACGATGTTGAGCAGTGCGTCATTGTGCTGCTGCTGCGCCATCAACTGCTGCAGCAGGATGAAGGAAGCCATCACCATGGCGGCGATGATCAGCAAGGCCAGCCAGTAGCCGCTCTTGATCAGCAGAATCAGCTTGCGCGAAACGCTGTGCACCGGCTGCTGCGACATAACTGAGTGACCCCTCCCGATCGACGGATTCCTGCCATGAATATGCGGCGCCAGAACCCTTGACGTGAAAGGGTTAACAGCTCGGCAAACCGGCACGGTGCCGGAGCCGGCGGCGCGACAAAGCTGACAGGATGGTTATTATGTCCTTTCGCAGATCGTCGCATTTGAAGACATCCTTGTCCGGCTGCGCTGAAGGAGCTGCGGCGCGGCTTGCACAACGCCACCGAAGCGGTCGTTTTTGCGATGGATTTTTCTTGTCCGCAGCGCGACAGTCCGCATCAAACAAAATAGGGCCATACGATGAGCGCAGCGTTTCTCTCCCACATCGACAACGAGCTTGAAGGCCTGAAATCGGCCGGGCTCTACAAGTCCGAGCGGGTGATTTCCTCCACGCAGTCGGCACTGATCGAGGTTGCCGGCCAGAAGGTGCTGAATTTCTGCGCCAACAACTATCTCGGCCTCGCCGACAGCCCCGAGCTGCGCGATGCGGCGAAGCAGGCGCTCGACCGCTACGGCTACGGCATGGCGTCGGTGCGCTTCATCTGCGGCACCCAGGAAGAACACAAAGAGCTCGAAGCCACCATCTCATCCTTCCTTGGCATGGACGACACCATTCTCTACGGCTCCTGCTTCGACGCCAATGGCGGCCTGTTCGAGACGCTGCTCGGCGAGGAGGACGCCGTCATCTCGGACGCGCTGAACCACGCCTCGATCATCGACGGGGTGCGGCTCTCCAAGGCCAAGCGCTTCCGCTACGCCAACAACGACATGGCCGACCTCGAGGCGCGGCTGAAGGAGGCGAAGGACCGCCGCTTCCGGCTGATCGCCACCGACGGCGTGTTCTCGATGGACGGCATCATCGCCAACCTGCAAGGAGTCTGCGAGCTCGCCGAGAAATACGACGCCATGGTCATGGTCGATGACAGCCATGCCGTCGGCTTCGTCGGCAAGAACGGCCGTGGCTCGGCCGAGCACTGCGGCGTCGAGGGCAGGGTGGACATCATCACGGGCACGCTCGGCAAGGCGCTGGGCGGCGCGTCCGGCGGCTATACCGCGGGGAAGAAACAGGTGGTCGACTGGCTGCGTCAGCGCTCGCGGCCCTATCTCTTCTCCAACACGCTGATGCCGGCGATCGCCGGCGCCTCGCTGAAAGTCTTCGAGCTGATCCGCAATGGCGATGCGCTGCGCCGCCGCCTATATGCCAATGCGGAACGCTTCCGGTCTCAAATGGGCAAGCTCGGCTTTACGCTTGCCGGCGCGAATCATCCGATCATCCCGGTAATGCTGGGCGACGCCGCCCTTGCGCAGGAGATGGCGGCTCGCATGCTGAAGCGTGGCATCTACGTCATCGGTTTTTCGTTCCCGGTGGTGCCGAAGGGCCAGGCGCGCATTCGCACCCAGATGTCGGCGGCGCACTCCGGCGCCGATATCGATCGCGCCGTCGAGGCGTTCGGCGAGGTCGGGAAGGAACTGGGTGTAATCGCTTGACGCTACCGCCGGCAATGGAAAAGGGCCATGGCGATCGATGTAACGAGCAGTATCGAGATCGCCAGGCCGCGCGCGGTTGTCGCCGCCTTTTCTTCCGATCCGGACAATGTTCCGCGCTGGTACGTCAACATCAAGTCGGTGGAATGGAAGACTCCCCGACCGGCCCAGATAGGATCGAGAATTGCATTCGAGGCGCAGTTCCTCGGACGGCGGCTCGCTTATACCTACAAGATCCTGGATCTCGTGCCGGGCGAGAGGCTGGTGATGCGATCCGACGAAGGACCGTTTCCGATGGAGACGAGCTATGGATGGCGGGATTCCGGCGAAGGCCGCACGCATATGACGCTCCGGAATCGCGGCTCGCCGGCCGGCTTTTCCCGTCTCATGACCCCGCTCATAGCCGTGGCTGTCCGGCGTTCGACCGATCGCGATCTGCTGCGACTGAAGAGCATCCTGGAAGCGGCAGGTTGATGATCCGTCAGGACAGGGAAGATTTTCTGGAGAGTGTTCGATGTCCAACATGATGAAGGCGCTGGTGAAGGCCAAGGCCGAGCCGGGCATCTGGATGGAAGAAGTGCCGGTGCCGGAAATCGGCCCCAACGACGTGCTGATCAAGGTCAGGAAGACCGCGATCTGCGGCACCGACGTCCACATCTACAATTGGGACCAGTGGGCGCAGAAGACCGTGCCGGTGCCGATGGTGACCGGCCATGAATTCGTCGGCACCGTCGCGGATTTCGGCGCGGCCGTCACCGAATACAAGGTCGGACAGCGCGTCTCGGGCGAGGGCCACATCGTCTGCGGCCACTGCCGCAACTGCCGCGCGGGGCGAGGGCATCTCTGCCGCAATACGCTCGGCGTCGGTGTCAACCGGCCCGGCGCCTTTGGCGAGTATGTAGCGATCCCGCAGCACAATGTCGTGCCGATCCCCGACGACGTGCCGGACGAGATCGCAGCGATCTTCGATCCATTAGGCAATGCCGTCCACACCGCACTGTCCTTCGACCTGGTCGGCGAGGATGTGCTGGTCACCGGCGCCGGCCCGATCGGCATCATGGGCGCGCTGGTCGCGCAGTGTGTCGGCGCCAGGAAGGTGGTCATCACCGACATCAATCCCGTCCGGCTGGATCTGGCGCGCAAGCTTGGCGTTCAGCATGTCGTCGACGCCTCGAAGGAGAAGCTGCGCGACGTGATGCCGGCACTCGGCATGACCGAAGGTTTTGACGTCGGGCTGGAGATGTCGGGCGCCGCGCCCGCCTTCCGCGACATGATCGACACCATGAACAATGGCGGCAAGATCGCCATCCTCGGCATCGCGCCGACCGGTTTCGAAATCGACTGGAACAAGGTCATCTTCAAGATGCTGCATCTCAAAGGCATCTACGGCCGCGAGATGTTCGAGACCTGGTACAAGATGATCGCCCTGGTGCAGGGGCCGCTGGATGTCTCGGGTCTGATCACGCATCGTATCGGCATTGACGATTTCCAGGTTGGGTTCGATGCGATGAGGAGCGGTAGTTCCGGCAAAGTGGTGATGGACTGGTAGAGTTTGGTGGAAGCAGCATCCTGGCAATGCTGGCGGGACAGCACCCCCTTTGGCCTGCCGGACGGACAGAGGGGGTGTGAAGGATCGCTACGAAGAAGATAAAGCCTCTTCCAGTGCTGCCACCCCCCTGACAATCGCCGCTCGCTCTTCCGCGCTCAGCCTCGCCAGCAGCTCCCTTTCAAACGCCTTCGCCAGCGGCACCATCTCGCGATAGGCGGCGAGCCCCGCCTTGGTCAGCGTCAGATGCTCGACGCGGCGGTCGTTCTCGTCCGGCGCTCTTGTCAGCCAGCGCCGGCGTTCGAGCTCGGCGACCGCGCGCGACACCTTGGTCTTGTGCATGGCCGACTGCTCGCCGAGTTCCGTCGCCGTCATCATCCCGCGCTGCCCGAGGCCTGAGAGCGTGCGCCATTCCGGCCGCGTCAGACCGTGGCGCTCCTTGTAGATGCGCGAGAATTCGCGGCTCACGGTGTCGGCCAGCCGGTAGAGCCGGTAGGGCAGGAAGTTTTCTAGCTCGAGAATTTCCGGTTTCATTTGGCGCACCATCGATGCGGGGTTCGGCGTTGATAGTTACATTTTCGATGGTTACAAATGAAACCAGTTTGGTCAACATCACCGGAAAGCCTTCCTCAACGCTGAGGGCGGCAGCCCGGGATCAGGGAGGATCGGATGGCCTTTTCCTATATGCCGGGCTTCGGCAATGATTTTGAGACCGAGACGCTGCCGGGATCGCTGCCGCAGGGCCGCAACTCGCCGCAGCGGCCGGCCTACGGGCTCTATGCCGAGCAGCTTTCGGGCTCGCCCTTCACCGCGCCGCGCGGCACCAACGAGCGCTCCTGGCTTTACCGCATCCGCCCAAGCGTGAGACATACCGGCCGCTTCAAGGGCGCGAGCTATCCCATGTGGAAGACCGCGCCCAACGTCGGCGATCACGAGCTGGCACTCGGCCAGTACCGATGGAACCCGGTGCCGATCCCGACCGAGCCGACCGACTTCATTTCCGGCATGCGCACCATGACCACCGCCGGCGACGCGGTCGGCCAGTCCGGCATGGCGGCGCATGTCTATGTCGCCAACCGCTCGATGGTCGACGACCATTTCTTCAATGCCGACGGCGAGCTCATGATCGTGCCGCAGGTCGGCACGCTGCGCTTTGTCACCGAGATGGGCGTCATCGAACTTCGCCCCGGCGAGATCGCGGTGCTGCCGCGCGGCCTCGTCTTCAAGGTCGAGCTCGCCGACAAGGAGGCGCGCGGCTATGTCTGCGAGAACTACGGGGCAAAATTCACCATGCCCGACCGCGGCCCGATCGGCGCCAATTGCCTGGCCAATCCGCGCGACTTCAAGACTCCCTGCGCCTGGTTCCAGGAGAAGGAGACGCCATGTCGGCTGATCGTCAAATGGTGCGGCACTTTCCACGTCACCGAGCTTGGCCATTCGCCGCTCGACGTCGTCGCCTGGCACGGTAACTACGCGCCCTATAAATATGATCTGGCGACGTTTTCGCCGGTCGGCGCGATCCTCTTCGATCACCCGGACCCGTCGATCTTCACCGTGCTGACGGCGCCGAGCGGCGAGGAGGGTACGGCCAATGTCGACTTCGTCATCTTCCCGCCGCGCTGGCTAGTGGCCGAAAACACTTTCCGGCCGCCCTGGTACCACCGCAACATCATGAGCGAGTTCATGGGCCTGATCCACGGCCAGTACGATGCCAAGGAGGAAGGTTTTGTCCCGGGCGGCATCAGCCTGCATAACCAGATGCTGGCGCACGGGCCCGACGCCTCCGGCTTTGAGAAGGCCACCCGCGCCGACTTGAAACCGGTCAAGCTCGACAACACCATGGCCTTCATGTTCGAGACGCGCTTTCCGCAGATGCTGACGCGCTACGCCGCCGAACTCGACACCTTGCAGGCGAACTACATCGACTGCTGGGCCGACCTGAGGAAGCACTTCAACGGCACGCCGGAAGGCGACTGGCCCTGATTGGTGAAGTCAGAGTCAGGAAAACATCGGCGGGTGGCTTGACGATCACTCGCGACGGCCTTGTTGTGGGACGAGCGGCACAAAGCCCGCGAGGAGAGGAAACCGCATGAAGCTTGCCACTTTGAAGAACGGGACGCGCGACGGGAAACTGGTCGTGGTCTCGCGCGATCTGACGCGGTTCACAGACGCTTCTTTCCTGGTGCCGACGCTGCAGGCAGCGCTCGACAATTGGGGGCGCTTGGCGCCGCATCTGGCGGCGATGGCGGAATCGCTCGAGACCAGCGCGGTGCCCTCGGCCCGCTTTCACGAGCATGACGCGCATTCGCCGCTGCCGCGCGCCTATCAATGGGCGGACGGCTCGGCCTATGTGAACCATGTCGAGCTGGTGCGGAAGGCGCGCGGCGCCGAGATGCCGGCGAGTTTCTGGACCGATCCGCTGATCTACCAGGGCGGCTCGGACTCCTTCCTTGCGCCGCGCGATCCGATCCGCATGGCCGACGAAGCCTTCGGCATCGACATGGAGGCGGAAGTTGCCGTCATCGTCGGCGATGTGCCGATGGGCGCCGGGCCGGGCGAGGCGCGCGAGGCCATCCGTCTGATCATGCTGGTCAATGATGTGACGCTTCGCGCCATCACAGGGCCGGAACTCGCAAAAGGCTTCGGCTTCTTCCAGTCGAAGCCTTCTTCTGCCTTCTCGCCGGTCGCGGTGACGCCGGACGAGCTTGGTGATGCCTGGGACGGCGGCAAGGTCAGCCTGCCGCTGCTCGCCGATCTCAACGGCAAACCGTTTGGCCGTGCCAATGCCGGCATCGACATGACCTTCGATTTCCCGGCCTTGATCGTGCATGCCGCGAAAACGCGGCCGCTCGCCGCCGGCGCCATCATCGGCTCCGGCACCGTCTCCAATAAGCTGAATGATGGGCCAGGCAAGCCGGTCGCGGCAGGCGGCGCCGGCTATTCCTGCATCGCCGAGCTGCGCATGATCGAGACCATCGAGAGCGGCGAGCCGAAGACCCCGTTCCTGCGCTTCGGCGACACGGTGCGCATCGAGATGAAGGACAAGGCCGGCCATTCGATCTTCGGCGCCATCGAGCAGAAGGTCGAGAAGTACGAGGGGGAGAAAGGAACCTGAAAAGGTGACCCTGCTCGAGCATCTTCGCCGCATGGCGCGCAACAATTTGTGGTCGAACGACCGGCTCTACCGCGCCGTCCTGGAGCTTCAGCCCGGCGAGTTCGAGGCTGGTCGAACCAGTTTCTTTCCCTCGATCAAGGAGACGCTCAACCACATCCTCGCGGTCGATCGTCTCTATCTCGATTTTCTGACGGATGGCGGCCTCGGTGCTGCGACCTATGATGACTTCATACCGTTGGACGATGCGTCAAGCCTGGCGGAAGCGCAGGCCGACTTCGACCGAAGACTTGTCGCTTTCTGCGACAACCTGTCCGAGCTTGATCTCGACCGACGCGTCCTCACCGATCGACGCGAGGACGGCATGATCCCCGAAAAGATCGGCGACATCCTCGCCCATGTCTTGCTGCACGACATCCACCATCGCGGCCAAGTGCACGCGATGCTGTCGGGCACCTCGGTCTCACCACCGCAATTGGATGAGTTTTTGCTCGATTATGATCTGAAGCTCAGGCAGGCGGAAGTCGAGCGGCTGGGGATTGCGGATCAGGCCAGCGTGACATCATACGCTGAAAAATGACGGTCCGCTGAAATCAAGGTAAGGCCTTCAATTTGCGCTTGTGCAATGAGCTGGCGGTCGAAGGGATCGCGATGGTGGAGCGGCAGATGCTCGAGCCGTTCTGCGTGTAGTTCGTTCACACTGAGGATCGGAATACCGTTCGACCGCAAGATTTCCGATATATTGCCTGCGAACGTGACCTTGCCGAGCGATTTTTTGATGGCGATTTCTGCCACGGAAATGGCGCTGACGATGACATCTTCGCCGGCAAGGAAGATGTCACGATGGTGATCCGAAAGGCGTGAATCCGCGTTGAGAACCCAAAGCAGAATATGGGTATCGACCAGATATTTGCGGCTCATTTGATGTACTCGTCCCATTCGGGACCGAGTTCATCGAAATCATCCGAAATGCGAATCTGGCCTTTCAAAGCCCCGAACAAACCTTTGCTCCCGCCAGGCCGGGCGGGAGCGCTCAAAGTTGCCACGATTTCCCCGTGCCGGGTCAGATAGATCTCTTCACCAGCTTGGGCACGCTTCACCAGCTCAGAGAGCTGAGCCTTCGCTTTTGCCATCGGAACGTTCATTGCTCGACCTTTCTGACCATAATTTAGGTCATAATTGGTCGGGCCGCAACCGAGCGTAAGCAGGCGCTACGCCGCCCTGCCGTCCACCTTCAGCACGCCGCGCTTGATCTGGTCCTGCTCGATCGACTCGAACAGCGCGCGGAAATTCCCTTCGCCAAAACCTTCGTCGCCCTTCCTTTGGATGAATTCGAAGAAGATCGGCCCGATCACCGTCTTCGAAAAGATCTGCAGCAGGATCTTGGTCATACCGCCGTCTACGACGCCTTCGCCGTCGATCAGGATGCCGTGCTTCTTCATGCGCTCGATCGGCTCGTCATGGCCGTACACGCGCTCACGCGACATCTCGTAATAGGTGTCGGGCGGGCCGGGCATGAACTTCAGACCGTTGGCGGCAAGCTTGTCGGTGGCATCGTAGATCGCATCGGTGCCGACAGCGATGTGCTGGATACCCTCGCCGTTGTACTTCTTCAAATACTCGGCGATCTGGCTGGTTTCGTCCTTGGACTCGTTGAGCGGAATGCGGATCTTGCCGCAGGGCGAGGTGATCGCCCGGCTGACCAATCCGGTGATCCTGCCGTCGATGTCGAAGAAATGGATCTGCTTGAAGCCGAACAGGTCGCGGTAGAAGTCCCACCACTTGTCCATGTTGCCGCGATAGACATTGTGGGTCAGGTGGTCGAGATAGTAGAAGCCGACGCCTTCGGGTTTCGAATTGCGCTCGCCCAGCCACTCGAACTCAGCATCGTAAGCCGAGCCCTTGTCGCCATAGGTTTCGATGAAATAGAGGAGCGATCCGCCGATGCCGACGATCGCCGGCGCGTCGAGCGCCTTGTCGGTGCCCTCATAGGGCACAGCACCCTTCGACACGGCATGGTCGAAGGCATGCTTGGCATCGACCACGCGCCACGCCATCGAGGCGGCGCAGGGGCCGTGCTTTTCGACGAATTTCATCGCATGCGAGCCTGGCTCGGCATTGACGACATAGTTGATGTCGCCCTGGCGCCAGACGGTGATGTCCTTGGTGCGGTGCTTCGCCACCGCGACATAGCCCATGCGGGCGAAGAGCTCGGCGAGTTTTGCCGGGTCTGAATGCGCGAACTCGACGAATTCGAAGCCGTCGGTGCCGGCGGGATTCGCCTTGCTGATCTTGGCGGGCGGGGCGTCATGCGGGAAGGGGCCCATGGCATTCCTCCGAAAGCTGTTAAGGCCGTGCTTGGCCAGCTTTCACTATAATAACGCTGGACGGCTGCATGGTGCTTGCATTCAACCGCCTGGAATGCCCATCATGTGCGCAGATTGTGCATGATTGGGGAGAAAATCATGGATGATGCGCGCCTTGATCAATTTGACCGCAAGATACTGGCGCTCCTGCAGGGCGATGCGCGGCTCACTAACAACGACCTTTCGGAGCGTGTGAACCTATCGGCCTCGCAATGCTCGCGCCGCCGCCAGCGGCTGGAGGAAGATGGCTATATCAGGGGCTATCGCGCCGTGCTCGACCGCGACCGTCTCGGCTTTTCGCTGGTCAATGTGATTTCGGTGACCTTGGCCACCCACAACCGCGACAATGCCCGCCGCTTCGGCGAGCTGGTGGCGCGGCTACCCGAGGTGCAGGAAGCGCACGCGCTGACCGGCGAGATGGATTACATCCTGAAGGTGGTGACGCCCGATCTCAAATCGCTTTCCGAGTTCGTCAACGGCGTGCTGCTGCCGCATGAATCGGTGCAGCACGTCAAGACAGCGATCGTGCTGGAAACGTTGAAAGAGACCGGCGCGCTGCCGATTTAGTTTGCGGAGATCTTTGTTGGATGCGACGGCGACGGAACGCGAACCTGCGGAATTGGCTCTCGCCAATGCGCAAGCTTTCACCCCCGCTGCTGCTGGATCAGCCCATAGAGGTTGGTGCAGCGCGCGCCGGAGCGGCAATAGGCGAAGACTGGGCCTTCGAGCTCGTCGAGCGCCTCGGCCTGATCCTCGACATTGTCCATGGTGAGCTGGCCGCTGATCACCGGGATGTAGCGGAAGGCGAGCCCCGCAGCTTCCGCGGCCGCCTTGACGCTGTCGGCAGAGGGCTGGCCGGGCTGCTCGTCGTCCGGCCGGTTGCAGATGACGCTCTTGAAGCCGGCGTCCTTGATGGCAACGATGTCCTCGGGCTGGATCTGCCCCGAGACCGAATAGTCTTCGCTGATCTGGCGGTATTCCATAGCGTCGTCCTCGCAATCCTTGGCCGCAGTCATGCCACCGCGCGGCATTAGCGGCAATCCGTAGCACCGGATCTCTCTGCCAAATAGAGAGTGCGGGGCGGAAAATCCAACCGGGCCGATTTTAGCCCGGTTGGATGATGCCGCTTAGCTTCCGAGCAGCGCGCCTTTGAACTGCTCGATGTTGTTGTGCATCATGTCGATATAAGTCGAGGCCGGGCCGTCGGGCGGCGACAGCGCATCGGAATAGAGCGTGCCGCCGACCTTGATGCCGGTCTCGCTGGCGATCTGCTCGATGAGCCTGGGGTTGGTGATGTTCTCGATGAAGATCGCCGCCGCCTTGTCCTGCTTGACCTGGTTGACCAGCTTGGCCACGTCGGCGGCCGAAGGCTCGGAATCGGTCGAGATGCCTTGCGGAGCAAGGAAGGTCAGGCCGTATGCATGCTCGAAATAGCCGAAGGCGTCGTGCGAGGTGATGACGACGCGCTTGGCCTCGGGGATCGCCTGGATCGCCGCGGTCACTTCGCCCTCCAACGCGTCGAGCTTCTGCGTGTAAGCGGCGGCATTGGCCTTGTAGCTGTCGCAGCCCGCGCTATCGGCGGCGCAGAATGCATCGGCGATATTCTTCACGTAGATCTTGGCATTGGCAATCGACTGGAAGGCGTGCGGGTCGTTGACCGTCTTGCCGCCGCCGGTGCCGGCGCCTTCGGCCGCGTCGGCATCGGCGAATTCCGGCTTGAAGGCGATCGGCGTCACGCCCTTGGTCAGCGTCACGATCGTCGCCTTGGTGGCGCTGGTGTCGACCAGGCGCTGCAAAAAGCCTTCGAAATGCAGACCGTTGACCAGCACGACATCGGCGCCGGCCATCGCCACCGCATCGGCGGGGGTCGGCTCGTAGACATGCGCGTCGCCGTCCGGGCCGACGATGGTGGTGATGTTGACGCGGTCGCCGCCGACATTTTTCGCAAAGTCAGCGATCACCGTGAAGCTCGTCACCACTTTGAGCGGCGCCGCAAAAGCGGACGATGTGGCGAAAGCGCTTAATGTTATAACGCTCAGCGCCAGGGCGGCGCGGAAGGATTTCAACATTGGGAAGAGTCTCCTTGCTTGGGGATTAAGCTGTGCGGTGGCGGTGATGCACGATACGGGCGCGCAGCGCGCCGCGCGTGCCGAACAGGATCGAGCAGAAATAAACGACGCCGGCCGAAAGGATGATAGCCGGGCCGGACGGCAGTGAGGCGTGATAGGACAAAAGCAGTCCGGCTATGCAGGAGGCAAAGCCGATCAGCACCGCCAGCGCGCACATCGGCTCGACGCGAACCGTCCAGAAGCGGGCGGCGGCGGCCGGCAGCATCATCAGCCCGACCGAGAGCAGCGTGCCCAGCGCCTGGAAACCGCCGACGAGGTTGAGCACGACCAGCCCAAGAAAGATGAAATGGACCGGGCTGCCCATGCGGCTCACCGAGCGCAGGAACAGCGGATCGAGGCATTCGGCGACCAGCGCCCGCCAGAAGATGGCGAGGCAGGCGAGCGTCACAACCACGATGCCGCAGATCAGGATCAGCGCCTCGTTGTTGAGCGCCAGCACGGTGCCGAACAGCACATGCATCAGGTCGACGCTCGAGCCGCGGATCGACACCATAAGCACGCCGATGGCGAGCGAGATCAGATAGAAGGCCGCCATCGAGGCGTCCTCGCGCTGGATGGTGAAGCGCGAAACCGCCCCTGCGCCGAGCGCGACGATGATGCCGGCGATCAGCCCGCCGACGGTCATCGGCAGGATCTCGAGGCCATAGAACAGGAAGCCCGCGGCGGCACCGGGCAGGATGGCGTGCGCCATTGCGTCGCCCGACAGGCTCATGCGCCTGAGCATCAGGAAGACGCCGACCGGGCAGGCGCCGAGCGACAGCATCAGCGAGCCGAACAGCGCCCGTTGCATGAAGGCGAAATCGGCGAAGGGCTGGATGAACAGGCCGTAGAGAAACTCCATCACGCCGCCCTCGGTCCGGAGCCATGGCCGTGATGATGATCATGCGCGTGCGCGTGGTCATGATGTTCGTGGTCATGGCCATGGTCATCGGGCTCGCACCAGGGCGCGTTCTCTTCCCAGGCCTCGTGAAAACGCCGCGCCTTGAGCAGGTTTTCAGGCCTGAGCGTCTGTTTTGTGTCGCCCCAGGCGACAGGCTGGCGGGCGAGCAGCAGCGTCTCGGGAAAATTCCGCCGCACGAGATCTAGGTCGTGGACGACCACCATGATCGTGCGCTCCTCGCCATGCCAGCGCTTTATCAGCTGGATGAGGTCGCCGACGGTCTTGGCGTCGACGGCATTGAACGGCTCGTCGAGCAGGATGAGGTCGGCATCCTGCAACAGCACGCGGGCAAACAACGTGCGCTGCAGCTGACCCCCGGAGAGCGTGTCGATCGGCCGCTTCTCGAAGCCGCCGAGCCCGACCGCCATCAGCGCCTTGCTGACCGACTCGCGATCCTCTTTGGTGTAGCGGCCGAGCATGCCGCGCTTCGGCCACAGGCCAAGCGAGACCAGGTCGACCACCCGCGCCGGGAAGCTGCGGTCGAGCTCCGACTGCTGCGGCAGATAAGCGGTGCGCACGCCGGGCGCGCGGACAACCGTGCCCTCCATCGGCTTCAGCACGCCGACAATGCCCTTCATCAGCGTCGACTTGCCCGAGCCGTTGGCGCCGACAACGGCAGTCAGCGAGCCTTTTCGGACCGTGCCGTTGAGGTGATGAATGGCCGGATGGCTGTTGTAACCGAGCGTCAGGTCGCGGAAGGTCAGGCAGGCATTTGTCATCAGGCGTTCCGGATCGGACACGAATTCGAGAGCACTCGTCGATATGTGATGTTATTACATTAGTCAACATGCCGGTTCGGCAGAATTGTGTCCAGATCGGTCAACTCGCCGTGTACACGGAAGCGGTCCGGAGCCGATAAATTGGCTCAATCGGTTTCGCGCCGGTCGGCCTTGCCCGGAGCCGGCACGAACTCTAAACAGGCGCGACCCTAGAAAGAAGGAACCTTTCATGAGCATTCGTCGTATCGATGTCGGCCCGCGCATGAGCCAGATCGTCATTCACGGCAACACTGTCTATCTGGCCGGCCAAGTCGGTGAGCCCAACGGCAACGTCGCCTCGCAGACTCGCGACATCCTGAAGACCATCGACGAATTGCTCGCCAAGGCTGGCACCGACAAGACCAAGATCGTGCAGGCGATCATCTGGCTGGCCGACATGGGCACCTTCGCCGAGATGAATTCGGAGTGGGACAAGTGGGTGCCGCAAGGCCACACGCCCGCCCGCGCCACCGGCGAAGCCAAGCTCGCCACCCCGGAATATCTGGTCGAGATCATCGTTACTGCGGCGCTGTAAGGCGCTGGATCCGCCAATCTTCCCCTCGTGGGCCCGCGAGGGGAAGATTGCTCATCCCTGCGAAGGCGTGAACCGCGCCACAAGCGTGTGGCTTTCCGCCGGATAGATGAAGCGCACATGCGTGACCGGATGCTCGGCGCTCCAGGTGCGGCGCTCGACCACCAGGCAGGGCGCGCCGGGATCGATGTCGAGCGTGCCGGCGATAGTTTCGTCAGCCGCCATGGCGCGGATACGGTGCTCGGCCTCGCTCCACGGCACGCGGCCGATCAGCCAGGGGCCGGGCGCGATGTCGAGAAATTCTTCCTCGCTGGCCTCGCCCACCGCCGAAAGATTGATCAGGCGCTGCTCGAGCGCGAATGGCCGTTCGCCGGCAAAATGCAGCCCCTCCAGCCAAAGCACTGGACCCGTGGCAGATAGCCCAAGCAGCGACCGATCCTCGGCATTGCCGCGCCGTTTCATGCGCTCCAGCCGTTCATAACGATAGGGCAAGCCGAGCGCCTCGACCTCGATCCTGATGTCGTGCAGTTCCAGCACCGCCGCCTGCGACTGCGGCTGGCGCACGAAGCTGCCCGAGCGGCGGCGGCGCTCGATCAACCCCGCCTTGGCGAGCTGCGACAGCGCCTTGTTCACCGTCATGCGCGAACAATCATATTGAGCCGTCAGCTCGTGCTCGAACGGGATGCGGTGGCCGGGTGCCCATGCACCCGACAGGATTTTTTCCCGGATGTCGGACAGGATACGCTGGTGCAGCGACAGGGTCTCGCCGTCTTCCATCTCTACCGTTTCGGCCATGCTCATCGGGATCAGCCCTCGGAAAGCGCCATCATCACTTTGCGGAAGCGCCCGGCGACCGCCTCGCGTTTGACATGCCTGCCGCCGCTCACTTGCTTCTTGCCATGCACCCAGACGCAATCGACCTTGCCGCCATTGGCAAAGATCCAGGCGTCTAGGATGGCATCGCCCGCCTTGCCGGCAAGCGAGGGATGACCGGCCTCGAGCGAGACGAAATCGGCGGGCCTGCCTACGGCGAGAGTTGAGGGGCCGGCGCCGAGCGCGATGCTGCCGCCATCGAGCGCGGCATCGAACAGCGCGCGGCCGGTAGAGCCGCCGGCGCGCGCCAGCACATTGCGAGCGCGGTGGGCAAGGCGCTGCGAATATTCGAGCTGCCGAAGCTCGTCCGGCAGGCCGATCAGCACATTGGAGTCGGAGCCGATCCCGAAGCGGCCGCCATGTTCGATGAACAGGGGGGCGGCGAAAGTGCCGTCGCCGAGATTGGCTTCGGTGACGGGGCACAGCCCAGCGACGGCGCCGCTCTTGGCCATGGCGATCGTCTCGGCCTCGGTCATATGCGTGGCGTGGATCAGGCACCAGCGCCTGTCCACCTCAGCATGTCCGAGCAGCAACTCGACCGGACGCTTGCCTGACCAGGCGATGCAGTCCTCGATTTCCTTCACCTGCTCGGCGACATGGATGTGGATCGGCCCGTTCGGCGCCATTGCGGCAACCGCGTTGAGTTCGTCCGGCGTTGCGGCGCGCAGGCTGTGCGGCGCGACGCCGACGACGGCTTGCTCCAGCGAGCGAACGCCTTCGCGAGTTTTCTCAAGCAGACGTTCGAAGCGTCCGACATCATTGATGAATCGCCGCTGGCCTTCGTTGGGAGCAGCGCCGCCGAAGGCCGAATGGGCATAGAAGACCGGCAGCAGCGTCAGTCCGATGCCGGTGTCGGCGGCGGCAGCCGCGATCCGCTCCGCCATCTCGGCGATGTTGGCGTAAGGCTGCCCGTCGCGGTCGTGATGCAGATAGTGAAACTCGCCGACGCGCGAAAACCCGGCTTCCAGCATCTCCACATAAAGCTGCGCCGCGACCGCCTCGACCTGGTCCGGCGTCATCGACAGCGCGAAGCGGTACATCACCTCGCGCCAGCTCCAGAAACTGTCGGCCGAGGGACCGCGCAGTTCGGCAAGCCCCGCCATGCCGCGCTGGAAGGCGTGGCTATGCAGGTTGGGCATGCCGGGCAGGACGATGGCGTGGCGTTCGTCGCCGGCGTGTGCCGAAGAGCCCGCTTCGACTTCAGAGATACGGCCGCCGTCGAAAGCGATCCTCACATTGCCCCGCCAACCGCCGGGCAGCAGCGCCTGTTCCGCAAAGATCGCCGTCACGTCCAAACTCCCAATCCGAATGCCCGAGCGACATTAACACTTGCGTCGCGTTTCAATATGTATATACATAATCGTCATCTTTCAAATGGAAAAGATGATGGGTGGAGCAAACGGAAAGAGCGGCCTTCGTCTGTGGCGCAATGCGCGCCTGGCGACTATGGCCGAGGGTGCTGCCGGTCTCGGCATCGTCGAGAAAGGTGCGATCGCCGCGCGCGACGGGCTGATCGTCTATGCCGGATCGGAGGCCGACCTGCCGGCAGCCGCCGGGCAGGGCGCCGAAACGGTCGATTGCCAGGGCCGCTGGATCACCCCCGGCCTGATCGATTGCCACACCCACCTTGTCTATGCAGGCAACCGCGCCAACGAATTCGAGATGCGCTTGGCCGGCGCCACGTATGAGGAGGTGGCGAGGGCAGGGGGTGGCATCGTTTCCTCGGTCAAGTCGCTGCGCGCCGCGAGCGAAGACGAGCTCGTCTCCCAGACGCTGCCCCGCCTCGACGCGCTGATGGCCGAGGGCGTGACGACCGTCGAGGTCAAGTCCGGCTACGGCCTCGATGCCGACAATGAAAAAAAGTCGCTGCGCGCTGCCCGCCGTCTGGCCAGTGAGCGTCCAATCACGATCCTCACGACCTGTCTCGCCGCCCATGCGCTGCCGCCCGAAGCCAGGGGCGACAAGGACGCTTTCATCGATCTCGTCGCCGGCACGATCCTCCCGGCGGTTGCCGCCGAAAAGCTCGCGGACGCCGTCGACGGCTTTTGCGAGGGCATTGCCTTCTCACCGGAACAGATCGCGCGCGTCTTCGATAAGGCGAAAGCGCTCGGCCTGCCGGTGAAGCTTCACGCCGACCAACTCTCCAACCTGCATGGCGCGGCGCTTGCCGCGCGCTACGGCGCGCTGTCGGCTGATCACCTGGAATACACCGATGAGGAGGGCGCCGCGGCGATGGCCGGGTCCGGCACGGTCGCGACCATCCTGCCCGGCGCCTACTATTTCATCCGCGAGACCAAGAGGCCGCCGGTCGAGCTGTTCCGCCGGCATGGCGTGAAGATGGCGGTCGCCACCGACTCCAATCCCGGTACCTCGCCGCTCACCTCGCTGCTGCTCGCCATGAACATGGCCGCGACGCTCTTTGGCCTGACCATCGACGAATGCCTCGCCGGCGTCACCCGCGAGGCCGCGCGTGCGCTGGGGCTTCTCGACAGGACCGGCACGCTGGAAGCCGGCAAATCGGCCGACCTTGCCGTCTGGGATATCGAGCGTCCGGCCGAACTTGTCTACCGCATGGGCTTCAATCCGCTCCATGCCCGCATCTGGAGAGGACAATGACCGAACTGATCCTGAAGCCCGGCAGCGCAACGCTTGCCGACTGGCGCGCCATCTATCGCGGCGCCGTGCCGAAGCTCGACGATTCCTGCCGGCCGAAGATCAAGGCCAGCGCCGAAGCCGTCGCCCGCATCGTCGCCAAAGGCGAGCCGGTCTACGGCATCAACACCGGCTTCGGTAAGCTCGCCAGCGTTCGCATTCCGGCAAACGATCTTGAAACGCTGCAACGCAACATCGTGCTTTCCCACGCCGCGGGCGTCGGCGAACCGATGCCGGCCCCCGTGGTGCGGCTGATGATGGCGCTGAAGCTGGCGAGCCTCGCCCAGGGCGCTTCCGGCGTGCGCGCCGAGACCATCGACCTGCTCCAGGGGATGCTCGCCAACGACGTCATTCCGGTGGTGCCGGCGCAAGGTTCGGTCGGCGCCTCGGGCGACCTCGCGCCGCTCGCGCATATGACGGCGGTCATGATCGGCGTCGGTGAATGTTTTACCCCGCATGGTCGCTTCCCGGCCAAGGTCGCCTTCGTCTCGCATGGGCTGGAACCGGTCACGCTCGTTGCCAAGGAGGGCCTGGCGCTGCTCAACGGCACCCAGTTCTCGACCGCCTTCGCGCTCGCCGGCCTGTTCGAAGCCGAGACGCTCTACCAGTCGGCGCTGGTCGCCGGCGCCCTGTCGACCGATGCTGCCCGCGGCTCCGACGCGCCTTTCGACCCGCGCATTCATCTGTTGCGCAAGCATCGCGGCCAGATCGAGACCGCGGACGCGTTGCGCAATCTGATGGCCGGCAGCGCCATTCGTGAATCGCACCGCGTTGGCGACGAGCGCGTGCAGGATCCATACTGCCTGCGCTGCCAGCCGCAGGTGATGGGCGCCGCGCTCGACGTCCTGCGCAAGGCGGCCGACACGCTGGAGACCGAAGCCAACGGCGTCACCGACAACCCGCTGATCTTCGCCGAGGACGACACCGCGCTCTCGGGCGGCAACTTTCACGCCGAGCCGGTGGCCTTTGCCGCCGACATGATCGCGCTTGCGGTCTGCGAGATCGGCTCGCTGTCTGAGCGCCGCATCGCCATGCTGGTCGATCCGGCGCTCTCCGGCATGCCGGCTTTCCTGACGCCGAAGCCTGGCCTCAATTCCGGTTTCATGATCCCGCAGGTGACGGCGGCGGCGCTCGTTTCGGAAAACAAGCAGAAGGCCTATCCGGCGAGCGTCGATTCCATCCCGACCTCGGCCAACCAGGAAGACCATGTCTCGATGGCTGCCCACGGCGCGCGCCGCCTGCTCGGCATGATCGAGAATGCAACGGCCGTCATCGGCATCGAGCTGTTGGCAGCCGCGCAAGGCTGCGATTTCCATGCCCCGCTCGCTTCGAGCGAAGCGCTGGAAACGGTGCGCAAGCTGGTCCGAGCCGAGGTGCCGCATCTCGACAACGACCGGCATTTCCACCCCGACATGGAAAAGGCGATCGCCCTGGTCCGCAGCGGCGCGGCGGTTAAGGCGGCGGCTGCGGTGGCGCTGCCGGGGATTGCATCATGAGATTGAATGCTCTGATAGGTCGCGATCCTTCACGCCCCCCGCTGTCCTGCCGGACATCTCGCTCACAAGGGGGGAGATTGGCAACTTTGGCGCCCCGCTCCTTCTTGCAACGTGGACGATTGGCGAAAGCCGGCCTGATATCTGATCTCCCCCCTCGTGGGGGAGATGTCCGGCAGGACAGAGGGGGGCGCCGTAGAGCTCCAACCCGTGGAGGGCTCCAATGACCACGCCCTGGCTCACCATCACACGCGGTACGGCGCCGCTGCTGGTCTCGATCCCGCACACCGGCATAGATCTTGCGGGCCTCGACAGCCGGTTGGTCTCGCCGTGGCTCGGCCGCCGCGACTGCGACTGGTGGATCGACAAGCTGTACGACTTCGCGAACGATCTTGGCGCCACGGTCGTCCACACCGCCATCTCGCGCACCGTCATCGACGTCAACCGCGACCCCTCCGGCGTCTCGCTTTATCCTGGACAGGCGACGACCACGCTCTGCCCCACCGACACGTTTGATGGCGATCCGCTCTACCGCATGGGCGAGGAGCCGACGCCGTCCGAGATCGACCTGCGCCGCGAGACTTACTTCGCGCCTTACCATGCCGCCCTGCAGGCTGAGATCGACCGTCTGCGCGGCATGCACGAGAAGATCGTGCTCTATGACTGCCATTCAATTCGCTCGGTGCTGCCGCGCCTGTTCGAAGGCACGCTGCCGGTGTTCAATCTCGGCACCAATGACGGCAAGAGCACCGAACCATCCCTGCAGGAAAAGGTAGCCGCCATCCTCGCGGCGAGCAGCCAGTCCTGGGTGGTCAATGGGCGCTTCAAGGGCGGCTGGATCACCAGAAGTTTCGGCCGGCCGCAGAGCGGCGTCCATGCGCTGCAGATGGAGCTCTCGAACCGCGGCTATATGCGCGAGCCGTCGGAAAAGGGCGCGCCAGACAACTGGCCGGTGCCTTACGACCCAACCTACGCGGCGCCGATCCGCGCCACGCTGAAAACCATTCTCGAAACCGCGATTGCCTGGGCCGCGCGCTGACGCTCCCGCCGCACCTGATCGAAAGGGAACTGCCGACATGACCGACCCTCGCCACAACATCCGTGAAGTCCGCGCGCCGCGCGGCGATAAGCTCAACGCCCGCTATTGGACGACCGAGGCGCCGCTGCGCATGCTGATGAACAATCTCGATCCGGAGGTCGCCGAGAACCCGAACGAGCTCGTGGTCTATGGCGGCATCGGCCGGGCGGCGCGCACCTGGAACGATTTCGACCGCATCGCCGCGTCGTTGAAGACGCTCGGCGAGGACGAGACGCTCTTGGTGCAGTCGGGCAAGCCGGTCGGCGTCTTCCGCACCCACAAGGACGCGCCGCGCGTCTTGATCGCCAATTCCAACATCGTGCCGCACTGGGCGACCTGGGAAAAATTCAACGACCTCGATAGGAAGGGCCTGATGATGTACGGCCAGATGACGGCCGGTTCCTGGATCTATATCGGCACGCAAGGCATCGTTCAGGGCACCTACGAGACCTTCGTCGAGGCCGGCCGCCAGCACTATGGCGGCAATCTCAAGGGCAAGTGGATCCTGACCGCCGGCCTCGGCGGCATGGGCGGCGCCCAGCCTCTGGCCGCTGTCATGGCCGGCGCCTCCTGCCTCGCCATCGAATGCAATCCGGACTCGATCGACTTCCGCTTGCGCACTCGCTACCTCGACGAGAAGGCCGAAACGCTCGACGAGGCGATGGAAATGATCGAGCGCTGGACCAAGGCCGGCGAGGCGAAGTCCGTCGGCCTGCTCGGCAATGCCGCCGAGATCGTGCCGGAGATGTTCAGGCGTGGGATCCGCCCCGATATCCTCACCGACCAGACCTCGGCGCATGACCCGATCAACGGCTATCTGCCCAAGGGCTGGACCATTGCCGAATGGCGCGAGAAGCGCGTCAGTGATCCGAAGGCGGTGGAGAAGGCGGCGCGCGCGTCGATGCGCGAGCATGTCGAGGCGATGGTGGCGTTCTGGAACGCCGGCGTGCCGACGCTCGACTACGGTAACAACATCCGCCAGGTCGCCAAGGACGAGGGTTTCGAAGATGCCTTCGCCTTCCCCGGCTTCGTGCCGGCTTACATCCGTCCGCTGTTCTGTCGCGGCATCGGCCCGTTTCGCTGGGCTGCGCTCTCGGGCGATCCGGAAGATATCTACAAGACGGACGCCAAGGTGCGCGAACTCACCCCCGGCAACACGCATCTGCACAATTGGCTCGACATGGCGCGCGAGCGCATCTCCTTCCAGGGCCTGCCGGCGCGCATCTGCTGGGTCGGGCTTGGCGACCGCCACCGATTGGGACTCGCCTTCAACGAAATGGTGGCCAAGGGCGAGATCAAGGCGCCGGTCGTCATCGGCCGCGACCATCTCGATTCCGGCTCGGTCGCCTCGCCGAACCGCGAGACCGAGGCGATGAAGGATGGCTCCGACGCCATTTCCGACTGGCCGCTGCTCAACGCGCTGCTCAACACCGCGTCCGGCGCCACCTGGGTCTCGCTGCATCACGGCGGCGGCGTCGGCATGGGCTTCTCGCAGCATGCCGGCATGGTGATCGTCGCCGACGGAACGCCTGACGCGGCCAGGCGCCTGGAGCGCGTGCTGTGGAACGACCCGGCGACCGGCGTCATGCGTCACGCCGATGCCGGTTACGACATCGCCATCGAGTGCGCGAAGGAGCACCAGCTCAACCTGCCGGGCATACTGGGTTGAACCGATGCGCATCCTTCGTGCCGCCGGCTATCGCGTCATGCCGTGGAAGAACGGCGGCGGCACGACCACCGAGATCGCCGTCTCGCCTGATGGCGCCGGTCTCGAGGATTTCGACTGGCGCATCTCCATGGCGCGCGTCGAGACCAGCGGGCCATTCTCCAGCTTCGCCGGGGTCGACCGCACGCTGTCGGTGCTGGAAGGCGACGGCATTATGCTCGACATCGCCTCTCGACCGCCGGCGCGGCTGACGCCAGCCTCGGCGCCGCTTCCTTTTCCCGGCGACGTGCCGACCCGCGCCACGTTGATGGGCGGCCCGATCACCGATCTCAACGTCATGAGCCGCCGCGGCTGCATCAGCCATACGGTCGAGCGCTTGCCTGTTTCGGGTGAAGTCGAGATAAGGTCGACCGACGGCACGACGATTATCTTGCCGGTTGGCGGTGGCGTCACAGTCCTCACGGACACCGCTGCCAGCCTCGGACCGCTTGATGCGCTCGTCCTCAATCAGCAGAGCCAGAAACTGCGCCTCCAGCCTGAAGGGCATGAGCTGATTTTTGTGATCCGCCTGCGCGTCACCGCCGCCAATGGTTAACGGCTGTTGCCAAACATGATCGCGGCGCGGGCGAAATATCGCCTGGCCCCTTGCATGTATCACGAAAAAGCCTGAATCCTTTCCCTGATCGGACCCGGGGCGGGAAGCGAGGGGCGTTCGCCCTTGAGTTGTCGAAAGGGGACGCCCCTGTCATGGAGCGCAAACAAACTTTCGGCCGAACCTGCCATGCAACAGATTGCATTTGAACCGGTTTTAGGGCCATTGCCGTGGCGGTGACGCCGCATCGCGCCCCGCCTTACGGAATAATCAATGAACATCCAGACGAATCCCGCCAAGATCGAACAAACTAGTGCCGGCTTCCCGACCGTCACGGAAGCGCCGATACGCTCCAATTTCCTGCCGGAAGACCGGCTGCGCGCGCTGGGCGCAGCACTCGCCAAGGGCGATGTCAGGGACCTGTTCGGGCTTTCGCCGTTCGAATTCCAGGCCCGCATCCGCGATAGCGCCAAGAAGATTCTCGAAGTCTACCGTTCGACCAACGCCGCCCAGGCCAAGGGCGAGACGATCACGCCCGCGGCGCAATGGCTGCTCGACAACAACTACCTGGTCGAAGAGACCATATTTCAGGTCAAGCGCGATCTGCCGCGCCGTTTCTACCGCCAGTTGCCGACGCTCAAGCTTGCGGGCGGCACGGCGTTGCCGCGCGCCTTCGTCGTCGCCTGGAGCTATGTCGAGCATTCCGACAGCGCCGTCTCGGCGACCATGTTCAAGGCCATCGTCGAGGGCTTTCAATCGGTCGAGCCGCTGAAGATCGGCGAGCTCTGGGCGCTGCCGTCGCTGCTGCGGTTCGTGCTGATCGAAAACCTCCGACGCATCGCAGTGCGCGTCAACCGTACGAGAGAGATGCGCCAGATCGCCAACGAGGTCGCCGACCGGGTGCTGGCGACCGACGACAATGCCGACCGGACCAGGATCCTGTCGAGCTACGCCGCGCATGCGCAGGATACCACTTTCGCCACCCAGCTCCTTTATCGCCTGCGTGACGGTTCGCAGAACGCCGGCCGCGCGCTGGAATGGCTGGAGGGCGAGCTCGAGAAGACCGGCTCCGACGCCGAGGAGATCATCATCTCCGAGCATCAGACGCTGTCCAGCGGCAACGTCACCACCGGCAACATCATCCGCGGCCTGCGCCTCATCAACGACGTCGACTGGACGGTCTGGTTCGAGGGCGTCAGCCGCATCGACACGCTGCTGCGCGAGAAGACCGATTTCGCCGCGCTCGATTTCTTCTCGCGCGATCAGTATCGCACCGCGATCGAGCAGCTTGCGCGCCGCTCCGACCTTTCCGAATTCCGCGTCGCCGAAACGGCGATCGAGCTTGCAGGCCACATGCCTGGGGTCACCGATGCGTCCGGCGTGCCGGAAACTGCCGACCCCTCCGTGCATACCGATGTCGGCTTCTTCCTGGTCGGGCCGCGCCGGCCGGAGCTGGAACAGGCGATCGGCTATCGGGCTCCCTTCTATGTGACTTTCAAGCGCGCCTTTGCCGCCACCGGCTGGCTCGGCATCGTCGTGCCGGTCTTCCTGCTGACGGTGCTCCTGCTTGTGCTGTCCGGCAACGCGCTTGCCAATCTCGGCCTCTCGGCGGGGGCGATCACGCTGATGCTGGCTTTGTTCGCGGTGCCGGCGAGCGAAGGCGCGTTGGCCTTCTTCAACACCGTCGTGGCGCTCTTCCTCAAGCCGACGCGGCTCGTCGGCTATGACTACAAGCACGGCATCCCCACCTCAGCGCGCACGCTGGTCGTCGTGCCTTCGCTCATCGGGTCGCGCGACGACGTCGAGGAAAACATCCGCAACATCGAGGTGCATCATCTCGCCAATACGGCAGAAGAGATCCATTTCGCGCTTTTGTCCGACTGGCCGGATTCCAAGACCGAAATCGACGCAGCCGACATCGAGATCCTGCAATATGCCCGCGACGAGATCGCGAGGCTGAACGCCCGCTACCCGTCGGAAGGTGCTCCGCGCTTCTATCTTCTGCATCGCCGCCGGCTCTACAATCAGGCCCAGGGCTGCTGGATGGGCTGGGAACGCAAGCGCGGCAAGCTGCACGAGCTCAACCTTCTGCTGCGCGGCGACAGCGATACCACCTTCCTGCCGCTCGATGTGCCGCTGCCGGACAAAGTCACCTATGTGATGACGCTCGACGCCGATACGCGCACCACGCGCGACGCCGTCTCGAGCCTTGTCGGCAAGCTCGCGCATCCGCTCAACCGTCCGCATTTCGATCCGGCAAAGCGCGTCGTCACAGCCGGCTACACCATCCTGCAGCCGCGCATCACCGCCTCGCTCACCAGCGGCGACGATGCCTCCTTCTTCCAGCGCGTCTTCTCGGCCAATCGCGGTCTTGACCCGTACGTCTTTGCCGTGTCCGACGTCTATCAGGACGTCTTCGGCGACGGCACTTTCACCGGCAAGGGCCTCTACCATATCGACGCCTTCGAAACGGCGCTGAAGGGCCGCATCGAGGAAAACACCATCCTCAGCCACGATTTGCTCGAAGGCGCCCTGGCGCGCGCCGCGCTCGTCACCGATGTCGAACTGGTCGAGGACTATCCGACCCGCTACTCGGTCGACGCCTCACGCCACCACCGCTGGGCGCGCGGCGACTGGCAATTGCTCGGCTTCATGTTCGATCCGCGCTCTGGCGTTCCGGCACTGTCGCGCTGGAAGATGGTCGATAACCTCCGCCGCTCGGTGACCCCGATCTTCTGGGTGATGGCCTGTATCGCCGGCTGGACGCTGCTGCCGTTCACGCAGGCCGCGCAGTGGCAGGCGCTGATGATCCTCAGCCTGTTCATGGCCCCGACTTTCGACATCGTCAACGGCATCCTGCCGAAGAGCGGCGACCAGACGCCGCGCGGCCATTTCTCGGCGCTGGCGCGCGACACTCTGTTCGGCACCGCGCTGGTGGCTCTGAAGGTGCTTTTGATGGCGCACCTTGCCTGGATGATGGGTGATGCCATCGTCCGCACTCTTTACCGGCTCTTCGTCAGCCGCCAGAACCTTCTGGAGTGGCGCACCGCCTCGCAGGCGCACAAGACCGGCGGCAGTGATCTCGGCGCCTATTACAGCATGATGTATGGCGCCGTGATCATCGGCGTCGTCGGCCTTGCCGTTCCGGTGCTCGCCGATTCCACCGGCGCGTTCGTCGCCTTCTTCTTCGCGATTTTCTGGATCGGCTCGCCCGCCGTCGCCTGCTGGATCAGCCGCTCGGCCGAGACCGAGGACAGGCTGCGCATTTCCGCCGCCGACATCCATGCGCTGCGCACCGTGGCGCGTCGCACCTGGCACTATTTCGAGACCTTCGTGACGGCCGAGCATCACCATCTGCCGCCCGACAATTTCCAGGAAAGCCCGGCGCCGGTGGTGGCGCCGCGTACCTCGCCGACCAACATCGGCGTCTACCTGCTCTCGGTGGTGTCGGCGCGCGACTTCGGCTGGATCAGCCTGTCGGATGCCATCACCCGCATCGACGCCACGATGACGACCATCGAGAACATGCCGCGCGATCGCGGGCATCTCTACAATTGGTACGACACGACGACGCTGAAGCCGCTTTATCCGCTCTATATCTCGGCGGTCGACAGCGGCAATCTCGCCGGCCATCTGGTCGCCGTGGCCGCGGCCTGCGCCGAATGGGCCGAGGCGCCTTCCGTCCACCTGCAAGGCGATTTCGAGGGCATCCTCGACACCGTCACCATCCTCGACGAGAGCCTGGAGGAACTGCCCGACGACCGCCGCCAGCTGCGGCCGCTGCGCCAGCGTCTTGCCGACCGCCTCGACGGCATGCGCCGGGCAGTGATGACCATCAAGGCGCAGCCCGAGATGGCCTCGATCCGCACGATCAATCTCGCGGTGCTGGCCGGCGAGATCCGCAAGCTCGCCACGGCCATCCACGTCGAGGCGGCGTCGCCCAAGAGCGACGTCATCGCCGACTGGGCGGCCAGGCTGGAGGCGACCTGCGAGGCGCATGTGCACGATTCGCACAATGACGAAAGCGCGGTCTCGGCGCTCCGCACCAAGCTGCTCGCGCTGCGCGGGCGCTGCCGCCGCTACGCCTTCGAGATGGATTTCTCCTTCCTGATGCGGCAGGAGCGCAAGCTCCTGTCGATCGGCTATCGCGTCGAGGAGCACCAGCTCGACGAGAGCTGCTACGACTTGCTCGCCTCCGAGGCGCGGCTGACCAGCCTGTTCGGCATCGCCAAGGGCGACTTGCCGACCGAGCACTGGTTCCGGCTCGGCAGGCCGATTGTCGAGATCGGTTTCAAGGGCGCGCTGATGTCCTGGTCGGGCTCGATGTTCGAGTACCTGATGCCGCCGCTGGTGATGAAGGAGCCGCAGGGCTCGATCCTCAACCAGACCAGCAAGCTCATCATCAAGCGCCAGATCCAGTATGCGCGCTCGAAGAACGTGCCCTGGGGCATCTCGGAAGCGGCCTACAATGCCCGCGACCGCGAGCTCACCTACCAGTACACCAACTTCGGCGTGCCCGGCCTCGGCCTGAAGCGTGGTCTCGGCCAGAACACCGTGATCGCGCCTTACGCCACCATCCTGGCGGCGCAGTTCAATCCGCGTGAGGCGGTGCAGAACCTGATGCGGCTGCGCGCGATCGGCGCGCTCGGCCGGCACGGCTTTTACGATGCGGTCGACTTCACGCCGCAGCGCGTGCCGGAAGGCACCGACCATGCCGTCGTCCAGAACTACATGGCCCACCATTCCGGCATGTCGATCGCCGCCGTGGCGGACGCCATCTTCGAGGGTCGGCTGCGCGAACGCTTCCACAGCGATCCGGTGATTGAGTCGGCCGAACTCCTCTTGCAGGAGAAGGCGCCGCGCGACATCCCGACCGCCACCGTCAGGACCGAGGCCGACGAGCGCTCCAAGGACGAGACCGAGACCGAGAGCCCGGACAGCCGCATCATCCTTGACCCGATCAAGGCGCTGCGCGCGACCAACGTCATGTCGAATGGCCGTTACTCGGTCATGGTCACCGCCACCGGCTCCGGCTACAGCCGCTTCGGCGAGCTTGCCATCACCCGTTGGCAGCCGGACCCGAGCGAAGACCGTCTCGGCTCCTATATTTTCTTGCGCGACACCGCGACCGGCGACTGGTGGTCGGCCACCGCCGAGCCGAAGCGCGCCGAGGGCGAGCGCGTGCAGACGCTGTTTGCCGACGACAAGGCGAGCTTTACCAAATCGATCGGCTCGCTGCGTTCGGAGGTCGAGTGCATCGTCATCTCCGAAGGGAACGGCGAAGGCCGGCGCGTCACGCTTTACAATGACGGCCCCACCGACCGGCACATCGAGGTGACGTCCTTTGCCGAGCTGGTGCTGGGCAACGAAGCCTCCGACAACGCCCATCCGGCGTTCTCGAAGATGTTCGTCGAGACCGAGATCTCCGCTAACAACGGCGCGATCTTCGCCACCAGGCGCAAGCGCGAAAAGAACGAGCCCGACCTAACCATGGTGCATTTCGTCACCGATCCGTCGGGTCCCTCGCGCGACGCCGAGGCCGAAACCGATCGCCGCGCCTTCATCGGCCGTGGCCGCACCATCGCCGACGCTGCCGCCTTCGACCCCGGCGCCCGGCTCTCCGGCAGCCACGGCTTCACGCTCGACCCGGTGGCGGCACTTCGCCGCCAGGTGCGCGTGCCGGCCAACAAGAAGATCTCGCTGACCTTCTGGACCGTCGTCGGCGCCAACCGGGGCGAGCTCGACGAGGCGATCGGCCGCCTCGACCATCAGGAGAGCTTCGCCCGCCAGGCGATGCTCGCCTGGACGCGCAGCCAGGTGCAGACGCGCCATCTCGGCCTCAGCCTGACCGATGCCGCCAATGTGCAGAAGCTGGCGCGTTACCTGATCTATCCCGATCCGTTCCTGCGTCTGCCCGCCGACTCCATCGCCTCGGGCCTCGGCCGCCAATCGAGCCTCTGGCCGACCAGCATCTCCGGCGATTTCCCGATCTTCCTGGTGCGCATCGGCGACGTCGCCGATCTCGAGATCGTCGCCCAGGCGCTGCGCTTCCAGGAATACATGCGCGCCCGCGGCATGATGATCGACTTCGTCGTCGTCAACGAGCAGGCATCCTCCTACGTGCAGGACCTGCAGCGCGCAGTGGAGACGCTGTGCGAGAACAGCCGCCTGCGTGGTCGCGAGCTTGGCCCGCGTCAGCACATCTTCGCCGTGCGCCGCGACCTGATGGACGAGCCGACCTACAAGACCCTACTGTCGGTCGCGCGTGTTGCGCTCCACACCCGAAACGGCACCATCTTCGACCAGCTCGAGCGGGCCGAAACGGCGGCATTGCAGGCTCGCGACGCTTTGCAGCAGGCGGAAGGCGTTCCGGCCCGCCAGCCGTCGCTGCCTTTGCCTGAGCCGACGCGGGCAAGCGAGGGGGGAGCCGATATTGCCGCCGACGGCACCGGCCTCAGCCTCTGGAACGGCTTTGGCGGCTTCGACGGCGACGGCCGCCACTACGTGACGCGGCTGACCGGCCGTCGTGTGACGCCGCAGCCCTGGATCAACGTCATCTCCAACGCTTCCTTCGGCTTCCACGTCTCTGCCGAGGGCGCCGGCTTCACCTGGAGCCGCAACAGCCGCGACTACCAGTTGACGCCGTGGTCGAACGACCCGGTGTCGAACCGGCCGGGCGAGGGCTTCTATATCTACGACCAGTTGAGCGGCAAGGCGTTCTCGCCGATGGCCGCGGTGGTGCGCGATCCCTCGATGACCTACGAGACCTGGCACGGGCAGGGGTTCTCGACCTTCCGCTCGAAGCGCGGGCCGCTGTCGATGGATCTGACGCAGGTCGTCGACCCGGTGGATCCGGTGAAGATCACCCGGCTGCGCATCCAGAATGCCGGCCCCGCGCCGGCAAGGCTGCGCGTCTATGCCTATGCCGAGTGGGTGCTCGGCGGCCATCGCTCGCGCACGGCGGCAACCATCGTGCCGACCAGGGACGCCGCGACGGGCGCCATGCTTGCGCAGAACCCCTACGGGCTCGACTTCGGCGAACGGGTGGCTTTCCTCGCCGCGACGGCGCCTGTTCATTCGGTGACCGCCGACCGCTGCGAGTTCGTCGGCAGGCACGGCACGACCGAATATCCGCAGGCCGTGCTTGGCGGAGTTGCTTTGTCCGGCCGCGTCGAGGCAGGCGACGATCCGTGCGCGGTGATCGCCAGCGACATCGACATCCCGGCCGGCGGCGACGTGACGCTGTTCTGGCTGCTTGGCGACGCCGCCACGGCCGCCGAGGCGAGCGCCCTGGTCCAGACCCACAGGGACAAGGATTTCGACCGGCGTCTGGCCGACAATGAGCGCGTCTGGCGGGGCTTCCTCGACACCATTCAGGTCGAAACGCCGGACAAGGCGCTCAACGCCATGGTCAACCACTGGCTGCCCTACCAGAGCCTGGCCTGCCGCATCCGCGCGCGGTCGGCCTTCTACCAGGCGAGCGGCGCCTTCGGCTTCCGCGACCAGTTGCAGGATACGCTGGCCTTGCTGGCGCATGATCCGAAGCTGGCGCGCGACCAGATTCTCAACGCCGCCCGCCGGCAGTTCCAGGAGGGCGACGTGCAGCACTGGTGGCTGCCCCGCACCGATGCCGGCGTGCGCACCATGATCTCGGACGATGTCGTGTGGCTGGCGCACGCGACGGCCCGCTACATCGAGGTGACGGGCGATGCCGCCATCCTCAAGGAGCAGATACCGTTCATCGACGGGCAGGAGCTTGGCGAGGGCGAGCACGACGCCTTCTTCACGCCCGAGATCACCAAGACCACAGCCTCGCTTTACGAGCACTGCGCGCGGGCGCTCGATCTGGCGATCAAGCGCAGCAGCCCGGCCGGCCTGCCGCTGATCCTCGGCGGCGACTGGAACGACGGCATGAACCGTGTCGGCGAGGGCGGCAAGGGCGAAAGCGTCTGGCTAGGCTGGTTCCTGCTGAAGACGCTGGGTGACTTCGCCCCCATCGCCAAGGGACAGAGCGATGGCAAGCGGGCGCAGGCCTGGACGAAGCACGCGGACCTGCTGAAGCGGGCGCTCGAGAGCACGGCCTGGGACGGCCAGTGGTACCGGCGCGGCAGCTTCGACGACGGCAGCCCGCTCGGCTCCCGCAATTCGGACGAATGCAAGATCGACTCCATCGCCCAGTCCTGGAGCGTCCTGTCGGGCGAGGGGGATCCTGCCCGCTCGACCACGGCCATGGAGCAGGCGACGAAGATGCTCGTCGACGACAAGCACAAGATCGTCAAGCTGTTCACGCCGCCCTTCTCGAACAGCGACAAGGATCCCGGCTATATCAAGAGCTACCCGCCGGGCGTGCGCGAGAACGGCGGCCAGTACACCCATGCCGCCACCTGGTTCGTCATCGCGCTGGCCGAGATGGGACGCACCGACGAGGCCTATCGCTGCTTCTCGATGCTGAACCCGGTCAACCACGCCTCGGACGAGGCGGCGGCCGAGCATTACCGCGTCGAGCCTTACGTCGTGGCGGCGGACATCTACGCCGGCGAAGGAAAAGGCGGCCGCGGCGGCTGGACCTGGTACACGGGGTCGGCCGGCTGGCTCTACCGGGCCGCGGTGGAAGGAATCCTCGGCATCGAGCGGCGCGGCAAGCAGATCACGTTTAGGCCGAAGCTGCCTGGCCACTGGGACGGCTACGCCGCCACACTCAAGATGTTCGGCGGCGAAATCAAGGTTCGCGTCATCCGCGACAAAAAGACCAAGTCGATCGCGCTTGAAGTCAATGGTTCGAAGACCAAATCAGGGTCTTTCGAACCGAAGGCCGGCGAGATGACCGACGTCGTCGTCAAGATACCTGCGTAGGATCAACGGTTTGCCTTGCAGGCCGCGCATCTCTCGGGATGCGCGGCCGAGCTTGGCGTTTTACTTTGCCAATGGGCCGGGCAGCGTGCGCCCACGCTGCTTCAGGCACGGCTAAGCAAGCGCCAAGTGATTAAAAATGCGGCAGCGCTGGGCAGGTGCCATTGTTTTGCCGCAAGGCTGACATTTCACCTTTTATCTCAAACCGTTAGGTGATCACGTCAGATTTCGCACCGTCGTCATCTTTTGTTCGCTAAATGGGAACGGAAGGGATAGACGACGCATTGTTTCGCGACACATAAACCGGTACGTGTCAAAAAATGGTGCGGCGCACAATACCGACATTGAGCACGGACAAGAGTTTGGCGGAGTAGCTGAAGTGTCACTTCTGCAGATCTACTTTAGAGCGCTGAGTTATCTGGCTGCGGACAAGAAGCGCGTCGCGCTGATCTGCGGCGCCAACGTCGCGCTTGCCGCGATCGCCATTCTCGAGCCGATCCTTTTGGGCCGGGTGATCGGCGCCATTTCCGAAAAAGGTCCGGTGTTTTCGACGCTCGCCGTCTGGGCCGCTCTCGGTGTCTTCAATGTCATAGCTTTCGTGCTGGTGTCGCGCGGCGCCGACCGCTTCGCCCATGCCCGGCGTTCGGAAGTGCTGTGCCAGTCCTTCGAGCGCGTCATCACCATGCCGCTCGCTTGGCATCACCAGCGCGGCACGTCCAATTCGCTGCACACGCTGCTGCGCGCCGTCGAAACCCTGTTCAGCCTGTGGCTCGAATTCATGCGCGTGCATCTCTCGACGGCCATTGCGCTGGTGCTGCTGGTGCCGACCGCGCTTTCCATGGACATCCGCATGTCCATCGTGCTGCTGGGCCTCGGCGTGCTTTACGTCGGAATCGGCCGTATCGTCATGCGCCGTACCAAGTCGGGGCAGACCGCCGTCGAGCGCCACTACCACACCGTCTTTGCCCATGTGACCGACAGCGTCAGCAACGTCGCCGTGCTGCAGAGCTATAACCGCATCGGCCATGAGACCGCGACGCTGAAGCGCTACGTCAAGGACCTGCTCGACGCGCAGAACCCGGTGCTCGACTGGTGGGCTATCGCCAATGCGCTGAACCGCCTGTCGTCGACCATCTCGATGATGATCGTGCTCTCGATTGGGGCTTATCTCGTCACCCGTGGCCAGCTCCGTGTCGGAGACGTCGTCGCCTTCACCGGCTTTGCCGGAATGCTGATCGCCCGTCTCGACCAGATGTCGGCCTTCACGACGCAGATTTCCGAGGCCCGCGCCAAGCTCGAGGATTTCTATCGCCTCGAGGACTCGGCCGCCGAAACCGCCGAGCCGGACGGCCTGCGCGAGTTGACCAACGTCACCGGCCGTGTGCGCTTCGAGGACGTCAGCTTCGAGTTCGCGAATTCGGGCCATGGTATCGAGAATGTCTCCTTCGAGGTGCCGGCCGGCAAGACCGTCGCCATCGTCGGCCCGACCGGCGCCGGCAAGACGACGCTTATCAACCTGCTGCAGCGCGTGTTCACGCCGTCCAGCGGCCGCATCCTGATCGACGGCATCGACACTCGCACGGTGACCCGCAAGTCGCTGCGCCACTCGATCGCCACCGTCTTCCAGGACGCCGGCCTGCTCAACCGCTCGATCGAGGATAACATCCGGGTCGGCCGCGCCGATGCGAGCAATGACGAGGTGCACGCCGCCGCCAATGCCGCCGCCGCACAGGACTTCATCCTGGCCAAGAGCAGCGGCTACGACACCGTCGTCGGCGAGCGCGGCGGCCAGCTCTCCGGCGGCGAGCGCCAGCGCATCGCCATCGCCCGCGCCGTGCTGAAGGATGCGCCGATCCTGGTGCTCGACGAGGCGACCAGCGCGCTCGACGTCGAGACCGAGGACCGAGTCAAGGAAGCGATCGACGAACTGCGCCGCAACCGCACGACCTTCATCATCGCCCACCGCCTGACCACCGTGCGCGACGCCGACTTGGTCGTCTTCATGGACAAGGGCAAGGTGGTCGAATACGGCGGCTTCACCGAGCTGTCGCTGCGCAACGGCCGCTTCGCAGCCCTGCTGCGCGCCGGCGGCCTGCTCAACGACGAGGAGGTCCGTCGCCTCAGCCGTCCGGTGACGGAAGCGGCGTAAGCTTTCTTCCCTGTGGGACAAGGTGTCGCCGCAGGCGACAGATGAAGGTGTTCCAGGAAGATCAGCGTCTCACTCCGTCGCGCACCCTATCCGTCTCGGCGCTCGCGCGCCGATCCACCTTCTCTCACAAGGGGAGAAGGAGAGAGTGCGACAACCGTCCGATTGCCCCTGATGCATCGCCGGTCTATTTAGATCGGCATGAGCGACACCACCTCACGCCTCGCCGGCTGGATCGATCTCGCCAACCCGACGCGCTTCGTCGGGCTGGCCGACAAGGTTATTCCGTGGCTCGCGGCGACCGCGGCGATACTGCTCGGCGTCGGCCTCTATATGAGCTTCACCGCGCCGGAGGATTTCCAGCAGGGCATCACGGTGCGCATCATGTACATCCACGTGCCTTTCGCCTGGCTTGCGATGATGTGCTACACCATCATGGCGATCTCGGCGCTCGGCACGCTGGTCTGGCGCCACCCGCTGGCCGACGTGGCGCTGAAGGCAGCGGCTCCGATCGGCGCCACCTTCACCGCGCTCGCGCTGATCACCGGCTCGATCTGGGGCAAGCCGATGTGGGGCACCTGGTGGGTGTGGGACGCTCGGCTGACCTCGGTCTTCGTGCTTTTCCTCATGTACCTTGGGATTATCGCGCTGACCCGCGCACTGGACGACGCCGGCCGCGCCGCCTGGGCCGCCGCCATCATCACGCTGGTCGGCTTCATCAACATCCCGATCATCAAATTCTCGGTCGATTGGTGGAACACGCTGCACCAGCCGGCCTCGGTCTTCCGCCTCGGCGGCCCGACCATCGACCCTTCGATGCTGTGGCCGCTCGCCGTGATGGCGCTTGGCTTCACCGTGCTGTTCTTCGCGCTGCACCTGATGGCGATCCGCACGGAGATTTTCAGGCGCCGCGTGATCGCGATGCGCAGGGTTGCGGCGCGGCAGGCGGAACGGCAGTAGATTTTCGGACCAATAGCGGTCTGTCGCGTTCCTTCTCGCCCCCTCTGTCCTGCCGGACATCTCCCCCACAAGGATGGTGCGATTGCTTTCGGCAACTTTCAGCGTTTGGAGGAGGGCGCGACGCCCGAGCCGCCAATCTCCCCCCAAAGTGGGGGAGATGTCCGGCAGGACACGGGGGGCGCTGTCCCGCCAGCCTAGACGAACTTAAAACATCTGCGTGCGTCTCAGGATCCTCAAGCCATCTTCCCCCGCGCCGCCACTGGCAGCGTTTCCAGCACCTTGTCGCCGTCGATCAGATGGACCTGGTCGAACAAATTCGTCACCACGCAGCAATGATCGGGAACCACGCGCACGCGCTCGCCAATGCGCAGGGCGGCGCCGTCTGAAAGCGTGACGTTGCCGTGCTCCTCGCTCAATCCAGTCACTCGCGCGCCGGGTACGCCGAGCAGCTCGCCGAAATCCGGCAGTCCTAGCGTATCGGAGGACAGAGCCTTGCTGCCGCTGTCGAGGATGGCGCGGGAGGGCGTCGGGTGGCTGACCACGGTGGCCAGCACCGTCAGCGCGCAATTGTCGAGCGTGCCGACGCCTTTGGCGACCTGGTAGCGGTCGAGATAGATGTAGGTGCCGGGCCTATATTCGGTGACGACGCTGTCCTCGCCCGAGCGCCACATGTCCGGCGTGCCTCCGCTGGAGATGCGCCGGCATTCGAGCCCGGCCGCCGCAAGCGTCTCGCGCGCGTTCCGCAGCCACGCCTCGGCTTCGGCGGCGCGGCCCGCCGCCGGATAAGTCATCAGCCCGCCGAAGGTCAGGCCCTTGGCCTGGTCGATCACTTTCGCCAGTGCAACCGCTTCGGCCGGGCTCTGCACGCCGCAGCGGCCCATGCCGGTGTCGCATTCGACCAGCACCGGCAGCGGGTGGCCGGTATCGGTGAAGGTCGCGGCTA
Source organism: Mesorhizobium sp. AA23 (assembly GCF_001672435.1). Taxonomy (NCBI): domain Bacteria; kingdom Pseudomonadati; phylum Pseudomonadota; class Alphaproteobacteria; order Hyphomicrobiales; family Phyllobacteriaceae; genus Mesorhizobium; species Mesorhizobium sp. AA23. The sequence goes on from NZ_LYTP01000032.1 coordinate 114,522, forward strand.
GCCCTGCCAGCGTTTCGTGGCTGTCCGCGGTGACCGACAGCGCGACGCGGCCATGCAGTGCCTTCAGCCGCTCCAGCTTGGCGCGGCCGAGAATGTTGTAGGGCAGGAAAATGTCCTCAAGCCCGGCATCGGCCATCACCTCGGCCTCGCCGATCTTCTGGCAGGTTATGCCGACCGCGCCAGCCGCGACCTGCTTCTTCGCCCAGTAGGGCAGCTTGTGCGTCTTGATATGCGGGCGGAGCTTCAGCCCGTGGCGGTCGGCATGCGCCTGCGCCTTTGCGATGTTGGCTTCGGCGCGGGCCGCGTCGATCAGGATCGCCGGCGTGTCGAGATCGTCTATGCTTGCCATGAAGATCACCGTTCAAAAGCATGTCTCCCGAAAGTGGGAACCGGTTTCGGGAAAGACATGCGCAATCAAAAACCCGTTGGGGTTATGGGCTTGATCGGGCCGGATGTCACGGGGCCAGAGCCGTCAGTTTGCGTCGACAGCGGACCGGCATTGCGATATTCGGGTTGGCAGATTTCAGCAGGCAGCGGCCGGAAGGAAAACGACCATGAAGCGCTCCAAAATCAACGACATCATCCGCGAAGCCGACGCCTTCATCCGCTCGTTCGGCTACATCATGCCGCCCTTCGCCTACTGGTCGCCGGAAGAGATGAAGGCGCACAAGGCGGACTCTTCGGCCATTTTCAGCTCGCGTCTCGGCTGGGACATCACCGACTACGGCCAGGAGAAGTTCGATGAGCTTGGTCTCTTCCTTTTTACCGTCCGCAACGGCCGCTACGCGGACATGAAGCTCGGCATGGGCATGCTCTACGCCGAGAAGATCATGATCTCGCGCAAGGACCAGCTGTCGCCCATGCACCGCCACAACATCAAGGCCGAGGACATCATCAACCGCGGCGGCGGCAAGCTGGTGCTGGAACTGTTCATGCACGACCGCGACGGCGGCATCGACCCGAAGGCCGAAGTGTCGGTGCCGGTCGACGGCACCATCACCAGATTGCCCGCCGGCGGGCTCCTGAAGCTCGACCCGGGCCAGAGCGTGACGCTGCTGCCGGGCGTCTGGCACGCCTTCTGGGCCGAGGGCAAGGACGTGCTGATCGGCGAGGTCTCGACCGTCAATGACGACCTCACCGACAACGTCTTCCGCGATCCGATCGGCCGCTTCTCCAACATCGAGGAGGATGTGGCGCCGGTTCACCTTCTGGTGTCGGATTATGAAAAATGGGTGGGGTAGGGCGAGGGCCTAGTCGTCCCAATTTCGCTGCTGAAAGAAGGTCCAGATACTGATAGTGCTGTCGTCCCGGTCGCTCGTGCTGTGCAGCGTGAGGACAATATCCACGGTGGGCGGCGCTTTGATCATGGCTGTGATCACGCGCGTCCCGTCGTCGGGTACGATGCCTATGCCCCATTTCATTTCCCAATTTCCTCCGGCCTGCTGCAGTCGGGGAGTGGAATCTTCGAACTGCTCCCTCATCGACGCATCGTTTGCAAACGGTTCACCGGTGAGTTTTGCAAAAACCTCCCACGACTCGGCAACTGCTGCCTGAATGGCGCTTTCTATTCTGGCGCTCTCGGCTTGGCTGATTATTTCAGACATACTGAGAGCTCCAATCTACCGCGCGTACTTGTCCGCCTTCCGATTGCCCAGCAGCAGCTTGCGCTCCAGGTGCGCGCGCAGCTCGCCGTAATAGGCGGTGAGGAATGCCCGTGAATCGACCGGCTCGACCCTGGCGCCGATCTTGCGGCCTATCGTTTCCGCCACCGCTTTCATCGCGAAATAGTCGTCGCGGCGCAGCACTTCCTCCAGCTTGTGCAGCTCGGCGATGCCATAGGCGTCGAGCTGCGCGGCGCTGAACTGGAAGCGGGTCGCGACCGGATCCTTGCGCAGCGACAGATCCTCGAGCAGCGCCACCTTCGGCGCCTCGACCACCCAGGTTCCGGCGAGCAGGTCGCCAATCCGCAGCCGGTCGCGGTTGAAGAGCGGGAATAAGGAGAACAGCAGCGCCCACACCAGGCCGAAGATGGTCGACAGCGTGTCGGCGACGCCGGCGCTGCCGCGCGCCGCCAGGATCGACAGCGGCAGGAACACCTCGATCTCGCGCATCAGGTTGCGCGCGATGACCTGGTCGAGGCTGAGGCCGGCGCCGCTGCGCGAAGCGACGCGGACGCCGACCATCCGCTTGCCGGGCGTCGCCGCCCGCCGGCCCGCCTCGAAGGCGATGAAATAGACGTTGCGCAGCAGGAAGATGAAAATGATCCAGACGATGAAGAGCGGTTCGGCGTCCTTCACGCCGAGCCCGCCCAGGCCGAAGATCGCGACAAGGCTGACCGCGACGGCGGCGACGACGATGATCACCACATCGAGCAGGAATCCGGAAGCCCGCGTCCCGGCATCCGCCAGCTTGACGCGCAGGTCCACGCCCTCCGGCGTGACCAGCGGGCGCACCAGCGCGGCGGGATTCCTAGCCGTTGCCATGCCGCACCATCCGGAACAGGTAGAAATAAGAAATCCAGAACGCCAGCATGCCGCCGCCGATCGAATAGCGGGCGATATCGCTTGTGATCGTCTGCCGGCCGATGCCTTCGAGCAGGCCGGCAAACAGCAACATCACGACGACGCCGACCATCGCGGTCGCCGCCACGCGGCCCGCGCGTGAGGCCGCGGCCATGCGCGTCAGCTCGCCGGGAAAGGCGATGCTGGTGCCGATTCGCATGCCGGCCGCGCCCGCGATGGCGATGGCAAAAAGCTCCGTCGTGCCGTGGATCGACAGCCAGCCGCCGAGCTCGAAACCGAGCCCCTTGGCGGCATAGATCTGGAAGATGGCGCCGAGCATGCAGCCGTTCATCAGGATGATCAGCACGCTGGGCACCGCGAAGGCGAAGCCGAGCGCGAAGGCCAGGATCGACACCTGCGTGTTGTGGGTGAAGAGATAAGCGGCGAAGCCCGAGAGAAAGTGGTCGCCGCCGCCATAGAGCACGCTGCGCAGCATCTCGGCCGACGAATCCGGATTGCGCCCGCCGGCGAGGCTCGGCGCGATGATGGCGTCGTACCAGCGCTTGTCGGAGGCGACCAGCCAGTATCCGGCAGCGGCACCGATCACCGTCAGGGCGACCGACGCCCACACCTCGCGCCACAGGTCGCGGATCGCCGCCGGCCAGTCGTGCAGGAAGAAGTCGCCGATGCGCGTTCTCAAGGATCGCCGCGCGCCATAGAGGTAAAAATAGCCGCGCAGGCAGAGCGCTTCGAGATAGGCGATGAGCGCGCTGTCGAGCGAAGTGGCGCGTGCCACCGAAAGCGAGGACAGCGCCGAGCGGTAGAGAAGGGGCAGTGACAGCAGCTCGTCTTCCGACAGCGCGCGCGGCGCGCGCTTCTCGACGCGGGCAAGCAGCGCCTCGAACGCCTTCCAGTCGGCCTCGCGCTCCTGGCGGAAGCTTGCCAGCGACTGACGGACGGCATCGGTGCCGGCGGGCAGCGTCATAAGAGGTTTTCCTCCTTGAGCTGGATATAGCGCTCGACCAGGGCGGGGCCGAGCCGCTGGTGGTCGGCCTCGATGACATGCGCGCCGAGCAGCCGGAGCCTGCCGATCACGACCTGCCGCTGTCTGAGCAGGTCGCCGGCGGTGACCGCGCGGGCCACGTCCTCCGGGACGGTAGGCGCCATATCGGCCAAGGCCTCCAGCTCGACATCCTTCATGAGCATGAACAGCACCAGATGCCGCTCGGTCAGCCGCCCGACGGTGCGCAGCATCAGCTCGGCGCTGATCGGGTCGACGAAATCGGTGAAGACGATGACCAGCGAGCGCCGGTCGAGCTTCGCGGCGAGCGTCGTCAGCGCCAGGGTGAAATTGGTCTCCTCGGTCGAATAGTCGATCTCGGCGGCGCGCTTCTGGATCATGGTGAAGCTCGGCGAGCCGCGCACGGCGCCGCTGGAAACGCGCGGCCTGGCGTCGAAGGAAAACAGGCTGACGAGGTCGCCGCCCTTGAGCGCAATGAAGGCGGACAACAGCGCCGCCGTCACGGCACGGTCGACCTTCGGCACGCCCTCGACCGGCTCGCACATCAGCCGCCCGCTGTCGATGGCCAAGACGATGTTGTTGTTCTCTTCGATGCGGAATTCGCGGGCAAGCAATTTGCCGTGGCGGGCGCTGCGCTTCCAGTCGATCATGCGCCGGCCCATGCCGGGCTGGTAGTCCTTGAGCGCCTCGAACTCGCGGCCCTGGCCGGCGCGCTTCTGGGCATGGCCGTCGGCAAGAGCGGAGCGCTGCAGCAGCGTGATCGCCTCGTCGCGCGCGCGGCTGACATCGGGCAGCACCGCTATCTTGCGCTCCACCGGCAGCACGGCCTGGTTCCAGACCAGCCCGAACGGTCCTTGCCAGCGCAGCCACAGCCGATCGAAGCTGGCGAAGCCGCGCCGAATGGCGTCGAATTCGAGATCGAGCGTGCCGCCATTCGCCGGCAGCGTGCCGCCCGTGCCGTTGACCGGCGCCAGCCGCTGGTCATGCCCGACGCGCGCCTGCAGCCGGCGCATTCGCGCCCCGAGACCGGCCGCGATGTGCAGCGTGAAACGTCCGCCGACGCCGACCTGCGGCGGTGCGGTGAGCGTGGCGCTGAGCGACGCGCGTCCGCGCCCGGCCGCCGCGTCGACCGCCAGGAAGGCAAGCAAAGCGCAAATCCAGAGCAGCCCGAGATACCAGACATGCGGCAGCGCGAGCGCGATCAGGAAGGCGGGAATCGCTCCCGCCGCCGCCGCCCATACCGCTCTGCCGCTCGGATAGATCAACGCGGCGCTTCCGTCTGGTTGACCAGGTCGGACACGATCTGCTCGACCAGCCGTCCGTCGATCTGCGCCGCCGGCGAGAGGATGACGCGGTGGCGCAGCGCCGGCACGGCTAAAGCCTTGACGTCGTCGGGGATGACATAGTTGCGGCCGTCGAGCGCCGCCCGGGCTCGCGCCGCGCGCGCCAGCATGGCGCCGGCGCGAGGACTGGCGCCGACCTCCAGATCCGGGCTTTCGCGCGTGCCGCGGACAAGGGCCGCGATGTAGCCGACGACGTCGTCGACCAGCGTGACGGCGCCCACTGTGGCAAGCGCCGCCTCCAGCGTCTTGCGGTCGGTCTGCGCCTTGATGCCGTATTGCTCGATATTGTGCGAGGCGGAGCCGCCGCCGTGGTGGATGATGATGGCACGTTCTTCCTGCGCGTCCGGATAGCTGACCCGGTGCTTGAACAGGAAGCGGTCGAGCTGGGCCTCGGGGAGCGGATAGACGCCTTGATGCTCGATCGGGTTCTGCGTCGCCACCACCATGAAATTCTTGCCGAGCGAATGGGTCGTGCCGTCGAATGTGACAGCGTGCTCCTGCATGGCTTCGAGCAGTGCAGCCTGCGTCTTCGGCGGCGTGCGGTTGATCTCGTCGGCAAGCAGCAGATCGCAGAAAATCGGGCCGCGCGTCAGCGTGAACTGGCCGGTCTGGAAATTGTAGATGTTGGCGCCGACGATGTCGCCGGGCATCAGGTCGGGCGTGAACTGGATGCGCCCATAGGCGACGCCGAGCGCCTGCGCGAAGCAGCGCGCGGTCATGGTCTTTGCGGTACCGGGCGGACCTTCGAGCAATATATGGCCGCCGGCGAACAGCGCCGTCAGCATCAGATCGACCGTGTCGCGCTGCCCGGTGATCGCTTTAGCCACCTCTTCCCTGATCGCGCTCGCCAGGGCTTTCACTTCATCGACGTTCACCGAGCCTCCTTGCCGTCCAGTCATGCAGCTCTTCCGCTGCTTCATGCATTGCGGCCAATGTTTTGGAACCGTTCGCAGCCTTGAACCGTGCGGTGAAGCCGTTCGCCTCATTTTTGTCGCGGGAATCCAGCCAGCGGTCCAGCGCTTCACCCTGCAGCCCGTGCGGCGCGCCAAGCAGCGCGGCGGCGCGCTGGCGCATCAGCGCGGCATAGCGGTCGCCGAGTTCCTGCAGCCGTCCTGCCCGCTTCAGGAGCATTGCCGTGGTGTCGACCAGCGCCTGCTTGCCGAAGGCGATGGCGCGACCCTCGGTGCGTGGCGGCCCGAAGCGGCCGAGCCCGTGCAGGAAGGCGAGGGCAGCCGCCACCAGCACCGACAGCGTCAGCGCCAGGAAGGGCGGTTCGACCAGGAGCTTGCCGAGATCGTAGTTCTGGCCGATGCCGTGAAGCGTCAGGTCGAACATAACCGCGCCCTTGGCGGGCTCCAGCATGGCGATCATGTCGAGCGCCGCTGCCGCCTTTTGCGGATCCTTCAGCGCCGCGTTGTTGATGAGATCGGGATCGGTCAGGATGTAGAAGGGTTCGCTGTCGAGTTCGGTGAGAACAGCCTTGCCGTCACCCGCCGCAATCAGCGGATGATTGTCGGCTACCCATTGCAACTCCTCGGGCACGGCGATCTTGCGCCCCTCTACATCGATCCGATCGACCGATGGCTTGCCGTCGCCGAGCTTGGCCTTGGCGAGGCGACCGAGCCAGTCGTTGACCGCCGTTGCGGGCAGCCGCTCGACTTTCGTCTCCCAGCCCTCCTGGCCCGGCTGCGGAAAGGTGACCCATTTGGGCAGCACGAAAAGCGTGTGCTTGCCCAAGCGGAGCTTGATGATGCGCTGAAGCGCCGCCGGGTCGCTGTTGGGCGCGATGGTGACGATCAGCAGGAATGTGGATGCCAGGGGAGATTGCAGATCCTTCTCCCCGCGCGCCATGGGCGGCGCCTGCCCGTTGGTGAGCTTCAGCCATTCCACGAGCCCGGCATAGCCGGTGCCGCCCTTGGAGAGCGGTGTTGCGCCGCCCTCGGGCTGACGAAAGTCCGGAGCGTAGGTCGAGAGCAGGAAGAATCCGGCGGCCGCGAGCAGGCTGGCGAAGATGCCCCGGAACAGCGTCCTGCGGCTGAACGGCTCTTGTGCCTCTGTCGCCTCCGCGCTCATGCCCAGGCATCCCGGAAGGCAAAGCGCTCATAGGCGCCGCGCGCCTGCTGCCAGCCCTCGGCGCCGACCGGCCGGCGAGCGAACAAGGCAGCCTCGACGATGCGCGCGATCTCACTGAAGGCAGCGCGGGGGCGGGACGGGATGGAACCTGCGGCGGCGATGTCGCGCGCGGTCAGCGACGGGCGCAGGAAGTCGGGCAGGCGGCTGGCGATGTCGGCAACGCTGCGCCGGAGCAGCAGATGCACCGCCTCGTCATAGTCGCCGCGCGCGGCGAGCGCATCGGCTTCGGAGAGCAGGATCTGAGCCGCGCCGGCATCCGGGCGCCATTCCTCCTGCGCCTCCGCCTCCTTGCTCACGCGCCGCCACGGCAGCCGCCAGGCGATGCCCTTCGCCTCGAGCACGAGCAGGAACACGATGATTGCGACGCCGATGATCACCGCGCCCCAGAACAGATAGATCATGTAAGGGCCTAGCTTTGCCAGGGCTTCCAGAAAAGGCTTCAGCCATTCCGGCGGCTCCGGCCGCACCAGCCCCGGCAGGTCAAACTGGATCGAATCGTCAGCCAGCAGCTGCTTGTGCATCTTGGCCAGCCATTCGGCGTCCGCTGTGGCAGGCTGTGCCGCTGTCACCAACTCGCTCCCCTGCTACCCACGGGTTCGACACTGGCAATACCGCAGGACAATTGCAAGTGATTGGACGCGTCTCGTCAATACTGGCAGATTTGCTTTGGGGCGATAGGCTGGCGTGGAGCGGCCAAGCAGGGGAGGGCGTCATGACTTCAGCCGCGTTGGTACGGCAGGAGAAGTATCAGATCGGCCGAGTGTTCAACAACACTTTCTCCGTGATCGGTCGTAATATTGTACTCTGCGTTGGTCTTGCGGCGCTGTTTTCAGGACTACCGCAACTGGTCACCCAGCTCGTGCGTCTAAATTCCCATCCTGGAAATCCGGCCAATTTCGCCAAGGCTATCACGAACTACAAGCTCGGCTTCATCATTGGAACTGCGGTCATTGTAATACTTTATCTCGCCTTTGCGGTTCTGTTGCAGTCGAGCCTCGTCCGGGTGGCGATCGAGGACATGAACGGCAAGAAGCCGACTTTCGGCGATTCCATCGCAACAGCGATCCGCTTCCTGTTGCCCATGGTCGCCATAGGTCTGCTTGTAGCGCTCGGTGTGGGCGCGGCCTCGATTGCCTTGCTGGTGCCCGGAATCATCCTCGGGCTCGGCTGGTCGGTGGCAATACCGGTGCTCATTCAGGAGCGCTTGGGCGTCTTCGGCTCGATGTCGCGCAGCCGCGCCCTGACCAAAGGCAGCCGCTGGGCTCTGTTTGGCCTTTTCGTGATCCTGGTCATCATGGGGCTTGTGATGCAATCCATCACCGGAGTGGTCGTTTATCTATTCCATGGCATCGTCGCCGCCGTCGTGGCCGCCATGGTCCAGAGCATCGGCTCGATGGTGGGTTCCGTCGCAGCCGCGGTCAGCTATGTCGAACTGCGCCAGGTCAAGGAAGGCACTGGCGTCGATGAACTGGCGGAGATATTCTCGTAGTCTGGGATGCTGGCGAGGCCGGCCGAAGTGCTGGTGAGCGGCAGCCCCCGCTGAGAGCCTGCCTGTCCTGCAAAATCGCCTTCCTGGCCTCAAATCAGAGCGCGACCGTGAGCTTTTGCTGCAGTCGGCGGTTCTGGCTGACACCGGGAATACCCGAAACAATTGCAAGTCCACTGGACGGGGCCCGCCGTTCTTGGCAGATTTACTTTGAAGTTGCCGAATTGGATTCGGCAGCGGCTCGGGGGAAAGCTATCATGACCACTGCGACATTGGGACGACCAGGCAGATTCGAAATCGGCAGGGTGTTCAACAGCACTTTTGCCGTCATCACGCGCAACATAGGACTCTGCGTCGGGCTGGGGCTTTTGTTTGCCGGCCTGCCGACGCTGCTCATCAGGTTATGGACCCAACCGCAGATGGAAGCGGTGATGAATGGCGATCCGAGTGCCATGGCGGATCCGAACGCGATGCTGCGCAACTCCTATCTCAGCATCCTCGCGGGATTGATTTCCTTCGTCTTCACGCTGCTGCTCCAGTCGTCGCTGGTGCGGGCAACGATCGAGGATCTGAACGGAAGGCGGCCATCCTTCGGCGACAGCGTGCAGATTGCCATCCGCTTCCTGTTGCCGACGCTCGCGATCGGCCTGCTCGTCGGCATCGGCTCAGCGCTTGCGATGATCGCGCTGATCGTTCCCGGCATCATCCTGTGGCTCGGCTGGTCGATGTCGGTTCCCGTTCTCATCCAGGAGCGGTTGGGCGTATTCGGCTCGATGTCGCGCAGCCGAGCACTGACCAAAGGCAATCGCTGGTCGCTGTTCGGCCTCTTCCTCGTCCTGGTCATCATCGCGATGGTCATCCAGTGGGGGATCCTGGTGGTGCTGCTCCTCTTCGGCGGGATCCTCGCCGAACTGGGAGCCGCCGTGGTGCAGGCCGTCGTTTCGATGGTGCTCTCCGTCGCCACCGCGGTCAGCTATGTCGAACTGCGCCAAGTCAAGGAAGGCACCAGCGTCGACGAATTGGCGAAAATCTTCTCTTAGCAACGGCCGGGCCGCCTTCCACTTTGAGGGCGGCCGTACGCTGTCTCAGCGACAACAGCAGTGGTCTGCCCGCACGCTCGTGCGGCAGAGGCATGACGAAGTGATCGGCACGTCCGCCTTGGTCAGCGCCAAAGCAAGTTTCGCCTGCAAGCCCGGCAGCTCCTCGCTCTCGCGGCGCCGCTTCAGGCATTCGACCAGCCCGTGCTGCGCCCAGACATTGTCCGGAAGCTGGGCGCAGCGCTGCACGGCGCCGCTCAGGCCCAGATCGTCGCGATCGGTCCTGGGAGGAATCAGGACTCGAGCCAAACCGTCTCGAAATGCTGCTCGAGCGCCTGGTGCTGCTCGCAGCCATGCACGCCCTTGCGGTAGGTGCGGTAGACCGAGCGCCAGTAGGGCTGGATGATAATGCCGGAGTCGCGCAAATTCTGCTCGATCTTGGCCATGATCCCCTTGCGCTGGGCGGCATCCGGGGTCGCAAGTGCTTTATCGAGAAGCTCGTCGAACTCCTTGTTCGAATAAGCGCTTTCGTTCCAGGCCGCGCCCGATTTATAGGCCAGCGCCAGCACCTGGACGCCGAGCGGACGGCCGAGCCATTCGGTGCAGGAGTAGGGGAACTTGCTCCAGTCGTTCCAGAAGGTGGCGGCCGGCAGCACGGTGCGCTTGATCTTGAGGCCGGCCTCGCGGATCTGGGCGGCGATCGCGTCGGCGGTGCTCTTTTGCCATTCGATGTCGACCGAGATCAGCTCGTATTCGTGCTCGGCCTTGCCGGATTCGGCCAACAGCTTCTTCGCCGCGTCGACATCGCGCTTGGCCGGGCCGATATCGGCGAATTCGGGATGCATCGGTCCGACATGGTGGTTATCGGCGGGCTTGCCCCTGCCGTCGAGGCCGAGCTTCAGCACGGCCGCATTGTCGACGGCAAGCTGGGCGGCACGGCGCACCTTGACGTCGTCATAGGGCGCGTTGCCGACATTGAAGCGCGCGACGATGGTCGAGCCGGTCGCGATCTCGGAATTTTCGAGCCCCATCTGCTCGGTCTGCGACACGGCGTCCGAGGCGGTCTCGTGGTCGGTGTCGATCTCGCCGGATTCGAAGGCCGACAGCATGGCGTTGGGATCGGAGCCGTAGTCGACCCACTTGATGCCGTCGAGATAGAACTCGCCCTTCCACCAAGGCTTGTCCTTGCGCTTCACCTCCGCACCGGTCTCGGCGTCCCAACTCACCAGCTCGCACGGGCCGGTGGTGATGGCCAAAGCCTTCTTCGGATCGGCATCGCCTTCATAGGAGCGGTGCATGATCAGCGCCGGATAGTCGGCCATGCCGGCGATCAGCGAGATGTCGGGCTTTGGCAGGTTGAGCTTGACGGTGTAGTCGTCGACTTTCTGGATGCCGCCGTCGACCGGCTTCTTGGTGTCGGCGTTGACCAGCGCGCCCATGCGCGCGGCGACCGAATTGCCGGCGACCGAGGCATCGCACCAGCGGTTGAGGTTGTGGATCACGTCGTCGGCGTTGAAAGTGTCGCCGTTCGACCAGGTGATGCCTTTGCGCACGTGAAGCGTGATCGTCTTGGCGTCGTCGCTGGTCTCCCAGTGTTCGAGCAGCCAGGGCTCGAAGGTGAAGTCGGTTTTCCAGCGCACCAGATATTCGTTGCAATGGCGCGCCACATTCGACATCTCGACGCCATCGAAAGTGCGCGGATCCTTGAAGCCCTTCACGTTCATGGCGACGCGCAGGACCCCGCCGCGCTTCGGCTCCTCGGCCCGAGCGGGCGAGGGAGTAAGGCCGCCCAGCGCCAGCGCGCCGGCGGCGCTGACGCCCAAGCCGGCCATAAGCGCCAGATACTCGCGCCGGCTGATCGCGCCCTTCTTGAAATCACCCGCGGTCGGCTTTGCCCGCGGGTGCAGTTTTCTGTCGGTCAGCATGAATTTCATTGTCGTTCCCTCTATTGTTGGTGCAGGTCGCCCGCGCGGCGGCTTTTGGCGGCAACGACCTGCACGAAACCCAGGGGCGCCCCCCTGCCGTCAGGCGCGGAGGCGGATACGGCCGCTGGGCGCCGTTGCCTGCGAGGGAATAATAGGTCCGCTTTCCGCGACGAAATGTTTGGTTTTCCGCAATTCTTGTGCGCTGTTCCGCAGGCTAAAGTTGGCTGACGCGCATAATTGCTGCGCCTTGCCGGGCGGCTGGGTCTCCGGTCTTCGCGGTCAGAGCTCTGCGTAAAGTTGCGCCGCATTCTCGAAGGTGAAGCGCAGCGGCACCGATCCCTCGACCTGCCACACGCTCACCGTGTCGCCTGCCATCAGCCGGCAAGCGTCGAGCGTGTTGGTCACGGCGCCGCCATAGAGGCGGTTGGCGAGGTTGAGGATGCCGGTCTGGTGCATGGCGCTGCTGCCGCTGCCGCAGGCATCCTTGACCAGGAGCACGCGAAAACCGTGCGCCACCGCGTCCTTCACCGTGGCGTCGATGCAGGCTTCGGTCCACACGCCGGCAATCACCAGCCATTCGATGCCGGCTGCTTCGAGCTTGTCGCCAAAATCGTTCTTGCCGAAGACGCTGGCTTCCTGCTTGACCAGAGTGGCTTCGCCGTTTTGCGGCGCCACTTCATGGCAGATCGCCGTCAGCGGATCGTCCTTGTCGGAGAAGGCCGACTTGCCGCTCTCGTCGAGCGGATGGAACGGCCGCGCCTCGGCGAGGTCGACGATATAGGCCCAATGATAGAGCGGCACGAAATTGCGCCGCGCCGCCTCCTGCAGGCGTTCGACGTTGGCGAGGATGTCGGCAAAGCCCTCGACCAGATAGCGTTTGTCCTTGCGATGCTCCTCCTGGAGATCGATGAACACCGCGGCCACCGTGCCGCGCCGGATGGAAATGGGGGATTTCATGCGGATGCTCTCGAAGGGGTGCGGCGGCGCGTCGGAATGTGCCGCAGCGTATCAGCTTCGTCATTCCAGCGCGAAGCAGCCGCGAAGCGGCGTCGCGAAGACCCTGGAATCCATTCCGTTACCTTGACCGAAGAGTGCGGCCCAACAGAATTCTGCACCGTTGCGGCGCTCGGACGTAACGGAATGGATCCTAGGGTCTGCGCCGCGTCGCTTCGCACCTTGCTTCGCCCGAGGATGACGACGACATGAGTGCTGCGGCCAATCTCGAACGCCTGCGACAACGTATGGGCGGCGCCAACAGAGCGTATCGGCATCAAACCGCTCATTCCAGAAACTCATCCTCATAAGGAAACCGCGAAAGCAGCTCGGTCCCCGTTTCGGTAATGAGAATCTCGTCCTCCAGCTTGACGCCCTCGCGGCCGCCTTTCTCGCCGATATAGCTTTCGACGCTCACCACCATGCCCGGCACGATCATGCCGTCGCGGCCGTACGTCTCGTAATCCATCGCGTGGGCGATGAAGGGCGTCTCGCCATGCATGCCGACGCCGTGCATGACCGAGGTATAGCGCTGGTCGACGAAGCGGTCCGGGATTTTCCAGGCCCTCTCGGCGATCTCGCGGAAGGCCATGCCGGGTTTCACGATGGAAATGTTGTGCTGCACCTGGTCGTGCGCCATGCGGTAGAGCGATTTCTGGTAGGGCGTCGGCTTGCCCGGGCCGCAGCGGAAGGTGCGCGAGAAGTCGGAATAATAGCCGTAGCAGCCGATGGTGTCGGTATCGAGCGCGACCAGCTCGCCCGGTCTGATCTTGCGGCCGCTCGCCTCGTTGAACCACGGATTGGTGCGCTGTCCTGAAGTCAGCAGCCGGGTCTCGATGAACTCGCCGCCTTGGCGGATCACCTCGTGATACATAATGGCGAAGAGCTCGTTTTCGGAAACGCCGGGCTTGATCGCCTCGCGCACGGCGGCCACCGCGGCTTCGGCTCCAGCCATGGAGGCCTGCAGGCATTTCACCTCCTCTAGCGTCTTCACCGCACGCACGGCAAGAATCTCGCCCTGGCAGTCCTTCACCTCGCAGCCGCGCTTTTCCAGGGCGAGCGCCTGCAGATGGCTGCAGCGGTCGAGGCCGAGCTTCATCGAGCCGCCGCCATGCTTCTTGAGCAACTCGGTGATCTCGTCGGCGAACGGACCCGCCGTCTCGTCGTCGCGGCCGGAGACGGAGGACCAGACGAGCTTGGAAGGACGCGCCTCGTCGATCGTGTCGAGCACCATCGAGACATGGTAGCTCTGCGGATATTCGAACAGCACGATCGGCCCTTCGGTCGGGATGAAGAAGTAGCGGGTCGAATTGCGCAGGAAATAGCCGAACATGTTGCGCGAGCCGGTGGCGTAGCGCTGGTTATAGGGGTCGAACAGCACCACGCCGCCATAGCCCGCCTCGCGCATCCAGGCGCGCAGTTTGGCGAGGCGCCCCTTGCGCAGTGCGTCCGCATCGATGAAGGAGGGCTCGGTGTCGGAGAGCCACATGCCGCCGGCGGGATCGGCCGCGGCCGGATGGCGCATGCGGTCCTTGAAGTCCACATCCTCGGTGCTGTCTGGATCGAAAACGACGATGCTCATGGGTGCCTGGCCTTGAGTAGGTTGTAAATGCCGACCATGGCGCAGGAGGGGAGAAGGTATTGTGCGGAAAGCCGCTCGTGCTGTGCCGGATGCCGCTGGCCGTGTGGAACTGCAACCGCTAAAATTCTGCTCGATGCCTCATCAGCTTTGAGACTTTGTGGTAAAGTCGCTGAATAATCTGGTATTGCGGACCACACCGTGGATTATCGAATAGCGCTTGGCCCCTTATACATCCTGCTTTTTTTCAGCTTCTGCCTTCTGGCCTATATTCAGCCGATTCTGCATTGGCTGGCCGACGATTTTGGCAACACAACCATGCTCGCATGTCTGGCGGCATATTTCGGCATTATCGTCGGATTGGTTTGGGCTATCAACAAAATCAACAAAGCATTCCCGACATTGGACCTTCCGCCTTCTTCCAATCGCCAAGGGGTGATCTGGGATGTCGCGGCGACCTATGAAGAGGCAAGGCCCAACGTCGCCGCCGAGAAATCGCCGCCTGTCAAAGTCCGGTCGGAAACTGGCAAACCGGACGTTGAACTCTGATCCTACCGCCGCCGCATCGCCTTCGGCGCCTGCCCATGCTCCTCCTTGAAAGCCCGCGCGAAACTCGACATCGAAGCAAAACCGCACGCCAGCGCAACATCGCGCACCATCAGCGTCGAATGCGCCAGCAGATCGGCGGCGCGCTTCAGCCTGAGCCGCCGGTAATAGCCGTTCGGCGAGATATCCAGCTCGGCGCGGAAATTGCGCTCGAGCTTGTCGGGCGAGACCCCAAGCCGCTGAGCCAGCTCCGCCATGCCGAGCCGTTCCTCGACCGCGTCCTCCATGATGGCGATCGCCGACAGCACCAGCTCGTTCTGCACCCCGGTGCGCAGGCGCAGCGGCATCAGCTTGCGGTCGACGCTCGACCGCAGGGGAGAGTGCACGAACCATTCCGCGACACCAGCGGCAAGCTCGGCGCCGTAGTCGCGCGTGATGATCTCCAGCATCATGTCGAGGCTGCCGACGCCGCCGGCCGAGGTAAAACGCTTGCGGTCTATGACGAAGAGATCGCGCCTGAGCTCGATGTCGGGAAACGCCTCGGTGAAAGCGGCCTGGCTGGTCCAGTGCAAGGTGCAGGCATGGCCGTCGAGCAGGCCGGCGCGGGCGAGGAAGAACGCCGCATCCGCCACCGCGCCGATATGCGCGCCACCGCGCAGGCTTTTGCGGATCCAGCTCATCGCCTCGTCGGCCACGACATGGTCGGCATCGCCGCCCGAGCAGACGACGATGCGATCGACCTTCGGTGCGTTGGCGGCCGAGAAGCCGGGCTGGATGACGACGCCGTTGGAGGCTTCGACCGTGCCCTGATCCGCGCCGACGATCACCCATCGGTAGCAGTCGCGCTTCGCAAGAATGTTGGCGCCGCGCAGCGGCTCGATGACAGAAGAAAACGCCATCATCGGAAAGCCGGGAAAGACCAGCACCGCAAAGGTGAGCGGGGTCTCGCCTGCCTCCGGCTGCGCGCGGTCGCGTTTTCGGTTGGCGAGAATGGCGCTCACGACTTGTGTATTTCCCGCGCGCAGCATTGGTGGCAGATAAGGCCAAACTGTAGCGGGCGCTTCAGCGCCTTAGCAACGGAGAAACGACCAGGATGTTTGCGGCAACGGCCCTCGACACGAGCAACAAGCCGGCCTTCTACGATGAGCTGGCCAGGCAATTGAAAGCGCTGCTGGAAGGCGAGCGAGACTCGATCGCCAACGCCGCCAACACCTCGGCGCTCATCTACCAGATGGTGCCCGACCTCAACTGGGCGGGTTTCTATTTCCTTCAATCCGACGAAGAGCTGGTGCTCGGCCCCTTCCAGGGCAAGCCGGCCTGCGTGCGCATAACGGTCGGCAAGGGCGTCTGCGGCACGGCGGTCGATCTCGATATGTCGATGCTGATCAAGGACGTGCACGATTTTCCCGGCCACATCGCCTGCGATGCCGACTCGCGCTCGGAACTGGTCGTGCTCTTGCGCGACGACGAAGGCATCTTCGGCGTGCTCGATCTCGACAGCCCGCTGCCAGGCCGCTTCGACAAGGAAGACCAGGCCGGCATCGAGAAGCTTGCCGCGATCTATGTGGCCGCCAGTTCCTTTGAGGACTGAACTCTTAGCGGACTGCGGTACGGCTCCGCCGCTGGCTCAACGACCCTGTCTTGCGTTGCCATACGCGCATCGTTATCTCTGGCGGAATATGACGCTCGCCAAGCGCGCCGAAGGGAGAAGATATGTCGCACAATCTGCAGTTCTATATCGAAGGCGTGTGGGTCGATCCGGTGGTGCCGAACAATTTCGACGTCATCGATCCGTCGAACGAAGACGCCTTCGCGCAGATCTCGCTGGGCACCAAGGCCGATGTCGACAAGGCGGTCGCTGCCGCCAGGCGCGCCTTCGCCACTTTCGGCTTCAGTGAAGTCGAGGAGCGCCTCGACATCCTCAACCGCGTCATCGAGGTCTACAAGAAGCGCAGCAAGGACCTTGCGCTCGCCGTCTCGCGCGAGATGGGCGCGCCGCGCCAGATGGCGCTGGACAGCCAGGTCGGCGTCGGCCAGGCGCATCTGGAGAAGATGGCCGAGGTGCTGAAGACCTTCCAGTTTCGCCATGTCAAAGGCTCCTCGCTGATCGTCAAGGAGCCGATCGGCGTCGTCGGCCTGATCACGCCCTGGAACTGGCCGCTCAACCAGATCACCTGCAAGGGGGCATGATCGACAGCACCGGCCCGAAGATTTCTTCGCGCGCGATGCGCATGTCGTGCGTCACGTTGGCGAAGACGGTCGGGCGGACATAGTAGCCGCGGTTGAGCTCGGCCGGACGGCCGGGGCCGCCAGCGATCAGGGTCGCGCCTTCGTCGATGCCGCTCTGGATCAGGTCTTGAATCTTGTGGAACTGCAGCTGGCTTACCACCGGGCCGAGCTTCGTTCCCGGCGCGTCGGCCGGCCCGACGGTGAGTTTCTCCGCCGCTGTCCTGGCATAGCCGGCGGCCTCGTCATGCCGGTCGCGCGGCACGAACATGCGGGTCGGCGCGTTGCAGGACTGGCCGCTATTGCCAAAGCAGCCGGCCACGCCCTTGGTCACCGCCCTTTGAAGATCGACGTCGGGGAACAGGATGTTGGCGGATTTACCGCCGAGCTCCTGATGCACACGCTTCACCGTGTCGGCGGCCGCCTTGGCGACGAGGATGCCGGCCCGCGTCGAGCCGGTGAAGGACATCATGTCGACATCCGGATGGCTGGCCAAAGCCTGCCCGACAGTTGGGCCATCGCCGTTGACCAGGTTGAAGACGCCCTTCGGCACACCGGCCTCGTCCATGATCTCTGCGAAGATGATGGCGTCGAGCGGCGCGATCTCCGACGGCTTCAGCACCATGGTGCAGCCGGCGGCGAGCGCCGGGCCGACCGACACGGTCGAGCAGGCGATCGAGCTGGCCAACGACACCGTCTTCGGCCTCGCCTCCTACATCCAGGCCAAGGACATCGAGAAGGCGCGCCAGGCCGCGGCCCGCATGCGCTCCGGCAACGTCTATATCAACTATCCGACGTGGGACGCCGGCCTGCCCTTCGGCGGCTACAAGCAGTCCGGCAACGGCCGCGAATATGCCGAATACGGTCTCGAGGATTTTCTGGAGATCAAGGGCATCGCGGGATACGCGGCGGCGGAGTAGGCGGAGGCAGAGGCCGGCGCAGGCAGATAGGGAAAGGGCGCGATCTCGGCTTTGCCATTTGCCATGAGCCGCTTGCCGCGACAGCCGATCAGCTCTTCCTCGCCGCCTTCTTACCCGCGCCTTGCCTCGATGATGCCCACCATGGCGCGGGTGAATTCAACCACGCTGTTTGCCGTGATGGCGGCATTATCGGGACTCTGGCCGATTTGCTCGGCTGCTCCGCAGCACGAGCGGCGGATGAGGTCGTAATGAGCAAGTCTTTCATCGTCCGGCAACGCCGCCAAATTCAAGGCTCGACGGTGAAGCATGCGCAACAGCTGCGCCAGCGCTGTTTCGACACTCATGCGTTTGGCTCCGCATCGGTCGAACGTCTCGGCACATAAAGTACCGGATCGTCGATCAGGGGGCGGTTCTCGTCCCCGATCCGGCAAGGCTGCGCCTTAGTCGTTAATACATCGTTGATCGCTAATATGATCGGTGAAGGCTTTGGGGCGGATTCCCGGATGCTATCGGATGCGGCGGAGGCAGATCATCCCCGCGCGGTACGGCTAACATCCTCGACATTTCAAAATCTAACGATCGGCAAAATGCACCAGTAAGGATGCTTGGTAAGGGTTGATTCAACCCTTGCTGGTATGTAAAAGGTGGCGGCTCCGGCCAGGGGTAGGGTTGCCTGAAAGCCGGAGCCGCCTGCGCGGCCGATGGGTAGTGTCCGCGCTGTCCCAGAATAGGACAGCGCGGTCTACGATTCGTTAATTCGCTAATATATCGTCGTATGGGAAGCTCGCGGACAGCGATGCCGGCAAACGACATATCCCAAGCAATTGAATTCTCACACGAAGTTCTAGCTGCAAATCTGGATTCGAACCAGGACCGGCGGAGTTAATAGTCCGCTGGTCTGCCCGTTCCTATCACCAGCAAACGCTGCCAGCTCCCAGATAAGATTCACCATGTCTTTGGCCTTGTTTTCGGGGGGCGTTGGGATCGAGTAGGGATGGTGATGGGGTCGACAGACCGGCCCGGCCGTCATCCTGAATGATGATTGCATCGATGCAGTTCGTCGCCCAATGCTCAAGCCCTTTGCCATGGTTAACGAGTCATGGGCCGGCGGGACCTTCATAAAGACTTTGCTAATATTAGAAAGAAGACAAGCCGTTCAGCGGAACAAGCCTCGCTGAACGCAGTTCGGTGCGACGTGGCGTCGGCTATTGCCGTCGCGTTGGGAGACAGCAGCGCAAGCGAACCCGACAGGAAGCCAAGCCTTCGCAAGGCCTCTCGCGAGCTGCCAAGAAATGAGTGGAACATCACCCCTAGGTGCGCAATGACTACCTCCAAACACATTTCAACGTTCGACCTCGATCAGTTGCGAGAAGCCTTCAAGCAATTGACTCGCGAGCAAGGCATCACAGCCGAAGAACGGGACGTATACGCCCAGCTTTTCCTGAAGCAGACCTGCGCCCCAGTTTTTCCGCTCGGGCCTGAACGGCGGCCGATTCAGGCTTGGAGTTAGCTTGGCGGCTGGTGTGCCGCATCGACGGTTGCGGGTCCACGGCAGCTTCCCGCAAAGTCCGGCGACACACTTGCGCCAAGCCAGGCTTGTCCGTCGAGATCATGGCCCGAACGCCGCTGCAGCTCTGCGATGGATCACCAGATGGTGGGCCGGGGGGCCCCAACTGATCTGGACGCCCTATGAAGCGGCGCTAAATCAAGCCGATGCGGGTTGCGTTCAGTATATTTACTTTTCTTTTTTGCACCGCCTCTCTTCAGGCCCAGGAGTGGCAGCCGTTTGGGGTCCGGCAACTGGGCTTCACATTCGATGTTCCGCCTGGTTTCGTCCTCACCCAGCATTCGGATCAGGGTGCTGCATTCCAAGGCGAACAAGACGCGTTTCTTGCCGTGTGGGGCGCCAGACTTGGAAGAGCCAGCTTTCGGGCCGAGATCGAGCATCGCATGCTGGAAGACGAAAAGGCCGGCTGGAAGTTGACGTACCGGCGCCTGACATCGACCTGGGCCAGCTATTCAGGGATCAACAACGGCGAGATCCGATATGTTCG
This sequence comes from Mesorhizobium sp. AA23, assembly GCF_001672435.1. NCBI lineage: Bacteria > Pseudomonadati > Pseudomonadota > Alphaproteobacteria > Hyphomicrobiales > Phyllobacteriaceae > Mesorhizobium > Mesorhizobium sp. AA23. Next base: position 134,286 of record NZ_LYTP01000032.1, read on the forward strand.
CGCCATCAGGGTCTGTGATGACCGCGCCGCGCTTTTCACGATCAACTACAGCAGATCGGAGAAAACGCCTTATGATCGGATCATTGTGCGAATGGTAAGATCCTTAAGGGCCGAAGGCTGCTAGCCTTAGGCCCAGGGTGGGTTTCGATCTGCATTGCCGGCATGCCCTGATGCTATTTTTTACGAGCGACACGCATTTCAATGATGCCCGCATCCTACGGATTGACCGGCGGCCTTTCGCATCGCTTGCCGAACATGACGAAGCGCTGATCTCTTTCTGGAACGAGACCGTCACGCCTGACGACGAGGTCTGGCATCTTGGCGACTTCGCGCGCCACGGCAAAGCAGGCGGGGAGGCACTTCTGTCGCGCCTCAATGGGCGCAAGAACCTGATCATCGGCAACAATGACCCGGACGAAACGACCGCCGCCGACGGATGGGCCAGTATTCAGCATTACGCGGAACTCAGGTTCAATGGGGTGCTTCTCATCCTGTGCCACTATCCGTTCCGCACCTGGAATCAGATGGGCAAGAAGTCGATCAATTTGCACGGTCACTCGCATGGGAAGCTTAAGCCGCTTCCACGCCAGTACGACGTTGGCGTAGATGCTTGGAACTTTCGGCCGGTCCCGCTTCCAGCATTGATCCAAAAAGGCGGTGCCCGGGCGCAAGCTTCGCTAGCTTAAAGTAGGTCAGCCGGCCAGCGAGAGCATCAGGGGCGGCCGTTCTTTTGGACCGCGCTAACCGAACACCCGAGTCCTTCATCATCGACGGCGAGATGATCACGCGGGATCCCGACGGACGGCCGAACTTCCATGCCATCCATTCGCGCATGACCTGGAACGCCCAGGCTCGCCTTCGTCGCTTTCGACCTTCTCTCCTCAACGGCGAGCACATTCGTGCTCTGCCGCTGATCGAGCGCAAGGCGAGGCACTGGAAACTGATCAAACCGTAAGACGGGGCGCTCACACGGCGCGATCCGGCGCGAAGACCGAGATCGCCTTTGGGTGAACCTTGAAATGGGCCGGTGTCGACGTGACGATCTCGCCATCGGTGTTGACCGGCATCGCCTTCCGCGTCTCGATGTCGAACTCGACGCACCTGGCCGTGCGCACCTCACGCCATGCGCCATGCGTTCCAGAACGGAAAGAGCGGAGCATCAAAGCCAGCTTCCAGAGGTTCGTCATTTCCAAGCTATAGAGATCGAGATGTCCGTCATCGATCTCGGCCGTTTCTTCCACCACGTTGCCGCCGCCGTAGTGCCGACCGTTTCCAACCGCGATCTGGTAGGTTTCCACCTCGATCGCCGCGCCTTTCTCGGTGATCTTCGCGTGAAACCGCGCGGCCCGGGTCAACACTTTCATCGCCGCCAGCGCATAGCCCAGCCTGCCGAAGCGCTTCTTCAGTGCGGGGTCAAGACCCTGCGCCAGTTCGGTGCTGAGTCCGATACTTGCGACATTGAAAAAGGCATGACCGTTGACCGTCCCGACATCGATCAGCCGAGTCCGGCCTCGCGCGATCACATCGGCGGCCTGCAGGAGATCCATCGGAATGTTGAGCGTACGAGCAAGGTCATTCGCCGTCCCCATAGGAATGATGCCCATCGGCAGGCCGCTTTCCATGATCGCCGTCGCCGCCGAGGACACCGAACCATCGCCACCGCACACGACCACAAGATCGGCCATATGGCGTAAGCGAACGATGTCTCGAGCGATTTCAGGCAACGCCTCGAACATCTCAACGGTGACGGAAAGCCGACCTCGCCCCAGCCGCTCCACAATTGGCGCGAGCATCTCCTGGCCGCGCCGAGCCTTGGGATTGAGGAGCAGCAACGCGCGCCTTTTGGCTGCTTCGCTCATTCAAAGACCGGTCCGACTGATCATGGCTCAACGCAAATAGGGTGGCTGCTTCCGGATTTCGACCGCAAACCGACGCGAAACGTCACACCTGCCCCGCCTATGGCGCGCGGTTTCTAAGCGACGGAGAGCGTAGGCGCGCCTGCGGCGTCGGATAATTCGCGGGCAAAAGGTCCACATTGGCTATGGCGAAGCGCTTTCTTGAGAAGGCGGGCTGAAGCGATCCGCTTTTTGCAGTAGGACTCCCGAGGAGCGAGAGAGCCGCCTTGGCTAGTGAAGTTTGTCCTTGGAAGGTTTGGCGGCCGACTCGCTCAAGATTTCTTTAAGCGCTTGCTCCAGCTCCAGCCCGAGCCCGATAATGGGCTCGGGAATCGCAATCACGTCATTCCGGCCCGCCACCACTTGCGTCTCGGCCGAAAGCTCCGAGACTGCTTTACCGGCCGATTTCGATAGCAGTCGCGACAGGTGCTGCCGCTGCAATGCGTGAACCTCTTCCAACAGGCTCAGGAGCCTCAATGCATCCTCGATCGGCAGCCTGCTGGTTCTGAGGCAGGCAATCCGCTCGTGCTGACGTGCGATGTGCCGCTCGCCCTGTCGGACGTGGCGCCGCGCCATGCTGATGTGGTCGTGGAGAAGCATTGCCCACAACGCGAAATCCCCCGCGTCGTTCCGTTGTGGTTTTGAGGCGCAAATCACAAAGGTTAATGCAGCGAGTTTCTTGCCCGCTTACATGCAGCAAGGCCGCAGTCTGCTCAAGCTTGTCGGTGCCGGTCGGATGATGAGAAGGGAATCTGATGAAGGCAATGAAGAGGGAAAATCGTCGCCGCTTGCTGATCCAACTCCGCCAGCAGGAGATGCGCTATCTAGAGCTGATCGACCAGACGCGAGTGATGGTTGCCAAGAGCTCCAGACTGGTCGAGCAATCCAGAAAACTCCTGTTGGTTCAGCGCAGCGGCGCATGCAAGACCAAGCCGGCAATTGTCAGTCTTGCCGCCATCCCGACGGTATCGCGTTCGCTGTAGCGCAGACCGCTCGGGCTGACCCCGCGCTCGGGCGCGCTTATTATCCATCTAGGGAGGCGTACCGTCTTGCCGGACGAGGGTTACGCCACCTTTTCGTCCCTCGAATGAAAGGCGACGAGATACGCTGGCCCGCCGAGCCGGAAATGACGGCAAAACCAAGCTCTGGTTCCCGCGTGGCTCCTCTGTCCACCCCTCGGGCGGGACTCTTTGCAACTCAGTGATTTTCGCTTAGCCGCATTGTCTGGCGCCAAGCGGCCTTCGAGCTTGGCCATGTTCAGCAGTGTTAATCTAAGCTTGTCGTTCGCCAGCTTGCGGCTAAGCTTGCAGTATTGGGGAAGACAGGGAAACAGATTTGCCTCGTCGATCGGTACGAGCCCATCTGCTTGGACTAATCGCAGCGGCCGTGTTGCCGGTCTGGCTGTTTGCTGCCTATCTGTTCGTTGCCTACGCCCTGCATGAGCAGTCTCGTATCGAGCAGGAGGCGCTTTGGATTGCTCGTCAGGTGTCGCTGGTCGTTGATGGCGAACTCGTCAATCTCAAGACCCTTCTGGAAGGGCTCTCCAAGTCGCCTGCTCTCGCCAATGATGATCTGCAGGCTTTTAGCAACGAGGCGAGCCGCCTCGTCCAGGGTACGGATCAGGTAATCACGCTGCGTGATCTCGGTGGCCGCGCCTTGGCAAGCACTCAATCCGCCAAGGGCTCCGAGCCTTCGGCCGAACCGCTGACGCCCGAGGAGCGCGAGCACCTGGATCTTGCTGGCGTGCTGGTCAGCAACGTGTTCGCCGCGCCGCGATCGAACGCATACCGGATCGCGGTCACCAGACAAGTGTCGGGCTCGAAAGGCCAGTCGTTGCTGCTTTCGATGTCGGTCCCGACGGAACGCATTCGCCTTGCTATGCTGCCCGCGGTCCCAGCGGGGTGGACGGTCGCTGTCGGTGATCGTGAGGGCAACTACGTTGCAAGGTCCAAGTTGCATGGTGAGGTGACCGGCAAGCCCGGTTTGCCGGAATATTTAGCAAAGGTCGTCGGCCGCTCCGGTACGTTCCGATCTCGCAATTTCGAAGGCACCACGCTGCTGGCCGGGTACTATCGATCGCCCTATTCGGACTGGTTCTACACCGCCAATGTTCCGCTTTCTGATGTTCAGGCACCTCTCTGGTGGTCTCTCGCACACATTGGCGCAACAGGCCTAACTGCGCTGCTTTTTTCGCTCACTCTGGGCTACGTGGTCGGTAAAACCTTCACCAAGGCGACAGTCGACCTCGCCGCGCGCGCCGATGCGCTCGGCAAAGGGAGCGAGGTCAAACCTATGTCGACGTCTGTCGCCGAGTTCGACACGATTGCCCAAGCCATGATCAAAGCCGGCCGTGCAATCGCGGAACGCACGCGCGAGTTGGAAACCGTTCTGGATACGGCGCCGGTGGCGGTCTGGTTCACCTATGATCCGCAAGCGCGACAGGTGATCCGCAACCGGTTCGCGGCGGAACTGATGGGCCTATCGACGGAGTCCCGGAGATCCTTTGGGACGCCCGACTTGGTGATCGAAACGCTGGCGTACAAAGACGGCCAGACCATCAGCCGGGAAGACCGTCCGCTGAGCAGAGCCATGCGCGGCGAGGAAACTGACAGTGAGGAATTCGCCTATACGCTGCCATCCGGGGTGCAACGTTACCTGCTTTCCAGCGCGCGGCCCGTCCGCGATGCGGCAGGCTCGGTAATAGGCGCTGTCCAGATCAGCCTCGACATCTCCGAGCGCAAACGGAGTGAGGAGCAGCGCCAACTGTTGATCAATGAACTAAACCACCGGGTCAAGAACACGCTGGCCGTAGTTCAGGCAATCGCGAGCCAGACCATGCGCAGCGCAACCAGCCTCGCGCTCGCAAAGGAGGCGCTTTCGGCCCGGCTGGTTTCGCTGGCACAAGCGCATGATATCCTCACCCGGGAGAATTGGAGCGGTGCCGATCTCAGCACGCTCATTGCCGCCTCGATCGACCCGCATGCCTCTCTCGATCGGTTCGATCTCACAGGCGAGCCGGTTTGGTTGCCCTCGAACGTGGCGCTTTCCTTCGCACTGGCCATTCATGAACTTACCACGAACGCCATCAAATATGGGGCGCTCTCCAATCCTACCGGATCGGTCTCGATCTCGTGGCGGTTGGAATACGCAGATGGGGGCCGAATTCTGGTCCTCGAATGGTGCGAGCAAGGCGGCCCGCCGGTCGTGCCTGGCAAACACGGCTTTGGTACGCAACTCCTGCAGCGAGTGTTCGACAGCGAAAGAACGGGCGGGGTTGAGCTGGTCTACGATCGCTCCGGCCTGCGTTGCATTTTTAAGGTGGGATTGGACCATAGCAAGTAGCGTAAGTGGCTACGCAAACAGCAGACGGCGAAGAGACCCGCGACGTCTTTCAGCACCACCACCTAGGAAGAATGGAGAGTTTGGCCCAGGAATTTAGGGGGTGCCTGTTCCGACAACTTCCAAACGTCTAATATGCCCAAATGCAGCGGTGTCGCATCGCCTTCGGTCCGTTCGTACTCGATCCCGACATGGGGACGCTTCTTAAAGACCAGATCCCGATCACTGTTGGGCATCGTGGACTGACGCTGCTTGCTGCGCTTACCGCGCGGCCCGGTGAGATCCTGACGAAGGCCGAGCTGATGGACGCTGCCTGGCCGGGCACCGCCGTTGAGGAAGGCAACCTTACCGTCCAAATCGCGACGCTGAGAAAGGCACTCGGTCCGGCTGATAACGGCGGTGAGTGGATCGCCACAGTGCCTCGCCTCGGGTACCGCTTCACGGGGACTGTCGAGCCGGTGGCGAGCGCGTCCTACGGAGCGATCCCACCGCCCGGCAAGCCGTCGATCGCGGTGCTGCCCTTTGTCAACTCGGGCGGCGATCCGGACCAGCAGTATCTCAGCGACGGCATAACCGAGGACATAATTACGGAGCTGGCCAGGTTCCGCTCCCTGCTCGTCATCGCACGCAATTCATCGTTTCAGTTCCGTCACCCCGCGTTGGACACTGCCGAAGCCCACCGCAAGCTCGGAGTTCGCTACCTCGTCGCAGGCAGCATACGAAAGCTCGGTGATCGCATTCGGATCACCACACAATTGATTGATGCCGCCACTGGCACCCACCTTTGGGCCCAACGGTACGACCGGGCCCTCGACGACATTTTCGCATTGCAAGACGAGGTTGCGGCTCTTATCGCCTCGATGGTCGAAGGCCAAACGGAGGCCGATTCGGCGAGCCGCAGCAGACGCAAGCGTCCGACCGATTGGGACGCATACGACTACTACCTGCAGGGGCGCGCGCACTTCTACCGATATGAACTGGACAAGGCCGAGCCCCTCTTCGCGCGGTGTGTCGAGCTCGATTCGGCATTCGCTCAAGGTCACGCCTTCCTGGCGCAGGCCCTCGTCGGCAGATTTTGGTACGACAACGGTCTGCGGACGCTACAGAAGGCCTGGGACGCCGCTCGAACGGCGCTCGCTCTCGACAGGAGCGATGGCGTCTGTCACCAGAGCATGGGGCTGGTCCTTACCCACATGCGCCAACACAGCGATGCGGGAGTGCATTTCGAGCGAGCGCGCTCGTTGAACCCGCTGGACGTGAACATAGCGGGGGATTACGCAAGCTGGCTCAACTACGGCGGGCGGGCCGAGACGGCGCTCAACGTGCTCGAAACAGCGCTCCTGCGCGACCCGGTACCACCGATGTGGTTCTGGGAGGTGAAGGGTAGCTCCCTGTTCCTGCTTGGAAGGTACTCCGAAGCCGTCGCTTCGTATCAGAAGGCTGGCGACCAATTCTTCGTCCATGCTTTCCTCGCATCGTCTTACGCACATTTAGGCGAGACGGAGAAGGCCCGCGCTGAAGTCGAGGAGGCACTGACCAGGAAACACGACCTGACTCTCCGGCTGATTTCAAATCTCCCGTTCGCCGACCATGTCGCCCTCGGGCTTTTCACATCAGGCTTCAGAAAGGCCGGTTTTCCCGCCTGAACGCACCCCAGGGAAGGCTATTTTCACACTCGGAGGGTGGATGCTTCCCATCTCTCAAATTTGAATGCGGGTGCATCTCGTGCGGCCCACAATAATGCATGCCGAACTATCTGTTCGAAGTCTTCCGAAATGGGCAAAGCCTCGGCGATGCTTGGGTCGACCTCGGCAACCTCACCGACCTGCGACGAGAAGCGCTGAAGGCGCTTCACGATATCGCTGCAGACGAAATCGCCTCAAGCGACTTAGATGAGACTGTGACCGTTGCCGTTCATGACGAAGCCGGCAGGCCGGTATATTCCGCAAGTCTCACCATTTCGCAGCCGTTGCCCGCCTTGAACGGCTAGGAGTCGTCCGCTCATCCTCTGGGGGAAAGACGGCAGCGGAAGAGAGCCTTTCCTGCTGCTGATCCATCGGCCGCTCGCCGCCCTGCGCACGCGAGTGGCGTTCCTCTGCAGCATATTGGCTTGGAAGACCGACCAGCCGGTTGAGCCTGAAGCCGCACATTATTCACCGTGGTGATGAGTGTTTCTGCGTTTTCCAAATTGGACGCGTACAACCTTTTTGGGCGATGGGTCGTTCAGAACGCCTCTGCTCTCAACGCCACCAGCGAAGCAGGGCTGCGTGCCTGACGACCGATGGAGCAGACATCGATGCCTGTCGGGAACGCGCGATCGGGCCCACGCTGCAGCGGACCTCGATTGCGGGCTGGAGGCAGAAGGCACTGCTTGCCCAGGGAAGTTGAATAGGGAGTTGGTCGGCTCCCCTAAGAGTTGCCTTTCGACCAAGGAGCGATCGATGAAGTCGGCTTTCCGGTACCTGATGTTCGCCGCGGCCTTGCTGTCGCCAGCGGGAATGAATGCAGTCCAGGCAGCGGACGCTCAAATGCCACTCGCTGTTGCGAGGCCCCGGGAACCCTCCATCACCACGAGCACGTCCGACACGACCGGCATGTCCCGGGTCAACGGCCAGAACGCTACGGTGCCCCATGTGAATGCGACGAAGCCTGGATTGCATGCCGTGTTGCTGCGGCTTGAGCCGCAGCAACACGGCATGCCGCTGTCGCACCTCGATTCCCGCTTCGGGACATCCTGTCTGGAACCTTCTACGTTGCGTTTGACGACACATACGACGCAACCAAGCTCAAGGCCCTTCCGCCTGGTGGCATCTACGCTGAGCCGGCCTAGGCAGCCGTTCGGTTGCCGAATGGTGTGAGTAAGAAAACCTGAAGGGTTGAGGCGACCTACACGCGTCATTGGTTCGCCTCAGGCATTGTTTCATGATTGCACTCGTCCGCATTGCCCTCAGCCGGCCCTACACCTTCATCGTGTTGGCGCTGCTGATCCTGATCATCGGCCGCTCGTGGCCCTGCGCTCGGTGTGCCCCCACACCCAGCGGCGGGCTAAGGTGACCGGCGCCTTTTCTCGTGGGGGAGAATTGCCTGAGAGCCCGGCGCCGGCCTAGCGACTAGTGGTCCGCCGCATATGCAAGATAGCTAATTTCTACCTCAAAAGGACATGGTGTGATCGCGTAACCTCTTTGGCAATCGCCCTGGCGATCAGGAATAATCCTCACCGGTGCGGCGACCCCAATTTGCGAGGATCGCCATGACAATGAAATTTCCCTTCACGGAAGACACACTCGGCAAAAGCTGGAGGCCGGGACGGGTCTTTCTGTCTATTGCCTCACTTGCCGGCGGTCGGCGGTATTGGACGTTGCCGCACTGGTGAAACGGCTCGGGCCAGACCATAAATGCCTGCTTTGCGTACCAGTTGATGGGATCGCCTACAGGACTGTTGTTCGATGGCGCAAGAGTGATCGCGTAGGCGTTGAATTCAAGGGCACCGAGCCAAAGCCGAAGTTCCATTACGGTTGAATGCCGGCTCCGGCCTTCCTGTCTCTAGTGGCAGAAATGTCACGCAATCTGAATATGCAGCGCTTCAACTAGGGCGCGCTTATGATCCCTCTTACCGAGGCGTACCGTCTTGGCTGCGAGGGATGCGGGGACCACTGGAGCGCTCGCTGCGGCAACGCAGCGGGCGCTTCGCATGGGAGCGATGGCGATGTGCACCAGAGCAGGGCTAGCATCCGGCTTCCGGGCTTTCTGTCAGCTCACTCTCCGGCTGGACCGCCAGCGCGCGGTCTCGATGTCGTCGCGGGAAATCCCCATGTCGCTGAGCATGTCGTCCGGTGAGTCGCTCAGATCGTCAGTTGCCTTCAATAGCGCCCTCTGATCGGCTCGGCGACCAAACCAATCGACAACGGGACCAGCTACGACTAGAGGAAGGTTCATAAGCATAGGAAGGTTCACAAGCATCAGGGCACTCCCTTCACCGCTGCACAAGCTAGGCCGATGCGCCAGGAGCGTCTGTGACAGGATTCACAGACCCGTTAGTGCCTGCTAATTCAAGAACGTGCCGAGAACATCACCGCCATTCCGTGTGAGCGGGAATGTTTTGCAATGCACGGAAAACAAGGGCTTAGGTGAGAGCGTGTTGCAAATGTGATGTAACCACGGTCCGGAGACCATGTTTTCATCTAAGGCATTGTTCTGCTTGGATATTTCGTTGGCTGGGGAACCTGGATTCGAACCAGGACTAACGGAGTCAGAGTCCGCTGGTCTACCGTTAACCTATTCCCCAGCAGGCGCGGTCGGTATCGCGCGAAGCGGGCGGCTCAAGCGCCGCGAGCGCTGCCTTGTAGCCGCCATCCGAAAATAGTCAACCCCGCGCCGCAGTTCAACCGCAGCCTTTTTCTCATTCGATCGCGGGCCGCACGGGGACGCTCAGCCTTCGCCGCGGCTGTATTGCGAATGCTCGAAGAACAGCACCACGCCGAGCCCGATCAGCAGCGGGATGATCAGGTAGAACAGGCGGAACACCAGGAGTGCGGCGAGCACGCCGACCGGATCCATGTGCGACAGTCCGGCCAGGAAGACCACCTCGAAGACGCCGAGCGCGCCCGGCGCATGCGACAGCAACCCGACCGAAAAGGATATCATGAAGACGCCGAGCACGACGAAATAGCCGGGATTGCCGGCCGCCGGCAAGGCAAAGTAGATGATGGCCGCCGCCGCGAGCAGCTCGACCGGGCCGATCAGCAATTGCCGCGCCACGATCGGCAGTGCCGGGTAATGCAGCTGGAAGCTGCCGACCTTGAGCGGCCTCAGATGCAGCCAGCTGCAGAACACATAGACCGCAACCAGGATCAGCATGGCGAGGCCGGCGGCTGTTGCCAACTCGTGGTGCGGGGTCGTGGTGAAACGGTCGACGATCTCCGGCTCCAGCACCAGCACGAGACCCCCGACAAGCAGGCTGGAGAGCACGAAGGTGATCCAGCAGATCGCCACCAGCACGCCGACATCCTGGCCGGTCAGCCCCCGGGTGCCATAGGCGCGGTAGCGGATCACCGCGCCAGACAGCACCGAGCCGCCGATATTGTGCGACAGCGCATAGGTGGTGAAGGAGCAGAGCGTGACGAACAGCCACGAAACTTTCTTGCCGATATGGAGCAGCGCAATGTGGTCGTAGCCGGCGAGGGAGGTATAGGCGACGACCGAGCTCAGCGCCGCCAGCACCCAGGCGCGCGGGGGGATGGCGACGATACCGGCCCAAACATCGTCGAGTGAGATGCCGCGCAACTCATGGATGAGCAGCCAGAGCGAGAACACCACGGCCGCTACGCCGATGACCGGCCAGAAATAGCGCGTCCAGTTCATGGCGTCGTCGTCATGCGATTAAGCTCATTGCTATGATGTCGCCCAAACCCGTTCCAAGTCTCATTGAGACATGCCTGATTGAAGCCGGCTATTCAACCGGCATGAGGTGGCCCCTGCGTGACGGCGCCAAAAATCGGGCCATGCGCTCTTGGTGATTGCAAAGCGCGCTGCTAGTCTGTTCTCAACTTGAACAAATCGAGGTGCCTGCTGCGTCCTTGCTGGTTCGCGCGGCGCCGAAAGGAATTGAAGTGGAAGACCACGATACCGGCGCGGGCGCGTCGGCAGTGGGCGTGTCCGGGGCATCGCCGGCGGTACCGGCGGGCCCGCCCGCGGGGCGTTTCAGCCGCCATGCGGGCGCGCACGCAAGACATGCCGACAATCAAGGCGAGAACCCGAAAGGCAAAACGCGCAAGCGCCGCAAGCGCAGGCGAGGCCGCAAGGTTTTCGCACGTGATGAGAACGGCGGAATACCCTCGCCGGGGCCCGTCGCCGCTCCCGCCAGCCTTGCGCCTGAACCCGCGCCGATCGTCCCCCAGCCGCGACCGTCGCTTCCAAATGGCGCGCGCCCGTCGCATCAGGAACTGCCGGTATTCGCAGCGCTCGACCTCGGCACCAACAATTGCCGGCTGCTGGTCGCGGTGCCCGCCCGCCACGGCCAGTTCCGCGTCATCGATGCGTTCTCGCGCATTGTCAGGCTGGGCGAGGGGCTTTCGGCCAGCGGGCGGCTCGGCCAGGCGGCCATGGACCGTGCCGTCGAGGCGTTGAAGGTCTGCGGAGACAAGCTGCGCAACCGCAAGATCAGGAAGGCGAGGCTGATCGCCACCGAGGCCTGCCGCTCGGCCGAAAACGGCGTCGACTTCCTCGAACGGGTCGAGCGCGAGGCCGGTCTGAAGCTGGAGATCATCGATCGCCAGACCGAGGCCCGGCTGGCCGTCTCTGGCTGCGGCTCGCTGGTCGAGCGCGAAACGCGCGGCGTGGTGCTGTTCGACATTGGCGGCGGCTCGTCCGAGATCGCATTGATCGACCTCACGCGCGGCCAACGCTCGCCGCAGCTTGCCAACCACATCGTCTCCTGGACGTCGCTGCCCGTGGGTGTCGTCTCGCTCGCCGAACGTTTCGGCGGTCGCACGGTGACGCGCGAGACCTTCGCCGCCATGGTCGATGACGTTGCGGTGCGGCTCAAAGCCTTCGACGGGCGCGACCGGCTCGCGCATGTGCTCGCCAGTCCGAATTTCCATCTGCTCGGCACCTCCGGCACGGTGACGACGCTGGCCGGCGTCCATCTCGACCTCGAGCGCTACGATCGCCGCCGCGTCGACGGGCTGTGGATGGACCGTCAGAGCGTCGACCGCATGGTGGAAAAACTGATCGGCTGGGATTTCCAGCAGCGCGTCGCCAATCCCTGCATCGGCGCCGACCGCGCCGACCTGGTGCTTGCCGGCTGCGCCATCCTGGAAGCGATCCGCGGCGTGTGGCCGTCGGAGCGGCTGCGGGTCGCCGACCGCGGCTTGCGCGAAGGCATATTGAGCGAACTGATGGCCGATGACGGCGTCTGGCGTCATGACGGGCGCGGCCGACAATGAGCAGGAAGCCAGAGAAGCCGGGCTCGGCCGGCATGCGCGTGTTGAAGACCCGGATCAAGAAGAAGAGCGGCCTGAAGGAATCCTCGCGCCGCTGGCTCGAGCGGCACATGAACGACCCTTATGTGCAGCGCTCCAAGGCCGATGGGTACCGTTCGCGCGCCGCCTACAAGCTCACCGAGATCGACGACAAGCATCATCTTTTGAGACCCGGCATGAAGGTGATCGACCTCGGCGCCGCGCCCGGCGGCTGGTGCCAGGTGGCGGCGGCCCGCACGAAATCGAGCGCGGAAAACCCGCATGTCGTCGGCATCGACTATCTTGAGATGGACGCGGTGCCGGGCGCTGTCATCCTGCAGTTGGATTTCCTCGATCACGACGCGCCGCAAAAGCTGTCAGAGGCGCTCGGCGGTCAGCCCGATGTCGTGCTGTCGGACATGGCTGCCCCCACCACCGGGCATCGCCGGACCGATCATCTGCGCACCATGCATTTGTGCGAAGTGGCGGCGGATTTCGCCCTGCAGGTTTTGAAGCCCGGCGGCCATTTCCTCGCCAAGACCTTTCAGGGCGGGGCCGAGAACGAGCTGCTCTCGCGGCTCAAGCAGAATTTCCGCTCGGTTCATCATGTGAAGCCGCCGGCCTCGCGCGACGAGTCGGTGGAGCTTTACCTGCTGGCGAAGGAGTTCAAGGGGTAGCGCCTAACCTTCTCCCCTTGTCAGGAGAGAAGGGAAAGGTGGCGCTCATTTCCCCGCGGTCCCCACCGCCTCCAGCGTCTTCGGCGTCGTCAATTTGCCATGTCCCGACACCGCATTGCCGGCGTCCGGCGCCAGCCGCATGAAGGTCAGCGATGCCGCCGCCGAAACCGCCGCGACGATGAAGAAGGCGATGTGGAAATCGCCAAGCGTCAGCGGGCCGCCATGGATCGAAGTCGACACTTCGAGGATGCCGCCGGCCAGCGCCACGCCGAGCGCGATCGACAACTGCTGGAACACGGCAACGATCGGCGTCGCCTTGCTGGTGTCGGCGGTCGATACTTCGGCGTAGGACAGCGCGTTGACGCCGGTGAAGAACATCGAGCGGATGAAGCCGCCGACCAAAAGGATCGCGAGCATCAGCGCATAGGGGGTTGCGGGGGTGAAAAGGCCGTAGATGGCAATCGAGCCGGCGGCGATCAGCGATCCCCAGACCAGCACCCGCCGGAACCCGGCGAGCCTGAAGAGCAGCCCGGTGACGAACTTCATGCCGATGGCGCCGACCGCGGAGACGAAGGTGATCATACCGGACTGGAACGGCGTCAGCCCGAAGCCGATCTGGAACATCAGCGGCAGCAGGAAAGGCACCGCGCCGATGCCGATGCGGAACAGCGAGCCGCCGAGCACGGAGGAGCGGAACACCTGGTTTCTGAAGAGCTCCAGCGCCAACAGCGGGTTCCTGGCGCGCCGAGCATGCAGCAGATAAAGCACGCCCGAAACCAGGCCGACGGCAACGGTAATGAAGCCGGCGATCGGCGGCAAAGCGGGGAGGCTGACCACCGAGAGGCCGAAGACGATGCCGGACGCCGCGAGGCCGCTGAGCACGAAGCCCGGGAAGTCGAGCGGCGGCGTTTTGGCGGGGTCGGTTTCCGGCAAATAGCGGGTGGCAAGCCAGATGCCCAAAAGCCCGATCGGCACGTTGATCAAAAAGATCCAGTGCCAAGTGAAATAGGTGGTGATGAAGCCGCCGATCGGCGGGCCGACCAACGGCCCGACCAGCGCCGGCACCGTCAGCCATGACATCGCCGCGACCAGCTCGCTCTTCGGCGTCGCGCGCACCAGCACCAGGCGCCCGACCGGCGTCATCATGGCGCCGCCCATGCCTTGCAGGAAACGCGACACCACGAAGGCCGGCAGCGAATTGGAGAAGGCGCAGGCGACCGAGCCGGCAATGAAGACGGCGATCGCGGCGCGAAACACCTTCTTGGCCCCGAACCGGTCCGCCATCCAGCCGCTGATCGGAATGAAGATTGCCAGCGACACGAGATAGGCCGTCAGCGCCAGCTTCAGCGCGATTGGGCTGGTGTGGATGTCAATGGCGATTGCCGGCAGCGAGGTCGCGATCACGGTCGAATCCATGTTCTCCATGAAAAGAGCGACCGCCAGGATGAGCGGGATGATGCGGTTCAAGGGAACGCCCTGATTTGACTTCGCGATTCCGGGCCTGGCTTTGGGGGCGAGCCGGCACGCCGGGGCGGTACCACCAATTGGCCCGGATGTCGCATTAATTTGCGGTCACTTTTGTGCGACCGCAACCCTCGCTGGGAATCATCGTGCGCGCCGCTTGATAAACAGAGCCTCTGTCGTTATTGTAGTGAGAATAACTACAGGTTAGGTGCAGCCATGGACGAAACCGTTTCGGCAGCCGATGCCAATCGCAGGTTCTCCCACATCCTGCGTGATGTACGCGAGGGCCACAGCTACGTCGTGACCACCCATGGGCGGCCGGTGGCGCGGATCGTGCCTGCGCAGAAGCACGAGGACGTGGCCTCCCGCTCGCACGCAGCATTGCTGTCGCGCCTCGAACGGCAGCCGATACTCAATGCCGGACACTGGACCCGCGATGAACTTTATGAGGACGATCGGTGAAGGTCGCCATCGACACCAACGTCCTGGCCTATGCTGAGGGCGTTAACAACGTGGAGAAGCGCGACGTCGTTATCGAACTGCTACGCAACGTTCCACGAGAGGCCGCAGTCATTCCGGTCCAGGTGCTGGGCGAACTGTTCAATGTTCTCGTCCGCAAGGCTGGAAGACATTCCCAGGAAGCTCGGGATAAGCTGCTTAGCTGGAGCGACGCCTTCGCGGTTGCCGGAACGACGCCGGAAGTGATGATGAAGGCTGTCGATCTTGCGGCAGACCAGCGTTTCGGCATCTGGGATGCTGTCATTCTTTCGACTGCTTCGCAAACGGGTTGCCGGCTACTCCTGTCGGAAGATCTGCAGGATGGCTTTACCTGGGGCGGTGTAACCGTCGTCAATCCTTTTGCATCGCCGCGGCACGCTCTGCTGGATGCTCTCCTAGGTGCGGAATAGGAACCTGAAGCGTCTCGCAACGATCGGCTTTTCATCTCCTGCGGGACGTGTTACCAGCCAGCGCCAATCCTGAAAGGGAAGATGAGAGTCGGCGCTGGCCATTTCGGCCCAGCGCCTTTTCCGCATTCAAAAAGGACTGGCCATGGCAAAAATCATCGAGACGTCCACCGGCGCGCTGGCGCTGACCTTCGACGACGTGCTGTTGCAGCCCGGCCATTCCGAGGTCATGCCCGGCCAGACCGACATCCGCACCCGCATTGCCAGCGACATCGATCTCAACGTGCCGATCCTCTCGGCCGCCATGGACACGGTCACCGAAGCGAGGCTGGCGATCGCCATGGCGCAAGCCGGCGGCATCGGCGTCATCCACCGCAATTTCTCGCCGGCCGAGCAGGCCGAGCAGGTCAGGCAGGTGAAGAAGTTCGAATCCGGCATGGTGGTCAATCCCGTTACCATCGGCCCCGACGCCACGCTCGCCGACGCCCTGGCACTGATGCGCGCTCATGGCATTTCCGGCATTCCGGTGGTCGAGAACGGCGGCACCGGCGGTCATACGGTCGGCCGGCTGGTCGGGATCCTCACCAACCGCGACGTGCGCTTCGCCTCCGATCCGTCGCAGAAGGTCTACGAATTGATGACCCGTGAGAACCTGATCACGGTGAAAGAGAATGTCGACCAGGACGAGGCCAAGCGCCTGTTGCACAAGCATCGCATCGAGAAGCTGGTGGTGGTCGACCGCAAGGGCAATTGCGTCGGCCTGATCACCGTCAAGGATATCGAGAAGTCGCAGCTCAACCCGCACGCCACCAAGGACGCTCAGGGGCGGCTGCGCGCCGCGGCCGCCACCAGCGTCGGCGACGACGGCTTCGAGCGCGCCGAGCGCCTGATCGATGCCGGCGTCGACCTTCTGGTCATCGACACCGCGCACGGCCATTCGCAGCGCGTGCTGGACGCGGTGACGCGGGCGAAGAAGCTCTCCAATTCGGTGCGCATCCTGGCCGGCAACGTGGCCACCGCCGAGGGCACGCAGGCGCTGATCGATGCCGGCGCCGACGCCGTCAAAGTCGGTATCGGCCCCGGCTCGATCTGCACCACCCGCATCGTCGCCGGCGTCGGCGTGCCGCAGCTGTCGGCGATCATGTCGGCGGTGGAGACGGCTGAGAAGTCGGGCGTGAGCGTCATCGCCGATGGCGGCATCAAATATTCGGGCGATCTCGCCAAGGCGCTCGCCGCCGGCGCAAGTGCCGCCATGATCGGCTCGCTGCTTGCCGGCACCGACGAGAGCCCGGGCGAGGTCTATCTGCACCAGGGCCGCTCCTTCAAGGCTTATCGCGGCATGGGTTCGGTCGGCGCCATGGCGCGTGGCTCGGCCGATCGCTACTTCCAGGCCGAGGTGCGCGACACCTTGAAACTGGTTCCGGAGGGCATCGAAGGACAGGTTCCCTACAAAGGACCTGTGGCTGGCGTGCTGCACCAGCTTGCGGGCGGCCTGAAAGCCGCTATGGGTTATGTCGGTGGGCGCGATCTTGCCGAGTTCCGCGAACGCGCCACCTTTGTGCGCATATCAAACGCCGGACTTCGTGAAAGCCACGCCCATGACGTCACGATCACCCGTGAAAGCCCGAACTATCCGGGCGGACTTTGATCAGGCGGACGAGCGGCCGGATCGCTTGGGACTATGGCGCAACCTGATCGTCACGGTGTTGCGCTCGTCGCGTCACGCGGCGGCGCTCTCGATTGGGTCCGCGGCGATATTCATCGCCATGACGGCGCTCGAGTTCTTTTATTTCCGCCACCTGAGCGGCGGGCTTCCTTCGCTCGACATGCGTGTTACCGGCTTCACGCCGGATGAGGGCATGGCATGGCTGACGGCGCTCGGCCGGCGCGGCAGCGAGATCATCATCGTTTGGCATTATCTGACGTTTGATCTGCTCTTCCCGGCGCTGCTGTCGCTCACCTTGCTCAGCCTGATCCTGGCCTTCGGCAGGCGGCTCAGCACTTTCCGCTCCATGCCTGCGCAAGTGCAGGCGCTGTCGGCACTGGTCCTGGTGCTGCCCTATACGGTCGCCGACTACGCGCAGAACTTCGCCGTGGCGCGGCTTTTGTCGGATTTCCAGTCGGCCAATCCCGATTCGCTGGCCTTCGCCTCGTCGCTGACCGTGACAAAGTTCACGCTTCTGGCGATCCCCTTCGCGGTCGTTGCGGTCCTGGCGCTTGCCGGGCAGCGGCGGCGTTAAACGGTAGGGGCAAGATGAACCAGACCGCCATCTTCTGGCCGATGCTGGCGCAGGTGCTGCTGGTCTACATCGTCTATCTGGTGATGCTGAAGCGGCGTTATCTTGCCGTGAAGTCCGGCGAGGCCAAGATCAGCCAGTACAAGGTCCGCTCGACCGAGCCGGCCTCAAGCGTTACCGTCGCCAACAACCTCATCAACCAGTTCGAGCTGCCGGTCCTCTTTCACGTGCTATGCTTGGCGCTGTTCGTTACCAATGGCGTGAATTACCTGACGCTGACGCTGATGTGGCTCTTCGTCGTGACGCGCTATGTGCATGCCTGGGTGCATCTCACCAGAAACTATCTGCTGCACCGCAGCCGCGCCTTCTTCCTCGGCGCGGGCATCCTTCTCGTCGCCTGGATCTGGTTCGCGCTGCACCTGCTTGGGGCGGTGTAGACTGATGCTTGTCGCTCAGAAGTGTGCGCGGTTCTGGGACAACGACACGCCATCAACTCAAGTATTTGAAGCACGTTGCCGGAAACCGTTTCAGCGCGACGCGCTTTAGAGGTCGAACACCGCTATCCTGCGCTTGTCGAACTTGATGCCGATCTCGCCGCGCACCAGTCTAAGCGCCTGTTCGCCAAACACGGCACGCCGCCAGCCTTGCAACGCCGGCACGTCGGCGGCATCACCCTCGGCGGCGATGCGGTCGATGTCGTCGCTCGAGGCGAGCACCTTGGAGGCGACGCCTTCCTTCTCGGCGACGATCCTGAGCAGCACCTTGAGCAGTTCCGCCGCCGCGCTCGAGCCCTCCGGCGGCTGGAATGTCTTCGGCAGTTTGGGCATCGCTTCCTTCGGAAGGGAAAGGGCGGTGTTGACGGCGCTGAGCAGCGCGGTTGCCGTCGCCGAACGCTCCCAGCCCTTCGGCGTCGTCCGCAGCCGCCCCAACGCAGTCGCGTCGCGCGGCGCCTGTTGCGCGATTTCGTAGATCGCATCGTCCTTGAGCACGCGGCCGCGCGGCACGTCGCGCTCGCGCGCCTCGCGTTCGCGCCATGCCGCCACCGCCTGCACGATCGCCAGCTCCTGCGGCTTGCGCAGCCGCATCTTCAGCCGCTTCCAGGCATCCTCCGGATGCGGATCGTAGGTCTGGCGCGAGGTGAGGACGTCCATCTCCTCGTTGAGCCAGTGGGCGCGGTCCTCGCGCTTCAGCTCGGCGCTGAGGTGCTCATATACCTTGATCAGGTGGGTGACGTCGGCGAGCGCGTATTCGAGTTGCTTGTCGGAGAGCGGCCGGTGCCGCCAGTCGGTGAAGCGCGAGGATTTGTCGAGCCGCGCGCCGGTGATGCGCTGCACCAGCTGATCGTAGGAGACGCTGTCGCCGAAGCCGCAGACCATGGCCGCCACCTGCGTGTCGAACACAGGATGCGGCACCAGGTCGCCCAGATGAACGATGATTTCGATGTCCTGGCGTGCGGCGTGAAAAACCTTGACCACCGCTTCGTTGGCCATCAGCCGGAAGAAGGGTTTGAGGTCGATGTCGGGCGAAAGCGGATCGATCAGCGCCGTCACGCCTGGCGCGGCCATCTGGATGAGGCAGAGGATCGGCCAGAAGGTCGTTTCGCGGATGAATTCGGTGTCGACGGTTACGAATTCGGACTTTTCGAACGCCGCGATGACGCTCTCGAGTTCTTTCTGGGTGGTGATGACGTGCATCAATTCGCTTTTGGCATCATATCAGGCCTCTTCAATTTCAGCCGCAAGCGCTTTCGTCAAGCCGCAGTTAGAGCAATTCCAGGAAAAGTGACGAACAGTTTTCCGTCCGTAATTGCGTAAAATCAAAGAGATAGAGCGGTTCGGCGTGTCCGCGAAACGCTGAAACGCCTAATCCTGCTTGTCTGAATCGCCACCCCGCCGCGCCAGCCGCGCGAATAGCGTCGACGTGCGCAAAAGCGCGGTGAAGCGGCTGCGGCTGCCGGCCGGCACACCCGACCGCACCTGCATGCGGTAGAGGATCACGATGATGAGAACGGCATAGACGACGGCGTTGAAAACGAACAGCGCGCTCGGCCCGAAATGTTGCATCACCGCCGAGGCCGCAATCGGACCGCCGATCGCGCCGAAGGAGTAGAACAGCATCAACGCCGCGTTGATCAGCACGAATTCGCCTTTGCCGGCGCGGTCGTTGGCATGCGCTGCCGATAGTGAATAGAGCGGCATGGCGAAGCTGCCGAAGATGAAAACGATGATGAAGTTGAGGAACGGGTCGGCTCGCGCCACGAAGGCCAGCGCCAGCGCGGCAAGCATGGCGCAGCACGTCGTCGCCAACAGCACCGAGCGCCGGTCTCGGCGGTCGGAGAGATAGCCAAGCGGATATTGGATGAGGGCGCCTCCAAAAATGCCGACGCTGACGAAGGTCACGACATCGGCAACCGACATGCCGATCTCCTCGGCATAGACCGGCGACAGCGTGCGAAAGGCGCTGTTTGTGAGGCCGACGGCGATGCAGCCGATCGAGCCGAGCGGCGAGATCCGCCAGACGCGCGGCAGGTCGAGCTTGACGTCTTCCGGAGGCGCCGGGTTCGAGCGGTCCCCGAGCGAGACCGGCACCAGCGAAAAGGTGATCATCATCGACATGACGGCGAAGATGGCGAAACCGCCGGCGCCGAAGATCGGAATCAGGAATTGCGCGCCGGTAACCGAGCCGATGTCGACCATGCGATATATGGCGAGCACCCGCGCGCGGTCCTTGTTGCCGACGCCGGAATTCAGCCAGGCTTCCATGACGGTGAACAGGCCGGCAAAGCAGAAGCCGCCGGCAAAGCGCACCGCGCACCACATGACGGGGTCGATGACGAGCACCAGAAGCAGCGTGCCGACCGAGGCGATCGCGGCCAGCGCGGCAAAAGTCCGGACGTGGCCGACCGCCTTCAGGATACGCGTGACGGCCAGGCAGCCGAGCAGGAAACCGGCGAAATAGAACGTGCCCATCAGGCCGATATCGGAAGCGGAAAAGCCTTCCTGCGCCCCGCGCAAGGCAATCAGCGTTCCCTGCAGCCCATTGCCGCCAAGCAGGATGCCTGCGGCAATCAGGAGCGGAATAAGCGGACGGATGGACGACATTAAAGAGAGGCAATCACGGATCTGTGACCTCTTCTTGGACCATAGATCCTGTCAACGCCAGCGGCAAATGCAACTTCACATCCTTGCACCCGGCCGAGGAGATGGGCTGCCAATTGGGGTAGGGGTGTCCTAAGCCTTGCCGGCCCATATTTCTATCTCCAGCTCGACCGTAGCAGGTGTCTTGCCCGGAAACGCATGGATGTTCTCCACGGCCGGCCTCCGGCCAAGTGAACCTACCGTCAGCAGGCTGAGCGCGATGAAGGGGATGCCGATGCCATAGGCGGAGCGGATGCCCCAATGGTCCGATACGAAGCCGAGCAGCGGCGGGCCGAGCAGGAAAGCGATGAAGGAAATCTGCGAGAGCGCCGCGACGTTGATCGCCGCCGGGCGATCCGTCCGTTGCGCGGCGGCGGAGATCGCCAGCGGGAAGAGGGCGCTGCTGCCGATGCCCAACAGGGCAAAGCCAAACATCGAAACGGCCGGCAGCGGCGAGAAGAAGACGATGAGCACGCCGGCCGCCATCGCTGCCAAGAGCACGCGCGCGACCCCGCTTGGCGAGTGGCGGTCGACGAAGGAGTCGGCGAAAAGGCGTGTGGTTGCCTGCGAGAAGGCAAACAGCGCCACGGTCAAGCCCGGCGACGAAGGGGCCGGAGTCGAAGACGGTGCGCATGTAGATCGCCGACCAGTCGATGCTGGCGCCTTCGAGGAGCATCGCCGAAAGCGTCACGGCGACCAGGACCAGGATCGGCAATGTCGGCCGCGCGAACATCGGCGCCTTGTCGCCGGAGCTGGCGAAGCGGGCGGGCGCCGGCTCGAAGCCGCCGAGAAACAGGGCCGTTGCAATGGTCACCATCGGCACCACCAGCGCCAGATGCAGCTGCGGCGACAGGCCGAGATGCGCCATGGCGCCGCCGAACAGCCCGGCGCCGAAGAAGCCCGCGCTCCAGAGCTGACGGTCGCTACCAATTCGCCGGGCGTCGCATCGGCACTCGCCGATCTGCCCCTGGTCGAGCTGTTTGTGCTGGGCGGCAGGTATGTCCGCGACCTCGGCACCTGTGTCGGCGGCGATACGCTGGCCGCTGTGGCGCAGCTTGGCGCCGATCTGTTCTTCCTTGGCTCCTGCGGCCTCGATGCCCTCGCGTGGCGTCACCGCCTTCGATTCGGCGGAAGCGGAGGTCAAGCGCGCTATGGCCAGGAATAGCGCCGGCATCGTGATCGCCGTCACCAACGACAAGCTCGCCACCGCAGCGCCTTATCGCGTCGCCGCGCCCGACGCGATAAGCCATCTGGTGGTGGACAAGACGGCGCCTTCACCCATCCTTGCCGATTTCGAGCGCCTGGGTGCCGAAATCCACTTTGCCTGACCTGGGGCACCGCGCCTGCGTGTGACCGCTTGCCTTGACAAAGCCGGCCTCTCATGCGCTTTTCGCGCCAATTTTCGAGCCGGGCTTTCGCCCGCAATTCCGGACTCCACCAATGACAATGCATCGTTACCGCAGCCACACCTGTGCCCAATTGAGAAAGACCGACGTCGGCAATTCGGTCCGCCTGTCCGGCTGGGTGCATCGCGTGCGCGACCATGGCGGGCTGCTGTTCATCGACCTGCGCGACCATTACGGCCTGACCCAGATCGTCGCCGATCCGGACTCGCCGGCCTTCAAGGTCGCCGAGACGGTGCGCGGCGAATGGGTGATCCGCATCGACGGCGAGGTCAAAGCGCGCCTGCCGGAGACCGTCAACGCCAATTTGCCGACTGGCGAGATCGAGATTTTCGCGCGCGAGATCGAAGTGCTGTCGGCGGCCAAGGAGCTGCCGCTGCCGGTGTTCGGCGAGCCTGAATACCCCGAGGACATCCGCCTGAAATACCGCTTCCTCGACCTGCGCCGCGAGACGCTGCACAGGAACATCGTTGCGCGCACCAAGATCATCGCCGAGATGCGCAAGCGCATGGGCGAGGTCGGTTTCACCGAATTCTCGACGCCGATCCTGACCGCGTCGTCGCCCGAAGGCGCGCGCGACTTCCTGGTGCCGTCGCGCATCCATCCCGGCACCTTCTATGCCCTGCCGCAGGCGCCGCAGCAGTACAAGCAGCTGATCATGGTCTCCGGCTTCGACCGCTACTTCCAGATCGCGCCCTGCTTCCGTGACGAGGATCCGCGCGCCGACCGCCTGCCCGGCGAGTTCTACCAGCTCGATCTCGAGATGAGCTTCGTCGAGCAGGATGACGTGCTCTCCACCATGGAGCCGGTGCTTCGCGGCGTCTTCGAGACCTTTGCCGCCGGCAAGCCGGTGACTCAGCAATTCCGTCGCATTCCCTTCGACGAGGCGATGCGGACCTACGGCACCGACAAGCCGGACCTGCGCAACCCGATCGAGATGCAGGCGGTCTCGGATCATTTCCGCGATTCCGGCTTCAAGGTCTTCGCCAACATCCTGGCCAACGATCCGAAGGCCGAAGTCTGGGCTATCCCCGCCAAGACCGGCGGCAGCCGCGCCTTCTGCGATCGCATGAACTCCTGGGCGCAGGGCGAGGGCCAGCCAGGCCTCGGATACATCTTCTGGCGCAAGGAGGGCGACAAGCTCGAAGGCGCCGGACCGATCGCCAAGAACATCGGTGAGGAACGCACCGAGGCGGTGCGCCAGCAGCTTGGCCTTGCCGATGGCGATGCCGCCTTCTTCGTCGCCGGTGACCCGAAGAAGTTCGTTTCCTTCGCGGGCGCCGCGCGCACCCGCGCCGGCGAGGAATTGAACCTCGTCGACCGCGATCGCTTCGAACTCTGCTGGATCGTCGACTTTCCGTTCTTCGAATGGAACGAGGATGAGAAGAAGATCGACTTCGCCCACAATCCGTTCTCCATGCCGCAGGGCGGCATCGACGCGCTCGGCGGCCAGGAGCCGCTGGGCATCAAGGCGTTCCAATACGACATGGTCTGCAACGGTTTCGAGATCGCATCCGGCGGCATCCGCA
Organism: Mesorhizobium sp. AA23; assembly: GCF_001672435.1. NCBI lineage: Bacteria > Pseudomonadati > Pseudomonadota > Alphaproteobacteria > Hyphomicrobiales > Phyllobacteriaceae > Mesorhizobium > Mesorhizobium sp. AA23. The sequence goes on from NZ_LYTP01000032.1 coordinate 157,831, forward strand.
ACCACCTGCCGGAGACCATGGTCAAGGCCTTCGAGATGGTCGGCCTCGATCGCCAGACGGTCGAGGAGCGCTTCGGCGGCCTCTACCGCGCCTTCCAGTATGGCGCGCCGCCGCATGGCGGCATGGCGGCCGGCATCGACCGCATCGTCATGCTTTTGGTCGGCGCCAAGAACCTGCGCGAGGTCACCATGTTCCCGATGAACCAGCAGGCCTATGACCTGCTGATGAACGCGCCTTCGGAGGCCACCCCGCAGCAGCTTCGGGAGCTGTCGCTGCGCGTCGCCGTCGCGAAGAAGGACTGAGACGCGGGGACTCATCCTGAATCGATGGTAGCTCCGGGAGTGATTGGCGGCTGGCCTTCGCTCCAGAGCCATTTTCTCAAGGATTGGGTCAGAGCGTGTGGGCAACCGCCCGGATTTCAACCAATTGCTGCGGGAATGCCAGGCCCGAGACCCCGAGGAGGGTCACGGCAGGGCGGGGTGGTCCGACATACTCCTGTAAAGAGCGACAAACGCCTTCGTCGAGGAGGTCAGGCCCTGATCGTAGGAAAACGGCGATCCGGATCATCCGAACCGCCGTTGGATAATGCTGGCAGGTGCGCGGCGCCCCGATCAGTCCTCGTTCGCCTTGACCTTCACGCCCAGCGTCTTCGGCAGGTCGAGCGGGTTGGACATGGCGCCGGCCATGATCAGCGCGAACGGCACCGACGCCGGCGGCTCGGCCGAGATCTCGAGGCTCTTGGGGTCGTCGAGGAACTTGTTGACCGCGGCCGACACCTCGGCCGTCAGTTCGGGATTGTTGAGCTGCGCCATGCCGAACGGCACGATCGCCTTGGCTTGATTGGCGACGTCCTTGCCGGACATGCCCTGCTGCTTGCCGACATAGTCGAGCACCTTGCCGGTCAGCGAATCGTCGTCGAAGCGCACCGAGGCGCCGTTGAAGGAAAGCTGCTGCAAGAGGCCGAGCATGGCCATGCCCTGCGCGGAATTGTCGGCACCCTCGGGCTGTGCAGCGAACTTCTTTTGCATCTCCTGCATCGACTTGATGAAGTCGAGGGTGTAGCCGCCGAGATTGAAGGTCATGCCGAGCGTGCCGGCATTCTCGACCGAGATGTCGTATTTCGAGAGCTCCATCTTGCCGTCGCTGGGCTGCCAGGTGCCGGCCATCGAGACCGTACCGGAGATATTCTGGTAGCCGAGCGCTTGAATCGCCTCCTTCGACTTCGGGTCCTCGACCAGTGTCAGGTCGGCGTTGAACTTTTCCGTGTTGGCGGTGAAGTCCATCGCCTTGCCGTCGGCCGGCGGGGTGATCTGGACGGCCAGCCCGTCCATCGAGAAGGCCGTCTTGTCGCCGACCTTGACGGTCATGTTGGAGAGCTCGGCCGACTTGTACATCATCAGCGAGCCGAGCGGGTCGGTGCTGCCTTCGGCCGGCACCTTCATGCCGTGAATGACAACGGGGCTGAGGTTGAGCGTCACGCCGTCCTGGCTGCGCTCGAATGCCGAGCTCGAGACGGTCGCGATCTCGAAGCCGCCATTGGCCTCGGTGATGCCCTCCAGCTTCACGTCGCCGATCGGCAGGGCTTCCTTCTCGGCTGCCGGCTTGATGGACACGCCCTGCAGCACCGCGTTCGAATTGTCGCCGGAGACGCCGGTCCAGGAAATGTCGACGCCCTGGGCGGCAAGGGCCGCCTTGACGCGGTCGGCCACCGCCGGATCGGCGGCGAAGGCGGTGTTGAGCGGCAGGGCCAGCAGAATGGTTGAAAAAGCCAGTTTCTTGAGCATTGAGCGTTGAATTTTCATGGCGAGTTCCCTGTCCTGAAAAGTGTTTTTGAATTCTACTCCATCACCATTCCGCGACGAACGGGTCGGGAACAAGGCGTTTCCCGGCACATTTGTCGAAAACGGCGATGAAAAGCAAACCCGGCCGGCACGCTTTGCATGATGCGGTGAATTTGTCATGAAGACCGCGGCTCTCCTGCGCCGGCGCGTTGCCTGCCCAGATAGAGGGCGCATGTAACAGATTGATGTTGGCCGGTTAGCCCGCTTGCTGCCGGGGCCGGTTGCAGAATGGGCAAACTGGAATGTTCAACTTGCCGCTTCCGTGAAATCCTTCACGTCGCCATTTGCGACGAATCCGCCGACTGCCAACCCGGCGCTTGCCGCGAATCACCCGCTCGGCTAGTCCAAATCCATGGGCAAAAGGCATTTGCCGCCTGAAGACAATGGCGGCGGCGACAACATCGAACCGGTCGATCTGAAGGAAGCGCTCGAGAAGCGCTATCTTGCCTATGCGCTGTCGACCATCATGCACCGGGCGCTGCCGGATGTGCGGGACGGACTGAAGCCGGTCCATCGCCGCATCATGCATGCCATGCGGCTCTTGCGGCTCAACCCGGATCAGGGCTTCGCCAAATGCGCCCGCATCGTCGGCGAGGTGATGGGTAAGTTCCATCCGCATGGCGACCAGTCGATCTACGACGCGCTGGTGCGGCTCGCGCAGGAATTCTCGATGCGCTACCCGCTGGTCGACGGGCAGGGCAATTTCGGCAATATCGACGGCGATAACGCCGCCGCCATGCGCTACACCGAAGCGCGCATGACGGAGGTGGCGACTGAGCTGCTTGCCGGCATCACCGAGGACGCCGTCGACTTCCGGCCGACCTATAATGAGGAGGACGAGGAACCCTCCGTTCTACCCGGCGCCTTCCCGAACCTGCTCGCCAACGGCTCGTCCGGCATTGCGGTCGGCATGGCGACCTCGATCCCGCCGCACAACGCCGCCGAGCTTTGCGACGCGGCACTTCATCTGATCGAGCATCCGGACGCGCCGGTGGCGAAGCTGATGGATTTCGTCCAAGGGCCGGATTTCCCGACCGGCGGCATCATCGTCGACAGCCGCGCCTCGATCCTCGAAGCCTATGAGAGCGGCCGCGGCGGTTTCCGCGTGCGCTCCAGATGGAGCCAGGAGGACCAGGGCAGGGGCACCTGGAGCATTGTCGTTACGGAAATCCCCTATGGCGTCCAGAAGGCCAGGCTGATCGAGAAGATCGCCGAGCTGCTGATGGCGCGCAAGCTGCCGCTGCTCGAGGACGTCCGCGACGAAAGCGCCGAGGATATCCGTATCGTGCTCGTGCCGAAGAGCCGCAGCGTCGATCCAGGCATCCTGATGGAATCGCTGTTCAAGCTGACCGAGCTCGAAAGCCGCTTCCCGCTCAACATGAACGTGCTGTCGCGCGGCAAGGTGCCGAACGTCCTGTCGCTGAAGGGCGTGCTGAAGGAATGGCTCGATCACCGCCGCGACGTGCTGATCCGCCGCTCGAGATATCGGCTGGGCGAGATCGAGAAGCGGCTGGAAATCCTGGCCGGCTATCTGATCGCCTATTTGAACATCGACGAGGTGATCAGGATCATCCGCGAGGAGGACGAGCCCAAGCAGGTGATGATGGCCCGCTGGTCGCTCACCGACAATCAGGCCGAAGCCATCCTGAACATGCGGCTGCGCGCCCTGCGCAAGCTGGAAGAGATCGAAATCCGCAAGGAGTTCGACGGCCTTACCGAGGAGAAGAAGCAGATCGAGGCATTGCTTGCCTCCCACGCCAAGCAATGGGCGACGATCAAGTGGGAAGTCGCTGAGGTTCGTAAGAAGTTCGGTCCGGAGACCAAGCTCGGCAAACGCCGCACCCAGTTCGCCGACGCGCCCGAGCATGACCTCACCGATATCGCGCACGCCATGATCGAGCGCGAGCCTGTCACCGTCGTGGTTTCGGAAAAGGGCTGGCTCCGCGCGATGAAGGGTCACCTGACCGACTATTCGCAGCTTGCCTTCAAGGAAGGCGACAGCCTGAAGCTCGCCTTCCACGCGCAGACGACCGACAAGATCCTGGTCTTCACCACCGGCGGCAAGTTCTACACCATCGGCGCCGACCGGCTGCCGGGCGGGCGCGGCCATGGCGAGCCGATCCGCATCATCGTCGACATGGAAAACGACCAGGACATCGTCACCGCCTTTGTGCACGACCCGAAGCGCAGGCTGCTTCTGGTCTCATACGACGCCAACGGCTTCGTCGTCTCCGAGGAAGAGGTGATCGCCAACACCCGCAAGGGCAAGCAGGTGATGAACGTCAAGGCGCCGGACGAGGCCAAACGCTGCATTCCGGTTGCCGGCGACCATCTCGCCATCGTCGGCGAGAATCGCAAGATGCTGATCTTCCCGCTGTCTGAAATCCCGGAAATGGCGCGCGGCAAGGGTGTGCGCCTGCAGAAATACAAGGACGGCGGCGTGCTGGACCTTAAGACCTTCACGATTGCAGCGGGGCTGACCTGGCAGGATTCGGCCGACCGCACCTTCACCAAGTCGCGCGAGGAATTGGCCGAGTGGATCGGCGCCCGTGCAGCCGCCGGTCGCATGGTGCCGAAGGGTTTCCCGAGGACGGGCAAGTTCGGGTAGCGGGGCTCCCTCTTCTCCCCGTGTGGGAGAAGGTGTCGCCGAAGGCGACGGATGAGCGTGTTCCAAGGAACGCAGAGGTCTCGCTCCGCTGGAACATCCTTTATCCGTCTCGGCGCTACGTGCCGATCCACCTTCTCCCTCACGGGGAGGAGGCTAGGCGCAAACATTTGGACTATCGTCACGATTGCTGCACTATGATGGTGCATAAGCAACCATCGAGCTGGCAGGGGAGAACCGCCGCGTTGAAGCGGGCTGAGATCCAGAAACCAGGGCAGCGCCTGTTCGGTCTGTCGGCGCCGCTGAGGGCTGCCGTCATCCCGCCGCTGTCGGCGGCGCGCTGGCTCCTGGTGCTGATCGTCGCCGCCGGCGTCTATTTCTTCCACGGCTTCCTGTTCCCGGTGCTGGCGGCGCTCGTCATCGCCTTCGCCAGCTGGCCGCTCTACCGCCGGCTGCTCGCCGGGGTCGGCGGCAACCGCACGATCGCCGCGACCCTCGCGATCCTGTTCATTCTGACCTTCCTGGTGGTGCCGATAGCGCTCGCCGGCACTTACGCCATCAACGAGCTTCGCGAGTGGGTGGTCTGGGCGATCGAGACCAACCGCCACGGCTCTGCCACGCCCCAATGGATCGCCACCATGCCGGTCGTCGGCGAATGGCTGAACCAGCAGTGGACGGCCAATCTCGGCCATCCCGGCGGCATCGGCGAATTGATCCAGATGGTCAGCGGCTCCAACATCGGCACCATCTATCGCGGCGCGCTGGCCGCCGGCGGCAGCGCCTTCGGGCTGCTGCTCACGCTGCTTTTCATGCTGATCGCGCTGTTCTTTGCCTATCGCGACGGCGAGGGCTTCGCGGCGCAGGTTGATCGCCTCGGCGAGCGCATCCTGCCGACGCGCTGGGAGCGCATCTCGCGCGTCGTGCCGGCTACCATTTCATCGACCGTCACCGGCATGACCGTCATCGCCATCGGCGAGGGCGTGGTGCTGGGCGTCGCCTATTGGCTGGCCGGCGTGCCGTCGCCGGTCACGCTCGGGGCGCTTACCGGCATCATGGCGCTGATCCCGGGCGGCGCGCCGCTCTCCTTCACGCTGGTGTCGATCTACCTCGCCGCCAGCGGCAAGTTGTTTGCGGGCCTTGCGCTGTTCGTCTGGGGCGCGGTCGAGCTTTTCATCGTCGACAAGACGCTGCGCCCGAAGCTGGTCGGCGGGCCGATCAAGCTGCCTTTCCTGCCGACCTTTTTCGGCCTGATCGGCGGCGTCAAGACGATGGGCTTCCTCGGCCTCTTCATAGGCCCTGTACTGATGGCGCTGCTCGTCGCCATCTGGCGCGAATGGCTGCGCGAGGTCGAGCTGATGGATGAGCTTCCACCTGCCGCTGAAGAAGGGAACGGGCCGCCACGGATCGAGACGGCGCCTGAGACCAGGAAAATTCAGGCCGGGTAGGCGACGGCGAGCGCCGCCCGGCGCCTGCGGCCTTCGTGCAATTGCCAGAGCGAGTGGGCTACCAGCGCCACGATCAGGATCGCGCCGCCGATCAGGCTGTTTCGTGTCGGAGCCTCGGCAAAGACCAGCCAGACCCAGACAGGCGCGAGCACCGTCTCCAGAACGTAAAACATCGCCACCTCCGGCCCTGAAATATATTTCGGGCCGGCGGCGAGACAGAAGAACGAGATCGGCATGATCACCGCGCCGTTGAAGATGATCCACCACGGCGCGTTGACGTGCAGTCCTTCACCCGAGACCATGAATGCGGCGAGCGCTAGCGGAAAGACGACGCCGACCAGCGCGGTGAAGCCCATGTCCTTGCCGCTGGCGCGCGAGATGGTGATGGCGAGTGCGACGAAGAAAGCCGAGCAGAGCGCCATGAAATCGCCGAACAGTTTTCCGGTGCCGACCGAACCGCCGACGATGATCAGCACGCCGACGATCATCGCCAGCATTGCGATCACGGTGCTCAGCCGCGGTCGTTCTCTGAGGAACAGCCAGGAGAGCAGCGCCGCGAAGACGGTGTTGAAGGCCAGGATGAAGACGAGGTCGGCGGTCGAGGTATGATAGACGGCGGTGACGAAGGTGATCGAAGTCAGGCCGTAGCAGATCGCCGCCGCCAGGCCCGACCAGCCGGGGATGAGCTTCGGCACTTTGCCGCGCACCGCGCGCCAGACGACCCAAATCAACAGGGTGGCGACAAGCGTTGTCCCGGTCCGCAGCGCCATGATGGTCCACGGGCTGCCATCCGCGAGCCGGATCAGGGGAATGTCGAAGGTGAGCACCAGGCCGCCGATGGTGGTGATCAGCAGGCCTTTCTGATGGTCGTGGTGGGAAGACATGATTGGTCTCGCAATGATTTGCAGGCGGCGGCTGGCTCGATGGCGCACGCTTCCAGCGAGTGGCGGAAACACCAGCTTCCTGCCCCTTGAAACAGTTTAAGAACGGGCTTTGGAAAAAAGGTCAGCGACTGACCGCTTCGTGGTCGTAGCGTTCCCAGCCTTTCGGACCGAGATGCTCCTGCGGCATGAACCGCATCTTATAGCTCATCTTGCGCGAGCCGTTGACCCAGTAGCCGAGATAGACGTGGGGCAGTCCCCTCGCCTTGGCGCGGGCGATGTGATCGAGGATCATGAAGGTGCCGAGCGAGCGGTCCTCGAAATCGGGATTGAAGTAGGAATAGACCATCGACAAGCCGTCGGCCATCTTGTCGGTCAGCGCTACGGCAATCAATTCACCCTGGCCCTTGCCGGTGATGAAGGTGTCGGGGCCGCGGCGCCGGTATTCGATGATCTTGGTGTCGACATGCGTGTCCTCGACCATCATCGCATAGTCGAGCACTGTCATGTCGGACATCCCGCCGCGGCGATGGCGCGCGTCGAGATAGGCGCGAAATAGCGAATATTGCTCGGTGGAAGGCTGCGCGTCGTGCATGGCGCCGATGAGGTCGGCATTGCGCTGAGTGACGCGGCGCATGTTGCGGCTGGCGGTGAACTCCTGCGCCAGGATGCGCACCGACACGCAGGCGCGGCAGGATTCGCAGGCCGGCCGGTAGGCGATGTTCTGGGAACGCCGGAAGCCGCCTTGCGTGAGCAGATCGTTCATCTCGGGCGCCTTGTCGCCGACAAGGTGCGTGAACACCTTCCGCTCGAACTGGCCCTCCAGATAGGGGCACGGGGACGGCGCGGTCAGGAAGAACTGCGGCGACTGGGTCGGATGCTGCGTCATGGATTCTTGGACACGCTCCTGCGAATCGCCCTACCTTTGGCCCTGCCGGCGAAAAATTCAACAGGATTGTGCTGTCGCGGCCGGCCCAAGCTGTTCATATCTAGCACAACCGGCGCGGCGACGGCGGCCGCACATAGCGTCAGCTATCGGTGCGGGTGACGACGGTGCCGAGAAGCAGGTCGTGCAGCGTCCGCTTGCGATCGGAAAACAGCGTGACCAGCAGCACCAGCGGCGTCAGGATGACGTTGCCGGCCCAGAACAGCACCGAATGCACGACGGCGGTCAGGCCGTCGATGCGCGTGCCGTCGAGCCTCTCAAGCCGGATGCCCATGATCTTCATGCCGGTTGTGGCCTGGTCGCGGCTGCCCAGCGTGTTCCAGATGTAGAGGATGGCAACCGCCGGAAGCAGGACGGAGAACAGCGCCCAGCCCAGGCCGAAGGTCAAAAGCCCGAGTAGGGCGACCAATATGGCGAAGGGGATGGTGAGCAGCGCCACGAAGAAATAGTCGAGGATGAAGGCGAAGATGCGCCTGGTGCGCACGCCGCGGTAGGCGCGTGTATCCTCGAGCCTTGTGGTGATAATCTCGCCGTCCAGCACGCGCGTGTTCATGTGTCATGCCCTCGCAACAGGCCGGAAATAAGTCTCGGCCATTCGCCTCTGAAATGGTGAAAGCCGGTGGCGGAATCAAGATGGACCGCTCGTGACGCCGGCGCGGCAGGCTGTGGCGAGCGGCGCTGCGGCGATTGAATTCCAGGCGCGGATCGCGTTAGCCTGCTGCGGCGCAACAAGACGCCGAGGGGATGGGGAATATGGACTACGACATGTTGGTCATCGGCAGCGGCCCCTCCGGGCGCCGCGCCGCGGTGCAGTCGGCAAAGCTCGGCAAGTCGGTTTTGGTCGTCGATAGGGGCCGGCGTCTCGGCGGCGTCTCCGTGCACACCGGCACCATTCCGTCCAAGACGCTGCGCGAAACGGTGCTCAATCTCTCCGGCTGGCGCGAGCGCGGCTTCTACGGGCGCGGCTACCGGGTCAAGCAGGATATTTCGGTCAGCGACCTCGTCGAGCGCCTGCACAAGACGCTCGATCACGAAGTCGAGGTGCTGCAGCATCAGTTCATGCGCAACGCGGTCAAAAGCGCGCGGGCCACGGCCAGATTCATCGGCGCAAACAAGGTCAGCCTGACCACCGACAATGGCGACTATAGCGAGATCGGTTTCGCCAATGCGCTGATCGCCGTCGGCACCAGGCCGCACCGCCCGCGCGACGTGCCGTTCGACAAGACGCGCGTCTTCGACAGCGACGAGATGCTGGAACTCGACCGGTTGCCGCGCACGCTGACCGTCATCGGCGCCGGCGTCATCGGCGTCGAATACGCGACCATCTTTTCGGCGCTCGACGTGCCGGTGACACTGGTCGAGCCGCGCAACACCATCCTCGATTTCGTCGATCGCGAAATCGTCGACGACTTCATCCATCAGATGCGCGACCGCGGCATGACCATTCGCCTCGGCAGCACGGTAAAAGAAATCGCCTCCAAGCCCGATCATGCCGAAGTGACCCTTGCCGACGGCCGCACCATCCGCTCCGAAATCGTGCTTTACGCTGCAGGCCGCAGCGGCAATCTTGGCAGCCTCGGGCTCGACATGGTCGGCATCGAGGCCGACAGCCGCGGCCGCATCAAGGTCGATCCCCAGACATTTCAGACCAGCGCGCCCAATATCTATGCCACCGGCGACGTCATCGGCTTTCCGAGTCTGGCCTCGACCTCGATGGAGCAGGGCAGGGTGGCTGCCTGCCATGCCTTCGGCGTGGCGCTGCCGCCGCCGCCGGAAACCTTTCCTTACGGCATCTACGCCGTGCCGGAAATCTCCACCGTCGGCCAGTCCGAGGAGCAGGTGCGCGAGAGCGGGATCGCCTATGAGGTCGGCGTGGCGCGCTTCCGGGAAACCTCGCGCGGCCACATCATGGGCGTCAACTCAGGTTTCCTGAAACTCCTGTTCTCGGTCGACACGCGCCGCCTGCTCGGCGCCCATATCGTCGGCGAGGGTGCGACCGAGCTCATCCATATCGGCCAGGCGGTGATCAATCTCGGCGGCACGGTCGACTTCTTCGTCAACAACACCTTCAACTATCCGACGCTGGCCGAAGCCTACAAGATCGCCGGGCTGGATGCCTGGAACCGGATGGGGCAGGGCTAGCCTCGGCAGCAGCGTCTATCTCTCGTCAGGCGGCCGGCGTCGAGGTCGCGGCAAGCCACTGCCGGGCGATCGCGGCATCCGCTTCGCCGAACTCATGGCCGGAGGCGACGATGCGCGCATCGACCTCGGCACGGCGCTGGCTGAAGAGCGTCACCAAGGCTGGCGCGAACGGGCCGTAGGTCTGGTCGGCCGCGCCGGCGATGATCAGCACCCGCGTTCCGGCAAGGTTCGTCGCCGGCGCATCGTCGAGCACCGGCATCGCCCTGAGCAGCGCCGCCTGCCTGACCAGGCCGGGATGAAGCAGCATCAGCGTGGAAACCAGATTGGCGCCGTTTGAGTAACCCAGGAAGGTCGCGCGGGTGAGATCAAGCTCGTGGAGCCGTGCGGCTTCCACTGCGAATTGGGCGAAAGCGGCCGTCTCCGCGCGGATACTCGACTGCTCGAAGCTGGTCGGCGTGATTCGTTCGAACCAGCGAAAACCGTCCTCCTGGCGGATGCGGCCGCGTGCTGCGACAACCACCGCGCGCGGCGCGATCCGCCTCGCCAGCGGCAAAAGTGTCGCTTCGTCCACGCCCGATCCATGCAGCACGAAAAGGCATTCGCCGCTCGCATTTTCCGGTCTGATCAGACGATAGGAAAAGGGCAGATCACGCTGCAGCTCGCTGTTTTTGCTGTCATGTTCGGACATGATCAGATCCTTTTGATTCTACGGTGATTTCGCTGATTTGCCGGCTTCAAAACGGAATGTTTTCAAGCTCCGCGAAAGTTGATTGAACCTGGCGCATTTCGGGCCGTTTCTGCGCCGATACACTCCCGAACGGGAGGAATCGAAGCGGTGCGTCGGGGGTCGCATTGCTGGACATGAAACACCAGCTCTGAGGCCTTTTGTCGATGACCATCCCCGTTTCTCAACGCGATACGCGTATCGATGTGCTGCGCGCGCTCGCCTTGCTCACCATTTTCGTCGACCACGTGCCGGGTACCGTCTTCGAAAACCTGACCTACAAGAACCTCGGCTTTTCCGATGCGGCAGAGGCCTTCGTTTTGATCTCCGGCATCTCGGTGGCGCTCGCCTATGGCACCAAGTTCAAGCCGGGGGGCAGGCTGCTGGCGACCCTCAAGATGTGGCGGCGCGCCGGCGTGCTCTACGTCACCCACATCGTCATCACCATGCTGGTGATCGCCCTGTTTTCCGCCACGGCCGTGTTCGCCCACCGCCCGGAGCTGTTGAAGATGATCAACATCGAGCCGCTGATGAAGGACACGCCGGAGGTGCTTTTCGGCATCGTCACCCTCGGCCATCAGCTCGGCTACAACAACATCCTGCCGGTCTATGCGGCGCTGCTTCTGGCGGCGCCGGCCTTCGTTCTGTTCGTCAGCTACAGGCCCGTGGCGGCACTGACCGTGTCCGGGCTGCTGTGGCTGGTCGCCGGCATCTGGCAGATCGCTCCGCCGAATTATCCCGAGCCGGGTCTCTGGTTCTTGAACCCGCTGTCCTGGCAGTTTCTGTTCAACATCGGCCTTGCCGCCATGCTGCATATCAAGCGCGGCGGCACCATCCCCGTAAACCGGTGGCTGGTGGGTTTCGCCGGCGTCTATGTGGTGGGCGCGGCGATCTGGGTGCACAGCCCACTCTGGGGGCAGATCACCTGGTTCAATCTGCCGGTGGTGATCGGCGGCTTCGACAAGACCTTCCTGTCGCTGCCGCGGCTGCTGCATATCTTGGCCGTCAGCTATCTGGTAGTCGCCCTGCCGGCCGTATCGAACCTTTTCCGCGCCAAGCCCGACAATCCGCTGGCGATCCTCGGCAAGCGTTCGCTGCCCGTCTTCGTTGCCGGCACGCTGATTGCCATGGCCGCTCAGGTGCTCAAGCTGATCAATCCGGGCGGCCTCGCCTATGACACGTTGCTGATCGCTGCCGGCATCGCCATGCAGTTCGCACTGGCGCTCTATCTCGAATGGCTCGCCGGTCTCGGCCCGACCCGCATCAAACCGGCGCGTGCGGAGCCGGCGCGCACCGGGTTCGCTGCGCCGCCCATGCCGGCGCGGGTCGGCGGATATTGAGATGTGGTTCTAGGATATGGGAGCAGGGCCCGTCGAGGCCCTGACGACGAGCTCAACGCCCATCGTCTCGCGCCGCACGGCGCCGTCATAGTCGAGGATCATGCGCGCGGCCCGCCGGCCGATCTCGGTGATCGGCTGCGCGATCGTGGTCAGCGGCGGGTCGCAGAGCGCGCCGTCGGGCACGCCGTCGAAGCCGACAACGGAAACGTCTTCCGGCACTTTCAGACCGCGCGCAGTCAGCCAGTCGATGGCGATCATGGCCATCCTGTCCGACATTGCCAGGATGGCGGTCGGCCGCTCGCCGCCGGCAAAGATCGCTTCGAGCCCCGCCCAGGTGCTCCTTTGCTCGTTCTCGGTCTCGAAGACCGGGATGCTCTTCGTGTCGACACCGAAGCCGGACAGTTCCTCGAAATAGCCGGCCAGACGGTCGCGCGTTCCCGTGTAGACGGCCGAGCGGACCATTTCGGGTGTGACGAAGCCGGTGCGGTCATCACCGAGAGTAAGCGACAGCACGGCGAAACGGCGATGTCCGAGTTCGGCAAGATGCCGCGCGGCGAGCCGTCCGCCGGCGATGTTGTCGACGCCGATCGCCGAGATCGTCTCGTCGTGAAAGCCGAGCTCCAACGCCACGAAGGGCAGCCTGCGTTCGCGCGTCAGCTCGACGAGACGCGAGCCACCTTCGATGCAGAACAGGATGAAACCGTCGACCAGCGCGCTCTGGATGTTCCAGGCGAGCTTCTCCTGGTTGGCCGCCGAAACCAATGCGATCCCGGCGCCGGTGGCGTCGCAGGCCTCGGAAATGCCCGCCATCATGACGCGGGCGAAGGGATCCTCGAAGAAGTAGGAAAGGGGCTCGGTCGTGCCGACGCCGATGGCATTGACCTTGCCGGCGCGCAGCAGGCGGCCTTTCGGATCAGGCCCGGCGTAACCCATCGCCTCCGCCACCGCCCTGACCCGCTCGCGCAGCTCGGCGCGCACGACCTCCGGGCGACTGAAGACATTGGAGGCCGTCCCATGCGAGACGCCCGCCGCCTTGGCAATATCCGCCAGCCGGATGGGGCGTGCCTGGCCTTCGATAAGTGATGCCATGTCTGTTCTCCGAATCCGGTCGCATGGCGAACATGGACGCGGAATGTCTGACGGTCCACTTACTACTTTTATTGGATCGATTCAAATTTTCGCTTGACTACGGCGGTGCAGGGGTTATGATTTGAATCGATCCAAGTCTCTGACATGAAGCAAGATTCGAGAAGGAGGGTGCCGTGCATCCGGTCAACTTTTTGTTCGAGGACGTCTACCGCAACGATTGGGGCATTGCTTCGGCCGAGCAGAGTGAGCGGCGCCGCGGCAAGACAGGCCCGTGGAAGCGTCAGCCCCGCTTCATCGTGGAGCGCAAGCGCGCCTGAAGCAGCCCGTCTTTTTCGCGTCGGTCTATTGGATCGATTCAATTCAAGGAAGTAAGTCATGCATCCCATCAGCCATCTCTTCGAGGACATCTATCGCAACTACTGGGGCATTTCGCGGCCAACCGACCGGCCGGAACGGCGGCGCGCGGCGGAGCCGGCGTCGCGCAAGCGGCGGCTGCGTCGGGGAAGGCGGTAGTCGCGGCCCATTTTCCGACGAGCCTCAGCAATGGCAAGGCGGATCTAGGACCCTGGGCGCCACTGCGCCGAGATCGCAATCGCCAGCCAGCCGACGATAAGCAGCGTGCCGCCGATCGGCGCCGACATCGGAAACAGCCGCGAACCGAGGAAATCCCGGGCGAGAAGATCGCCCGAGAACAGCAGCAGGCCGACAAGCAGCGCCAGGCTTGCGATCCTGAGATACCGGCTGCCGCCGATAAGGCCGATGGCGAGGAAGACCGGCGCATGCATCAGCAGGAAGGATGAGGACGTGCCGGTGAAGGCGCCGCCGCCATGCGCGGCCGCCGCCGACAGCGCCACCCCTGCCGCGCCGACGAGACCGCCTGCCAGCACGAGGATGCGGCTGCCGCCGTCTGATGGTTGCCCGGCAAGACTCATTTCGATGCTCCGTTTTCGATCGCGCGCGGCTCAGGATTCGCCGGCCTCGAGCAGCATATGCCGTGCGCGCCGCGTCTGGACAATCCAGTTATAGACCGCCCCCAGCGCCATCAGCACCGATGTGCCCAAGAACACCGCCCGCATGCCGAAATGGCCGCCGACGAAGCCTCCGGCGAGCGGTCCCGCGACCTGGCCGACATACTGCGCCGAGATCGATAGTCCGAGCACATTGCCGCCGACGCCGTCGGGGATGTTGTGACGGATGACGCTGGTGATGCAGGGCAGGAGGCCGCCCAGCGCCAGCCCCATCAGGAAGCGCAACCCGATCAGCTGCCAGCCGTCGGTGACGAAAGCTTGCGGGACAAGCAGCAGCGCAGAAATCGCGAGCGCGCCGACGACCACGTTCCAGTGGCCGACCCGATCGGCAAGCTTGCCCAGCCACGACGAGGACATGATGGTTCCAAGCGCGGCCGCCGACATCACCACGCCCGCGACCATCGTCACCTTGCTCTGGTCCACGACGAGCTGCTGCACATAGACCGTGATGATCGGCTCGATCGACATGGTTGCAAAGGCGAGCAGCAAGCCGGTCGTCAGCATCGCGACGACCGGACGCTTGTCGGGGATCTGTGCCCAGCCGCTCTTCGGCTTTGCCGACGAGACAGGTTTGGGAGCCGGCGGGTTTTCCTTGATCAGGAAAGTCGTGGCCAGAAAAGCGAGAAAAATGACAGCGCCCGACAACAGGAAGGTGGCGCGGATGCCGATCAGCGGCGGCAGCATGCCACCGAGCAGCGGTCCGACCAGCGAGCCGGCCGTGATGCCGGCCGACAGCACGCCGAGCGCCCAGCCGGAGCGCTCCTTTGGCGTCTGCATCGCCACCAATATCGTCGAGCCCGAGGAGTAGCCGCCGGCAAAGCCGATCAGGAGCCTCAGCAACACCAATTGCCAGATGCTTTCGACCATACCGGTCAGCGACATGCAGATCGCCATGCCGAACGAGGCGCGCACCAGCATCAGCTTGCGGCCGTAACGGTCGCCGAGCCGCCCCCACAGAGGGGCGACCAGCGCCGCGGCAAAGAAGGTGGCACCGTAAGCAACTCCTGACCATTGCACGATTGCCGCGTGCCCTTCGGCACCCAGCTGTTCGACATAAAGCGGCAGGAACGGCAACAGCAGCGTCATGGCAATCAGCGTGCTGAACGAGCCGGCGAAGCAGACGGCGAGATTGCCTCGCCAATGGATATTGTAGCCGCTCTGGGTGCTATTTTCTGCCATGTCATGCCTGCTTGGTTATCCGGGATTGTTCCGGATACCATTTTGGGATACCAAATCGGTATCCGTCATGAACCTCAACCCCGCCGCTGTCAATGCGGTGCCGAAGAGCGGAACGACAATGTCGCAAATGCAGAATGTCGAAAGGCAGCTTCGCGAAATGATCCTCGGGCTCGAGATCGGCCCGGGCGAGCGGCTGACCGAGCGTTGGATCGAAAGCCGCTTCGGCGCCTCCCGCACCCCGGTCAGGGCGGCGCTGCTGCGCCTCGAGACCGAAGGGCTGATCGCTCGTGACGGCCGCGGCTGGACGGTGGCGCCGATCAATCTCGCCGAGCTCGGCCAGATCGCCGTCTACCGCGAGGCGGTCGAGGTGGCGGCGGTGCGGTTGACGGCGTCGCTGGAAGATCGCAGCGGGATCGAGGTGATCGCGGCGATGCTCGATTCCTGCGACGCCGGTACGCCGCGCGAGGAATGGCACCGCGTTGGTCTGGATTTTCACATCGAGCTGGCCAGGCTTTCCGGCAACGAATTCCTGCTTAGGGGAGTCCGCGATGCAATGACCAGGCTCTCCCGCGCGCGTTGGCTGGAAGTGCGCGACGAGGCGGCGCTTGGCCGCGCCTGGGCCGAGCACCACGCCATCCTGGCTGCCGTGCGAAAGGGTGACGCCGAAAAGGCGGCACGGCTGCTCTCGGCCCACATCGCCGGCAGCCGCGACCGCCTGGTGACTTCGCTGCATGACGAGCGGCGCGGCCTGCGCGCCAGGGGCTTTGCTGTCGTCGGTGGCTGATCTTCGGCCATCGTCGAATATTAGAACTTCAACAAGTTCGTCAGCTTGGGCGGGCTTGCAAGATGTTCGGCACAATGCTGTAGGAGGCGACGGACATCTTTAAACGACGGACGCATGGCCTCGCCCTTACGCACCGCAGCGCGGGTATTTTATTTCATACGCAACATCACCCGCGATGTGGCGCCGCAGGCTCTCTTTCGCCAGCGGCTTGCGCGCCGGCTGGAGCAGGCACGGCTCTCCAGCAAAACGGTCCGTGATCGGGTCAACTACTACAACCGGCTCGACCATAGCTTCGTGCCGAGCGCGGCGGCGGTGCCCGCCAGTCAAATACCCAAGTTCGGGAGCATGTACTATTACGACCTGAAGGAGTTCGCCCGCTACTTCGATCGCCACCTGCTCATCGATCTCGAGTTCGGCGACGTCGTCGACGTTCCGGCGGTGCCATCAATCGTCAAGGATCGCCCGATCCGCAACGACAACGGCAACGCCGTGATCATGAAGCTCGACAAGTTCCGCCATTTCAACATGCCAAAGGACAATCTGTCCTTCGCCGACAAGCGCCCGATGGCGGTCTGGCGCGGTCATTTCAACAATCCGATCCGCAAACGGTTCGTCGATGCCGTGCGCGACCTGCCGTCTTGCGATGCCGGCTCGCCCAAGCCAAGCGCCCCGGAGAACTATCGCAAGCCGTATCTCACGATCGCGCAGCAGCGGCAGTTCCGCTACATCGTCTCGCTCGAAGGCAATGACGTGGCGACGAACCTCAAGTGGATCATGAGCTCGAATTCGCTCTGCCTGATGCCGCCGCCGACCTACGAAACCTGGTTCGCCGAGGCTGAGCTCGAGGCCGATGTTCACTACGTGCCTCTGGCGTCGGATTTTTCGGACGTCGCCGACAAGATCGCCTATTTCGAAAAACACCCGGCGGAAGCCCAACGCATCATAACGGCGGCCAACGCCTATTGCCGCCGGTTCAGCAACGAAAAGGACGAGCGGGCGGTATCGCTGCTCGTCCTCTACAAATATTTCGTGCTCAGCGGCCAGATCGAACCCGACCCGGAGGTCTGGCGTTTTATCGCCGGCTGACCTCCGCGCGTTTTCGGGCGCGGAGCACGGCGCGGATTCTTAGATATCGCTGCGGTCGAGCACCAGGTCGGCGGGGCCGAACCGGTTCTTGGCGGTGAGCTGCTGGTGCCAGTAGGGATAAAGCACCGGCGGGCGGCTGACGTCGTCGAGGCGCAGGCGCTCGTCCAGGGACAGCGTCAGGCTGGCCGCGGCGAGGTTGTCCTTGAGTTGGGCTTCGTTGCGGGCGCCGATCACCAGCGAAGAAACGGCCGGGCGGCCGAGCAGCCAGGCAAGCGCCACCTGTGCCGCCGAAACGCCGCGCGCCTTGCCGATTTCGACCAGAACGTCGACGATCCGCCACAACCTTCCCTCGTCCCGGATCGGCGGTTCGGACCAGCCGCCAAGCTGGCGGGCCGTCGGGCTGTCGCGACGGTATTTGCCCGACAGCAGGCCGCCGGCCAGCGGGCTCCACACCAGCACGCCAAGACCCTGGTCGACCGAGATCGGCAGCAACTCGTACTCCGCCTCGCGCGCTTCCAGCGTGTAGTGGATCTGCTGCGTGACGAAGCGCGGCTGATGATGGCTGTCGCTGATCGAGAGCGCCTTCATCACCTGCCAGCCCGAATAATTGGAACAGCCGACATAACGGATCTTGCCCTGGCTGACCAAAGTGTCGAGCGCAGCGATCGTTTCCTCCAGCGGCGTGACCCCATCCCACTCATGCAGGAAATAGATGTCGATGACGTCGGTCTTGAGCCGCTTCAGGCTCCGCTCGCATTCCCGGATCAGGTGATGGCGCGACAGGCCTTCGTCGTTGGGGCCGTTTCCGATCCGCATGCGCGCCTTGGAGGCGATGAGCACATCGTTCTTGCGCTTGCCGCCGAGCGCCTCGCCGACGATCTCCTCCGACAGGCCGTTCGAATACACGTTGGCGGTGTCGATGAGATTGATGCCGGCATCGATGCAGGTATCGATGATGCGGCTCGCCTCCGAGAGATCGGATTTGCCGACGGCGGCGAACGGGCCCGTCCCGCCGAAGGTCATCGTGCCAAGGGTCAATGTCGAAACCTTCAGGCCGGAACGGCCAAGCGTGCGGTATTCCATGTCAGGTCCTTGCGATTTGTTTTGAAGAGGCGCGCCGTCGCGGGCGCCGGGAAGAGGCGAAAGTATTTGTAGGACAATTCGGGCGGCTTGTCGCCCCGCCATCGATACGGGCCGATCACATATCGGCTGGTCCAGCGTTGCCGGCTCCTGCTCGCAATAAAACCGTCATTGCGCGTCTGTATCTCAGTCGGCTTACGGAGTTGTGTTTCCGGCCGCGGCCGGAGCGCATCCGAGGCGAAAGTGGCTGACAGGCAGGAGCTGCGCAATGAACGAGGTCAAGACGAATTCCGGAGCCAAGGACTGGCTGGAAGCCGAACTCGAGGACACGCTCGACGAGGACTATGAGCTGGAGATTTCCGAGCCCGCGCTCTCGCTCGAGATCGCCAGGATCTACAAGAAGTCGCATCCGCCCTCCATCGAGCGGACGACCTATTTCCGCGAGCTGCTGCGTCTGCAGTCGGAGCTCATCAAGCTGCAGTCCTGGGTTGCCTACCACAAGAAGAAGCTGGTGGTGATCTTCGAGGGACGCGACTCGGCCGGCAAGGGCGGCGTCATCAAGCGCATCACCCAGCGCCTCAATCCGCGCATCTGCCGCGTCGTCGCGCTGCCGGCGCCGACCGAGCGTGAAAGATCGCAATGGTATTTCCAGCGCTACGTGCCGCATCTGCCGGCGGGCGGCGAGATCGTGCTGTTCGACCGCTCCTGGTACAACCGATCGGGCGTCGAGCAGGTGATGGGCTTTGCCAATGCGGATCAGGTCGAAGAGTTTTTCCGCGACGTGCCGGAATTCGAACGCATGCTGGTGCGCTCCGGCATCACGCTGGTGAAATACTGGTTCTCGATTACCGACGAGGAGCAGCAGATGCGCTTTTTGATGCGCATCCACGATCCGATGAAGCAGTGGAAGCTGTCGCCGATGGACCTGCAGTCGCGCGTGCGCTGGGAACAATACACCAAAGCCAAGGAAGAGACCTTCGCCCGTACCAACATCAAGGAAGCGCCGTGGTTCATTGTCGAAGGCAACGACAAGAAGCGGGCCCGACTGAACTGCATCGATCACCTGCTGCAGCAAATGCCTTACGAAGACGTGCCGCATGAGGAGATCACGCTGCCGGAGCGCGTCTTCAACCCGGCCTACGAGCGCCAGGTGCTGCCGCGCGAGCTTTATGTGCCGTCGAAGTATTGAGCACTTCCCCATCTCCCACAGAGGGAGAAGGGGGAGCCTAGCTTACGCGCGCCCGATCATCACATGCGTCGCGTCGGCGGTCGCGACCTGGCTGGTGCAGCGGTAGCCGAGCTTCGGCATGTCCAGCCCGGCGAAAAGATGCTCGCCGGAGCCGAGCAGGATCGGCGAGATCGCGAGATGCATCTCGTCGATCAGGCTTTCCTTCAGATATTGCCGGATCGTGGCGACGCCGCCGCCGACCCGCACATCCTTGTCCTTGGCGGCCGTCTTCGCCTGTTCGAGCGCCGAATGGATGCCGTCGGTGACGAAGTAAAACGTCGTGCCGCCTTCCATTAAGATCGGCGCCCGCTTGTGATGGGTGAGCACGAAGACCGGCACGTGATAGGGCGGGTTGTCGCCCCACCAGCCTTTCCAGCTCTCGTCCGGCCATTCGCCGCGGACCGGCCCGAACATGTTGCGGCCAAGGATCCAGGCGCCGACATTCTCAAAACTGCGCGCGGCGAAGCTGTCGTCGCTGCCGGTGGTGCCGCCGTCTTTGCCGATCACCATCTCACGAAAGGTGCGCGTGCCGATCATCCATTTATGCAGTCCTTCGCCGCCGACGCCGAGCGGGCTTTCGAGAGTCTGATCGGGGCCGGCGCCGTAACCGTCCAGCGACAGGGTGAAAGCGTTGACGCGCAGCTTTGACATGATCGCCTCGTGAACTAGTTGCATTTTGCAAGCAGTCATGGAGTAGCTTAACTGATTGCATTATGCAAGCGGAATTTTCCGGCGAGCGATCAACTCGTCGGGCGGCGCCCAGGTGACGCGGCGAGAATTTAAAATTGCGCCTGGGCCTAGCCCCTCAGCATCTCCGCAACGGTCGGCGCGAAATAGGTGAGGACACCGTCGCAGCCGGCTCGCTTGAGCGCGAGAAGCGATTCCAGCATCGCCTTTTCGCCGTCGATCCAGCCATTGGCGCTGGCCGCCTTGATCATCGAATATTCGCCCGACACCTGGTAGGCGAAGGTCGGCATCTGAAACTCGTCCTTCAGCCGGCGGATGATGTCGAGATAGGGCAGCCCAGGCTTCACCATCAGCATGTCGGCGCCTTCGGCCAGATCCTGCTCGGCCTCGCGCACGGCTTCATCGGAATTCGCGTGGTCGATATAATAGGTCTTCTTGTCGCCCTTGAGCAGGCCGGCGGTGCCGACTGCCTCGCGATAGGGGCCGTAGAAGGCCGAGGCGAATTTCGTCGCATAGGACATGATCGCCACGTCCTGGAAGCCGTTGGCGTCCAGCGCGTCGCGGATCGCGCCGATGCGGCCGTCCATCATGTCGGACGGCGCGATGATGTCCGCGCCGGCGGCTGCCTGGATGACGGCCGCGGCCGTGACCTGCTCGACGGTTTCGTCATTGACGATGATGCCGTCGCGCAGGATGCCGTCATGGCCATGGCTGGTGAATGGATCGAGCGCCGCGTCGGTAATGATGCCGATCTCCGGCACCGCGTCCTTGATGGCGCGGGTGGCCCGGTTGATGACATTGTCGGGATCGAGGATATGCGAGCCCGTCTGGTCGCGCAGCGAAAGCTCGATGTTGGGGAAAGTCGCGATCGCCGGGATGCCGAGCTTGGCGGCGCGCTCCGCTTCCTTCACCGCGAGGTCGACCGACAGGCGGTAGACGTCCGGCATGGCGGCGATCGGCTCGCGCACATTTTTGCCGTCGACGACGAAGATCGGCCAGATCAGATCGTTCACCGAGAGCTGGTTTTCCTGCACCAGCCGGCGCGACCAGTCGGCCTTGCGCATGCGCCGCAGCCTGCGGCTGCCTGTGATCTCGTCGACGCTGCGGGCGCCGGCAGGCTTTGCGGGGGTAAACTTGTTCATCGCCAGAACTCTGTTGTCGTCCCGGCTTTTACCATGCGCCCCTGCCGCTGACCAATGCGACACGATTGTGCCAGTTGCTTCCGCGAAGAACGAGGAGAGGGGATCGCCGGCGCTGGAGCACTTCCCTTCTCCCTTGACGGGGAGAAGGTGCCGGCAGGCGGATGAAGGGCAGCCGACGTTTACGGCTGTCCATTCCCCGACAGAATCTGTGCCGCGCCCTTCACAGCCACGCGAAAAGCCTCGTCGAAGCTGACGCCGCGCACCTGCCATTGATAGGTCTTGCCGTGTTCGGCCAGCCGCCAGTCGGCGATCCAGCCCAATTCCTTGTCGTTCCACACGATGCTGCCGGCGAGCGCCCGGTCGGCACCCGCCTGCCGGGCGAGCTGGTCGAGCTTTGCCATATCGGCAGTGCGCAGCGCCTTGTCGTCGAGGCCGGCGAGCTGGTCAGCCTTTGGAAAGCTGACATACACCGAGAGCGGCGCCGTCGCGTTGGCAAAGGATTCGCGCATTGACTGGCCGCGATCCTCGTCGGCCGTCAGCACGAAATGTTGCGCCCCTTGCTCGGCCGTTATGAAGACGGCAATCAGCGGCCGCTCGCCGTGCCATGGCTTGCTGCCGAGCTGCGCCAGGAGCTTGTCGACGACGGTGGGCTTGTAGAGGCAGGTGAGATCGTGCGGCCGGTCATGCGTGCCTTGCTCGTCATGGATCGGAACGCCTTCCAGCCGGTCGCGGTAGCGGAAGGATTGGACAAAGTCGGCCGCCTTATTGCGCAGCGCCAGCATCTCCGGCTTCTGCGTCAGCCGCTGATCGCCTGAAACCTTGACCAGCACCTTGTCCAGACAATCCTTGAAGCCGATCTCGCGATTAGCCTCGCCGGTGCCGGTGACGATCGTCTGCGCCAGGTAGAGTTCAGAGGCTGCCTCGGCGGCGGCCGGCGCAACTCCCAGAAAGAGGAGACCTGCCAATCCAGCAACGAGACGAGAAACCCCAGCCATGTCGATTAGCTCGAAATCTGTCGCGCCGCCTACGCGCGACACTTTGCCGGTTACCTAACACCGGAAGCGGCTGGCCGCCAGCGCGGCGTTGCCGCCATTGACGCATCCTTATGCCGCCTTTAGCACTTCAATCCCCCTGGAAGGGCGGAGAGGAGGATTCTCTGGCGATGGATTTTGGCGGAGGCGACGAGATTCGCTTCGAGCGTCTAGGCAAGGCGGGCGTCGTCACACTGACGCGGCCGCAGGCGCTCAATGCCGTCACCCATCGCATGGTCAAGGCGCTTGGCAAGGCGCTTGACGCCTGGGAGGGCGATGCCGGCGTCGCCGTCGTCGTCGTCAAGGCTGAGGGCAGGGCGTTTTCCGCCGGTGGCGATATTCTGCACATTTACGAGGCGGGCCGCGCCGGCAAGCCGCCGGTCGACTTCTTCGCCGACGAGTATCGTCTCAATGCCCGCATCGCCCGCTTCAGGAAACCCTATGTCGCGCTGATCGACGGCATCGTCATGGGCGGCGGGGTCGGCATTTCCTTCCACGGCTCGCACCGCGTGCTGACCGAGAACGCGCAATTCGCCATGCCGGAAGTCGGCATCGGCTTCTTCCCCGATGTTGGCGCCAGCCATTTGCTGCCCGATCTCGGCGGCAGCTTCGGCATGTATCTGGGGCTGACGGGAAACCGCATCCGCTATGGTGATGCCCTGTGGTCGGGCCTCGCCACCCACACGATCAAGGCCGAGGACCAGGCGGGGCTTCTTGACGAGCTGGCGACAAGCGGCGACGCGAACGCGGAGTTGCGCGATTTCTTCACACCCGCAAGACGCGAGACCGAGCGGCAGGATCTGGAATCGATCGCCCGCCATTTTTCGCAACCCTCGCTCGCCGCTATCGTCGCCAGCCTGGAACGAGCATCCGCCACCGACGCTTTCGCCGCCAAGACGCTGGCGACGATCAGGACGCGTTCGCCGACCAGCCTCAACGTCGCCTGGCGCGAGATCAGCGCCGGGTCGACGCTGTCGATGGACGAGTGCATGAAGATGGAGTTCCGCATCCTCAACCGCATGCTGGCCGGCCACGACTTTTATGAAGGCATCCGCGCCGCCATCATCGACAAGGGTTCGAAGCCGGAATGGCGGCCCGCCAGCCTCGATGCGGTGAGCGCGGCCGATGTCGACGCGTATTTCGCGCCGCTCGGGGCCGGGGAGCTGGAGCTGTGAGCGAGGTCACCTCCAGGCGCGTGGTGCTGCAGCCCTCGACCACCGAGATCATCTTCGCCTGGTTCCAGCGGGTCATTGCCGGCTACTGCCTGCTGTTCGGTGTCCTCTACTGGGTCCGGCTGATCGGCATCTATCCGGGCGAGCTCTGGCGCTTCGACCTGATGCCGGTGCACTGGCAGGTGGCCGCGGCCACGCTTGCCGTCTTCTTTCCTTTCGCCGCCGCGGGCCTTTGGATGCTTGCCTCTTGGGGGCCGGTGATCTGGTTCATCTGCGCGGCGACCGAGACCGTCATGTATGCCGGCTTTCCCAATCTCTTCGGACATCGGATCCTGATCGTCGTCTCACATGCCTGCGTGGCGCTGCTCTACATCGTCTTCCGCGTGGTCATCTGGCTGCAGAAGCGCCAGCTCAGGCAATAGCTTGCCGGGCGGCGTAAGGAACCTAGATACGGGGTCGGCGACTGCCCCAAAACCCTTGGCTAAATCTTTAGGTTAATTGTTCTTGCTCGTATGACCGTTCGTTAAGCCTCTTTCGAAACCTCTTACCGGTAAGCTCTTGTTAGCCCTGGCGTTTAAGTCGAATTTTATGAGTATTCGATAGTGTCGCGATCAAGGTGAAGAACAAAAAATCACCGGGCGACAAACGAGAGGCAAAGACAATGATCAATTCGCGTCCGGCGGCGAAGACCGCCAACGTTTCCGACGATCGCCGCGAGGCGATCCGTTCGCTGTACATGGAATCGCTGCAGCTGGTGGAGCGTCTGCATCGCCGTCTGCTTGACGTGATCAAGGACGAGTTCGACCGCAACGGCCGCTCCGACATCAACGCCATCCAGGCGCTTTTGCTCTTCAACATCGGCAATTCGGAGCTGACCGCCGGCGAGCTGCGCTCGCGCGGTTATTATCTCGGCTCGAACGTCTCCTACAATCTGAAGAAGCTGGTCGACCTCGGCTTCATCAACCACCAGCGCTCGCGCATCGACCGCCGCTCGGTCCGCGTCTCGCTGACGCCGAAGGGCAACGAGGTGGCCGAGGTCGTCGCCGGCCTCTACGAGCGCCATGTCGGCTCGATCGAGGCCGTGGGCGGCATCAACACCGACGAGTTCAAGCAGATGAACCGCGCGCTCCAGCGTCTGGATCGCTTCTGGAACGACACGATCGCTTACCGGATGTAAGCGGATTCGAAATCTGAGACGATCGAAGTCGCGCCGAAGAAGCGCGGCCGGAGGAAGCAATCAGGGCCGGTGCCGACAGGTGCCGGTTCTTTTCTTTTGCGAAAGCGCGCTGCAGCAGGGCGCTTGACCGCCGAGCAGCGCGCGTGGAAGCTCTGCAGGCAAAAGAGGAGGGCCTCATGCGTCATATCCTGCTTGCGATTTGCGCTGTGATCCTTGTTTCACCGGCCGCTGCCCGGACTCTCGGTTATGGCTCCAAGGCCGGAATGGAGGTTACGGTCGTCAAGAAATCCGGCATCAACACCTCGCATGCCAGCATCCTGACCAAACATACGAGGCAGAACGCCATCGGATACTGCCGCGACTATGTCGGTAAGGTGACCGAGGATTGCATCGCTAAGGAAATGAAAACGCCCTTGCATCTGGAGATCACAGCGGACTGCAAGAGCGGAAAATTCACCACCTTTTACGGCGCCAACATGCTGTTCCAGGGGCGCAGCCCCGCCGGAAGCGAGACGGATTATCAGATCACCGACACCGACGAGAACGTGGTGCTCGATGGCTCGGGGGCCTCGGGCTACGACTACACGCTGGAGCAGTTCAAAGCCCTCTGCCCGAACCGGGTGAAATAGGGCAAACCGAGGATGACGGCGGGCATCCTGTGAACCCGCCGCTATCGGCGATGCCAAAATGCCTCGGTCCCATTTTTTGATCATCTTGCCGGATGCAAATCGCGGGCCAAGGTCACGTTGCCGCCATAATCGCAGTGAAAGCGAGAATGCGGGTGATGCTGCGGGCCGAGGCCCTGCGCTTCCTGGAGCAGGTGTCGTGGTCCTACGTTTTCACGCCCTGCTGACGCAAGTCATGGTTGGCTAATTGTTAAGATTGCCGACCCTAGAGTGCGGGCAACCCGCCAGTAGAGCGAACTGAGCGAGATTAGATATAGCTAAAATGTCTGGAACATCCATGAGAACCAGCCGCCGTTTCTTCCTGACCGGAGCCTCTGCGCTCGCCGCCGCCGTCGTCGCCGGCCATGCCAGCGCGCAGGATGTGATCGGCGACATTCTGAAATCCTCGACCCGCGGCAATTGGGACGACCAGTTCGACGCCCGTGCAAGCGAGACCGGCAAGGTTGCCTCGACGCTGCCGATCTTCAGCCTGCAGACCGTAGCCTTCACCGAGCAGGCGGTGGCGCAGTACCAGGGCATTGTCGGCCAGGGCGGCTGGGAACAGGTTCCGGCAACCAAGAAATTGCAGCTCGGCGTCGACGATCCGGATGTCGTGCCGCTGCGCAAGCGGCTGATGGTCTCGGGCGACCTGTCGCAGAGCGCCGGCATTTCGACGGCGTTCGATTCCTATGTCGACTCGGCGGTCAAGCGCTTCCAGCTCCGTCACGGCCTGCCGGCCGACGGCTCCATGGGCAAATACACTTATTCGGCGATGAACGTGCCGGCGCCGATCCGGCTTGGCCAGCTGCAGACCAATCTGCAGCGGCTGCGCGAAAAGGCGGGCACGCTTGGCGACCGCTATGTGCTGGTCGATATTCCGGCCGCGCAGGTGGAAGCCGTCGAGAACGACCGCGTCGTGCTGCGCCACACCGCGATCGTCGGCAAGATCGACCGCCAGACGCCGATCGTGAATTCCAAGATCAACGAGATCATCGTCAATCCTTACTGGAACGCGCCGGTTTCGATCGTGCGCAAGGACATCATTCCGCTGATGCGGAAGGACCCGAACTACCTCAAGGACAGCCACATCCGGCTGTTCGC
Organism: Mesorhizobium sp. AA23; assembly: GCF_001672435.1. Classification (NCBI taxonomy): domain Bacteria; kingdom Pseudomonadati; phylum Pseudomonadota; class Alphaproteobacteria; order Hyphomicrobiales; family Phyllobacteriaceae; genus Mesorhizobium; species Mesorhizobium sp. AA23. The sequence goes on from NZ_LYTP01000032.1 coordinate 184,204, forward strand.
GCCTGACGGCAGCGAGGTCGATCCGATGACCGTCGACTGGTCGACGGACGATGCCGCCAAGTACCGCTTCCGCCAGGATCCCGGCGCCGGCAACGCCATGGCCTCGGTCAAGATCAATTTCCCGAGCCCGGACGGCGTCTACATGCACGACACGCCGCAGCAGAGCCTGTTCGGCAAGCTGATGCGCTTCGACTCTTCCGGCTGCGTGCGCGTCCAGAATGTGCGCGACCTCGTCACCTGGATCCTGCGTGATACGCCCGGCTGGGATCGCCAGCATTTCGAGGCGGCGATCAAGACTGGCGAGAATACGCCGGTTCAGGTGGTCAACCCGGTGCCGGTCCACTTCCTGTACCTGTCGGCATGGTCGACCGGACCCGGCGTCGTGCAGTTCCGCGACGACATTTACGGCCTCGACGGCAACAGCGAGCTGCAGATTACTTCTGCTCTGTAACCGATTGATATAAATCAAGAAAAGGCCGCTCTTGGAGCGGCTTTTTTGTTTGCATGTCCCCAAACAGTGCGCAGCGGTTTTGGCAGAGCGACATGCGTCGAAAAGTGAGACTTAAAACGCGAGCAGCTGGAATAGCATCATGGACGTCGCCGTCTTCATTCTCGTCGTGCTTGCTTTCGTGGCGCTTTCCGGCGCTCTCGTGCGGCTGGTGCGGGTGCCGCTCCCCGTGCTGCAGATTGCGATCGGCGCCGCGCTTGCCTGGCCGGCCAAGGGACTGCATGTCGAGATCGATTCGGAACTCTTTCTGCTGGTGTTCATTCCGCCGCTTCTGTTCGGTGATGCCTTCGCGGCGCCGAAACGGGAGCTGATCGAGCTGCGCCGGCCGATCCTCGATCTCGCCGTCGGACTTGTCTTCTTCACCATCGTCGGCTTCGGGTATGCTCTGCACTGGCTGGTGCCAACCATCCCGCTGGCGGTTGCGTTCGCTTTAGCCGCCGTGCTGTCACCGACCGATGCCGTTGCCGTGTCCTCGATTGTCGACCGCAATGTCGTTCCGGCTCGGCTGATGCACATATTGGAAGGCGAATCCCTGCTCAATGATGCCTCCGGCCTGGTCATGTTCCGCTTTGCCGTTGCGGCGGCGCTGACCGGCAGTTTTTCGTTCGCCGCCGCCTCGTTGAGCTTTCTTTACGCCGTGGCGGCCGGCATCCTCGCGGGCATTGCGGCGTTGTTCGTCGCCGCCAAGGCGCTGCAGGTGCTTGGCCGCATCGGCGGCACGCCGGCGGGGGCGCAGGTGCTGGTGATGGTTCTGCTGCCCTTCGTCGCCTATCTCATTGCCGAGCATGTCGGCGCTTCCGGCATTCTGGCCGCGGTCACCGCCGGCCTGGTTACGGGCACCTCCGGCATTTTCCGCCATCTCTCGGTCTCGGCGCGGATTCAGGCGATGTCGCTATGGTCGATGCTGACCTTCGTCTTCAACGGCGCTCTCTTCATCCTGCTCGGCCTGCAGCTTCCTGACATCATCCGCAGGGTCCCGCCGGAGCTCACCAGCCGGCACTGGCTGTTCGAGCCGGTGCTGACCGTGCTCATTTTGACGCTCTGCGTGATCGGCCTGCGCTTCCTCTGGATCTGGATCGGCGACATGGCATCGATGATCGCCGCGCGGCTCGGCAAGCGCAAGGCAGAGCCCTTTGGTTTCCGCGTCAGGCTTGCCGGATCGGTGGCCGGTGTGCGCGGCGCGATCACGCTTGCCGGCATCCTGTCGCTGCCGCTCGCTCTGCAGGATGGCTCGCCCTTTCCAGCGCGAGACGTGGTGATCTTCCTCGCCGCCGGCGTCATCATCTGCTCGCTGGTCATCGCCAGCCTTGCTTTGCCGGGGATCGCCCGCGGGCTGGTCGAGCCAGGCGAGGATCCGGGTGCGGCCGAGGAGCGGCGGGCGCGTGCGGGCGCCGCCAAGGCCGCCATCGCCAAGATCGAGAGCCTCGCCAGCGAGGGCGGCGAAGGCGAGGCGGCCGAGGCCCGGCTCGCGGTCGCCGACAGCATCGTTGCCGGCTACCGGCGCCGCATCGCGGCTTCCGACGAGGCCGAAGAGGCGCGCGCCGAGGCGCGCGAATCCGGGCGGCTGGAGCTTGAGCTCAGGCACGCCGGCATAGAGGCGGAGCGCGCCGCCGTGCGCGCCATGTTCCGCACCCGCCAGATCAACGACCACACGATGCGGGCGCTGCTTTCCGAGATCACTTTGACAGAAGCGCTGCTCAAAAGCCGGCGCGACCGGAAATAGTGTTCAGCCGATTTGCTTGGCGCAATCCGGCCAGCAAATTTCGCGCCGCAAACGTGGCGGGCTCCAAACAACTGTGTTAATGGCGCGGCGACCTCGCAGACCTCCGGCCCCAAGGGAAAGCAAGCCATGTCAAATGCCGCGGCAGCCGCCAACAAATTCGAATCCTTCTTCGAGACCACGCTTGCCGACGCCGATCCGGAAATTTTCGGCGCCATCCGCAACGAGCTTGGCCGCCAGCGCCATGAGATCGAACTGATCGCCTCGGAAAACATCGTGTCCCGCGCCGTGCTCGAGGCGCAGGGGTCGATCATGACCAACAAATATGCCGAGGGTTATCCGGGCAAGCGCTATTACGGCGGCTGCCAGTTCGTCGACGTGGCCGAGGAACTGGCCATCGAACGCGCCAAGAAGCTTTTCGGCTGCAACTTCGCCAATGTCCAGCCGAACTCGGGCAGCCAGATGAACCAGGCCGTCTTCCTGGCGCTTCTGCAGCCCGGCGACACGTTCATGGGCCTCGATTTGAACTCCGGCGGCCATCTCACGCATGGCTCGCCGGTCAACATGAGCGGCAAATGGTTCAAGGTCGTTTCCTACGGGGTGCGCAAGGACGACCACCTGCTCGACATGGACGCGATCGAGAAGACCGCGCATGAGACGAAGCCGAAGCTGATCCTGGCCGGCGGCACGGCCTATTCGCGCATCTGGGACTGGAAGCGTTTCCGCGAGATTGCCGATTCGATCGGCGCCTATCTGATGGTCGACATGGCGCATATCGCCGGGCTAGTCGCCGGCGGTATGCACCCGTCGCCGCTGCCTTATGCGCATGTCGTGACCACGACGACGCACAAGTCGCTGCGCGGGCCCCGCGGCGGCATGATCCTGTGCAACGACGAGGAGATCGCCAAGAAGATGAACTCGGCGGTTTTCCCAGGCCTCCAGGGCGGCCCGCTGATGCATGTCGTCGCGGCCAAGGCGGTGGCGCTCGGCGAGGCGCTGAAGCCGAGCTTCAAAGCCTATGCCGAGAGCATCGTCGCCAACGCCAAGGCGCTGGCTTCGAGCCTGCAGGAAACCGGCCTCGACATCGTGTCGGGCGGCACCGACAACCATCTGATGCTGGTCGACCTGCGCCCGAAAAACGCCACCGGCAAGCGCGCCGAGGCGGCTCTCGGCCGCGCCAACATCACCTGCAACAAGAACGGCATCCCCTTCGACCCCGAAAAGCCGTTCGTCACCTCCGGCGTTCGCCTCGGCACACCGGCCGGCACCACGCGCGGCTTCGGCCAGGCCGAGTTCCGCGAGATCGGCAAGCTGATCGCCGAGGTGCTGGACGGGCTGAAGGCGGCGAATTCCGACGAGGGCAATGCGGCAGTCGAGGCTGCGGTCAAGGCCAAAGTCACGGCGTTGACGGATCGTTTCCCGCTCTATCCTTATCTCGGTTGACCGGAAGCCGCGCGTCATCTTTTATCCGCCGGCAGTGCGCCGTCCTGATTGGGCGGCGTCGCGAACTGGAGACTTGATGATGCGCATTTTCCATCTTGCCGCCTTGGCCCTGGTCGGCTCGCTGGCCGGTTTCGCCGTGTCCGGCGCGGCCGGGCAGGAGCAGGCGCAGCCAGAACCGGCCACAAACACCTTCGGCAGATGGACCACGATCATCGACACGCTCGACACCGGGCAGGATGCGCACAAGACCTGCGCGGCCTCCGCAGCTTTCGTCGACGGCATCGGCAATGCTGGCACGCTAACGCTGTCGATCTCGACCGGCGACGCGCTGCCGCCGGATGCCTATCCCGCCATCATGATCGCCGTCGACAACAAGGACCTGCCGACCGGCAAGGACATCGCGGCGACCTTCGGCGACCCCGGCATCAAGGTTTCCGCGAAAGTCTATTCGAATGCCGTCGGCGGTCGTCCCAGCTGGACGGTCGACAACCAGGCGAAGACAAGTCTCGCTCTGCTGCGCGCCATGCGCAAAGTCACCTCGCTCGATGTTGTTTTTGGCAAGCAGACCGTCGCCAGCATTCCGATGGACGGCTTCACCAAGGCCTACCGCAACCTCGGCACGTCCTGCGGATTCCCGACCAAGGACGTCGCGCCCTGAACCGACCGGGCACGACAGGGGCAGGGCGCTGGCAATCTTTCTCGCGCCTCGCTATCTCTGAGAAATGAAAGGCTCCAAGCCTTCCGTTCACCAGAGCGAGATGACGCTTCCTTGAATCGCCATCTCGCTCTAAGATTTTGTTTTGAAGCATGATCTTCTCCGAAGAGTCTGCAACTTTTCGGGATCATGCTCTGAATCGCAAACCCAAGGCTCTCCATGCGCTGCCCCTATTGCCAGTCCGAAGATACGCAGGTGAAGGATTCGCGTCCCGCCGAGGATGGCGCGGCGATCCGCAGGCGCCGCGTCTGTCCGGACTGCGGCGGCCGCTTCACCACCTTCGAGCGCGTGCAACTGCGCGATCTCGTCGTCATCAAGAAATCCGGCCGCAAGGTGCCGTTCGACCGCGACAAGCTGCTGCGCTCGGTCGAGATCGCGGTGCGCAAGCGCAATGTCGACCCCGAGCGGATCGATCGCGCCGTGACCGGCATCGTGCGCCAGCTCGAAAGCTCCGGCGAGACGGAAGTGGCCTCCGGCGAGGTCGGTCGGCTCGTCATGGAGGCGCTGAAATCGCTCGACGACGTCGCCTATGTCCGCTTCGCTTCGGTCTATCGCAATTTCCGTGAAGCCAAGGATTTCCACGAGTTGCTAGGCGAACTGAAGGGCGACGAAGAAAAGACCGAAGAGGACGCCGGCTGATCATGGCGAAAGCTCAATTGGGCGGGGCCGAGCAAGCAGCCCTTGATCGCCGTTTCATGGCGGCGGCCATCCGGCTGTCGCGCCGCAATGCCGGCCGCACCGCGACCAATCCTTCCGTCGGCACCATCATCGTGCGCGACGACGGCGCCGGCCCGATGATCGTCGGCACCGGCGTCACTGCTGTCGGCGGCCGGCCGCACGCCGAGACCGAGGCGCTGGCCGAGGCCGGCGAACTGGCCCGCGGCGCCACCGCCTATGTGACGCTTGAGCCCTGCGCCCATCACGGCCGCACGCCGCCTTGCGCCACCGCGCTGGTCAATGCCGGCATTGCGCGCGTCGTCGGCGCCGCGAGCGATCCCGATCCGCGCGTTTCCGGCAAGGGTTACGCCATGCTGCGCGCCGCCGGCATCGAGGTCGTGGAGAAGGTGCTCGCCACAGAGGCCGCCGAGCAGATGGCCGGCTATCTGATTCGATCTTTGAAGAAACGTCCCGAAGTGACGCTGAAGCTTGCGCTTTCGAGCGACGGCAAGATCGGCCGGAAAGGCGCCGGCCAGGTCGCCATCACGGGTGAGATCGCCAGGCGCGAAGTCTATCTTATGCGCGCGGAGGCCGACGCTATCCTCGTCGGCATCGGCACTGCGCTGGAGGACGACCCGGCGCTGACCGTGCGCCTGCCGGGGTTGGAGAACCGCTCCCCGGCTCGCATCATCCTCGATCGCCAGATCCGGCTGCCGGAGTCGTCGAAGCTCGTTTCCGGGGTGGATCGTGTCCCGCTCTATGTCGCGGCATGCGCCGAGGCCGACCCGCAGCGGCGGGCTGCGCTCGAACGCGCGGGCGTGCACTTCATCGGCACTGAAACTTACGAGAGCGAAGTAGCCCTGCCGGAACTGCTCGAGGATATTGCAGCCCTCGGCATGGCGAGCGTGGTGGTCGAAGGCGGCGCCAAGGTAGCCGAGGCCTTCCTGGCGGAAGACCTCGTTGACCGCATCGTCCTGTTCCAGGGACCGGAGGCGATCGGCGAGGATGGTATCGCCTCGCCGATCGACGCTGCGCATATCCCGCCGGGTTTCCGCAAATTGCGTGAGATGCGCTTCGGCGAGGACAGCTATGCCGAGTGGGTAAGACCATGATCCCAAAAAGTGGGAAATGGTTTTCGGATAAGAGCATGGTTAAACTGGAAGACACGATCTGATGTTTACGGGAATCGTTACGGATGTCGGCAGTATCGCTTCGGTGAAGCCGCTCAGCGAAGGCGTCGGCCTGCGCATCGACACGGCCTATGACCCGGAAACGATCGCGATCGGCGCTTCGATTTCCTGCGGCGGCGTCTGCCTGACCGTGACGGCGCTGCCCGAGAACGGCTCGAACGCGCGCTGGTTTGAGGTCGAGGCCTGGGAAGAGGCGCTCAGGCTGACGACTGCATCCGGTTGGAAATCGGGCACCAGGATCAATCTCGAACGGGCGTTGAAGATCGGCGACGAGCTCGGTGGCCATATCGTCTCCGGCCATGTCGACGGCACGGCGGAAATCGTGGAGCGCAAGGAAGAGGGCGATGCCGTGCGCTTCACGCTGGAGGCGCCGCGTCACCTGGCGAAGTTCATCGCGCCGAAAGGCTCCGTCGCGCTCGACGGCACCTCGCTTACCGTCAACAAGGTCGAAGCTACGCGCTTCGATGTGCTTCTGATCCAGCACTCGCTGAGCGTCACTACCTGGGGCGAGCGCCAGGCTGGCGATCGCGTCAACATCGAGATCGATACCATGGCCCGGTATGCCGCGCGCCTCGCCGAGGCGGCGAAACAGGGGCTTTGAGCGAAACCGACCGGTTCCGGGGAGGCGGCGCGGATCGCTGAGGCGTCGCGCCGGCGCCTCAGCTTCCCTTCTGCTCACGCGATCTGCGGCGCCCCGGCTGGCAACGTCTAAGTGATCAAAGAACAACGAGCCCGATCAGATCAAATTCATCGATGTGGTCAGGCTGGCGGTTACAGGCGGCCTCGAGCGGACGCGGGCACAATATGCCCGCCTGTTCGAAGGCGTCGGACTGAAGCTTGAGCGGGTGATCGGCCCTCGAGCATCGATCTCGAACATCGAGGCTTTGCCCGCTAGCTGAAGAAAGCCCCGGAAGATCGCGCGGCTTGGGATCCGGACCTTGTCGGGAGATGCTGTGTCGGGCGGCAATCTTGTGCTTGCGATCGATCCGGCTTCGGCCTAAGTCACCGGCAACCCCCCGGAGACGTTTATGGCAGGCATATCCCAACACGGCAAAGCGTTCATTCGTCCGCAGGCGAAGGCGCATCTGCTTATCGTCGAGGCGCGTTTCCACGACGACCTCGCCGACGCGCTGCTCGAAGGCGCGACCAGCGCGCTGGACGAGGCCGGCGCCACTTATGACGTCGTGACTGTTCCTGGCTCGCTCGAAATTCCGGCCGTCATCACCTTCGCGCTGGACGGTGCCGGCGAGGGCGGCGTACACTATGACGGCTTCGTCGCGCTCGGCACCATCATCCGTGGCGACACCTATCATTTCGACATCGTCGCCAATGAATCGAGCCGTGCGCTGATGGATCTTTCCGTGCAGGAAGCGGTCGCGATCGGCAACGGCATCCTGACCACCGAAAATGATGCGCAGGCCTGGACGCGGGCCAAGCGCACCGAAGGCGACAAGGGCGGCTTTGCCGCCCGCGCGGCGCTGACCATGATCGCGCTCAAAGAGAAATTCGGAGCCCAATCGTGAGCGATCCTGCCCAGACCGGTGCGGCGCGCCACGCCAACAAGCGCGGTGCCGCCCGTCTTGCCGCCGTCCAGGCGCTCTATCAGATGGACGTGGCCGGCAGCGGTGTTTTCGAGATCACCGCCGAATACGAGGCCTTCCGCCTCGGCAAGGAAGTCGACGGCGCGCTCTATCGCGAGGCCGACGCGCAATGGTTCCGCGCCATCCTGACCGGCGTCGTCGAGAACCAGAAGACCATCGATCCGATCATCCGCCAGGCGCTGACCGACGACTGGCCGCTGTCGCGGCTGGACTCGACGCTGCGCGCCATCCTGCGCGCCGGCGTCTATGAGCTGATGAAGCGCGAGGACGTGCCGGTGGCCGTGATCGTGTCGGAATATGTCGACATCGCCAAGGCCTTCTACGAGGAAGACGAGCCGAAGCTGGTCAATGCCCTGCTCGACCGTGTCTCGCGCCGGGTACGTGGCGAGGGTCGCGGCAAGGACGCATCGTGACCGCCACGGCAGTCGTCGCTGACGCCGGCAGGGAAGCGCGCCGCACGGCAGTGCTCCTCGCGGCCGCGCAGGCGATCGTCGGTTCCGCCGCGCCGATCGCCATTTCGATCGGCGCGCTTGCCGGCCAATACCTGCTCGGCCAAGACAAATCTCTGGCGACGGCGCCGGTCACCGGCTTCAACCTCGGCGTTGCGCTCGGCGCCCTGCCGGCGGCCGCCATCATCCGCCGGCTCGGCCATCGCGGCGGCTTCATGATCGGCACCATCGTCACTGCCCTCGGCGGGCTGATCGCGACGCTCGCGCTCTTTCAGGCGAGCTTCTGGCTGTTCGCCTTTGGCCTGGGCGTGATCGGTGTCGGCGGCGCCTTCGTGCAGCAGTTCCGCTTCGCCGCCGCCGACAACGCGCCGCCGCAATTCAAGGCGCGCGCCATCTCCTTCGTGCTGGCTGGCGGCATCGTCACCGCCATCCTCGGGCCTCAGATCGTCATCTACACCGGCGACCTTCTGGCGCCGGTGATGTTTGCCGGATCCTTCGCCTCCATCCTGGTGCTGGCCGCCATAGGCGCGATTATCCTTTCCTTCCTGCATACGTCCAGGCGGACGAGCAGCGCCGCCGAAGCCGCCGCAAGCGACGCACGTCCGCTGGTCGAGATCGCCACCCAACCCCGTTTCGTCGCGGCGCTGTTCTGCGCCGTAGGCAGCTATGCGCTGATGAGCTTCGTCATGACCGGCGCGCCGCTCGCCATCGTCGGCTGCGGTCTTTCGACCGACGATGCCACGCTTGGCATCTCCTGGCACGTTATGGCGATGTTCGGGCCGAGCTTCTTCACCGGTTCGCTGATCCACCGCTTCGGCGCCGAGCGCATCGTCGCCATTGGGTTGGTGCTGCTCATCGCCTGCGCAGTGGTGGCGCTCTCAGGCCTTGCGCTATGGCAGTTCTGGACCGCGCTGATCCTGCTCGGCCTCGGCTGGAATTTCGGTTTCATCGGCGCGACCGCCATGGTCGCCGCGAGCTACCATCCATCCGAAAAAGGCAAGGTGCAGGGCTTCCACGACTTCGTCCTGTTCGGCTCCGTCGCCTTCGCCTCGCTGATGTCGGGCGCGGTCTACAATGCCTGGGGCTGGACCATGCTGAACTGGATCGTGTTCCCGGTCGTTGTGCTCTGCTTCCTGGCGCTCGGCAACCTGAAGCTGCCGGGCTTGCGCCGCGCCGACTGACATTGCGCCGTTTGCCGGCGCGCAATCGATCTAAATGCACGGCGGCCCCTGCCGGTGAGTCGCGGCGTTCGTCTTTCCGGCGAAAGCCGGGCAAAAACCGAACAATATCTTGACGTTCCCAGCCCTGTTTCGCATACACCTTAGCCAAGGGGTGGATTCCGTGTGCGGCGTTCATCTCCGTCCCAACGGCCCAGGGAGGGGTTCTTCTGGGCCATCAATCGAGGAAAATTCGGCAATGACCATCATTACCGCCGTCATCGCCTGCGGCTTGCTGTCAGTCCTGTACGCCATCTGGGCGACACGATCGGTCCTGGCGTCCGATCAGGGCAACCAGCGCATGCAGGAAATCTCCGCCGCCATTCGCGAAGGTGCTCAAGCCTATCTGGCGCGCCAGTACACCACCATCGCCGTCGTCGGCATCGTCGTGCTTCTTCTCGCCTGGTGGCTGCTCTCCATCACGTCCGCGATCGGCTTCCTGATCGGCGCGGTGCTTTCGGGCGCTGCCGGCTTCATCGGCATGCATGTCTCGGTGCGCGCCAATGTCCGCACCGCGCAGGCTGCTTCCAACAGCCTCGCCGCCGGCCTCGACATCGCCTTCAAGTCGGGCGCCATCACCGGCCTGCTGGTGGCGGGCCTGGCGCTGCTCGGCGTCTCCATCTACTACCTCATCCTGACCGGCCCGATGGGCCTGCAGCCAAACGACCGCATCGTCATCGACGCGCTGGTCTCGCTCGGCTTCGGGGCCTCGCTGATCTCGATCTTCGCCCGTCTCGGCGGCGGCATCTTCACCAAGGGCGCCGACGTCGGCGGCGACCTCGTCGGCAAGGTGGAAGCTGGCATTCCGGAGGACGATCCGCGCAACCCGGCCACCATCGCCGACAATGTCGGCGACAATGTCGGCGACTGCGCCGGCATGGCCGCCGACCTGTTCGAGACCTATGCGGTGACGGTCGTCGCCACCATGGTTCTGGCCGCAATCTTCTTCGGCGGCACTGCAGTGCTGGGCGCCGCCATGCTCTATCCGCTCGCCATTTGCGGCGCCTGCATCCTGACCTCGATCGTCGGCACCTTCTTCGTCAAGCTCGGCTCCAACGGCTCGATCATGGGCGCCCTCTACAAGGGGCTGATCGTCACCGGCCTGCTGTCGATCGTCGGCCTGGCCGTCGCTACTTCGGCCACTCTCGGTTGGGGAGAGGTCGGCACCGTCGCCGGCATCGTCATCACCGGCAAGAACCTGTTCATCTGCGGCCTGATCGGTCTTCTGGTGACCGGCCTCATCGTGGTGATCACCGAATACTACACTGGCACCAACAAACGCCCGGTGAATTCGATCGCCCAGGCCTCGGTGACCGGCCACGGCACCAACGTCATCCAGGGCCTCGCGGTCTCCTTGGAATCGACGGCGCTGCCGGCCATCGTCATCGTCGGCGGCATCATCGCCACCTACCAGCTTGGCGGCCTCTTCGGAACGGCGATCGCCGTCACCACCATGCTCGGGCTCGCCGGCATGATCGTGGCGCTCGACGCCTTCGGCCCGGTCACCGACAATGCCGGCGGCATCGCCGAAATGTCGGGCCTGCCCAAGGAAGTGCGCCACTCCACCGACGCGCTCGACGCGGTCGGCAACACCACCAAGGCCGTGACCAAGGGTTATGCCATCGGCTCCGCCGGCCTCGGCGCGCTGGTGTTGTTCGCGGCCTATTCGAACGACCTCAGGTTCTTTGCCGCCAATGGCGACAAGTACCCGTACTTCCAGGGCATGGGCGAGATCTCCTTCGACCTCTCCAACCCGTATGTCGTTGCCGGCCTGATCTTCGGCGGCCTCATTCCGTATCTGTTCGGCGGCATCGCCATGACCGCTGTCGGCCGCGCGGCGGGTTCGATCGTCGAGGAAGTGCGCAAGCAGTTCCGCGAGGACAAGGGCATCATGGCCGGGACCTCGAAACCGAACTACGCGCGCGCCGTCGACCTGCTGACCCGGGCAGCGATCCGGGAAATGATCATACCGTCGCTGCTGCCGGTGCTGGCGCCGCTCGTCGTCTATTTCGGCGTGCTCCTGATCTCGGGCTCGAAGGCCTCGGCCTTCGCGGCCCTTGGCGCCTCGCTGCTCGGCGTCATCGTCAACGGCCTCTTCGTCGCCGTCTCGATGACCTCCGGCGGCGGCGCCTGGGACAACGCCAAGAAGTCGTTCGAGGACGGCTTTACCGACAAGAATGGCGTCAAGCACCTGAAGGGCTCCGAGGCGCATAAGGCCTCGGTCACCGGCGACACCGTCGGCGATCCCTACAAGGACACCGCCGGCCCGGCGGTCAATCCGGCGATCAAGATCACCAATATCGTGGCGCTGCTGCTCCTGGCCGTGCTCGCGCACGGCTGAGCCACATTCTTTCTGCACCAAGTGACCCGCGGGAGCGATCCCGCGGGTTTTGTTTACGGCCAAGCCGTTTCGGCGAAACAAAAAACCCGCCGAAGCGGATTCGGCGGGTCTTGGTCCGTGGACGTCGCTGACAGCGAACTCAGGGCGTGCCGCCGCCCGGGATCCCGGGCGCCAGCTTGCTGGCGCCGTTGATGATCTGGCTGAGGAAGTTCTGGTCCTTGCCGCCCGTCGGCGTCGTCCTCGAGATGAAGTCGAAGACCTTGCCGTCCTTCAGGCCGTAATTGGCGATCTGGGTGACGCGGCCGTCGGCGCCGAAATAGACCGCCAGCACGTGCTGGTCGACGATGCGCGGGTTGTCGAAGGCGACGTAGCGCTTGCGCGTCTGCGAGATATAATAGAACGCCTCGTTGTCGAAGGTCGCCGTCGTCGACGGCGTGCCCAGCGCAAGAAGAACCTGCTCGCGACTCGATCCGACCGGCACCGAGTCGATCGCCGCCTGGTCGATGACGTAGCCTTTCGTCAGCGTCTCGCTCGGACGTAGATCACCGAACATCTTGGACGAATTGCAGGCGGAAAGCGCGGATACCGCCACCAGCAGAGTGGCCACGCCCGCCCGCACAGGCATGAAAAACGACTTGAATTTCAGCGCACCCAACAACAATTCTCCATCACATCCCCGCAGCTTGCGCTGGGCCGCAAAACCGGTAAACCAGCTTGCATGCCGATGCAACAAGGCCACATCAAACAAAAGGTCCCCGGGAGACCACCCTCAATGTTCCAGCGCCTTTTTGGTCGCGAACGTCACGCCAACCGCGCCATCACCGAGGCGCTCTACGCACAAATCGTGGCGGCGGCGCGGCAAACGGTGTTATATTCCGACTGGAATGTGCCGGATACGCCGCTCGGCCGCTTCGAGATGCTGTCGCTCCATATGTACCTGATCCAGCACCGGCTGCGCGGCGAGGGCGGGGCTGCGGCCGAGATCGCTCAGGTGCTGATTGACGAGTTCTTCCTCGATGTCGACCATTCGCTGAGGGAACTCGGCATCAGCGATGTCGGCGTGCCGAAGCGCATGAAGAAGCTGGCAAAGATGTTCTATGGCCGCACTGCGGCCTACGACGAAGCCTTGCGGGACGACGACGGCGCGGCGCTTGCCGTGGCGCTCGCCCGCAATGTCAGGCCCGATGCCGGCGAATGGCCTGAGGCGTCGCTGCTGGCGAATTATGTTAGCGCGGCGACCGGGCAGCTTGCCGCTCAGCCGACCGAATCGATCATGGCCGGCGCCGTCGCGTTCCCGGCCGCCGGAGCCACCTGAAGGAGGCGAGAATGAAGCACGCCGAACCGCAGAGCCCCGTATCCTTTGTCGCCAATGTCGCCCGCCTGCCGCAAAAGGGTTTGCCGGTTGCAATCGAGGCCGACGAAAGGCAGCGCACTGCGCTTGCCGCCGAACATGACCTGCTTTCCGTCGAAAGCTACCGCGCCGAGCTCTTGGTGGCGTCCTGGAAACGCAACGGCGTCAAGGTCAGCGGCCGCGTCGAAGCCGACATCACCCAGGCCTGCATCGTCACACTCGATCCGGTTGCGGCTCACATCGACGAGCCCGTCGAGGCGCTGTTCTTGCCGGAGCAGTCGAAACTCGGACGCGAAGGCTTCGACGGCGGCGGCGAGATCGTTCTCGACGCCGACGGACCCGACAGCCCGGAAACTTTTTCCGGCGACACTATCGATGTCGGGGCGCTCGCCGAGCAATTTTTCGGCCTGGCGATCGACCCTTATCCGCGCAAGCCCGGCGCCACGCTCGAGGGCGCGGGTGACGATCAGCCCGAGGAAAGCGAATTCCAGAAAAAGCTGCGCTCGCTGCTCGGAAAATCCTGAAGGCGGCCTGGATTTTGGAAAAGTAGGTTGTGCGGCAGCCCAAAACCGCTATTTTCGCCGAACCTTCGCGAGCCCCCTTACCTCGGCAGGCGCCCGCCGCTAGCCAGGCAAACCGTGAGAAAAACACCGCGTGATCAGGATTTCCATCGATGCCATGGGCGGGGATCACGGACCAGGCGTCGTCATCCCCGCGCTGATGACGGTCGCCATCCGCCGCCCTGACATCCGTTTCGTCATCTATGGCCGCGAGGACGCTGTGCGTCCCGAACTGGCCAAGTTTCCCAAGCTCGCCGAGGTGAGCGAGTTCGTCCATTGCGAGATCGCTGTCAGGATGGACGACAAACCGAGCCAGGCGCTGCGCCACGGCCGCTGGAAATCGTCGATGTGGAAAGCGGTTGAGGCGGTGAAGAACGGCGCCGCGCAGGCCTGCATCTCGGCCGGCAACACCGGCGCGTTGATGGCGATGTCGAAATTCTGCCTGCGCACCATGGCCACCATCGACCGCCCGGCGATCGCGGCGCTTTGGCCGACGACGCGCGGCGAGAGCGTGGTGCTCGATGTCGGCGCCACCATCGGTGCGGATGCGCATCAGCTCGTCGATTTCGCCATCTTGGGCACCGGAATGGCGCGCTCGGTGTTCGGTATCGAGCGGCCGAGCGTCGGCCTGCTCAATGTCGGCGTCGAGGAGATCAAGGGCCAGGAGGAAGTCAAGGAGGCCGGGCGCATGCTGCGCGAGGCCAACATGGCCTCGATGAACTATCGCGGCTTCGTCGAGGGCGACGACATCGGCAAGGGCACGGTCGACGTGGTCGTCACCGAGGGCTTTGCCGGCAACATCGCACTTAAGACCGCCGAGGGCACGGCAAGGCAGATCGCGGGCTATTTGCGGGCCGCCATGAGCCGCACGCTGATGGCCAGGATCGGCTACGTGTTTGCCAAAGGTGCCTTCGACCGGCTGCGCGAAAAGATGGATGTCGGCCGCTCCAATGGCGGCGTCTTTCTGGGCCTGAACGGCATTGTGGTGAAGAGCCATGGCGGTGCCGATTCGGATGGCTTTGCCGCGGCGATCGAGCTCGGCTACGACATGGTGCGCAACAATCTGCTTGACCGGATCGAGGCCGATCTCGATCTGTTCCATGCGCGCAATCCGACTGCCCAGGCAAACAGGAAATCCGGCGTCGCCGTCGAGGCCGAGGAATAGGAACGAACCTTGATCAGATCAGTTGTGCGCGGCAACGGTGCCGCGCTGCCCCGCCGCATCATGAAGAATGCCGATTTCGAAGGCATGGTCGAGACCTCCGGCGAGTGGATCGTCCAGCGCACCGGCATTCGCCAGCGCCACGTCGCGGCCGATGACGAGACGACGGCCTCGCTGGGCGAGGCGGCGGCGCGCGCCGCGCTCGACAGCGCCGGCCTGACGCCAGCGGATATCGACCTGATCGTGCTGGCGACCTCGACGCCTAATAACACGTTCCCGGCGACGGCTGTCGAAATCCAGAACCGCCTCGGCATGCATCACGGCTTTGCCTTCGACATGCAGGCCGTGTGTTCCGGCTTCGTCTATGCGGTCGCCACCGCCGATCTCTATATCCGCGGCGGGCTGGCAAAACGCGTCCTGGTGATCGGCTCCGAAACCTTCTCGCGCATCCTAGACTGGAGCGACCGCTCGACCTGCGTGCTGTTTGGCGATGGCGCCGGCGCCGTGGTGCTCGAAGCGGCGAAAGGGGCTGGCAACATCGCCGATCGCGGCGTGCTGGCCGCCAGCCTGCGCTCGGATGGCGTCCACAAGGAAAAACTCTTCGTCGACGGCGGCCCGTCCACCACGGGAACGGTCGGCCATCTCAGGATGGAAGGCCGCGAGGTGTTCAAGCACGCGGTCGGCATGATCACCGACGTGATCGAGGCCACTTTCGCCGAGGCCGGCATCACGGCGGAAGACCTCGACTGGTTCGTGCCGCATCAGGCCAATAAACGGATCATTGACGCTTCCGCCAAGAAGCTCGGGATAGCCGAAGAGAAAGTCGTGGTCACCGTCGATTTGCACGGTAATACCTCGGCTGCCTCCGTGCCGCTCGCTTTGTCGGTGGCCGTCGCCGACGGCCGCATCAAGAAGGGCGACCTTGTTCTGCTTGAGGCGATGGGCGGGGGTTTTACCTGGGGCGCGGTGTTGCTGCGCTGGTAAGTGCCGAGCGCGTGGGTTCGGTCCTTGACCTTGCCGGATCAATTACTTACGCTCTGCCGCTGCCTGTATCGATTTATGTTTTTGAGCTGATGGGACGGTCGCATGGGGGGAAAGACACTGACGCGTGCCGACCTAGCCGAAGCCGTTTACCGCAAGGTTGGTTTGTCGCGAACTGAATCGGCCGAGCTGGTCGAGGCCGTCCTGGATGAGATTTGCGAAGCCATCGTTCGCGGCGAGACGGTGAAGCTGTCTTCCTTCGCGACTTTCCATGTCCGCTCCAAGAATGAGCGCATCGGCCGCAATCCCAAAACCGGCGAAGAAGTGCCGATCCTGCCGCGCCGCGTGATGACCTTCAAATCCTCGAACGTGCTGAAGAACCGCATCTTGCGTTCGCACCAGAACAGCAAGGCCAAGGGCGTCAAGTAACCCTCGAATGCCGGTTGAAAACCGCGGCCCCTTTGACGCCGGGCTTGAATATCGCTTCATAAACCGCTGAAATAAGGTGCGATTCGGATCAACTCCGGATTGCGGTCCAGCGTGAGGATTCGCCCATGGACAAGAGCCCCGATGCTTTCCGTACCATCAGCGAGGTTGCGGAAGATCTCGACCTGCCGCAGCACGTGCTGCGTTTCTGGGAAACCCGTTTCAACCAGATCAAGCCGATGAAGCGTGGTGGCGGCCGCCGTTACTACCGGCCGCAGGATGTCGAACTGATCAAGGGCATCCGGCACATGCTTTATGATCAGGGCTATACGATCAAAGGCGTGCAGAAGCTGTTGCGCGAGAACGGCAACCATTTCCTGGTCGCGATCGGCAATGGCGACATGGCAGCCGTCGAGGCGATCGCGCAGCGCCGCCAGGCCGAGCAGGTGCCGCTGACCGCGGCTGCCCAGCCGCGCGGCGACGAGGATGCGCTGGTCGGTCAGCCCAAGGTGAAGCCCAGCCGCCGTTTCTTCGGCCTTGGCAAGGGAGACGACGAAGGTCCCGTGCAGCCGGACTCCTCGAAATTGTCGCGCGACAACCGGGCCTTGCTGCAGGAGGCGCTCTTCGACCTCCTGGAGTGCAAGCGCCTGCTCGACCAGGTCCGTTGAGCTTCGGGTGCCGCTCCGGCGGCTTGGACGGCCGACGTCTCTGACAGCCGGAACTGCTGTGGCATCCATGCGTTAGCCCTTCTCTGCAAGAGAAGGACATCAGGCATGGCGTGGTTTTCGACCCTTTCCGATCTTGATCTGGACAGGCAGGTCGCGGCGCTCTCGCGTCAACTTGACGATGTCAGGAAAGCCTTGGCCAAACGCGGCGACGCCTATTACGAGGACGGCCGCGAGGCGGCGTCCGATTATTATTCGCAGCTCGCCGACCGCTTTCACGAGGCGCTGCCGGCAATCAGGCGCCGGGGCAGGGCGCTCGAGCACACCGCGCGCGAGCATCCGGCCACCGTGGCCGCCGTCGGACTGGTCGTGGTCGGCCTGCTTGCCGGCCTTCTGATCAGCCGGCGCTGACTCCGGGCTGCGAAACAGAAATGGCGACCGTTCGCGCCGGCCGCCATTCCGTCAGCACGAGAGCCCAACCGGATGAAATCGGGATGGAGTGGGCTCCGGCTTCGATCAGTTCGCGAGCTTGATCCGGCTCTTAGGATCGACCTTCATGACCTGGCTGCATTTGCCGTAGACGGTGCCGTTCTTATCGGTGGCGTCGGTGTAGGTGCCCTTACAGTCGAGCTGCAGCACCAGACAGGAGCCGGAGCCTTTGCAGACCGCGCCGCCGTCGCCGGTCGGATGCGTGCCGGCAAAGGCCGGCGCGGAAACCGAGCCGAAAGCCGAGACGACGAAGGCGGCGGCGAGCGAGATACGCTTGAAGTTGGTCATTTGAGCATTTCCTTCCATTGGTTGCTGGGAGCGCTTTCTGGCGTCCCGGTCGGGTTGAGGAACGCCTTCGTGGCGTCCATGACCGCTTGGTGCGGCCTCCAATGGAAAGGTTCATGGCCCGCGCGATTTTTGTCGCCTGGCGAGCATTGCTGTGAAGGTGTCAGGGTTCAGGGATTACCGTAGGTGCCGGATCTGCCAGCAGCGCTAAGCGCTCGTTGGGCAGTGGCGACTTGATGCGGCAAGAGGTCGGGACCGCTTGACAAGCGATCGAACCCGGCTGCGCTCATCAGGGGACAGCGGGTGCTCAAAGGAGAGGCTTGTCCCACGAAGCGAAAAATTCCGATGGGAAGACTTGCGCGACCATACAATGAAGGCCTGTCTTCCCATCGGCATGTGGGAAGGATCAGGCCTTCTTCTCAACCACCTTCTTATGGTGGTGATGATGGTGGTGGTGGTGATGGTGGTGCCGGCGATGATGCTTGTGGTGGTGGTGCTTTACCACCGGGGCCGCATCGGCGCTGGTCGTGCCGAGGATCGGCATGGTGAATGCCAGGGCCAGAGCCAGCCCGAGCGCGGAGAGGAGGGACTTCTTCATGATTTCGTTTCCTTTTACGCGGGCGTTCCGGAGTTCACCGGACCAAATCGGTGACCCAAGCCCCGCGATCGGCACTATCCTCCTGGATTTTTTCGACACTTTTTCCGGACTGTAGATTTTTGTTTCTGGATTGTTTCTGGCGAACCACCATCGCGCCGCGCGCCCTTGCGGGCGCGCATGGACGGCTCGACATCATGCTTTTCGAGCCTGATGCGTCAGCTGCGCGCCTCACATCGGCGGCGCCACGCCATGATTGCCGACCACCACCCGGCGCGAAACGAGCTTGCCGCCGCTGCCGCGCTCGGCGCTCACGAACACGGTCATGCCTGGCTTGAGATCCGCAGGCGCAGCGGGCGCGAATTTCACGATCGGCGTCGATTGCGGGATGGCGATCTCTTTCTTCTGGCCATTGCTGTAGGTCAGCGTCACGGTCCTGCCGTTGACCTCGGTCACGTCGGCGACAGTGCCGTTGGTCATTCGGCTGTTGGGCTGCAAATCCCAATCGCGGTCGCCTTCTCCGGTTCCCTTTAACGCCGCCGGGAAGATCACGACTTCCAGCGCGCCGCTGCCGCCGTCGGCCTTGGACACCGATGCGATGCCGAGGAAATCGCCCTGTTTGATATCGGCGGCCGACGCCTTGGCGACACCGGAGATCATCCAGTCGGGGGAAAGGGTGATCGTATCGGTCTTGCCGTCGCGGGCTTTCACCTTCAGCGTCGTACCGGCGAGGTCGACCACCGTGCCGCGCAAGCGCACGGTGTCCGCCTGAGCGGCGCCCGCAAAGCCTGAGATCATGCCGAGTACGATAGCGAATAGCTTCAGTTTCATGGAATCCGATCCTCTTCAAAGGGGCTGGCGTCGCCCGCCTTCCGGCAAGCGACGAGAGCTAACGAATCGGAGTGGGCAAAATGCCGGCGGGTGCGGCCTTCGGCGCTTCAAAAGATCTTGATTGGGCTTCGCGCCACCTTACATGTCGGTGGCCTGCGGCCTCGGCTCCCAGCCGATGACCACGGTCACGATGGCGTGACGGCCAAAACGGCCTCTTGGCAAATCATCCGTTAACGGCCATTCTCCCGCCCGTCTCAGGCAACGCCACATTTCATCTGTGTTGTTTCATCCCAAGGAGTTGCCATGCCCAACACCGCAAGAAACGCTGTTTCCAACAACATCATTGCCGCGTCCGGCCTCAATCCGCTGAAAGCCGTCCGCGAAACGAGGGGATATACGATTGAGGAGCTTTCCTTGACCTGCGGCCTGGCCGTGGGCGAGATCGTCGACATCGAGGACGGCAAGGATGCCGACCCCGCCAAGCTCAGGCGTATCGCTTCCGCGCTGCAAGTGCCGGAAGAGGAATTGATCATGATGCCGACCGAAGAGAATCGGCCCACACAGCAATAGAGACGCCGAAGCGTCCGCGAAAAAAGCCCGCCATGGCCCGCCCTGGCGGGCTTTTTGCGCCTTCCACAGATGGTCCCCTGGCCCTTGCCAACTGCCAGCGCGCCATGCGGCAATCCCGGCCGCTGCCACGATTCGGCGGCATCGAGTGGCCAACATGCCTGATTGAGGTTTCGCTCATGAGCTTGGAATCGGTCCGCGCCTTCTTTGCCGAACACGCTCCCGACATCGAGGTGCTGGTCACCGAAGCGAGCTCGGCGACCGTGGCACTGGCGGCCGACGCTCATGGCGTGCTGCCGGCGCAGATCGCCAAGACCATCTGCCTGCGCGTCGGCGAGGAGACCATGCTGGTCGTGACCAGCGGCACTGCCAGGCTCGACAACCGCAAATGCAAGGACACGCTCGGCGGCAAGCCGCGCATGCTCGACGGCGAACAGGTGCTTGCCGCGACCAGCCACCCGCCGGGCGGCGTCTGCCCCTTCGGTCTGCCGACGCCGCTGCCGGTCTTTTGCGATGTGACGCTGCGGGCCTTCGACGAGGTCGTTCCCGCCGCCGGCGCGACGAATGCCGCCGTGCGGATTTCGCCGCAGCGGATGGCCGAACTTGTCGACGCCAAATGGGTCGACGTGTGCCAGTAGGGATTGGAGAGGACTTCTGGGGGACAAGTCTCAGGCTTGAAAAATGGTCGGAGTGGCCGGATTCGAACCGACGACCCCTTGACCCCCAGTCAAGTGCGCTACCGGGCTGCGCTACACTCCGGACCGGGTGGCGATGTATCGTGAGAACCCCGTGCGGGTCAACCGAATTCGGCGGCTATTTCGCCGATGACTGTGCCGCAGCAGGGACGGCGCGCGCCAACCGCAATTCCTTCTGGTGCCGGTATTCCAGCGCGATCGCGCCCCAGATCAGCCCGAGCAGCAGATAGAGATGGCGCCAGTGATCGATGTCGATGAAGGTGCCGAGCCCGATATTGCCGAGATAGGCGACGTAGGCGCAAAGCAGATAGGGCTGCCAGGGACGGGCGCGCAGGAGGATGCGGAAGCCAGCGCAGATCGTCCACAGGGTCAGCGTCAGGAACGAGACGAAGCCCAGCCAGCCATAGTCCATCAGCGCCTTCAGCCAGATGTCGTGCGTGTCCTCGCCGTAGATCGTGCCGAAGACCAGCGGGCCGATGCCGAACGGGTGTTCCAGTGCCAGCTGGAAGCCGATCGTATAGCGTGCGAAGCGGCCGAGGCGCGCGGTATCGTAGCTTTGCTCGAGATGCGCGCGCTGGGTGAACATGTCCGACACGCCGGGCAGCTGCAGGATGACGAGGATGGCGATGATCAGCAGCGCGAGCGCGGCTATCGTCATCACCACGACCCGCAGGCGGAACATGCCGCTGGCGCTCTGCAGGAAGAGGCAAGCGGTGAGCAGCACCGCCGAAACCGCGAACATGCCCCAGGCGCCGCGCGAGAAGGAGAAGAAGATGCCGGCGGTGATGATCAATAGCGGCACCGCCAGAAGCGGCATGCGTGATACAGGGCCGGTCAAGAGCAGATAAAGCAGGTAGGTGCCGGGCAGCACCAGGAACGGACCGAACACGTTCGGGTCCTGAAAGGCGCCGGCGGCGCGGTCGTATTTTGTGAACATCTCCGCGCCCGGAAAGGCATGGAAGTAGCCGGCTATTCCCAGCAGCGAGGTCGCCACAGCCGAGACCACATAGGCGATGAAGATCAGCCGGTAGAAGTCAGGCTGGACCGATGTCACCGAGGCGAAGAAGACCGCGCTGAAGGCGAGAAACAGCGAGACCGCCAGATAGAGCGGCGTGTTGGCGAGGTCCGCCATCTGCGTCATCGCGATCATGCCGCCGATGTTCATCGCCACCAACAGCACCAGCAGCGGCAATATCGCTCGCGATATTTTGAGGCCGAACAGCGCCCAGACGGCGATCAGCCCGGCCATGTAGAGCTCGTAGGGTGCCGGCTCGCTGATGACGAAGCCGGAAAGCAGGATGCCGACGACGATAGCGGCCGACGAGATCAGCGCGATCAGCTTTGCGTTGACCGCCTGTGGCGGCAACTGGTTGACCGCCTGGGGCGGCAACTTGCTGACCGCGTCCGCCGGCAACTCCTGCGCGAGCGCGCTCAATAGGCGTTTTCCGTGTTGAGCAGGCGGACGGGCGTCAGGAACAGGATGCGCAGGTCGAACAGCATCGACCAGTTCTCGATGTAGTAGAGATCGTATTCGGTGCGCATGCGGATCTTTTCATTGGTGTCCATCTCGCCGCGCCAGCCGTTGATCTGCGCCCATCCGGTGACGCCGGGCTTGACCTTGTGGCGGGCGAAATAGCCGTCGACCACCTCGTTATAGAGCAGGTTGTGCGACTGGGCGGCGATCGCATGCGGGCGCGGCCCGACCAGCGACAGCGAGCCGAACAGCGAGTTGAAGAACTGCGGCAGCTCGTCGATCGAGGTCTTGCGGATGAAGCGGCCGACGCGGGTGACGCGCGGGTCGTTCTTGGTCACCGTCTGCTTGGCGGTCGGGTCCGACCTGTCGATATACATCGACCGGAACTTGTAGACCTCGATGACCTCGTTGTTGAAGCCGTGGCGCTTCTGCTTGAACAGCACCGGCCCCTTGCTGTCGAGCTTGATGGCGATCGCGGTGGCGAGCATCACTGGCGAGAAGACGATGATGCCGACAAGCGAGAAGATGATGTCGAAGCTGCGCTTGGCGACCGAGTCCCAGTCGTTGATCGGCTTGTCGAAGATGTCGAGCATCGGCACGGAGCCGATGTAGGAATAGGCGCGCGGGCGGAACTGCAGCGCATTTGAATGCGCCGAGAGCCGGATGTCGACCGGCAGAACCCAGAGCTTCTTCAAAAGCTGCAGCACGCGCGATTCCGCCGTCAGCGGCAGCGACACGATCAGCATGTCTATGCGGGCGATGCGGGCAAACTCGATTAGCTCGGAAATGGTGCCGAGCTTCGGATAGCCGGCGACGATCGGCGGCGAACGCTTGTCGCCGCGGTCGTCGAAGATGCCGCAGATGCGAATGTCGTTGTACGGCTGCTTCTCGACCGAGCGGATCAGCATTTCGGCCGACTTGCCGCCGCCGACAATGAGCGCGCGGCGCTCCATGCGCCCGTCGCGCGCCCAGCGCCTGATCAGCCTGGACATCACCAGTCTGAGCCCGAAGATCAGCACGAAGCCGACCACGAACCAACTGCCGAACAGGAGGCGCGAATAGTCCTCCGAGGCCTTCACGGCGAAGGCCGTGAGAGCCATCAGCGCGAAGGTGCCGGCCCAGACGACGAGCACGCGGCCGAAATTGGCGAGGGGGCGCATCAGCGCCGCGATCTGGTAGCTGTCGCTGACGTCAAGCAGCACCACCGCCAGGAACGAAGCTGCCGCGATCGTCAGCGGATATTGCCAGGCGAGATAGTTGAAGAAGCCGACATAGTAGAAATAGAGGCAGATGCCTGACAGGAAGAGCACGGCGAATTCGACCATGCGCAGCACGCCGCTGACCATGATCGGCGACATCGTATCGCGCCGGTACTGCGAGGCGACCTGTCGCGCCACGTCATTGATGCCGGGCACTTGAGCTTCGGTCGGGCCGTCGAATTTGCGCACCGCTTCCATCGAAAAGCGGTGCGCGGGGTCGATCTCGTTCATGGGGATTGTCCGCGAGCTTCGCGCGAGTGAATAGCAAAAGAGAGCTAAGAAAGCCTTGAAACAACAGGTGGCTTTGAATGCGTGTTGTTGCTTGCGACGACTGGCGGTTTTTTTCACGCCTATAGCTAGATTAGTAAATTCTAAAGCTTTAGCGCCGCGAAGTAAGCCTTCTCGATCTCGGCCGCCATCACGTCGGCCCCGAATCGCGCTTTCAACTCGGGCTTTTGCGGCATCAGCTTGCGGTAGGCGCCGCGATCGTCGAAAGCCGTTCTGAGCCTGTCGGCAAGTTGGCGGGCATCGGGTCGGATCAGGGCAGGGGAGTCTTCGCCGAAGATCTCGGGAATGCCGCCCACGGCGGTGGCAATCATCGGCATGCCGGCTGCCAGCGCCTCGAGCACGATATAGGGCATTGCTTCCGCGCGGGACGGGACGACGATCAGCTCGGCCAGGGCGAAGGCTTCTCTGGCCGGCATCGGCGGCAGGAAGCGGACGTGGCCCTTCAGTCCGAGTCGCTCCACCTGAGCGTGGTAGCGTGGCAGGTCGTCGCCGGCACCGACCATCACCGCGCTTAGCCGGCGTCCGAGCTCCCTGCCGGCGCGCGCCAGCGCATCGATGAAGATGTCCGGGCCTTTGAGATCGCGCATCATGCCGATGTATATGAGATCGGCCGCATCAGCCGCCGGCGCCACCGGTTCGAACTCGACGGCCCGCAGGCCGTTATAGACCAGCCTGTTGGGGATGGGCGGCTCGCCGACCTTCCGTCGATAAGTTGTCCGCTCGTAGTCGGAAACGAACAGAAGGCAGTCGCTGAAGCGGGCCATGAAACGCTCCAGCGCGAAGAACAGCTTTCCGGTCGCCGTCGTTTCGTCATAGTGCAGCGAGCCGCCATGCGGCGAATAAAGGCGGGCCACGCGAGACCTTGAAACCCGCAACAGTGAGCCGAACAGACGGGCATAGGCGCCACCCTTGGCGCCATGCCCGTGCAGCACGTCCGGCCGCAATTCCTTGATGATTTGATAGGTGCGCCAGGCCGCGGCGATGTCGCCCGGTCCGATATGGCGCTGCATCGGCGTGCGATGGATGCCGAGCGCCAGGCGCTCCTTCATCGCTCCGAACAGCCGCTCCTCATAGTCCCCGCCCGTGGTCGAATCGCAGACGATGCCCACGGAATGGCCGGCGGCGACCTGCGCCTCGGTCAGGTCGCGCACATGCCGGAAGATTCCCCCGACAGGTGAGCGGAAGCAGTGGACGATCCGAAGGTGAGCCGCCACGTTGATTTTCAGAACAGGCGTTCGCGGACGTAGACGGTGTCGCCGGGCAGGAGCGGATCGGATGTCTGCACCCTGCCGGTCATCACCTTGCCGTTGATATCGCGGGTGATGTCGACGCTTTCCTGGTTGGCGCGCGGCGTGAAGCCGCCGGCGATCGCGATCGCCTTCTGCACCGTCAATCCCGGCACATAGGAATATTGCCCTGCGGCGCCGACTTCCCCCATCACGAAGATCGGCCGGTAGCGGTCGATCTCGACCGAGACGTCGGGATCGCGCAGATATCCCTGGCGCAATTTATCGGCGATTTCCTTTTCGAGCTGCTGGGCGGTGTGGCCGCGCGCCGGCACGGCGCCGACGAGCGGGAAGGAGATGTAGCCGGATTGGTCGACGCTGTAGGTGTTGGTCAGCCCGTCCTGCTCGAACACCGTGACGCGGATGCGGTCGCCGGCGCCGAGTCTGTATGGCTGGTCGAGCACTTCATGAAAGGCGGCGGGCGCCGGCCGGTAGCTGGAACAGCCGGTAAGCAGCGACAAGGCGAGCATGGCGCGAAAGAGATGAGCAGTGCTTTTCATGATCGGACACGAACCTTCGTCGCTCTCGCCACCGGTGAGGCGGCCAACCCCAGGAAGTGCGCCCGTTATCATCCTGTTAGGGTTAATGGTCGGTAAAGGATGGGCCTTAGACTCATCGGCTGCTGGCAAAAAAGCCAATTGTTCTATTGCTTTCGCAGGACGTTCTTTGAGTGCGTTCTATAAGTACGCATCCTGATCTTAACGGCTGAGTTACCATAGTTGTTTACGGTCCATCCTCGACTCAAAGTTCGGAGCAGGATGCATGTCCGTTCAGTCCGCGGCCGCAGATGTCGATGTCGACCTGAGACAGCTCTTCGCCAGCCTGGCGAGGAATTGGCTGCGCATTGTTCTCATCACGCTTGTCGTGACCGGGCTGGCGTTTGCCTTCGCCTGGCTGGCCACGCCGCAATATAAGGCAGTGGCCAAGCTGGAGATCGGGCCGCGCGAATCGATCTTCACGCGGCCGGCCGGCACAACCAACGACGACAAGCCGGCAACCGACGAGGAGGCGGTGGCCACCGAGGTCCAGATCATATCCTCGCCCGATATCCTCAAGAAGGTTGCCTCGGACCTCAACCTGGAAAAACTGCCGGAATTCGACGAAGCGCTGAGGATGTCGGCGCTCAGTCGCGCGCTTGTGCTTGTCGGCCTGAAGAGCGATCCCTTCGACATCCCGCCGGAAGAGCGCGTGCTCAAGGCAATGCACGATAAGCTCAACGTCTACGGCGTTGAAAAATCCCGCGTAATTGCCGTTGAGTTCTCCTCGAACGATCCAAAGCTCGCCGCCCAGGTCGCGGACGCCATTGCGCAGGCCTACCTTGCCTCAAAAGGCAGTGCGAAGATGGAATCGAACACCGCCGCCACAGGCTTCCTCGGCCCGGAAATCACCGATCTGCAGAACCGGGTGAAGGATGCCGAAGCCAAGGTTGCCGCCTATCGCGCGCAATCCGACCTGTTGATGGGCGGCAACAATTCGGTGCTCGCGACCCAGCAGCTCTCGGAACTGTCGAGCGAGCTTTCACGGGTGCGCGCCAACCGCGCCGCCGCCGAGGCGACCGCCGACAGCGTGCGCAAGGCGCTGCAGAATGGCGGCACGCTCGACAGCGTGCCGGAAGTTCTGTCTTCCGAGCTGATCCAGCGCCTGCTCGAGCGGCAGGTAGAGCTCAGGACCAATATTGCCGATCTGTCGACGACGCTGCTCGACAACCATCCTCGCATCCGGGCGCTGAAGTCGCAGCTTGCCGATCTCAACGGCCAGATCCGCAACGAGGCGCAGAAGATCCTCAAGGGATTGGCGACTCAGGCACAGACCGCCAAAGCTCGTGAGGACCAGCTGGTCCAGGAGGTCAACACGCTGAAAGCCGCTTCGGCCCGTGCCGGCGAGCAGCAGGTGGAGCTCGATGCGCTGCAGCGCGACGCCAATGCCCAGCGCCAGCAGCTCGAATCCTATATGGCAAGCTACCGCGAGGCGGCTTCGCGCGCGGACCGCAACTATCTGCCGGTCGACGCCCGTCTGCTTTCGAAAGCACAGGTGCCGACCGAACCGTATTTCCCGAAGATCGGCCCGATCACTGGTGCTGCCGCCGCCGCGTCGCTGCTGCTGATGGCGATCAGCACGCTTCTGAGGGAATTGTTCTCCGGCCGTGCCATGCGTCCGGCCGCCGGAGCCCGATTCGAGCCGATCGAACAGGTGGCGATGCCGGTGGCGCGCACCGAACCGGCGCTCGCCGATGCCGAAGATGAAGCTAGCGACGATTCGGTCGCTGACGAGCGGATCGGGCAGGGCACCGTCATGGAGGCAGCGCCTGCCGAGCCGGTAGATCCACCAGACCCGGCACAGCCCGAAGCGCGCCGGTCATGGCAGCCGAGACTTGGCGAGATCGATGTCGAGAAGGCGGCGGAAAAGCTGATTGCCTCGGGTGCCGCGCGCGCCATCTTTGTCTCCCCGGAAGGTGACGAGGCCGCCGCCACCGCCGTGCTGGTGGCGCGCGAAGTGTCGGATGCGGGCCTGCGGGTGCTCCTGCTCGATCTCACCGCCTCGGGCGCCGCCTCGCGCCCGATGCTGGACAGCGGACTGCTTCCCGGCATCACCAATCTGCTGGCCTCCGAGGCGCAGTTCAGCGACGTCATCCATCCCGATCTCTATTCGGACGCGCATGTGATTCCGGTCGGTACCGCCGATCCTATCCGCGCCATGCGCGCCGCCGACCGGCTGCCGATCATCATGCAGTCGCTGACCACGGCTTACGACCTCGTCGTCGTCGAATGCGGCCCTGCCGACGCACAAGGCATCGGCCGTCTGGTTGGCGATGGCACGGAAGTCTTCCTGTCGATGCTCGAAGCCGATGACGAGGTCACGCAGGCGGCGGTCAAGCTGATCGAGAATGGTTATCCGGACGTCACGCTGGTCACGCCGGTTGGCTATGAACCGGGAGATCCGTTGCCCGGACGCCGGTCGGCGGCCTGAGCAGATATCGCCCGCGAAGTGCTCGGATTTGAGTCTCGGGCTGACGGTCGACGGTCAGGCGTCGTCCTCGGCAACAATAGGGGCGGCCTGTCCGGCAGCCTTCCGGCGCAAGCTTTTGGTCAGTGTCCACACCGTCGGATTGTTCTTGATGAAGGCCTTCGCCCGCGCGCCTTGCCGCAGCCCTGTGGCTAGCACGCGACCTTTCAGCGTCAGCGGCATCAGCACCTCGAAATGCCGGACCTCAATGTCGCACCAGAGCCGCTTGTAGGGCTCGTCGCCGACCGAGAAATCATAGAGGTCGAAGCCTTGCTCGCAGGCTTCCTGGATGTTGTCGAAGAACAGGAAGTCGCCGGGGCTGGTGAAGGCGAGATCATCCTCGGCGATCGCGCCGAACTCGCAGATCAGGCGCTTGCCTGAGCGGCTGGAGCCGGTAACGGCGCGAAGTTTTCCCGCTACCTCCAGCCCGTGCAGCAGGAAGGATGGCTCCTGCTCGGCAAGCGCATCGGCAAACAGCGCCCGGAAGAAGGCGCGCACGCCTTCATCGCCGAACACGTTGGCGATGCCCATCTTGGCGAAGCGCGCCTGCTTCATGTCGAAGAAAGCGTCGAGCAACCTGTCGACCTCCTTGCGGCTTCGCCCCTCGATACGGCGGAAGCTGCCGACGGCCTCGAACTTGCGCGTCTGCGAGCGGTGCTTCTTGCGCTTCCGCTTGCCGCTCGCGCGGCTGAGCAGCGCCTCGAAGCCGCCATCGAGGTCGACGGCCAGCGCAAGGTTAGGGCTCGCAAAATTGGGCAACGCGGCGAGCGGGTTGGCGGTGCCGTCGAGATCGGGCAGCAGCCGCTCCAGCGAAACGAGGTCGATGTCGGGCCGTGCCGTGGCGATTGACGAGAGCAGGGAGCGGATCGCAGGACCGTTTACAGCAGGCAAAAGCCGTGGGTCGGTTGCGGGGAAATTGCCGTTGGCATGACGTCCGCCGGCGAGACGAGCGACGCGGAACGGGCCGTTTCGGACCACTTCCAGCGCCAGCGAAAGAGCCGGTCGACCCTCGATGCTTAGCGTGGCGACCGCCATATCGGCTTTGGTCTTGGCCGCCCAGTTGCTCACCCAGGACGCGCTCTGCGCCGGAGCAAACAGCGCTGAAGCGCAGAATTCCGCATAGCCCGCAAGACCGGTGCCATCGGTCACCGCCGCCGTCAGTCTGCCTCGGCTCGAGGCAGGCGCACGCGCCGGCGCTTCGTTGGCAGCGACGCGATTGCCGTCAAATGACGCGGCGGCGTCAACCATCCCTCAATCCTTAAGACGTATTGGTTGCAACCTGGGGTTCGCGTAGGTCCTTGGATGAGCCTAGGCGCAAAAGGTGAAGGAATGATCGACGGGGCCGAGGCAATCCGGAAGCTGGCGTTGAACGTTGCCCGCTACACCGGTCTCGCTCCGCTGGCGAGGCCGTTTGTCGGCGGCATCGGTGCCATCTTGATGTTGCATCGCGTGACCGCGACGCCCGAGAAGCCGAACAGCGTCAATCGCCATCTGAACATCGCCCCTGCCTTCCTCGACAAGCTGATCGCCGACATGAAGGAAAGGGGCTATGCCTTTGTTGCCCTTGATGAAGCGATCGAACGCATCGAAGCGGGCGGCAAACACGGCCAGTTCGCCACCATCACCGCCGACGATGCCTATCGCGACAACATGACGGAGGCGCTGCCGGTATTGGAGAAGCACGGTGCGCCGATCACCATCTATGTCGCGCCCGGCCTGATCGACGGTGCCGTCGACCTGTGGTGGGAAGTCATCGAGGATATCGTCGACACCGGCTCACACCTGACGCTGAAGACTGCGAGAGGATCGAAGGTCGTCGATTGCTCGACACCCGGCCGAAAGATCCAGGCGATTGCAAGGCTGAACGCGTGGTTGACCCTGGAGGTCCCGGAGGAACAGCAGTGCGCCGCGCTGCGTGAACTGGCGCGCTCCAACGGCATCGAGCTCGGCACCGGCCGCTCCGGCACCCTGATGAACTGGGATGAGATTCGCAGGGTGGCCGCCCATCCGCTGGTGACGATCGGCGCGCACACCGTCAACCACCGCAACCTCAAGCGGTTGTCCGAGGCGGAAGCGCGTCACGAGATCGGCGACGTCCGCCGTATCCTCATGGAACGGCTGGGCGCAGAGCCGCGCCACTTCGCTTACCCCTACGGTTATGCCAGTGCGGTTGGCTGCCGCGAGGTCGGCTTCGCTCGTGATGCCGGCTATGTCTCGGCGGTGACGACCCGGCATGGCGTCCTGAGAGCCGAGCATGCCGGCTTCCTGCATGCGCTGCCGCGCATCTCCGTCAACGGCCGCTACCAGAGCGTCGCCCATATCCGCACGATGCTGTCGGGTGTGACGACGCCGCTTGCCAATGCCGGCAAGATGGTCGTGACCATTTAGCCCGAAGGGGCGTCAGCATCTGTGGAAATAGCGGTAGGTGTCCGGCGCGCTCATCCATTTGAGCTGTGACGCAAGCCCG
This sequence comes from Mesorhizobium sp. AA23, assembly GCF_001672435.1. NCBI lineage: Bacteria > Pseudomonadati > Pseudomonadota > Alphaproteobacteria > Hyphomicrobiales > Phyllobacteriaceae > Mesorhizobium > Mesorhizobium sp. AA23. The sequence goes on from NZ_LYTP01000032.1 coordinate 214,429, forward strand.
CCATGCGCGTTGATCCAGCCTCGGATGTCGGCAGCATAGGCATTCCACAAGACGGCGGTCATGTCGGTGCGGTGCGCCAGATGGAAGCCGAAGCTTGCCGCAGGCATCACGCAGATGCGGCTGCGGGGAATGTAGCCGAGCAGCACCGTGCAGGCCGACTGGCATTTGCCGACGATGCGGACATTGACGCCGCGCGCGGCGAGCCCCTTCCAGCGCTGGCTGTACGCGGCGACGCTGCCGCCATGATCGTCCGACACGTTGATGGTTTCGGCGGCTGCCATCGAGGCCGCCATGCAGGCGATGATCAGGATCAATCCTGCGAACGCGGCTTTTGGCATGACGCAAGCCCTCCCTGCCATGCGGTCAAGCCAGGCAAGCTAGTCCCATGCGCAATCACGTATGAATCACGTTAGCGTTGGCGCGGCCGCGCTCAGCCCTTCTGAGGCGGCTCCAGGATCAGCCATTTGATGATGCCCATCGCCGGCAGCACCCAGAGCAAGCCGCTGAGCAGGAAGAACAGGAAATGCGCCAAGGAGCCGTATTCGGCGAGCCTTGTGACCGCGATGGCCGAGGCGATCAGCGCGTAGATGACGACCAGCGCCACCAGCAGGATGGTTCCGATCAGCTTTTTCAGGCGAATGGGCATGTCGCGGTCCCGTTGACCCGCCTCGCTTAGGCCGATTGGGGAGCGGGCGCAACCGCCGCGGGCCGGCGCGACGGCGTGCCGCGCTGTCCGGTCTTGCCAGCCGGGCGGCCATGGTCCACCAATCCCGCGATTTCAACTGCCGGGAAACTCCCATGGCCGCCATAACCACCACGGCCCCATACGCCGCCCGCGACCGCGATCTGCACAACCGCGCGCTGGTGCGCGGCTGGCTCTATTTCGTGCTGGTCGTGCTGGCCGCGCTGGTGCTGGTCGGCGGCGCCACAAGGCTCACCGGTTCCGGCCTGTCGATCACCGAATGGCAGCCGATCCACGGCGTGATCCCGCCGCTCAACGATGCCGAATGGCAGGAAGAGTTCCAGCGCTACCAGCAGATCCCCCAATATACAGAGCTCAACAAGGGCATGAGCTTAGAAGCTTTCAAGTCGCTCTTCTGGTGGGAATGGGTGCACCGCATCCTCGCCCGCAGCGCCGGCGCGGTCTTCGCATTGCCGCTGCTGTTCTTCTGGGCGACGCGCCGCATCGAACGCGGCCTCGGGCCGAAGCTTCTAGGTATACTTCTGCTCGGCGGCCTGCAGGGGGCCATCGGCTGGTGGATGGTGGCCTCGGGTCTAGTCGACCGTGTCTCGGTCAGCCAGTACCGGCTGGCGACGCATCTGACGCTCGCGGCGCTAATCTTCACCGCCACCATGGTTGTCGCGCGAGGATTGGCGCCGCACTCCGAGCGCGCCGCCGACCGCTCGACCCAGCGGCTTGCCGGCGCGATCGTGCTCTTGGCACTGATCCAGATCTATCTCGGCGGCCTGGTTGCCGGCCTCCACGCCGGTCTCTCCTACAACACCTGGCCGCTGATGGACGGCAAGGTGATCCCGGCCGATCTCCTGCTCTTGAAACCTGCCTGGCTGAATTTCTTCGAGAACCCGAAGACGGTGCAGTTCGTGCACCGGCTCGGCGCTTACACGCTCTTTGCGGTGGCGCTCTGGCACATGATCGCCACCTGGCGGCGTCAGCCCGGCACCACGCATGCCCGCCGCGCCACGCTGCTGTTCCTGCTGGTGCTGGCGCAGGCCTCGATCGGCATCGGCACGCTTTTGATGCAGGTGCCGCTGCATATGGCGCTGACCCATCAAGGCGTCGCGCTGATCGTGCTCGGCTTCGCCGCCGCGCACTGGCGCGGCACCAAGGGTGCCTATCCGCTGTCGACCGAGATCGCCGTCAGAGGCTGAGGCGCGCCTTGCGCATCGTCGCTCAGTGCTTGATGCCGAGCATCAGGTCCAGATTCTGCACGGCAGCGCCGGAAGCACCCTTGCCGAGATTGTCGTAGACGGCCAAAAGCAGCGCCTGCGCCCGCTCGTCATTGGCGAACACATAGATCTTCATCCGGTTGGTGCCGTTATAGGCCTCCGGATCGATCTCCGGCATGCGCTCCATATGCGTATAGGGCGCAACCTCGACCACGCCGCCGCCGACCGACGCATAGTGATCGGCGATCGCCGCATGAAGCTCCGCGCCGCTCGGCACACGGTTGAGGCCGCCGAGCTGCAACGGCACCACCGTGATCATGCCTTGCGCGAAATTGCCGACGGCGGGCTGCATGATCGGATCGTGCGACAGCTTCGCGTAGGTCCTGAGCTCCGGCACATGCTTGTGCTGCAACGTGAGCCCATAGGGCAGGAATTCAGGCGCGTCCTCGCCCTTGCCGACATAGTCCTCGATCATCGGCCGGCCGCCGCCGGAATAGCCGGAGATGCCGTTGACGGTGACGGGGAAATCGGCAGGCAGCAGGCCGGCCGAGACCAGCGGACGCAGCGTCGCGATAGGGCCCTGCGGCCAGCAGCCGGGATTGGCGATGCGTTTTGCGCTGGCGATCTTGTTGGCCTGATCCTTGTCCATCTCGGCAAAGCCATATTCCCAGCCTTCGGCCACACGATGCGCGGTCGAAGCGTCGATGACCTTGGTCGTATCGTTCTCGATCAGCGATACGCTTTCCTTGGCCGCGGCATCCGGCAGACAGAGGATCGCGACATCGGCGGCGTTGAGGAATTCGGCCCTGGCCGCGGCTTCCTTGCGGCGATCGGCGGGAATGGAGATGATCTCCAGGTCGCCGCGGTCGGCCAGCAGCGCCCTGATCTGCAGGCCTGTCGTGCCATGTTCGCCGTCAATGAAGATTTTCGGTTTCATCGGTTGCCAAAATCCCTGCAATTTCAGAGCTATATGCCTTGCGCGTTATGTAGCACGGCATGAGTGCCGTTGTTCAGGTCGTCGAGCCGCGCCTTCCTTTCGGCCACCAGGCCGAGATAGTGCATGGCGATGATCGATCCGGCGATCGCCGTAATATCGGCATGATCATAGGCCGGCGCAACCTCGACGACGTCGGCGCCGACGATATCGATCTGGCCGAGTTGGCGCAGCGTCGAAAGCATCTTGGCCGAAGACGGGCCGCCGGCCACAGGCGTGCCGGTGCCCGGCGCGAACGCCGGGTCGAGGCAATCGATGTCGAAGGTAAGATAGGTCTTCCTGCCGCCTGTGCGCTCCACGATCGCGTAGGCGATGTCGGAGGCGCGCATCTCCTCGACTTCATGGCCGTAAATGATCTTGATGCCGAACGTGTCCGGCGCATGGGTGCGGATGCCGATCTGGATCGAGCGGTCTGGATCGATGACGCCTTCTTTGACCGCGCGGGCGACGAAGGAGCCGTGATCGATGCGCCTGCCGTCGTCCGGCCAGGTGTCCTGATGCGCGTCGAACTGCACCAGGGCCAGCGGCCCATGGATCGCTGCATGCGCCTTCAGCAGCGGCCAAGTGACGAAATGATCGCCGCCGAGCGTCAAAAGAAATGCGCCTGAGCTCAGGATCTTGGCCGCCTCGCGCTCGATCGTACCGGGCGTCTTCTGGTGGTTGCCGCTGTCGAGCAGGCAATCGCCGTAGTCGACCACGGCGAGCTGTTCGAACAGGTCGCGCGAGAACGGATATTGCGGATCGTTGTCGAGGATCGCCGAGGCGCGGCGAATCGCCTGCGGCCCGAAGCGCGCGCCGGGACGATTGGTGACCGCGGCGTCGAAGGGAATGCCCCACACGACGGCGTCCGCGCCCTTCGCATCCTTCGTATATTTGCGCCGCATGAACGACAGCGCGCCGGCATAGGTCGGCTCGAGCGACGCCCCCGTTTTGGAACGGGCGGTGAAGGCGTGGTCGATCTCTTGGTTCGCCATTACGGGTCCTCGGTTGTCATCGGGGAGCCACAACTACAGAACCGGCACGCAACTTGCCAGTCACAGCTTGCCGATATCGAGCGGCGCTCGAGGAGTGCCACGGCAACACAGGATTTGTCTCGCATGACGCCTCGCCAAACAAATTTGAGCAAACAGCTAGCCGGCTTCGTTCACCTCCCTGTCATGGGCATCGCCTAACCGGGTCCCGACCCGGAACGGAGCGATTCCCCGATGCGAACACTCTGGCTGAGCCTTCTTCTGTCCGCCGCGCTTGCGACTGCCTCGAGTCAAACCTTAGCCGGTGAGACGCGCGCCGCCCAAATCCTCGACCGCTTCGAACACGCCAACCAGTGGCGCGATCATGTGATGATCGCGGCGCATCGGGCCGGCAGCATGCAGGCCGGCAAGACGCTTTATGCCGAGAATTCGCTTGCCGCGGTCGAGGACTCGATCGCGATCGGCGCCGAGATCGTCGAGGTCGATGTGAGGCGCTCGAAGGACGGCGCGTTCGTCATCATGCATGACAGCTGGCTCGACCGCACCACGAACTGCAAGGGCGAGGTGGTGGAATATACGCTGGCGGAGCTGAAGAAGTGCCGGCTGGTGATCGAGGGCACCGGCGCCGTCACCAGCGAGCCGGTGTTGACGCTGCGCGAGATGCTGCTGACGACCAGGGACAGGATCCTGATCAATCTCGACAACAAGCTGGAGGTGACGGACCTGCCAGGCATGATCGCGGTCGCCCGCGATCTCGGCATGGCCGATCAGGTGATCGTCAAGGAGAACCTGTGGAACCAGGCGCGCATTGAAGCCGCGAAGGCCGCGCTCGCCCAGGCGGGCAGTGGCTTCCAGTTTATGCCGATCCTTGCCGATGGCGCCGTGCACGATGCCGCCTTTGCCGTCGAGGTCGACAAGGCGTTCGCGCCACGCGCTATCGAGCTGATCAACTGGCGCAACGGCGCCGAGACGTTGACCGCAAACGGCGGCCCGCTGTTCAGCACGCGCATGCGGGCTACAGCCGTCCGCGGCGACTGGCACCTCTGGGCCGATACTTATGCCATAGTCAACAAGCCGGGCGGCTTCCTTGCCGGCGGCCGTGGCGACGAGCTGGCGGTCGCTGCCAGCCTGCCGCGCGAGGCTTGGGGTTTCTGGGTCGATCGCGGCGCCACCATCATCCAGACCGACGAGCCAAAAGCGGCGATCGAATGGCTGGCTGCCAATGGCTATCGCGTACCGTACACGACGGACATCAAGCAAGCCGAGTCGGCGCATACGGCCAGTATTAATTAAGCTGACGTCGGCGCTTCACCCCGCCCGGCGCTTCGCGCCGACCTCCCCATCGAGGGAGGTAGAGCGTCGTGCCAACCTGCCGTCGCCGCATGCCTGCGACATCCATGAAATGCTAAACCAGTGTTTGAGCGTAAAGCGGGGCGCCTTACCTCCCCTTGATGGGGAGGTCGCGCCGCAGGCGCGGGCGGGGTGCTGCGCCAACCTACGCCGCTTTCGCCACCCCATTCAACTCGCGCAGCACATCCGCCGACAGCTCCAGCTCCGCTGCCGCAAGGTTCTCGCGCAGATGCCCGACCGACGACGTGCCCGGGATCAAAAGGACGTTGGGGGAACGCTGCAACAACCACGCCAGCGCAACCTGCATCGGCGTCGCGCCGAGCCGCTCGGCCACGCCGGACAGCGTCGACGATTGCAACGGGCTGAAGCCGCCAAGCGGAAAGAACGGCACATAGGCGATGCGGTGGCGCGCCAGTTCATCGATCAGCGCGTCGTCGTCGCGATGCGCCAGATTGTACTGGTTCTGCACACAGACGATGTCGCAAATCTTGCGGCCTTCCTGGATTTGCGCTCGGGTGACGTTGCTCAAGCCGATATTGCGCACCAGGCCCTTGCGCTGAAGCTCGGCGAGCTTGGTGACCTGCGCCTCGATGGAGCCCTCCGCTGGACCATGCATCCCGAACATGATGCGCAGATTGACGACGTCCATCACCTCGAGGCCAAGATTGCGAAGATTGTCGTGTACGGCCTGTTCGAGTTCATCGGCTGTGAAGGCCGGCAGCCAGGAGGCGTCTTCGCCACGACGGGCGCCGATCTTTGTGACGATGGTGAGGTCGTCGGGGTAGGGCGATAGCGCCTCGCGGATCAGCTTGTTGGTGACGTGAGGACCATAATAATCGCTGGTGTCGATATGGTTCACGCCTTGCGCTATCGCTTCGCGCAGCACGGCGATGGCCGCGTCATGGTTCTTTGGCGGACCGAACACTCCTTTGCCTGCGAGCTGCATGGCGCCGTAGCCGAGGCGGCGGACCGAGCGGTCGCCGAGTTTATAGGTGCCGGGTTTGTTTACGCTGGACATCGTGCTTCTCCTTCGTTGCCGGCGAGGGAGATAAGGCATAGCCGCTGTCCCGATAACCAGCTATATTCGGCACAGCTTGTACGAAATTTGGGACAATGGCGGCCGAACTCAACGATCTCCAGGCATTCATGGACGTGGCGCGCGCCGGCGGCTTTCGCGAAGCAGCTCGCGCCACGGCCGGCAGCGCGTCAGCGCTCAGCGAAGCCATCCGCCGTCTGGAAACCCAACTCGGTGTTAGGCTCTTCAACCGCACCACGCGCAGCGTTGCTTTGACCGAGGCTGGTGCCAGCCTGCTGGCGCGGCTAGGGCCCGCATTGGGCGAGGTAGAAGCTGCGCTCGATGTGGTGAACGGCTTTCGCGACCGGCCCGCCGGAACCTTGCGTCTCAACGTGCCGATAAGCGCCTCGCGGCTGGTGCTGCCCAAAATCGTTCCGGGATTTCTCGCGGCCTATCCCGCCATTCGCCTGGAGGTGATCGCCGAGGAGAACTTTGTCGATGTGCTGGTGGCCGGCTGCGACGCCGGAATCCGCTATGACGAGCGGCTGGAGCAGGACATGATCGCGGTGCCGATCGGACCGCGCGCGCAGCGCTTCACGACCTCCGCCGCGCCGTCCTACCTTGACCGGCACGGTCGACCGCAGCACCCGCGCGACCTGCTTGGCCATGCCTGCGTGCGCGGCCGCTTTCCGAGCGGGGTCATGACGCCCTGGGAGTTCGAGCGGGACGGCGAGGTGGTGCGGGTCGATCCCACGGGGCCATTGGTCGTCAGCATCGGTGGTGGCGTCGATCTCGCTGTCGATGCGGCGATCGCCGGCGTCGGCATCCTTTGGCTCTTCGAGGACTGGGTGCGCCCGTATTTCGACAGCGGCGTTCTGGAACCTGTGCTCCAGCCCTGGTGGCAAAGCTTCTCGGGGCCGTTTCTTTATTACCCTGGCCGGCGCTTGGTGCCGGCACCGCTGCGCGCGTTCATCGACTACATAAAGACGCCGGCCGGGCACTGGTGACGGAAACAAAAAAGCCGCCCGGAGGCGGCCTTTTCGAAATGCTTGGACTTCGCAGCGCTTAGCGCTTCGAGAACTGGAAGCTGCGGCGGGCCTTGGCCTTGCCGTACTTCTTGCGCTCGACCACGCGGCTGTCGCGGGTGAGGAAGCCGCCCTTCTTGAGCACCGAACGCAGGCCCGGCTCGTAATAGGTCAGCGCCTTGGAGATGCCGTGACGCACGGCGCCCGCCTGGCCGGAGAGACCGCCGCCGATGACGGTGGCGACGATGTCGTACTGGCCGGCGCGGTTGGCGGCGACGATCGGCTGGTTGAGGATCATCTGCAGCACGGGCCGCGCGAAATAGGTCGCGAATTCCTTGTCGTTGACGATGATCTTGCCGGAGCCCGGCTTCACCCAGACGCGCGCGATGGCGTTCTTGCGCTTGCCGGTGGCATAGGCGCGGCCCGATTTGTCGAGCTTCTGGACATGGACAGGCGCGGCCGGCTGCGCGGCGGTCGTGACAGTCCCGAGTTCTGCGAGCGAGGAAAGCTCAGCCATTACGAGGCCCTCTTGTTCTTGGAGTTCAGCTTGGCCACGTCGAGCGTGACGGGCTGCTGGGCAGCGTGCGGATGCTCAGTGCCTGCATAGACGCGGAGATTCTTCATCTGGCGGCGGCCAAGCGGGCCGCGCGGGATCATGCGTTCGACAGCCTTCTCGACGACGCGCTCGGGGAAGCGGCCCTCGAGCAGCTGGCGCGCGGTGCGCTCCTTGATGCCGCCGGGATGGCCGGTGTGCCAGTAATAGACCTTGTCGGTGTACTTCTTGCCGGTGAACACCACCTTGTCGGCATTGATGACGATGACATTGTCGCCATCATCGACATGCGGGGTGAAAGTGGGCTTGTGCTTGCCGCGCAGATGGTTGGCGATGACAGTGGCAAGGCGGCCGACGACGAGACCCTCGGCGTCGATCAACACCCACTTCTTCACCACATCCGCAGGCTTCTGCGAAAAGGTAGCCATGGTTTTGCTCTCAGGTTGACCGTCCTATCCGCAAACGGCAGGAACAGGCGTTTTTTGTTGCTTGAATTGACGGAGAGGCCAAGCCGTCCGGCAATAACAAAACGGCGGCCCTTGCGGCCGCTGTTTCGTGACGGCTTATAGGCGAGGGCGCCGGATGCGTCAAGCCAAGCGGAAACTCTACTGGCGCTGAAAATAAAGCAAAAACAACCAATTGGCGAAACGGTATTATTTTACCTCATCCATTCGCTTCGGCGGGATCGAATAGGTCCCGGTGGCGTGGGCCACCGTGTGCCGGTCGGCCCCGGCGACGATGTCGATGTCGAAGACCATCAGGCTCTTTCCGAGCTTGAGGATACGGCAATGGCCGTCGATCGGTCCGGCCTCTGCCTTGCGCATGAAGTTGATGTTGAGATTGGTCGTCACCGAAAGCGCATCCGGCCCGGCATGGCTGAGCACGCACACATAGCCGCCAATGTCGGCAAGCGTGAACAGCGCGGGACCCGAGACGGTGCCGCCGGGGCGCAGATGGCGCTGGTCGGCATTGAGCCGCACCGTGCAGCCGCCCGGAAACACTTCCAGCGCCTCATAGAAGGAGAACTGGTCGTTGAGCTGCGGATAGACGTTTGCCATCAGCGCGTTGACTTCGGCCGAGGTCAGCACCGGCTTGAGATTGCTTTGAGCGGGCATGCGCGAGTCCTATATACGGGAAGTTCCAGGCGGCGCGCCTGGACCAAACGGTGCCACGGAGAAAACACGTCTCGCGGCTGTTCTTCAATCGGCAGCATGTTAGTTCTGTTGCTCCATAACCCGGGACCGCTGATCGAGAGGTTCAAAAATGGCCGAAGTCGTTGCTATCAAGCCCGCCGTCGCCGACGGCCCGGTTCTTGTCAGCCAAGACAAGGGCGTGCTGCGCCTCACTCTTGCAAGCCCGCCGGCCAACGCGCTGTCGCTGGCGACGATGGCGGCGCTGCAGGCCGAGTTCGACCGCGTGAAGGACGACAAATCCGTACGCGTCATCATCCTGGCAGCGTCAGGCAAAGTGTTTTGCGCCGGCCACGACCTCAAGGAAATGACGGCGCACCGCGCCGAACCGGATCGCGGCCGCGCCTTCTTCGAAATGACCTTTGTCGCCTGCGCAAAGCTGATGCAGACCATCGTGCGCCATCCGAGGCCGGTGATCGCCGAGGTCGACAGTCTGGCTACGGCGGCCGGATTGCAGCTTGTCGCGAGCTGCGACCTCGCCATCGCCTCGCACGAAGCGACCTTCTGCACGCCCGGCGTCAATATCGGCCTGTTCTGCTCGACGCCGATGGTTGCGCTGTCGCGCAACGTCTCGCGCAAGCAGGCGATGGAAATGCTTCTCACCGGCGAGACGATCGATGCGGCGACGGCCAAGGAGTTCGGTCTCATCAACCGGATCGTGCCGCGCGAATATCTGAATCAGGTTGTCAACAAATACGCGCAAACGATTGCTTCAAAATCGTCTTTGGTGGTCAAGACCGGCAAGGAGGCGTTCTACGCCCAGGCCGAAATGGGGCTGGCTGACGCCTACGCCTATACCGGCCGCGTGATGGTGGAAAACATGCTGGCGCGCGACGCCGAGGAGGGCATCGGCGCTTTCATTGGCAAGCGCAAGCCGGAATGGGCCGACGAATAATTGACCCGAGAATGCAGCGCGCTTTTTCATGATTGAAGGTCCGACGTGGCTGCCCGCAAGCAACTGACGCGGCTGAAAGCGCCCTATCTCAAGCGCATTCTGCTTGAGCCTTCGCGCGTCACGGATTGGGATGGATATCCATGGAGCCTGCCGATCTTCCGGGATCGCGAATTCGAGTTCGAATTCACGTCGGCCATCACCATCATCGTTGGCGAGAACGGCACCGGCAAATCGACGCTGCTCGAAGCCATCGGCGCGCTGGCCGGCTATGACGAGGCCGGCGGCGGCAAAGGCTATATGCCCGTCGACCACTCAGGCGCCATCGACAAGAGTGGCGGGGCACTTGCCGCTGCGCTGCGCTGCCATTGGCTGCCGAAGGTCACCGCGGGCTGGTTCTTCCGGGCGGAGTCCTTTTACTCCGTGGCTCGTTATCTTGACCAGGCGGCGCTGGAGTCTGGCGGAGCGCCGCCGGACTTCCTGTCATGGTCGCATGGCGAAGGGTTCATCCGCTTCTTCGAGGAACGCTGCCGACGACAGGGCATCTACATCCTCGACGAGCCCGAAAGCGCGCTCTCGCCGACGCGCCAGATCGAGTTGCTGAAGCTGCTTCAGCGCATGGAGCGGTCCGGCACCGCGCAGGTGATCATGGCGACGCACTCGCCGTTGCTGATGGCCTGCCCGAACGCGCGGCTCTTCCGCATCAGCCGCTTCGGCCTCGATCTGATTGATTTTCAGGACACCGATCATTTTCGCATGATGCGTGACTTCTGCAGCGATCCGGCTGCCTTTCTCGCCGATGCGCTGTATGAGGACGAGCCATGAATCACGACGCCTACGACAACAGCTACATTGCCGGCATTCTGAACTCGGTGAAGACCATTGCCATGGTCGGCGCCTCGCCCAACGACGTGCGGCCGAGCTATTTCGTGCTGAAATATTTGCTGGCCAAGGGTTTTTCGGTGTTGCCGATCAATCCCGGTCATGCCGGCAAGCAGATCCTTGGACAGACGGTCTATGCCAGCCTGGCCGACCTGCCGCATCCGGTCGATATGATCGACATTTTTCGCGGCTCGGCCGCTGTCCCTGGCATCGTCGAGCAGGTACTGAAGCTCGATCCGCTGCCGAAGGTCGTTTGGATGCAGCTAGGTGTTCGCCATGACGAGGCCGCCGCGCGCGCCGAGGCAGCCGGCATCAAGGTGGTCATGAACCGCTGTCCCAAGATCGAATATGGCAAGCTGTCGGGCGAGATCGGCTGGACCGGCGTCAACTCCGGCGTGCTATCGTCGAAGAAGCCATTGATGCGCAAGGGTTTCCAGAGTTTTGGCGTGCGCCAGAAATAGACGGACAACCAGGCGCGCAAAATTATTCCGGGAAGAAATGGATTTTCCCGGGCGTTCGCCGCAGATCGCACGCCGAAAGGTATTTTGTTCTTTGCATTCACGACCGCGCTTGGCCAAGAATGCCCGGCGATTTTCGCAAGTTTGAGAGGGAGGCTTCGATGACCCGTACGCCCGGTTTCAACACGCTCGCCGTCCATGCCGGCGCCAAGCCGGACCCGGCGACCGGCGCGCGCGCCACGCCGATCTATCAGACCACCTCCTATGTCTTCGATGACGCCGACCACGCCGCCTCGCTGTTCGGGCTGAAGGCCTTCGGCAACATCTATACCCGCATCATGAACCCCACGCAGGCGGTTCTCGAGGAGCGTCTCGCCGCGCTCGAAGGTGGCACTGCCGCGCTGGCCGTCGCCTCCGGCCACGCCGCCCAGGTCATCGTCTTCCACAATCTGATGCGGCCGGGTGACAATTTCGTATCTGCCACAAAGCTTTATGGCGGCTCCATCAACCAATTCGGCCACGCCTTCAAGAATTATGGCTGGGAGGTCCGCTGGGCCGATACCAACGATCCATCGACCTTTGAGAGCCAAATCGACGACAACACCAGGGCGATCTTCATCGAAAGTCTCGCCAATCCGGGCGGCATCTTCGTCGACATCGAGAAGATCGGCGACATCGCTCGCAGGCACGGCCTGCCGCTGATCGTCGACAACACGCTGGCCTCGCCCTATCTCGTGCGGCCGATCGAGCATGGCGCCGATATCGTGGTGCATTCGCTCACCAAGTTCATCGGCGGCCACGGCAATTCGATCGGCGGCGCCATCGTCGACGGCGGCACCTTCGATTGGTCGAAGTCGGGCAAATACCCGATGCTCTCGGAGCCTCGCCCTGAATATGGCGGCCTCGTCCTGCACGAGACTTTCGGCAACTTCGCCTTTGCCATTGCCGCGCGCGTGCTCGGCCTGCGCGACCTCGGCCCGGCGATCTCGCCCTTCAACGCCTTCCTGATCCTGACCGGCCTGGAAACCTTGCCGCTCAGGATGCAGCGTCATTGCGACAACGCAGCGAGCGTCGCCGCCTGGCTTTCCAACCATCCGAAAGTCGCCTGGGTGAACTATCCCGGACTGCCGAGCGACAAGAACAATGCGCTGCAGAAGAAATACTCGCCGCAGGGTGCCGGCGCCGTTTTCACCTTTGGCCTCAAGGCCGGCTACGAGGCCGGCGTCAAGTTCGTCGAGGCGCTGGAACTGTTCTCGCACCTCGCCAATGTTGGCGACACCAAGTCGCTGGTCATTCACCCGGCCTCGACCACGCACCGGCAACTGTCCGACGAGCAGAAGGTAAAGGCCGGTGCCGGCCCGGACACGGTCCGCCTGTCGATCGGCATCGAGGACGTCAACGACATCGTCGCCGACCTCGAACAGGCGCTGAGCAAGGTCTGAGCGCGATGTCCGCCTTTCTCGCGCTTGATCCCGAAACTGTCGAGCCGGAGGCCGGCGCGCCGACCCCGGAACGCTTGATCTCCGGCGATCCGAAATTCCGCACCTGGAATGTCGAGGAGCGGGACGGCAGCCTTTATGCCGGCATCTGGGAAGCGACGCCGGGCAAGTGGCGCATCGTCTATGACGAATGGGAGTTCTGCCACATCCTGTCCGGCGTCTCGGTGATCGCCGAAGACGGCGGCGACGCGCGCACGGTCAAGGCCGGCGACAGTTTTGTGCTGCGGCCGGGTTTCAATGGCACCTGGGAAGTGCTCGAGACGACGCGTAAGGAATATGTGATCAAGCTGTGAAGCGCGCTTGCCGGCGGTTAGAGCAGCCGGTCGACATCCGCATCGGAGAAACCGAATCCGGCCATCAGGTCGCGGTGCCAGCGGCTTCCAAGCAGGTCGCCCAGACCGTCATCGACACGCCGCCTCAACGCGTCGTTGCCTTTGGCGACCGCAAACGCGCCGGCGGCGGGCAACCGTTCGGACGCGGGAACGTCAATGACATCGGCCAGCGCAGCCGGTCGCCGCGCGATGTAGCCGCGATGCGCCATGGCAACGCTGGCATAGGCCTGCACCATGCCGGTAGCCACCGCCTCCGCTGCCTCGGCCTGCGTGGCGAACACACTGATCCGCTCCGGCGGCACGCCATTCTCAAGTGCCGTCCGATGCTGGATCTGATTCGATATCACGCCAAGCCCCGCGGAAGGGTGGCCTGCAAGAGAGCGATAGCCCTCAAGGTCGAGCGGGTTGCCCTTGGCGACCATCAAGCCGTCCGGCAGCGACCAGATCGGGCGACTGAAGTCCACCAGCTTGCTGCGCTCTTCTGAGATGAACAGACCGGTGGTCATGTCCCAGCGACCGTCGGCCAGTCCCGGCAGCAACTCGGCGAATTCAGTCTCGACGGGCGTGAAAGCCATCGTTTCGGACATCGCGAAGATCTTCTCGGCCAGCATAGCGTCGCAGCCGCCGACTTTCCCGGATGCATCGGTGAAGCAGAAGGGAGGTTCCTGCAGAAAGGCGAATCTCATTTTCCAGGCCTTCGGATTTTTGCGGCTCAGAAGCGCACCGAGAGCGCTTCCAATCCATGAAAATGATAGGTGTCGCGGAAGCGCGGCTCTTCCGTCAGGCCTAGATCCGGCAGCCGGTCGAACAGCGTCTTCAGCGACACCTGCAACTCCAGCCTGGCCAGCGGCGCGCCGATGCAGAAGTGGATGCCGGCGCCGAACGACACGTTCTTCTGGTCCGTCCGCGCCGGGTTGAATGTGGCCGGTCCGGCGAAAGCCAGCGGGTCGTGATTGGCCATGCCGAGCAGCAGCGCCACCGTCTCTCCGGGCTTGAGCAAAATGCCCGGAGCAGCTTCCATCTCTTCATAGGCATAGCGCAGGAACATGTGCAGCGGCGCATCGTAGCGCAGGCATTCCTCGACCGTGGCGGCATTGGCCTCCGGTGTTGCAAAGAAGCGGCGCCCATCGCCGCCCTGCGCGAGGATCGTTCTCACGGCATTTCCGGTCTGGTGCACAGTCGCTTCGTGCCCTGCGTTGAGCAGAAGGATAGCTGAGGAAACCAGCTCCTCCTCCGAGAGCTTCTGGCCGTTGTCCTGGGCCTCGATCAGCAGCGAAAGCAGATCGTCGTCGGGTCTCTTGCGCCGCTCGGCGACATAGCCGCGCAGGAAAGCCGCGAAATCGTGCGCGGCGCGGTTGGCCGTCTCCTCGGTCTCGCGCGTGCGGCCGTGCATGTACATGGCGACCATCTGATGCGACCAGTCGAGCAGTTGCGGCCCCATCTCGACCGGAACGCCGAGCATCTCGGCGATGATGGTGATCGGCAAGGGCGAGGCGTAAGCGGGCAGAAGATCGACGGAGCCCGGCTCGAAGCGGTCGATCAGCTCATTGGCCAGAGCCTCGATGCGCGGCCGCAGCCGCTCGACCTGGCGCGAGACGAAGGCCCGATTGACCAGTGTCCGCAACCTCGTGTGCACCGGCGGCTCGAGCTCAAGCATCGAATTGGCTTCGATGGCGTCGAAGGCGGTCAGGTGCGAACGGTCGTCGCCAACCCCGCGGCTGTCGGGAATGCCGGCCGGGTTCTGGCGGCCGAAGCGACGATCGCGAAGCAGGCGGTTGACGTCGTCGAAGCCGCCGAAACACCAAAAACCGTAATTCTCCCAGAAGAAGGCGTTCGAAGCGCCGTGCAAGAAGGCGTAGCCCTCATACGGGTTCTGCACAAAGGCCGGTTCATGCGGGTCGAGGCGCAGGCGGCGGCTGACGGGGTCGAACGTGAGATAGGGTGGCATCATGTTCGACCAATAGCGCGCCTTGCCGGCCCGATGCCAGACCGCATCGCCGAGCCGGTCGTGCCGATACATTGAGCCAGGCTGGCCGCTGGAGAGGAAGAGCGGGTGGCGCGCCCATGGCTCCGGCGCAGCGCTTCAGCGTCCCGTCTTCAGGATACCGGCCACCTTGGTGGCGATCGCGGCATCGAGCGCTTGCCAATTTCCGAGGAGCTCACGGGGGAAACGGTAGGTGAGGCTGAGATCGTCGCCGACCTGGATGTCGCGCTCGCAGGGGGCGAGCGATTCCTCGGCAGTTGGGCCGCTCAGGCAGCGGGCGACGAACGGGTCTTTGCCGGGGCGCTCGGCGACCGCCAGGACCTCGTTGAGATAGCCCGATTTCTCGGTGAAGCCGTAGAGCTTTGTACCGCCCGGGCCGGGCGTGCCCGGCGTGACGATCAGGGCGCTGTAGATTGGGGCGAAACGGCCGCTCATGTCGCGCGACATCATCCGCGGCTCGAATGACAGGAAGATGATCTTCCTGGTCGTGGTGTGGTTGAAGTCGCCGCGCGCGGCGGTGCTGTAGCCGTCCATTTCAGGATAGCGCAGATAAAGGTCGAGGCGCGAGGCGTTTCCGTCGCGCCTGGCCTGGTCGAAGCGGATGAAGTTGGCCGGCACACTGATCACATTGTTGCTCATGACGACCTGGCGCACGGTCGTGTCGTCGGTATAGCCGGCCATGGCGATCGACCGGCCGAGCCATTTGCCGCCGAGACTGATAGCCACCGAAAGCAGGGCGAGCGCCGCGAAGACATAGAAGACCCGCTTCATCAAGGTCGAGTCGACAACCTCGAATTCCTCCGCGGCGGCTGCCTCTCTCATCGCAATTCCCCGATCCGCTCACCTGTCCTCAGGTGGCACAACTGGCGCGGCATGGCTCTTGCAGCGCGTCGGCACGACTGTGCGGTCTCATGGTAAACGGTTGGTAAAGATGGATTTCATGCTGCTCCCTCTCTACGCTTTTGCGGTCGGCCTTACGGCTTGCGGCCTCGCCGGCTCGGCGATGGAAATCGTCTGCGGCCACCGGCTGGCCTTCGCCGAACCCTATGTCACGCCTGCCCATATTGTGCGCTCGCTCGCGGTGACCGCCTGCGCCGGCCCGTTCATGCTCACCAATGATGCTCTGGCTGCGCGGCGGGAGGGGCGCATCGGCACGCTGTCGCTGCTTTCCTGCGGCTGCACGGCGATTGCGTGGGCACTGGCGCTCGGCATCGTGCTGATCACCATTGCTTCCTGGGCAACGGGTCTCCTAAGCTCCGCCGAATTCTCGGCTTGAAACGAATCGGAGAAAAGATGCCGATCTATGCGATCGACGGGAAGGCGCCCCGGTTCGAAGACGCCGAAACCAATTGGGTGGCCCCCGACGCCACGCTGATCGGCGATATCGCGATAGGCCGCAATGCCGGCTTCTGGTTCGGCGTCGTCATCCGCGGCGACGGTGAAACGATCACCATCGGCGCCGACACCAATGTGCAGGAACATACGGTCATGCACACCGATCCGGGCTATCCGCTCAGCATCGGGCAGGGCTGCACGATCGGTCATCGCGCGCTGCTGCATGGCTGCACGGTCGGCGACAACAGCCTGATCGGCATGGGCGCCATCGTTCTCAACGGCGCGAGGATCGGCAAGAATTCGCTGGTCGGCGCCGGCGCCTTGGTGACCGAAAACAAGGTTTTCCCGGACAATTCGCTGATCGTCGGCTCGCCCGCCAAGGTGATAAGGGTGCTGGATGACGCGGCAATCGAGAGGCTGCGGGTCTCGGCCGCGCACTATGTCGCCAACGGCAGGCGCTTCAAGACCGGATTGAAGGAACTCTGAGAGCGGTTCAGTCCGCCGCTTCGCCGGCGACCTTATCAACTGCGTCGGGACATCGCCTCACGCAGTAGCGACGCCCCCGCTTCGAAACCGGCGTGGTCTGCACCTTCCAGGGCGGTTTCATAGTCATCGATGCGCGTCCTGAGCGATGGATCCGCGCCCGACGCCAGCAGCAGGCGGATTGCCTCGGCGTCGCGTTTCGCCACCGCGTAATGCAGAGGGGTCCAGTCGTTGACCCCGCGCATGTTCGGGTCGGCGCCCTGCTCGAGCAGGATCTGGATAAGCTGCAGCCTGTCCGACCGCTCGGTGGATAGCGCGGCGATGATCGACGGGAAGCCGGCGGGATCCTCGTAATTCGGATTCGAACCTGCATCAAGCAACGTGGCGATGAAGCCGGTCGGGCTCCAATAGATCGCATATTCCAACGGATGGCCGAGGCCGAGCTCGAACGGCATCCTCTCGTCGTACCATCGCGCGGAGCCGCCGAGCGCCTTGCCAAGCCCATCGAAATCGCCGGCCTTGAAGGCGTCGTCTATCGCCTTGAACAGCTTGGCGCGCTCACAGCGGTCGTCAGGGATTTCCAGCATCGCCGTCCATCCAAAAATAAACGGCCATAGTGCTCCGGTCTGCCGTTACGAGAAAGGCCCGCAGGCGGCGGCAAAAAAAGCGGAGCCGGCCCGGGGACAGGGC
>NZ_LYTP01000033.1:0-215349 GCF_001672435.1 Mesorhizobium sp. AA23
GGTTTGGGGGGACTTGGGGGGTGACCCGTCGATCTAACAATGCCTGAGTCGGGTGATGGTTCCGTGACCGCGAAAAAAATTTACGAACGCGTCGATTTGGCTCTCGACCAGTCGCGTGCGGCGTGCGCGAAAACCGCGCAAAGCACGATCGCGCCGCCGACGATGCTGGCCAGCGGTGGGAATTCGCCGAGGAACAGCAAGGCGAACAGGATGGCGAACGGCACTTCGGCCGAGCCGAGCAGGCCGGATTCGGCGGCGGGGATAAGCCGCGAACCTTCGGTCCACAGGATCGAGGCCAGCGCGAAGGAGCAGCCGAAGGTGGCAAGCAGCACCATATCGCGGGTCGAAACGGCAACCGGGTCGGTGACGAACCAGCCGAGGACGAAGAGCAGGAAGGCCGACACCGCGCCGGCCCAGACGACGGGCGAGTCGCGAAAGGCGCGCACCATGATCATGTAGAGCGCGCTGCCGGTGGTCATCAAAAGCGCCAGCCCGTCGCCGAACAGGTGGCCGCTGCCAAAGCCGCCGCCCACCATGACGGCGACGCCGCATAGCGACACGGCCGCCGCCAGCATCGTCTGCAGCCGGAATTTTTCCCGCACCAGCAGCAAGGCAAGCAGTGCGGCTATGAAGGGTGAGGTGGCGTAGATCACCGCGACATTGGCGACATAGGTGTATTTGAACGCCGCGATGAAGGCGATGCTGGCGGCAGCCCCCTCGACCGCAAGCAGCCAGCCGCGCCAGCCGAGCCTGAGGCTCTCGCGCCCGCCCGAGCGGCGGCGGCGCCACAGCACGTAGAGAGCAATCAGGATCGAGCCGAAGAAGCCGCGCCAGCAGGTGATGGTCAGCGGATCGGCATGGATCGACTTGGTCAGCACGCCGGTGAGCGCGAAGGCGACGGCCGAGGCCGAGACCAGCACCACGCCCAGCATGCGCTCGGCTGTGGCGTCGGCGGTGCCCTTGGCAAGCTTTTCAGGCATGTCGACCGTATCCGTCATGGTACCAGACTATGCCGCTCCTGCTGACAGCCTTCTGTCATGAGCCCTCGACCCGTTTGCGGAAATGCTCGTTGCCGACGATCAGCAGGCCGGCGCCGATGATCAAAGCCGCGCCCGTGAAAACTTCGGTTCTCGGCACGTCGCCCCAGATGGCGAAGCCCAGCGCAAACGCCCAGACCAGCGAGGTGTATTCGAATGGCGCCACGATCGACACCGGCGCCCGTTTCATGCCCTCGAACAGCATGTATTGCGCGACGCCGCCGAGCGCGCCGACGCTCATGAGAAGCATGAGTTGCGGCGCGTCGGGCATGCGCCACCAGATCAGCGCCGGCACTGCCGAAAAAAGCAGGAAGTAGAAATTGTTGAGCACCAGCTGGATCGTCGTGCGCTCCTGCATCGCGGTCTTGCGCAAGAGCACCACGGCGATGCCCCACAAAAGCGCTGCCGCCAGCACAAGCAGCACCGGCACGGAGAAGCCGAGACGCGCCGGGTCGCAGGCGATGAAGACGCCAACGAATCCGACGAACACCGCCGCCCAGCGCAAGAGCGGCACGGTCTCGCCCAGCATCACCACTGAAAGCACGGTGACGATGATCGGCGCGGCGTAGTAGATGGTGGTGAGCTCGGCGAGCTGCAGCGAGCGTGCCGCGTTGTAGTAGCAGAGCCAGGCCGCGAGCGTGAACGCGCTGCGCACCAGCATCGGCCGCACGATGGGCGAGTTTGCGGTGTCGGCGAACAGCGTCCGTCCGCCGATCGCGCCGCAGGCGGCAAGGACGGTGACCGAGCGGAAGAACATGATCTGCCACACCGTCATGCCGGCCACCAACAGCTTGATCGAGGCGTCCTGCGCCGAAAACAGGAAATAGGCGGCCGCGGTGAACAGGATGCCGGCCAGCACCCTTTCGCGGCTTTCGAGGACGACGACATCGGCCATGCGGTATCGATTTGCCAGCGTGGAGGCGGCTCCGCCCCATCGGATCCACTTCTGCCAGCTATACGGGCGAAAGCTTCTACGGCGCTGTTCCAGCGCGGCGCTTGCGTTGGGGCAGAGCCCTCGTGGCCGATCGAGAAGCGCTTACTGCGTCGCCTGGTAGAGCTCGGAGGCTGCCTCGTTCAGCGCGCGCCTTCCGTCGGGCCTGAGGTACATCATGTGGCCGCCCTCCACGACATCGAGCCGGATCGGTTTGGCGTCGGCGAGTGAGGGAAGCTGGTTCACCAGATAGCGCGAAGCGAGATAGGGCGTCACCAGGTCGGTATAGCCGTTGATTATGACGACGCCGAGCGAGGGGTTGAGCGAACGCGCCCGCTGCAGGTCGTTCATCGCCCCGGCATAGCCTTGCCCCGAGGTGCCGTACTCCCATTTGCGACTGATCTCGCCGTTGAGCAGCCGGTAGCTGACATCCGTGCGATAATTCAGTTCGTTACGGGCGTAAGCGACAAAGGCCGAGGTCAGCACCGGCACACTGCGGTCAAGCACCGGATCCGGGCCTTCTATGCGGGCGCTGCCCGGCGAGATATCGGCGGTGCTGATCGTGGCATCGTAAGGGCTGAGCACCTTGCCCTTGGCGCGCTGGAACTCGCGGGTGAACAGGCCGGTAGGGACACGGGCGAAATTGCGCTCGACGAGATCGAGCGGCAGGCCGGTGATTTCCGCCACGCGCCCGCTGGCGAGCTTGCCGCCTTGCTCCAGCCCGCTGGCGAGAGCCGTCAGATAGTCGCCAAGCGCATAGCGTTCGACCTCGGCCAGCCTGTCGCGCAGCGCCTCGCCGCTGACGCCGTCGGCGCGAAGCCGCACCGCCGCCAGCGAAGGCAGTTCGAGCGCCCAGTGCAATTGATCGAATTGGTCCGGCCGCACCAGCATGAACTCCAGCGCCGGCGAGATCAGCACGATGCCGGAGGGGCTCAAGCCGACATCCTCCTGCAGCGTCCTGGCGAGCAGCGCGGCGCGAAAGCCGCCATAGCTTTCGCCGGCGAGGAAGAGCGGTGAAGCGGTGCGGCCGTTCTGCGCCAGATAGAGCCGTATGAAAGCGCCGACCGAGCTGGCGTCCTGGTCGACGCCCCAGAACCCTTTCGTGTCCTGGCCCGGCGCTTCGCGGCTGTAGCCGGTGCCGACCGGATCGACGAAGACGAGATCGGTCATGTCGAGCCAACTGTCCGGATTGTCGATGAGCCTTTGTGGCGGCGGCAGGAATTGGCCGTCGGCAGCGGTCGCAACGATGCGCGGGCCAATCGCGCCGAGATGCAGGTAGGCGGAGGCCGCGCCCGGCCCGCCGTTGAAGACGAAGGTGATCGGCCGCTCTTTGGCCGGGGCAGGCGACTGCTGCGTGTAGGCGACGTAGAAGATCTCGGCCGTGACCTCGCCCTTGCCGGAAAGCAGCGACAGCGTGCCGGCCTTGGCCTGGTAGTCGAGCTTGCGCCCGCCAAGGGTGATCGAATGCTCGGTGACCTGCGGCGGCGGCAAAAGCGACAACACGCCGCCGGCCGGCGCCGGCCGTTCAGGTGTTTCGGCGCCGACTGGCTGCGCAAAGGCTGTGAGCGCCAGGAGGATGAAGGGCAGGAGCTTCAACTTGGACCGCATGCGACCTCCGCGGGAATGACCCCCGCAAAGGTATGGCCGGGGCGGCCGAAGTCAAAGGGGATAGGCTTGGCGCTGCGTTGGAACTTCGATCTCCCCACTTGCCGCTCACAAGGGGGGAGATCAACTGGCGCTACTGTGCCGATGGCACTTCCGCATCCCCCTCGTCGGTGAAGGGCGAGGCGCTCGGCACGCACTGCACGGCCCAACCCTGCGGCGTCGGCTGCTTCTGATATTCGGCAATCGCGTTGGTGCACTGTTCGCGGGTGTCGAAGGTGCTGGGCAGCACCGCCATGCCGCCCTGCGGGCCGGCGATCACAAGATACCAGACCAACGCTACGCTGGGGGTGGCAGCCATGGGAATTCCTCTTTGCTGGATGTCGGAGTCGGGTCGATGCTAGCAACTCCCAGCAAATGGCGAAAGCAGGGCGGCGGCATACGCTCCCCCGCCCTGGTCACAGACCCGTGAACGACCGCTGGCCGGACGCTTATTCGACAGCGAAGCAGTAGAACAGGCCGTCGCCGCCCGTGCCTCTCAGCGCCTCCTGGCTGCAGCCGCCGCGCGAAGCATGTGAGGAATTCCACGACTTCGCCGCGGCCGATTCGTCGAGGCCGACTCGGTCGTGATGGCCCGTCATGGCTGCCCCTTCCGCGCCGCTCATCGTCCAGTCGCCGCAGGTCTGGTCGGCGATCTTGGTGCCATCGGGCTTGGAGCCGGTCAGCACGTCGTGGCGGTTGGGCTTGTCGCCGCGGCCGTTGACGACTTCGCCCTTCTCGGTAAGCGCCGTCTGCTTGCTGATGGCGTTGGCGTCGCTGTGCAGCGAGGCGACGTCGTCGGCGATCTTCTCGCCCTTGGCATTGAACCAGGGACCCTTGCCGATGCGGTCGCGCGCATCCTCGGCGCTGGAGGAGAGATAGGCGTGCCAGGTCTTGCCGGTGACGCCGGCCGCTTCTGCCAGCGAGGCGCAATGCGCGTCCGCACCCTTGAGGCCGCCGAGATCGGCGCCCTTGCCGGAGCCGACGCTGGTGACGAAGAAGCTCATCTTGGCGTCTTGCGACAGGGCCGCGCCTGCCGTGGCGGCGAGTGCGGCGGTAATGGCGGTGGCGGCAACGAGAAGAAGTCTGCGCATGTCGGTCCTCCGGTTTCGAATGTTCTACATTCGAAGAACGTAGCCGGAGGCCTGTTTCATCCGCCTTGAGGCAGGTTTATTCCGGTTGCCGATAGGCGACGAAACGGTTGTGCCTGGCCTGGAAGATCAGCCCGGTTTCCTTCAAGTCCGGGCTTGCCAGCGGCACGATGCGTTTGGCGATCTCGGACGGATGCGGCAGCGTCTCGGGATCCTCGCCCGGCATGGCCTGAGCGCGCATTGCGGTGCGGGTGGCGCCCGGATCGGCGGCGTTGACCCGAAGCGGCAGGCTCTCGGTCTCATGCGCCCAGGAGCGCATCATCGTCTCCACCGCGGCCTTGGAAGCCGCGTAGGGCGCCCAGAAGGCGCGCGCCGAGTGCGCCGCGTTGGAGGACATGATGATCGCGCGTCCGGCGTCGGAGAGCCGAAGCAACGGATCGACCGAACGGATCAGGCGCCAGGTCGCGGTGACGTTGACGGTCATTACCTTATCGAAGGTTTTT
Organism: Mesorhizobium sp. AA23; assembly: GCF_001672435.1. Classification (NCBI taxonomy): domain Bacteria; kingdom Pseudomonadati; phylum Pseudomonadota; class Alphaproteobacteria; order Hyphomicrobiales; family Phyllobacteriaceae; genus Mesorhizobium; species Mesorhizobium sp. AA23. The sequence goes on from NZ_LYTP01000033.1 coordinate 5,204, forward strand.
GCTTCGACATGGCCGATCGGCGAGATCACCCCGAGTATACCGGCATTGGCGACCAGGATGTCGAGCTTTCCCCAGCGCTCGTGGATCGCGCCGCCCAGCCGGTCGATGCCCGCCATGTCGGCGAGGTCGAGCGGCACCAGCGTGGCCTGTCCGCGGCCGTCGGCCTTGATCGCATCGTCAAGCTCTTCCAGCCCGCCGACGGTGCGGGCGACCGCGACGACATGCGCGCCGGCGGCAGCCAGTTCCCTGGCGATGAAGTAACCGATGCCGCGCGAGGCGCCTGTGACGACCGCGACGCGGCCGGAAAGGTCGAGGGTCATGTGAGGGATTCCGTGGGGTGGACCGGCTTACGACCCGCCGCTCGCCAGCAGCGACAGCGTGCGCACGTTGTCGTGGCCTTCGAAGTCGAGCAGGCGGGTAGGGTACTGGCCGGTGAAGCAGGCGTCGCAGAATTGCGGCTGGTCGTTGTCGCGGCGCGCCTCGCCGACGGCGCGGTAGAGCCCGTCGATCGACAAAAACCCGAGCGAATCGACGCGGATGAACTCGGCCATCTCCTCGACCGACATGCGCGATGCCAGAAGCTTCGATTTCTCCGGCGTGTCGACGCCGTAGAAGCACGATGCGCTGGTCGGCGGCGATGCGATGCGCATATGCACTTCCTTCGCGCCGGCGTCGCGCACCATCTGCACGATCTTTTGGCTGGTGGTGCCGCGCACGATGGAATCGTCGACCAGCACCACGCGCTTGCCCTCGATCATGCGGCGGTTGGCGTTGTGCTTGAGCTTCACGCCCATGTGGCGGATGGAATCGCCCGGCTGGATGAAGGTGCGGCCGACATAGTGGTTGCGGATGATGCCAAGCTCGAAGGGAATGCCCGCGGCCTGGCTGAAGCCGATCGCGGCCGGCGTACCGGAATCCGGCACCGGCACGACGATGTCGGCCTCGACCGGGTTCTCCTGCGCCAGCTCCGCGCCGATGCGCTTGCGGACCTCATAGACGTTGCGGCCCTCGACCGAGGAATCCGGCCGCGCGAAATAGACATATTCGAAGATGCAAAAGCGGGTCTTCTGGGGCTCGAACGGGAACAGGCTCTCGATGCCCTTGGAGGTGATGACCACCATCTCGCCCGGCTTGATATCGCGCACGAAGCGGGCGCCGATGATGTCGAGGGCGCAGGTTTCCGAAGCGAGTATCCAGGCGCCGTCGAGGTCGCCGAGCACCAGCGGACGGATGCCGAGCGGATCGCGGCAGCCGATCATCTTCTTGGCCGTCATCGCGACCAGCGAGAAGGCGCCCTCGACCTGGCGAACGGCATCGATGAAGCGCGAGTTCAAATCGCGCTCCTTGCTGGTCGCGACCAGATGCAGCAGCGTCTCGGTGTCGGAGGTGGAGGAGAAGATCGAGCCCTGTTTCTGCAATGCGCGCTGGACGGTGAGCGCATTGGTGAGGTTGCCGTTATGGGCGACAGCAAGGCCGCCTTCGGCCAACTCGGCGAAGAAGGGCTGGATGTTGCGCAGGCCCGCGCCGCCGGTGGTGGCGTAGCGGGTGTGGCCGATGGCGCGGTTGCCCTGCAGGCGATCGATGACGTTCTGTTTGGTGAAGGTGTCGCCGATCAGCCCGACATGACGCTCGACGTGGAACTGGGTGCCGTCATAGGAAACGATGCCGGCGGCTTCCTGACCGCGATGCTGGAGCGCGTGAAGCCCGAGTGTGACTATGGCTGCCGCGTCCTGCCGGCCGAAAATGCCGAACACGCCGCATTCGTCATGGAAATGGTCATCGGCCTCGGCGGAAGGGACTTTGCCTGCGTCTGCCGTTGAGTCTGCCATCTGGGGCTCAAGCTCCGCTAAAACCGCCATATAGGGCGATCGCTCATCGAACGCAACGCACGCGATGCCGCATCCATAACATGCCCCAGGCCAGTGACGGAACTGGCCTGGTTTCAGTTTGCCGGCGCCTCAGTTTGCCGGCGCCGGGGTGGCGGGAGCCGGGGCGGGGGCTGGAGCCGGCTCATTGTCGGCCGGCGCTGCGCCTTCGCTGTCGTCGGGCGCCGTCGCGCTGTCGTCGCCGGTCGCCGGCGGTTCGGCCGCGGGCTGGTCGGTGGTCGCCGGCGCGCCGGCCTGGGGGGTGCCCTTACGCGTGTATTTGTTGACCAGCTCTTCCGTGTTCTCGGGCAGCACGCTTTCGAGCTTGGCGCCGATCGTCTCGAGCAGCGGCCGGGACTTGGCATTGGCAACCCAGGCGGGCGCCTTGGCGCCGGCCAGCCAGTTGAAGAACAACAGCGCCACCGCGACGACCAGGATGCCGCGCGCCGCGCCGTAGAGGAAACCGAGCGTGCGATCGAGCGCACCGATGCGCGAATCGATGATCCAGTCGGCGATCTTCATGGTGATCACCGAGACGACGATCAGCGCGATGACAAAGACGATGCCGGCTGCCGCGGCCATGGCGATCTTGTCGTTGTCGACATATGGCTGAACGTAGGGCAGGACCGGCCTGTAGAAGAAGAAGGCCGCCGCCGCCGCCGCTGCCCACGACACCACCGACAATACTTCGCGGGAAAAGCCGCGCACCATGGCAAGCATCGCCGAGACCAGGGTGAAGCCGACGAGAATTCCGTCAAGCAGCGTAATCGGCATATCTTTCGCCCCACATCATGAGCTGCATCACTCCCCCTCGTCGGCGCGACTGCGCCGTGAGCCGGCTATGCGCGCCACCAGGTCGGCAAGCTCGGTGGGTTGGAAAGCGCCGGCCGCGATTCCCCCGGCCCCATTACCGCCAACGACTTCCTCGCTGCCGAGCGGCAGCACCGCGCTTCCGAAACCCAGCTTTTCGGCCTCTTTAAGGCGCTGCTGCGCATGCGCAACCGGCCTTACCGCGCCCGAAAGGCTGATTTCGCCGAAATAGACGCAATCGGCGGGAAGGGCAAGACCGGTGAGCGACGAAACCAATGCTGCGGCGACCGCGAGATCGGCCGCCGGTTCCGAGATGCGGTAGCCGCCGGCGACATTGAGATAGACGTCGTGCTGGCCGAAGCGGACGCCGCAATGCGCTTCCAGCACCGCCAGCACCATGGAGAGCCGCGCGCCGTCCCAGCCGACGACGGCGCGGCGCGGCGTGCCGAGCGAAGAGGGCGCCACCAGCGCCTGGATCTCGACCAGCACCGGCCTTGTGCCTTCCATGCCGGCGAAGACGGCGGCGCCGGGCGACTTCGCATGCCGCTCGCCGAGGAACAGCTCGGATGGATTGGCGACCTCGCGCAGGCCCTTGTCCGACATCTCGAAGACGCCGATCTCGTCGGTCGGCCCAAAGCGGTTCTTCACCGTGCGCAGGATGCGGAAGTGGTGGTTGCCTTCGCCCTCGAAATAGAGCACGCCGTCGACCATGTGCTCGACGACGCGCGGGCCGGCGATCTGGCCTTCCTTGGTGACATGGCCGACGAGCACGATCGCGGCGCCGGTGGATTTCGCATAGCGGATCATCGCCTGGGCGGCCGCGCGCACCTGGGTGACCGTGCCGGGCGCCGAATCGGCAAGATCGGTCCACAGCGTCTGGATGGAATCGAGGATCACCAGGTCCGGCCGCTTGCCGTCGGCGATTGTCGCGAGGATGTCCTCGACATTGGTCTCGGCGGCGAGTTCGACCGGCGTCGAGGCGACACCGAGGCGCTGAGCACGCAGCCTGATCTGCGCGACAGCTTCCTCACCCGAAACATAGACGATGCGGTGGCCTTTCGAGGCCAAAGCGGCTGCGGCCTGCGTCAGCAGCGTCGACTTGCCGATGCCGGGATCGCCGCCGACCAGAAGGGCGGAGCCGCGCACCAAGCCGCCGCCGGTGGCGCGGTCGAGCTCGCCGATGCCGGAGACGATGCGCGGCGCGTCCTCGATGTCGCCGGCCAGGCTGGTGAGCACCACGGCGCGGCCCTTGCGGGCATTGCGGGTGTTGGCCGGCCCCGAGCCGATGCCGCCCGCGGTGCCTTCCTCGACCAGCGTGTTCCACTCGCCGCAGGCGTCGCATTTGCCGGCCCAGCGCTGATGCACCGAGCCGCAATTCTGACAGATGAACTGAACGCGCGATTTGGCCATTAGCGTCGGGCCGATCGCAAATTTTCGAAGGCCGGCGTTCCCGCCCACCCCCCTCTGGCCTGCCGGCCATCTCCCCCGCAAGGGGGGAGATCAGCAGCTTGGCCGCCGGCGCTCTTCTTGCAACGGCGGCGATTGGCGAAGGTTGTGGCGACAGCCAATCTCTCCCCTTGCGGGGGAGATGTCCGGCAGGACAGAGGGGGGTGTGACGGAGCGCTGACGTGGGCCAAAAAACTACTCAAACCTCTCCGGCAAATGATGCTCCTCGGCCAGGTCCGAGAACCGCGTGAATTCGCCATGGAAGGCGAGGCTGACGGTGCCGGTCGGTCCGTGACGCTGCTTGGCCACGATGCACTCGGCCTTGCCGCGCGCCTCGTTCATCTCGTTTTCCCACTTGATGTATTCGTCGGTGCCGAGCTTCGGCTCGCGGTTCTTGAGGTAGTATTCCTCGCGGTAGACGAACAGCACCACGTCGGCGTCCTGCTCGATCGAACCGGATTCGCGCAGGTCCGAGAGCTGCGGGCGCTTGTCGTCGCGGCTTTCGACCTGACGCGACAGCTGCGACAGCGCGATGATCGGCACGCCGAGCTCCTTGGCTAGAGCCTTCAGGCCCGTGGTGATTTCGGTGATTTCCTGCACGCGGTTCTGCGAGGCGCGCGCGCTTGAGCCCTGCATCAGCTGGATATAGTCGATGACGATGAGGTCGAGGCCGCGCTGGCGTTTCAGCCGCCGCGCCCGCGCGGAGAGCTGCGCGATCGAGATGCCGCCGGTCTGGTCGATGAACAGCGGGATCTTCTGCATCGTCTGCGAGCAGGCGACCAGCTTCTCGAAATCCATCTCGGAGATCTCGCCGCGGCGGATCTTCGATGACGAGATTTCGGTCTGCTCGGAGATGATGCGGGTGGCGAGCTGTTCCGACGACATTTCGAGCGAGAAGAAGCCGACCACGCCGCCATTGGCCGCCTTGAAGGTGCCGTCGGCCTGCTGCGCCGGTTGATAGGCCTCGGCGATATTGAAGGCGATGTTGGTGGCCAGAGAGGTCTTGCCCATGCCGGGGCGCCCGGCAAGCACGATCAGGTCGGAAGGCTGCAGGCCGCCCATGCGGCGGTCGAGGTCGCGCAGCCCCGTGGCGATGCCTGACAGATGGCCGTCGCGCATATAGGCGGCGTTGGCCATGTCGACGGCGGTTTTGACCGCGTCGTTGAAGCTCTCGAAGCCGCCGTCGTAGCGGCCGGTCTCCGCGAGCTCGAACAGGCGCCGCTCGGCGTCCTCGATCTGCTCCGAGGGCGACATGTCGACCGGCGCGTCATAGGCGATGTTGACCATGTCTTCGCCGACGGTGATCAGCGCCCGGCGGGTGGCGAGGTCGTAGATGGCGCGTCCGTAATCGGCGGCGTTGACGACGGTGACCGCCTCGACGGCGAGCCGCACGACATACTGCGCCACGGTCATGTCGCCGACCTTCTCTTCCGCCGGCAGGAAGGTCTTCAGCGTGATCGGCGTTGCGATCTTGCCCATGCGGATGAGCTCGGCCGCGACCTCGAAGATCTTGCGGTGCAGCGGCTCATAGAAATGCGCGGGCTTGAGGAAATCCGAGACGCGGTAGAAGGCGTCGTTGTTGACCAGAATTGCGCCAAGCAGCGCCTGCTCGGCCTCGATGTTGTTCGGTGCCTCGCGGTAGAGCGGTTGCTCCGCCACGCCGAGCTTGCGCGCTGCTTCAGCCATGATGTCCCCGATTTCGATCCCGCTTCCTCGATATCAGAACTGGAAAAATCGGTGCTGACTTATCTGCAACAGTGAGGTTCCAACCGGCTTCGATGCTCGCGATTCACAACCGAAATTTTTCCGTGGAAAGAATCGTCATTGACTCGAATCGAAGTGCGCAACCCTAGCGGGCCTCGAACGAGAACAAAACAGGAAAATGCGATGCCGGCTATGTCAGTCGTGGCAAGCTTGTCTGCGCCGTGTCGCCTCGCCCCTGAATCACAAGCGGCTCAGCCAAGCGTGTCGCCCCAGTCCGCCCGCCTCGCCGCCTTGAAGACATCGCCGTCGCGCTTGCTGGAGAGGCGCTCCCCGGCATGGCCGTTGGGCTGGCAGAGCTTGAGCATGACTTTGCCCGAACCGCCCTTTGGCGGCGCGATCACTCGTGACGCGCGCGCCGGCGCCGGCAGTCGCGAGGCGGCGAGGTAGATGAACTTCTCGTCCTCCCACGGCACGTCGGCGTCCTTGGCGAGCCGATGCAGCCGCGAACGCGCGACGCGGCGCGAGAAATGGCACCAGTCTGGCGGAGCGAGCGGGCAGGGCGCCTCGTGCGGGCAGGGCGCCGAGACATGCGCGCCGGCTTCGATGAGCTGCCGGCGCGCGGCAAGGATACGCTGCCAGCCGGCCGGCGTGCCCGGCTCGACGATCAGCAGCGTGTCGGCCGTCAATCGCCAGAGCCGGTCGACGAGTTTTGGCAGCGAGGCCGGCGCGATCTCGTCGAGCACATAGGCGACGCTGATCAAGTCCGCAGGGTCGAGACCGTCGAGATCGATGGTGGCGTCGCCGGCTACCCAGCTCGCGCGGGCAGCGATCGCGCCGGCGGCCAGCGACTGGCCGACCTTGCGCACCGCGGCGCTTGCCTCGACCAGAACCGCCCGTTCGAGCTCCGGCCAGGTGTCGGCCGTGGCCCAAAGCATGGTGCCAGGCCCTGCGCCGATATCGAGCAGGCTTTTCGGCTGGAAGTCCGGACGAGCGTCCGCCAGCGCGTCCAGGCAAGCGCGACGGCGGCATAGGTGGCGGGCAGCCTGGTCGCCAGGTAAGCCTTCACCGCCATGTCTTCGCCCATATGCAGGCGGCCGTCACGCAACTCGGCGCGATAGCGTTCCGAAAGCGTTCTCGCGGCCTGTTTCAGCGCCGGCAGCGGTACTTTTTCGAGCAGGCTGTCGACGCCTTGCCGGAGCGCGGTGGGCAGTTCCAATTCAGGCTCCTCTTGGCGCGAGCAGGATCACCGAGGCGCCGACGATCGAGAGCGCGGCGCCGGCGAGGTCGAAACGGTCGGGGCGCACGCCTTCGGCTAGCCAAAGCCAGCCCAGCGAAGCGGCAATGTAGATGCCGCCATAGGCGGCGTAAGCGCGACCGGCGGCGCTCGTGTCGACCAGCGCCAAAAGGAAGCCGAACAATGCCAGCGACGCCAGACCTGGCACCAGCCAGAGCGGCGACTTCCCCAGCCGCCACCAGGCCCAGAAGCAAAAGCAGCCGGCGATCTCGGCAAGTGCCGCCGCGATGTAGATTAGGTAGTTCATGAAAAAGGCCTCGCGAACGAGACCTTTTTCGTGGCGTCAGGCCGCAATGGCAAGCGGCAATCGCCGCCGTTCTATTCCACCTTCTTGCGGCGGGTCGGCTTGACGGCGGGCGTCGCCGGCTCCTGATGGCCGAGGTCGCGCAATTCCAGCGCCTTCTCGCATTTGGCCATATAGTCGCGCGTCATCGGCAGCGTGTCGTTCTTCTTGGCGATCTGGAACTGGAAGATCACCAGGTCCTGCCAGCGGAAGGCGGCTTCCGAGGCCGCGAGGTAGAACTCCCACATGCGGCAGAAGCGCTCGTCATAGATAGCCTTCGCCTTGTCGCGGTTGGCGGCAAATCGCTGGCCCCAATGCTTCAGCGTGTCGGCGTAGTGAAGCCTGAGAATCTCGATGTCCGTGACGATAAGGCCTGATTTCTCAATCGCGGGCAGCACTTCCGACATCGACGGGACGTAGCCGCCTGGGAAGATGTATTTGCGGATGAAGGCGCTGGTCGCCCACGGCACGCCGGACCGGCCGATGGTGTGGAGCAGCATCACGCCGTCGGGCTTGAGCAGCGTCGCCGCCTTGTCGAAGAAAGTCCGGTAGTGGTTGACGCCGACATGCTCGAACATGCCGACCGAGACGATGCGGTCGAAGCGTTCGTTGAGCGCGCGATAATCCTTGAGGTCGAAATGCGCGCGGTCCTGCAGGCCCAGTGCATGTGCGCGGTCGGTGGAGACGCTCTGCTGCTCGGTGGATAGCGTCACGCCCTGCACGTCGACGTCGAAGGCCTTGGCGAGATAAAGCCCGAGGCCGCCCCAGCCGGAGCCGATATCGAGCACCGTCTGGCCGGCCTTGAGTCTCAGCTTGGCGGCGATGTGGCGCTTCTTGGCGACCTGCGCTTCGTCCAGCGTCATGTCGGGCTGTTCGAAATAGGCGCAGGAATACTGCATGTCCTCGTCGAGGAAGAGCTTGTAGAGTTCGCCGGAGAGGTCGTAGTGGCGCTGCACGTTGCGGCGAGATCTCGACGCCGTGTTGATCTGCTGCAGGCGGCGGAAGGCATGGCGCAGACCTTCGATGGCCTTCGACCAGGTCACGTCGATGCCGCCGCTGCCCATGTTCTGGAAAGCGATCCGCATCACCCCGAGGACGCCGCCCTCGGGGATGTCCAGTTCGCCATCCATATAGGCTTCGGGCACGGCCAGCATCGGATCGAAGGTGATCGCGCGCTCGGCATGCATGGTCTTGATGTGGATGTGTACCGGTTCGCCGCTGCCGTCGCCGAACTTATGCGTCGTGCCTTTCGGCCCGGTCACTTTGAGGTCGCCGGTCCGCACCAGCCGTTCGAGAACGTGTTTCAACAGGATGTTCATGACCAAATGTCCCCTCAGACGGACCATCCGGCAGTCGGACCGAATGCCAAATCGAAAGTGCCACAGCGCATCGCCCGCGTCCAATCGACGCGCCACGCCGTAATCTGCAACAAGATATAGGGATCAGAAAGGTTCCTATTGGCACAAAAAAGCCCGGGTCGAAGACCCGGGCGTTGGTCCAGCCGGCGCTGGACGAGGAGCCGCAGCACGGCTCCTGCCTTGTCGATCAGGCGTTGTCCTCGCCGCCTTCGAATTCGGCGTTCGGATCGAAGAAGTTTTCCGGCCGGGCGTTGTCGTTGATGTCTTCGCCATAGATGGCTTCGGCCGTCGTCAGCGTCTCGCCCTTGGCCTGGCGCTCCGCCTCATCGGCCGAGCGGGCGACGTTGAGCGCCACCGTGACCTCGACTTCAGGATGCAGCGCGATCGCCACGTTGGAGAGGCCGATGGTCTTGATCGGCTGGTTGAGCTCGATCTGGTTGCGGCTGACGGAGAAGCCCTCGGCGGTCAGCAGTTCGGCGATGTCGCGGGTCGACACCGAGCCGTAGAGCTGGCCGGTCTCGCCTGCCGAGCGCACGACGATGAAGCTCTTGCCGTCGAGCTTCTCGGCGATCTGCGCAGCCTCCGACTTGCGCTCGAGGTTGCGGGCTTCGAGCTGGGCGCGCTGGCCCTCGAACTTCTTCTTGTTCGCTTCGTTGGCGCGCAGCGCCTTGCCCTGCGGCAGCAGGAAGTTGCGGGCGAACCCATCCTTGACCTTGACGGTTTCGCCCATCTGGCCGAGGCGGGAAATGCGCTCGAGGAGAATGACTTCCATGGTTTCGTTCCTTTGGTTGGCGCCATCGCGGATGACGGGGGATTCTTTGGGAACAGGTCAGGAAGCAAATGGCGTCTTCGCCGGTGTCGCTGTCCTGCCTGTTTTGGCAGTTAGAGGTTTATGGCCTCAACTCGGGATTTGAGCCTGCCCGTTGCGGCGCCCGTCGCCGTGGGCTGAAGCGGGCGGCAAGCCGCCCGCATCAATAGCTTAGCGAACCACGTAGGGCAGCAGGCCGAGGAAGCGGGCGCGCTTGATCGCCTTGGCGAGCTCGCGCTGCTTCTTCTGGCTGACGGCGGTGATGCGCGACGGCACGATCTTGCCGCGCTCGGAAATGTAGCGCTGCAGCAGACGCACGTCCTTGTAGTCGATCTTCGGAGCGTTGGCGCCGGAGAACGGGCAGGTCTTGCGGCGGCGATGGAACGGACGCCGGGTCGGGATCTGGTTGATGTCGACCATTATTCTGCACCCCCTTCAACGTTTTCGCGCGGGCGGCGCGGACCACGGTCGCCGCCATCACGGTCGCCGAACGAGCGCGGGCCACGGTCGCGGTCGCCGAACGAACGCGGGCCACGGTCGCCACGGTCGCGGTCGCCGAAGCCGCCGCGCTCGGAGCGCTCTTCGCGCTTCTGCATCATCGCCGAGGGGCCTTCCTCATGCGCCTCGACCTTGATGGTGAGGAAGCGCAGCACGTCTTCCGACAGGCCCATCTGGCGCTCCATTTCGTTGAGCGCGGCCGGCGGGCAGTTGATGTCCATCAGCGTGTAGTAAGCCTTCCGGTTCTTCTTGACCCGGTAGGTGAGGGACTTCAGTCCCCAGTTCTCGATCCGGCCGACCGATCCGCCATTGGCGGCGATGACGCCCTTGTACTGTTCGACAAGCGCATCAACCTGCTGCTGCGACAGGTCCTGCCGGGCAAGAAACACATGTTCGTAAAGAGCCATTATGTTTTTCTGCCTTTCTTCGTTTCTCTCACCGGCCCTCGCGGCTAAGCCTCTGCAACTTGTCTGACCCGTTCGCGAAGGAGCGGGGAAGAAAGGAGCATCACGAGACGGTCGAGAGCGGAGACACGGGAGGCCCAAAGCGCTTCTGGCTTCATGACGTGGCCCTCTAAGGCCACGGCCCTCCGTTCAGCCCCCAGCAAGGACCGGCAGATTGCCGGCGTCTATACAGCAATTCGTGAGGAAGGCAAGGGCGGCAGAGAGGGTCGGCGGCTCCGCAGTGTCGCAGGACTGGCGGCGCTTGTGGGAATTGGCTGACCCGCCGGCCGCAGGTCGGCATTTCGTCGGAAGGCGATCCACTCAGCTCATGTGCGCGACGAGCGGGACTACCGTCTCGGGGAAGAAGTCGGGCGCGACCCGGCGCTTGCCGAACATCATGTCGTACTGGATCAGCCGGAAATCGTTGATCTTCGGATCGATCTTTTTCTGCCGCGCCCAGTCGGGCGTCGCCTCGCCGGAGGGCGACAGCAAAAGGTTGCGGTCAACCACCCGGTAGTGCTCGCGCAGCGCGCCGAGGAAGCCGGTGTAATAGGGGTGGGTGATCCCGGCCGTGGTAAGGATATGATAGGGCAGGAAGGCGGGGCTCACCGAGCCCAGATTCTCGACCGGACCGGAGCGGTTCGACCAGATGATCAGCGGCGTGTCGTGATGCTCGAGCGCCGCCTCGGGCGTCGGCTCCTTGCGCGGCGCGACATTGTCCTTGAGGAAGCCGGTCTCGACATAGACGGGGCCGAGCGGCGGCAAGTGGTCGCCGAAGAAGGCGATGATGGTCGGCCGCTCGCGCTTCTTCGCCCAGTCGATCAGGCGCTGCAGGCCGCGATCGGCGTCGGCCGACCCTTCGGCGTAGGAGAGCAGCGATTCCCGCGCCCAGGTGCTGATCGGCGCGTCGACGCTATGGGTCGGATTGTAATAGCGGTAGGGCTCGTAGGGCCCGTGGTTCTGCAGGCTGACCGCGAACAGGAATACCGGCCCGTCGCTGGCATCGGCCTCGCGCATGATCTCGTCGGTCATGGCCGCGTCGGAGGCCAGCGGCCCGCGCTTCTCCATCGGCGGCAGCGTCTCTTCCGAGCGGAAGTCGCTGAAGCCGAAATCGGCGTAGACGGCGCCCCGGTTCCAGAACCAGTTGGTGCCCGGGTGGATGGCGCGCGCCCTATAGCCTTCGCTCTTCAGGAAAGTCGCCAGCGACGGCGTCGGCGTGCGCACATATTGCTGATAGGGAATCGAGCCCGCCGGCAGGAAGGCGTTGGAGAAGCCGGTCAGCGCCTCGAACTCGATATTGGCGGTCATGCCGCCGAATTCCGGCGAGAACATCGAGCCTGAGCGCAGCGCGCGCACCGTCGGGATCGGGTCGGGCTTGATGCTGACGCCGGGAAGCTCCGTCGGATCCCAGAAGGATTCGCTCATCACCACGATGATATCGGGCTTCTGGTCCGGCACCGAGGCGGCAACCCCGGGACGCGCGATCGCATCCATCGTCTTCTCGGAATAGCCGGGCGGGGCCGAGACATGCGCCATTGGCACGTTGAGCGCGAAGGCGAGCGCGAAGCCGTTGGAGGCATAGTTCTCCTTCTGGTCCCACATGATCGGGATAATCTGCAGCCTGTCGCGCGTCCACGAGAAGGTGGCGTAGTCCATGATCGAGACGAAGAAGGCGAGCAGCGGCACGGCAAGCGTCAAGCGCGCCAGCCGTCCCTTGCGGCTGAGGATCGGCACACGCCGGCGCCAGAGCCGCCAGCCATAGACGAGCAGCGCGAGGCTGGCGACGATCGCCGCCGCAAGCAGCACGGCCGTCCAGGGGCGCTCGCGCACCAGAAGCGGCATCAGCGCCATGATCTGGCGGGCATAGAGGAAATCGGTCGGGTAGAGCGGATCGCCCAGATAGTGCGATTTCTGGTGACCGACAAAGGCCAATGCCAATGTCACCGGCGCGACGATCATCAGGCTTTGATGGCTGCGGCCGAGAATGGCGTCGAGCCCGATCAGCACCAGCGAAAAGACGATGATGGTGGTCCAGCCGGGCTTGAAGGGCTGCAGGAAGAAGTCGACGGTGCCGAAGAAGTCGCCGCGCACGATCCATTCGATGGCGAACACCAGAAGGGCGGAGGCAAGCAGCGTCGCCAGGCCGTAGCGGACAATCGGCCATCTGCGCCCCGGCAGATAGCCGGTGGACGGATCGTCTTCCAAAAATTGCGGCGCGGGTTTGGCCGCGCCTTTCCTGATCCTAGCCACTTTGCTTCCCCGGCCCATGTCACGCGTCTTCCACTCGCGTCACGCCACTGTCATCGAAATATCACACAAAGCTAGCGCCTGTGGCGGAAATAAGAAGAGCCAGCAAACGATTCGTGAGCGGTTTTCATCAGGTGTGATCGCCAAAAAGCCTTTCAGAACAGGGAACTCGGCCGTTGTCCCGGCTGGAACAGCCGCTGAACTGGCGCTTGCGGGCTTGACTTGGCCGTCCGCCTTGCGCCAGAGGCAGGGAAAAAGCAGCTGCTGGAGACGCTAACATGGCCGTCGCATTCACCTTTCCGGGACAGGGCAGCCAGGCCGTCGGCATGGGCAAGGACCTCGCCGATGCCTTTCCCGAAGCGCGCCATGTCTTCGAGGAAGTCGATGAGGCGCTCGGCGAGAAACTGTCGAAGCTGATCTGGGAGGGGCCGGAGGAAACGCTGACGCTGACGGCCAACGCCCAGCCGGCGCTCATGGCGGTGTCGCTGGCGGCCGTAAGGGCGCTGGAATCGCGCGGTTTTTTGTTGAACGACAAGGTGGCTTATGTCGCCGGCCATTCGCTCGGCGAATATTCGGCGCTTGCCGCAGCCGGCTTCGTATCCGTGGCCGATGCCGCGCGGCTGTTGCGCACCCGCGGCAACGCCATGCAGGCGGCGGTGCCGGCGGGCGAGGGCGCCATGGCCGCCATCATCGGGCTGGAGCAGGCCGATGTCGAAGCCGCCTGCGCCGAAGCGGCACAAGGCTCTGTCTGTCAGATCGCCAACGACAATGGCGGTGGCCAATTGGTGATTTCCGGCGCCAAGGCGGCCGTCGAACTGGCGGCGAAGCTCTGCACCGAAAAGGGTGCCAAGCGGGCGCTGATGCTGCAGGTCTCGGCACCTTTTCACTCGGCATTGATGACGCCGGCCGCCGATATCATGCGCGAGGCGCTGGCCGGGGTCGCGAAAAGCGCGCCGGTTGTTCCCATCGTCTCAAATGTTTCGGTCACGCCGACCAGCGACCCGGACGAGATTGCCCGCCGCTTGGTCGAGCAGGTCGTCGCCCGCGTGCGCTGGCGCGAGACGGTGGAATGGTTCGGCGCCAAAGGTGTCGCGACGCTTTACGAGGTTGGCGCCGGCAAGGTGCTGTCGGGCTTGGCGCGACGCATCAACCGCGATATCGCGACCGGCGCCATCGGCACGGCCGCGGAAGTCGAGGCGGCGCTGGCAACTTTAGGATAAACGGGAAACTCTTGCCGGCAGGTGCGGCATTCCTACTTCCATCCGTCTTTCTCCCGAAGTCGAGCATCGCCTCAACGATCTCGTGGCGATGACTGGTCGAAGCAAAGCCGAATACCTGCGTGACTTCGTTGAGCGTGGACTCGACGATCTCGAGGACTATTACCTGGCTGCGGAAGTGCTGGAGCAGATCAGGCTTTGTGAAGAATCGGTCGTGAGCGCCGAGAACTTCTGGTATGGCCTGGACAACATGACAAATGCGGAACGAGGGTCGCTCGCGGGGCGTCCGGAAGAATGAGGTTGAAGCAATGTTCGAACTGACCGGCCGTAAGGCGCTCGTCACTGGTGCATCGGGAGGCATCGGCGAGGCGATCGCCAGGGTGCTGCACAGCCAGGGCGCGATCGTCGGCCTGCACGGCACCCGCGTCGAGAAGCTGGAAACGCTGGCCGGCGAGCTCGGCGACCGCGTAAAGCTCTTCCCGTCGGATCTGACCAACCGCGACGCGGTCAAGGCGCTCGGCCAGAAGACGGAGGCCGATCTCGAAGGCGTCGACATCCTGGTCAACAATGCCGGCATCACCAAGGACGGCCTGTTCGTGCGCATGTCGGACGCCGACTGGGATTCCGTGCTCGAGGTGAACCTGACCGCCGTGTTCCGGCTCACTCGTGAGCTCACCCATCCGATGATGCGCCGCCGCCATGGCCGCATCATCAACATCACCTCGGTGGTCGGCGTCACCGGCAATCCCGGCCAGACCAATTACTGCGCCTCCAAGGCCGGCATGATCGGCTTTTCCAAGTCGCTGGCACAGGAGATCGCCACCCGCAACATCACCGTCAACTGCGTCGCCCCAGGTTTCATCGAATCGGCCATGACCGACAAGCTCAACGACAAGCAGAAAGAAACCATCATGGCGGCGATTCCCACCCGGCGCATGGGCACCAGCGCCGAGGTTGCCTCGGCCGTCGCCTATCTCGCGTCCAATGAGGCGGCTTATGTCACCGGCCAGACCATCCACGTGAATGGCGGCATGGCGATGATCTAGGGTATTTGAGATTCAGGTGATGCCGGCCTGCAAACGGCGGCTTCCTGCGCTTCCGCTCCGGCCCTCGAAAGCCGCCATTTTCGGCTCGGCTTGAGCTGAATCTCACACACCCGGGCGACCGAGCCCCGGGCGCCTGTGAAAACAGCCATTTCGGCTTGGACGCCCGCTGTTTTTCGTGTAATGCGGCCGGCAACCCGGCGGTTCGGGCAAAAACCGGTCCTGTGGCGTTGCGTTTCCCACAAGACCATCTTTCAGCTTGATTAGCGGCATTCCGCCCGCTAACGAAGACAACACAACGTAAGACGAGGCCCCAAATGAGTGACACCGCAGAGCGCGTCAAGAAGATCGTCATCGAGCATCTCGGCGTCGATGCCGACAAAGTGACGGAGCAGGCGAGCTTCATCGACGATCTGGGCGCGGACAGCCTCGATACGGTCGAACTCGTGATGGCGTTCGAAGAAGAGTTCGGCGTCGAGATTCCAGACGACGCCGCCGAGACCATCCTGACTGTCGGCGATGCCGTGAAGTATATCGATAAGGCCTCGGCCTGAGGCTTTCCGCGGGTATCGCCGGGGAGGACCTGCGATGAGGCGAGTCGTCGTCACGGGCCTTGGCCTGCTTTCGCCGTTCGGCATGGGTGTCGAGCACAGCTGGAAGGAACTGCTTTCCGGCCGCAGCGCCGCCTGCCGCATCACCGAATTCGAGGTGGACGACCTTGCCTGCAAGATCGCCCACGTCATTCCGCGCGGCGACGGCTCGAACGGCACCTTCAATCCCGAGGCCGTGCTCGAGCCGAAGGAACTGCGCAAGATCGGCGACTTCATCCTCTACGGCATCGCGGCCGCCGACGAGGCGCTGGCCGATTCCGGCTGGAAGCCCGAGACGCATGAGGACCAGTGCGCCACCGGCGTGCTGATCGGTTCGGGCATCGGCGGCATCGACGGCATCGCCGAGAACGCGATGATCCTGAAGGAGCGCGGCCCGCGCCGCATCAGCCCGTTCTTCATCCCCGGACAGATCATCAACCTGGTCTCCGGCCAGGTTTCCATCCGGCACGGGCTGAAAGGCCCGAACCATGCTGTCGTAACCGCCTGCTCGACGGGCGCGCACGCCATCGGCGATGCCGCGCGGCTGATTATCTGGGGCGATGCCGACGTCATGGTGGCCGGCGGCGCCGAAGCGCCGATCACCCGGCTTTCGATGGCAGGTTTCGCCGCGTGCCGCGCGCTCTCCACCGAGCGCAACGATGCGCCCGAGATCGCTTCGCGCCCCTATGACCGCGACCGCGATGGCTTCGTCATGGGCGAGGGCGCCGGCGTCGTCGTCCTGGAGGAGCTCGAGCACGCCAAGGCGCGCGGCGCCAAGATCTATGCCGAGGTCACCGGCTACGGCCTGACCGGCGATGCCTATCACATCACCGCCCCGGCCGAGGACGGCGACGGCGCCTTCCGCTGCATGGCGGCGGCGCTGAATCGGGCGAAGCTCTCGCCCGCCGACATCGACTACATCAATGCGCACGGCACCTCGACCATGGCCGACACGATCGAGCTCGGCGCCGTGGAGCGGCTGGTCGGCAATGCCGCTTCCAAGATCTCGATGTCGTCCACCAAGTCGTCGATCGGTCATCTGCTGGGCGCCGCGGGCGCCGCGGAAGCGATCTTCTCGATCCTCGCCATCCGCGACAACATTGCCCCCGCCACCATCAACCTCGACAATCCGGAACGCGAGACGGCGATCGATCTCGTGCCGAACAAGCCGCGCCAGCGCCAGATCGATGTGGCGCTGTCGAACTCCTTCGGCTTCGGCGGCACCAACGCCTCGCTCGTCTTCCAGCGTTACGATGGCTGAACAGTCAGCCTACCGGCAGGTCCGCCGCCTGCCGTCATTTTTGCCAAATTTGCCCCTACACTTCGGCTAGGGGATTCGTTGCAAGATCAGACGGTAGGGCGCCATGAATACAAATCCGGGCGGCGGTGGAGAATTCGGACAGCGTCAGGCGCAAGGACCGATCGTGCCCAAGACAGCCGCCGAGGCGCTGCGCCCCGAGGCCGGCACGCCGCCGCCGTCAAAACGCTCGCGCGCGTCGCGCAGCCAGGTCGTCGTATTTCTGAATTTCTTCCTTTCGTTGGTCATCCTGGTCGTGCTTGCCTCGGGTGCCGCACTCTATTTCGGCATGCAGGCCTTCATTGAGCCGGGTCCGTCGGCCAATGGCGACACCTTCATGGTCAAGCCGAACACCGGCGTTCAGGAGATCGCCGACCAGCTGGAGCGGCGCGGCCTGGTCAGCGATGCGCGCATCTTCAGGCTGGGGGTGCGTGCCACAGGCAACGATTCCGCGCTGAAGGCCGGCGAATACGCCATCAAGCCGCGGGCCTCGATGCGCGACATCATGGAGCTGTTCAAGAGCGGCAAGTCGGTGATGTATTCGCTGACCATCCCAGAGGGGCTGACGGTTGAGCAGGCGCTGCAGCGCGTGGCCGAGCAGGAGGCGCTGACCGGCGACATGCCGGCGGCCATGCCGCCCGAGGGCAGCATCGCGACCGACACGCTGCGCTTCACGCGCGGCGCCACCCGGCAGCAGATGGTCGAAAAGCTGGTCGCCGACCAAAAGAAGCTGGTCGAGGACGTCTGGGCGCATCGCGCGCCCGACCTGCCGATCGCCAATATGGAGGATTTCGTCATCCTGGCCTCGATCGTCGAGAAGGAGACGGGCAGGGGCGACGAGCGCTCGCGCGTGGCCGCGGTCTTCCTCAACCGGCTCGCCAAGGGCATGCGGCTGCAGTCGGATCCGACCATCATCTACGGCCTGTTCGGCGGCAAGGGCAAACCGGCCGACAGGCCGATCTATCAGTCCGACATCGAGAAGCAGACGCCGTATAACACCTATCTGATCAAGGGCCTGCCGCCGACGCCGATCGCCAATCCGGGCCGCGCCGCACTCGAGGCGGTGGCCAATCCTTCGAAGACCGATGACCTTTACTTCGTCGCCGACGGCAATGGCGGCCATGTCTTTGCCGCGACGTTGGAAGAGCACAACCAGAACGTCGCCCGCTATCGGGCGGTGCAGAAGAAGCAGGCCGATGCGGCGGCCAAGGCCTCCGGCCAGACGACGGCGCCGGCCACTCCCGACGACGGTGCCAGTGCAGGCGCCAGCGGCGAAAATGGCGACGCGGCCCAGTAGGCCGCGGTGATTGCCGGATCTGGCCCGCCTCCTTTGACGCCGGGCCGTATTCATGTTTTGAGGGGACATCCGACGCTGGCCAGAGGTCCGGCGTCTTGCTAGGGGCGCATGCTCGGGCAATCGCGCCGGGCCTGCGTCAAGGGGGTGACACGCATCATGAACGTGCAGAGCATGACCGGTTTCGCGCGAGCCGTCGCTGAGCTCGACGGCACGTCGATCGCCTGGGAAGTCAAATCGGTCAACGGCAAGAGCGTCGAGGTCAGGCTGAGGCTGCCGCAGGGTTTCGACCGGCTGGAGCCCGCTGTAAGGCAGACCGTGCAGAAGCGCTTCGCGCGCGGCAATTTCCAGGCAACGCTGACTGTCGCGCGCGCCGCCTCCCAGCAGGCGCAGCCGGTGGTCAACGAGGCGTTCCTGAAGGACCTGGCGGGACTGGCCAAGCGCCTCCAGGAGCAGTTCGGCACCGCGCCGGCGACGGCTGACGGTCTGCTGGCGCTGCGCGGCGTGCTCGACATCCTGGAGACGGTCGAGACCGAGGAGGAACGCGCCGCCCTCGACGCGACGATCCTGTCGGCGCTGGACATGGCGCTGGCCGGATTGGAGCAGGCAAGGCAGAGCGAAGGTGCCGCGCTGCGCAAGTTGTTGTCCGGCCATATCGACGCCATCGAGGCGCTGACGCTGAAGGCCGAGGCCGACCCGTCGCGCGAGCCGGCGGCGATCCGCGAGCGCATCACCGAACAGGTCCGCCTGCTGATGGATGCGTCGGCCAATCTCGACGCGGTCCGTCTGCATCAGGAAGCGGCCTTCCTCGCCACCAAGGCCGATATCCGCGAGGAGATCGACCGGCTGAAGACGCATGTCGCATCAGGCCGCACGCTGCTTTCCAGCGGCGGCGCCGTCGGCCGCAAGCTCGATTTTCTGGCGCAGGAATTCAATCGCGAATCGAATACCTTGTGTTCCAAGTCGAATGCCGCCGCGGTCACCGCGATCGGGCTGGAGCTCAAGGCGGTGGTCGACCAGTTTCGCGAGCAGGTTCAGAATCTGGAGTGACGGGGATGGTTGCCAAGGAGCCTACGGCCGCCAGGGATCTGGGGTCCCGCATCCGCCGCCGCGGGCTGATGCTGGTGCTGTCGTCGCCGTCGGGCGCCGGCAAGTCGACGATCGCGCGCAATCTTCTGGAAAGCGATTCGAGCCTGGAGCTGTCGGTCTCCGTCACCACCAGGCCGCGTCGCGGCTCGGAGATCGAGGGCGTCCATTATCTTTTCCGCACCATGCGCGAGTTCGAACGGCTGCGCGATTCCGACGCGCTGCTCGAATGGGCCGAGGTGCACGGCAATTTCTATGCGACGCCGCGCGAGCCGGCCGAGGCAGCACTTGCCGAAGGCCGCGACATGCTGTTCGACATCGACTGGCAGGGCGCCCAGCAGCTCAAGGAGAAGATGCGCGCCGACATTGTCTCGATCTTCATCCTGCCGCCTTCGATGAAGGAGTTGAAGGCGCGCCTGAAGCGCCGTGCCGAGGACCAGGAGCAGGTCATCGAGACCAGGCTGAAGAATGCCCGCGTCGAGATCGAGCACTGGAAGGAATATGACTTCGTCATCGTCAACGACGATCTCGACCGCGCCTTCGCCGAGGTGCGTGCAATCGTTACAGCCGAGCGCCTGCGCCGCGACCGTCGGCCGGGCCTGTTCGATTTCATCTCAGGCTTGCTGGACGAGACGACGGAGTGAGAGGCAGTGCCTCCCCTTCTCCCACAAGGGGAGCAGGAGGCCGGCAGGCTACACCGCGTTCGTCAACCTTACGAACTCTTCCACACTCAGCGTCTCGGCCCGGCGCGTCGGGTCGATGCCGGCGCGAGTGAGCAGGGCTTCTCCGCCCAAGCTCTTCACGCTTTGCCGCAGCATCTTGCGGCGCTGGCCGAAGGCGGCTTCGGTGATGCGGCCCAGCCTCTTGCCGTCGGTGGGCAGGGGAGATGCACGCGGCACCAGATGCACCACCGAGGACGTGACCTTCGGCGGCGGAGTGAAAGCCTGCGGCGGCACGTCGAAGACGATCTTTGCCTCGGTGCGCCAGCCGGCAAGCACGCCGAGCCGGCCATAGGCGCCGCTGCCCGGGCTTGCGGTGATGCGCTCGGCCACCTCGCGCTGGAACATCAGCGTCATCGATTGATAGAAGGGCGGCCAGTCTGCCGTCGTCAGCCAGCGGATCAGAAGCTCCGTGCCGATGTTGTAGGGCAGGTTGGCGGCGATCTTCACCGGGCTGCCGTCCGTCGTGCCGGCAAGCGCGGCAAAATCCGTCTTCAGCGCATCGCCGGGAATGACCTCGAGCCGGCCTGGATAATGGCCGGACACCTGCGCCAACGCTTCTAGACAGCGCTCGTCGCGCTCGATGGCGATCACCCGTTTGGCGCCGTTGAAGAGCAGCGCCCGGGTCAGCCCGCCTGGGCCGGGCCCGACCTCGATCACGGTCGTCTCGCTGAGGTCGCCGGCCGCGCGCGCGATCTTGCTCGTCAGATTGAGGTCGAGCAGGAAGTTCTGGCCGAGCGCTTTCTTCGCCTGCAAACCGTGGCGCTCGATCACCTCGCGCAGTGGCGGCAATCCGTCGATGGTCGTGCGCCCCCCGCTCAAATCGAGCCTCATGCCGCCGCAGTCCGGCGGCCGCTGTCGGCGAGGCGGCGCGCCAGCCTCAGCGCCGCGATCAGGCTGTCGGCGCGTGCAATGCCCCTGCCGGCGATGTCGAACGCCGTGCCGTGGTCCGGCGAGGTGCGGATGAAGGGCAGGCCGAGCGTCACATTGACGGCCTCGTCGAAGCCCAGCGTCTTGGCTGGGATCAGCGCCTGGTCGTGATACATGCAAAGGGCTGCGTCATAGCCGGCGCGTGCCTGCGGATGGAACATCGTGTCGGCCGGCAGCGGCCCGACGGCGTCGATGCCCTCGGCCTGAAGCGCCTCAACGGCAGGCAGGACGATCGACAGATCCTCCGCGCCCATCGCGCCGCCTTCGCCGGCATGCGGATTGAGCCCGGCGATGGCGAGCCTGGGCCGCGCGATGCCGAAGCGGCTCTCGAGGTCGGCCGCGGTGATGCGTCCTGTGGCCACGATCAGCTCGCTCGTCAGAACCTTCGGCACCTCGGCAAGCGCGATGTGGATGGTGACCGGAACGGTGCGCAATTCGGGCCCGGCAAGCAGCATCACCGGCGTCACCTCGGCGCCGGTGTGGCGCGAGGCCAGATGCGCCAGGTATTCGGTGTGGCCGGGAAAGCGAAAGCCGGCGTCGTAGAGCGGCTTCTTGGCGATGGGGCAGGTGACCACCGCGGCGGCGCGGCCGGCGAGGCAGTCGGCGACGGCGCGGTCGATCGCTTCGATGGTGCCCGCGGCATTGGCCGAATTCGGCTTTCCGGGACTGTCCAGATGCCGGGCGTAGAGTGGGACGACGGGCAGTGCGCGGGGAAAGTGATGCGCCGCTTGCCCCGGCAAGGTCTCCATGATCGCCACGCTGGCCCCGATCTCGCGCGCCCGCGCCTTGATCAGGGCAGGATCGGCGAGCAGGTAGAAGGGCGGCACGCCGGCGCTGTCGCCCGCCTGCCAGGCGGTGATGGCGATCTCGGGCCCGATGCCGGATGGATCGCCGACGCTGAGCGCCAGCGGCGCGTCGGTCCTACCTGCGCTCATGGCGTCACGGGGGGCGCCATACCTGCTTCGAAGCAGGGCGGGTGGCTCGAGCCTTGGTCTGTCATGCGCCGCAACGGCCTATCGCTCGACGATGGTGGCCTTCTTGCGCAGTTCCTCGACATATTTCTTGCTGAGCTCGTCGGCGTCCTTGTCGTTGCTGCCGCCTTCGGCCTGGAACACCATCTGGGCGGCCTTGTCGTCGGAAACCTCGCGCGAGGAACAGATCCCGATGAACTCGACGCCGCGTTCGGTCTCGCGCGTCGGCGTCGCCCCTCCGACCTTGGTCGCCTTGATCTGTTCGGCCCAGTCCGACGGCAATTGCGGCGCCAGCACGCGGCCGAGATCGCGCACCGTGACGTCGATCAGCCCTTTGGCGAATTCGCGCGTGGTGTTGCAGCCGTTGAAGCGGGCACGCATGGCGTCGGCCTCGCGCTTGCGCTTGGCAAGCGTGGCCGAGCGCTCGGAAGCGGGCACCACGAAGATGACCTGCTGCAGCATATATTCCGTGGCGCTCGGCTTGGAGCCGCCCTTGTCGAGCATGCGGCGGACCGCATCCTGCTCAGTCACCGAGCCACCCTCGCCGGAGCGGTAGCGCGCGCCAAGCGCCTGGTTCCAGGCCATCTGCGCGCGGATGAACTCCTTGAAATGCTCCTTGGTGACGCCCGACTGCGCCATGACGGCGTCGAGCTTCGCGAGCGGCATCTTGTTGTTGGAGGCAAAACGCTGATAGGCGGCGTCGACCTGCTGGTCGGTGATGCGGATGCCGAGCCGCTTGGCCTCGGCAAGCCGCAGCGTCTGGTCGATCATTTCCTTGGCCGCGTCGCCTTTCTTGCGCTGCAGCTTGAAGAATGCGGCGCGATGGGCGATGTCGCCGGTGGTGATCGGTATGTTGTTGACGACATATTTGATCTGGCTGGCGAATGCCGGCGGCGTCATTGCCGCGATCGAAACCGAGGTCGCCGCCACCAGCAGCGCGAATCCTGCCGAAAACAGGTATTTCCTCATCTCACCTTCCCAATTCCTATCCGCCACGACGGCGCCGCACGTCCTCCGAACGCATGCGCTATGTGGTCGACCCCATGCCCGTCCTATGCGGCGAAACAATGTCGCCGGCGCATGACCCCGAGAATCCGGCCCCACTTTCGAAGGATCACGCGCCAAACCAAGCTTCACGCCAGCGACGGCGCACGCCGTGACCGGCGCTGCCTCCGCTTACTGGATCGTGTCGACGCCGCTGGTCGACGAGCCGAAATCGCCGAGCGTGCGGAACGACAGGTTGAAGCCGATATTCTGCGACACCTCCTTGGTGACCGTATCGCGCGTCTGCGAGAACGTCATCACATAGGTGAAGCAGGAATCGTTATAGGCGAAGCCGACGCCGTCCTTAACCAGGACGCTTGTCTCCAGATCGTAGGTGCCGGTGCCGAAGACCCGCCAGCTCTCGGCCAGGTGCGTAGAGGCTCCGAGCGTGACCTCGTGGCGGTCCGTGGCGAAGCCGTAGAGCGGCTGCGCCTGGATGAAGGCATATTTGGCGCTGAGCGAAACCGGCAGGCCGGAATAGGCCGCCTTGATCTCCGCGCGCCTGACCTCGAATGTCTGCTCGTCGAACCGGCCGCTGAGCGAGCCGGAGAAGCCGCTCGGGCTGTTGAAGCCGATGAGGCCGACATAGTCGGACTTGGCGGTCTGCAGGCCCGAATAGGCGCCGACATTGACGAGGTCCGGCGCGTCGAAGGAGTTCTCGCCGCCCAGTTGGTAGGATTGGCCGAAGATGGCGTTGGTGCCCCAGCCGTTTCCATAGGCGCCGGAGTAGCGGAAGCCGACATTGGCGCGCGTGCCGCCTTCGATGCGATCGTAGCCGGAGAACTTGTCGCGTTCGAACAGGGTCGTGGCGTCGAAGACGAAGCTCTGCGCGTCCTCGTTCGGAATGGCCAGCCCGCCGACATATTGCTCGTTCGGGCGCACGAAGATCTGCGCTGTCGGTTCCAGGACATGACTGGAGTTCGACATCGAGAACAGGAGAGGCCAGCGCATCTCCAGGCCGAGCGTGGCCATGTAGCGGGCGAGCGAGGAGCGCATATCGACATCCTCGCCGAGATTCGCCGCCATCTGGTTGACCGCCGCCAGCGATTCGGATGTGGTCGACACATAGCCGGCGTCGCCACGGAAGGCGAGCAGCGGCGTCAGCTGCAGTCCGTCATCGGTGGTGAAGGTGCGCTTCCATTCGGCCTCCGCCGTCAGCCGGCTGGACTGGCCCTCGAGGCCGCGCACGTTGTTGATGGAAGTGTCGTCGAGCGGATTGGCCAGCACCGCGTCCAGCCGGTCGCGGCTGATGACGCGCGCATTGACATTGAGCGACAACTGCCCGCCCGCCACCGACATGTCGGGGATATAGGCGTAGTCGAACGACGGCAGCACCCAGGGCTGCTTGGCGGAGCGCGCCGTCGGGTCGCTGGACAGCGTGTCTTCCTGCACCTCGAATCGCATTGCCCTGACGTCGAAATAATTACGGTCGCTCAGGCCCGTCAGATAGATCGACGACTGGTGGACGAGGTCGTTGTAGCCGTCGATGTTATAGGTGCGCGAAAAATTCTTGTCGGTCTGCAGCAGCACGTCCCAGCCGAAGTTCCAGCGCTCGTTGATGGCGAACTGGCCTTTGGTGCCCATCATGCCGCGGAACTTGTTGGGATCGTTTGGCTCTCCCGAATCGACGGTAAAGCGATTGCCCGTGCCGATGAAGGCGTCCGGATCCTGCTGATTGATGCCGGCGATTTTCAGGCTGTATTCGCCATTGTTGAAGCGCTGCCGCCATTCGGCCTCGCCGAGGAAGCCCTGCTTGGTGTAGCCGCTGCCGGTGACGGTCAGGTCATAGGTCGGCGAGAGCGCGAAATAGTAGGGTACTTTGAGGCCGACGCCGAGGTTGTTGTTGTAGACGATGCCGGGGATCAGGAAGCCGCTCTTGCGCTTGACCGTCGGGTCGGCGATCTCGAAGGCTGGCAAATAGGCAAGCGGATAGCCGAAGAACTCGAAATTCGCATTCTCGAACCGAACCGTCTTCTTCTCGCCGTTCCAGATGATCTTCCTCGCCTTGACGCGCCATGTCGGCGCCGAGTCGGGCTTGTCCTCGCAAGGCTCGCAAGCGGTGTAGATGCCGTTGTGGAATGTCGTCAGCACGCCGCCCATGCGTTCGGCGCTTTCGGCGGCGAAATAGGCCTTCTCGACGGTCTCGACGCGCAGCGCGTTGACGAAGCCGTCGGCGAAATCGTCGGTGATGTCGATATGCTCGGAATTGATCTTGGTGCCGTCGCTGTTGATGAGCTCGACGGCGCCGCTGGCGACGAGGCGCTTGGTATCGCGGTTGTACACCACTCGCTGGGCGACGAGCTTGTTGCCGCCATAGTCGATCTGCACGCCGCCGACGGCCGTCACGGTGTGCTTGTCGTTGTCATAGACGAGCGTATCGGCGGCCAGCAGCATCTGTGTGCCGGAGGGAACAGGCTTCGCCGTGATGGTCTGCGCCAGCGCCGGCACCGTCGGTACCACGCAAGCGAACAAACATGCCAAGGCTGTCGCCCCATAAAGGCGTGCCAGGCCGGCCTGCCTATGGCTGCGCAAACCAGCCTCCCTCACTAGCCGTCTTCCTTGTATAGCAGAAAAGTCACCCCGAAGAACATAGCCACGACAACCGGAACCCATGCAGCCACCATTGTAGGCACGAATCCGGCGACCCCGAATGCCTTGACCAGTACCGAAACGACATAAAGCAGAAAGCCGGCCAGGACGCCACCCAGAATCATCGTCGCCGACTGCCCCATCCGCGCAAATCGCATTGAAACTGTTGCCGCAATCAGCGTCATGGCGACGAGGAGAAACGGCAACGCCACCAGCGAATCAAACTGCATGGCGAAGGCATTTGCCTTGAGGCCGAAGGAGCGGGCAACCTCGATCTTTGCCGGCAGCTCGTAGAACGGAATGGTTTCCGGGCGCGCCAGGCGTTCCTGCACGAATTCCGGCTTGAGGTTGGTGGCCACGCGGTCGGAAGCCTCGGCACGGATGTTGCCGTCCTTGAACAGCTTGACGTCCTGCAATTCCCAGTAGCCGTCGCGCAGGAAGGCGCGCGCGGCGTCCTTGCGCTCGACGATGTTGCCCTGCTGGTCGAGGACGAAGAATACCGCGTCCGCCATTTCCAGCCCCTGGTTGAGGATGGCGCGGGCGCCGATGATGGTGTCGCCGGAGTTGGTCTTTTGCCTCAGCCAGGGCGTCGTGTCCTCCGTGACGGCGTTAGACTTGCCGGCGCGCAGCTGGTTTTCCATCTGCTCCGACCAGGAAAAGCCGTGCGCGGCGATCGGGTTGAGCACGCCGACCGACAACAGGCCGAACATCAGCGCGCCGACGCAGCACGGGAACAGGAACTGCCAGGCCGAAACCCCGGCCGAGCGCGCGATGACAAGCTCGTAGCGGCGGTTGAGCGACACCAGCGTTGCCATCGCCGAAAACAGCCCGACGAAAGGCACCGTCTGCAGCATGATCATCGGCATCCTGAGCGCCGAAATAGCGAAGGCGGTGCCGTAGGTGAAGCCCGGCAGTCCGGTCGTGCGGCCCGAAAGTTCGGTGAAATCGATCAGGAACACCAGCGCCAAAAGGCCGAGGAAGAACCAGATGGTGATCGACACGTAGCGGAAGAAGAAATAACGGCCCAGCGTCCAGCCCATCGTCAGGCTCCCTGGCCGGAGGTGCCGCGCCGGGCGAGCCACAGCTTGAGCGCCGTCCAGCCCTCGCTCACGCGGCCGGCGAGATTCGTCATCCAGTCGGCCCAGGCGGCGGGCAGTTCCATGCTCCGCGACGATACGATGAACCAGGCGGAGACCGCCGACGCCACGATCGGAACGGCGTAGACCATATAGGCGTAGTACCAAACCTTGTCGGCCTTGCCGGCGGCGAAGAAGCCAAGCCAGCGGACGAAAAGGGCGATAGCGATTGCCGTGATCAGCGGATGGATGCGCGCCTCGCGGTGCGAGCGCGCGTCGCCCGCGACCGCAAGCGCGATCAGCGCGAAGACCAGCGAATAGGACCATTCGGAGAAGCGCTGGTTGACCTCGGCCGTATAGCTGCCCGGATTGCGCTGGTACATCTTGTCGTTGGGATCCGGGTCGAGCAGGTATGACGTCGTCCGGTCCTTGGGCAGCAGCGTGATCTCGTTCGCCGCCGACATGAAGGCCGACAGGTCGAAGGCGTAGGAGGTGAAACGGATGACGGAAAGGTCGCCGGTCACCGATTTGCGGTTGATGACGCCGTCATTCATCATCAGCACCTTCTCGTCGCCTTTTTCGACGATGCTGCCGGTCTTTGCGTAATAGGTGAGGTTGGCGCCTTCCTCGCGCGAATCGGCGACGAAGATGCCGCCGAGCTTGTTGTCGGGCAGCCGTTCTCCGATCTGCAGGAACAGGCCGTCGTCGATCTTACGAAACGTGCCTTCCTGGATGATCAGTGACAGAAGGTCGGCGCGCGAGGCCGCCACCAGCTGCCGGTTCTTCTGCCTGGCATAGGGATCGACGCCGTTATCGACGGCAAAGGAAAAGACGCTGGCCGCCAGCGCAAGCAGAAGGAGCGGCCGCGCGATCGCCCAACGCGAGGCGCCCGCGGCGTTGATCACCGCCAGCTCCGAATCCGTGTTCATGGCGCTCAGCGTCTGCGCCACCGCGACCACCAGCGCGAACGGCACCACGATCGGGACGATCGAGGGGATGATCAGGGCTGCGACTTCGAAGAAGGTCAACGCCGACTGGCCGCTGTCGGTGACCAAGTCGATCTTGGCGAGCACCTGCGTCGTCCACACGATCGCCAGTGTCCACGCCAGCGCCGCCAGGAACATCGCGGTAGCGCGACGCATGATGTAGCGTTCAACGACCTTCATGAAGGCTTTTCTCGATTGTGCCGAACGGCATCATGCCCGCCGACAAGGTAGTCATCCGCCGACGCCTGCACAACCGGGTCCATAGGCGGCTCATCTGGTTTGTCCTCTCCACGCCACGCGCCCGGCGCGGCGGAGTCTCCGCGTCAATGAATAAGAAATGCGAAACATTGATGGTTAACAACAGGTTGCGGCATAAAGCTTGCGTTCCGCCGCGACGAATCCTTGGTTGGTTTCGGCGCCGATATAGACAGCGATTTCGGCCAAAGTCTTGCCAAATGGCCGAAAACGACCAAATGTCGCGCACGCTTGAAAGCCGGTTCGCGGCGCCTCACCCCGGAAGCAGGATCTGATGACTTCGAGACCTTCGATTGCCTTCGCCAAATTCGCCGCGCCCAAAAAAGGCAGCGTCTTCGTGCTTGCGGCCGACGGCGGCGGCCTTGGCGATGCCGCGAAGGCCTGCGACCCGGCTGGCGCATTGGCGCGCGCGTTTCCGGTCGCCGATTTCTCCGGCAAGTTCGCGAGCTCGGTGGAAGTGCTGGCACCGGAGGGAACCTCTGTCGACCGGCTGGTGGCCGCCGGCGCCGGCAAGGTCGCAAGCCTCGACGACTACGCCTGGCTGAAGCTCGGCGGCGCGGTTGCCGCCGCGCTGCGCAAGGCTGTGGAAGTCGCTGTCATCCTCGATCTTCCGGACCTCCAGCCGGACGGCAGGCAGGCGGCGCACCTTGCCGCCGGCATCCTCCTGCGCAGCTACGGCTTCGACAAATACAAGACCAGGAAGGACAAGGAAGACGGCCAATCCGACGCGAAGGGGGCGGAGAGCAAAAAGGCCGAAACCGCAAAGCCGGCCAAGATAACCATCCACTGCGCCGACCCTTCCGCCGCCAAGAAGGCCTTCGCCGGGGAAGAGGCGGTTATCGAAGGCGTGCTGCTTGCGCGCGATCTCGTCAACGAGCCGGCCAATACGCTCGGTCCGGTCGAGTTCGCCGCTCGCGCGAAGGAACTGGAAGGCCTTGGCGTCGAGGTCGAGATCCTCACCGAGAAGGAGATGAAGAAGCTCGGCATGGGCTCGCTGCTCGGCGTTGCGCAGGGCTCGCCGCGCGGCGCCCGCATGGCCGTCATGCAATGGAAGGGCGGCAAGGCCAAGGACGCGCCGATCGCCTTCATCGGCAAGGGCGTCACCTTCGACACCGGCGGCAATTCGATGAAGCCGGCCTCCGGCATGGAGGACATGAAGGGCGACATGGGCGGAGCCGCCGCGGTCACCGGGCTGATCCGTGCGTTGGCCGCCCGCAAAGCCAAGGCCAATATCGTCGGCGTCATCGGCCTGGTCGAGAACGCCGTCGACGGCCATGCGCAACGCCCGGGCGACATCGTCACCTCGATGTCGGGCCAGACGATCGAGGTCTTGAACACCGATGCAGAAGGCCGCTTGGTGCTCGCCGATGCGCTCTGGTACACCAACGATCGCTTCAAGCCGAAATTCATGGTCAATCTGGCGACGCTGACCGGCGCCATCATGGTCGCGCTTGGCCAGCACTATGCCGGCCTGTTTTCCAACAATGACGAGCTGGCCGGCAGGCTTTTCGGCGCCGGCCAAGCCACGCAGGAGCGGCTGTGGCGCATGCCGCTTGGTGCCGAATACGACAAGCTGATCGAGTCCAAGAACGCCGACATGAAGAACATCGGCGGCCGCTATGGCGGCGCCATCATCGCCGCGCAGTTCCTGCAGCGTTTCGTCAAGGACACGCCCTGGGCGCATCTCGACATCGCCGGCACCGCGATGGGCGCGCCGGCGAGCGAGATCAACCAATCCTGGGGCTCCGGCTTTGGCGTGCGGCTGCTCGATAGGCTGGTACGCGACCATTACGAAGGGTAAGGCTGTCGTGGCCGACATCCTGTTCTACCACCTGACCGAATCGACGCTTGAGGAAGCCCTGCCGGGCCTGCTCGAGCGCAGTGTCGAGCGCGGCTGGCGCGCGGTCGTGCAGACCGGCACGGAGGAACGGCGGGACGCGCTCGACCAGCATTTGTGGACGTTTCGCGACGACTCCTTCCTCGCGCACGCCACCGACCGCGAAACCTATCCGGCCGAGCAGCCGATCCTGCTCACCACGGGGGAGGGCAACCCCAACGCTGCCCAGATACGCTTCCTGGTCGATGGTGCGCACCCGCCCGAGCTTTCGGGCTACGAGCGCGCCGTCTTCCTGTTCGACGGCCACGACGCGGCGCAGCTCAAGGGCGCGCGCAGCCACTGGAAGACGATGAAGGAAGCCGGCCACGCGGTGACCTACTGGCAGCAGACGCCCGACCGTCGCTGGGAGCGCAAGGCGTGAGGGTGATCAGCGGTCGCTCATCGTTGTCTTGTTGATTTTGGTGCTGGGCGGAAGGTCCTTCACCTGTCGGTGGATTTGGCCGGCGATATGCACTTTAACCCCGAAGACAAGTCTTCTTGATTTGCTCGACGGACATTTCCCCTCCGAGCACGGGTGGCGTCAAAAGTCGTAACATTCGCCGGCGGCAGGCGCGCTACATCAGCGATGCGGTGGCCATGCGATTTTTGGCGGTATTCGGCTTCTTGTCGCCGACATACTCAACATTCGTATCGATGAGGCGGTCGCTGTCGATGCCAATCGCGGTCATGATGTCCATGATCGCCTTGATCCGTTGCTTGGCCAGGTCCTTGTTCGTCTTTGCCGCATTGGCGCCCGTGATCTCCTTGGCGGCCAATGCCGTCAGTTCCACGTTGCAACGCGAATCCTTGATGCTGCTGGCGAAGTTCTCGAGGTCGCGTTTGACCGGGGGTGAAATCACCGAGGATCCGCTGTCGAAGAAGAGGGCGACCTGGGCAGGGCTTCGCTTTTCATACTGCCGGCAGGAGATCCCTTGCTTCGGCAAGGTATACAGGATAGCGCTCCGCGCCTGGTTCCTATCGCTGGCGCGATCGTCGACCCAATGAGAAAGCGCCAGCACCATTTCGGGCTTGACGCCCTGCGCTTTCAAAAACGCGCGTGTGGCGTTCAGCCTTTGGCCGGCAATGCTGTCCGCCTTGTCGTACGCGCCTTCCTTGCTGGCCGTCGCGTAGAGCCGGTAGCCGCAATCGCGACCGGCGTCCTTGACGAATGCCGCCAGCCCTTTCGCGGTTTCGTCGGAAATCTTGCTGTCGCCCTTTTTGAACAGGACGCGGTACGAGTTCCACTGGGTGCACTTCGGCCCGACGTCGCGCTCCTGGGCGGCGGCTGTGAAAAATGCGGTACTGACGGGAATGATGAAAAGGCCCAGGACAAGGCCGACAATACTTTTCATTTCTTTGGCGCCCTTCCAAACTGACCCGATCTGTTCTTATCGCACTTCGCACTCTTGATTCGCACCCATGAAAGGTCACGTTCGCGCGATTGGCGGGCTCCCGCCCTTCAGTCCCAGACGAGCAGCAATTTGCGCCAAAAGGCGTTGGACGGCATCGGCTTCGAACCGCGCGGCAGTTTGATGGCCAGATAGATGGTCAGCCATTTGCGGTCGATCTCCCGGACGGAAACCTTCAAATCGTGCAACTCGAAAGGTTTCGAAATCCGCGTCCATCCGGAGAATGCCAGCGCGCCGACCGGCGTGTCGTTTTTCCAGCCCAGTTTTTCTTCCGGCCGGCCCAGCGCCATGGCGAATTCGAACGGCGAGGCATCCTCGTGGGCGATCTCCACCGTAGCGATGACACTGCGGGCAAAGGTCGGGAAAGTCGAATTGAGGGCGGCGACAACCGGGCCATGGATGCTCGGCCGCAAAAAGATACCGCCATTGTCCCCGGCGACCAGCAATGCCGGCAACTCGGACGGATAGTTCGTTACAAGCGCTGCGCGCTTCAGCTCCTCGCCGGTCAGCCGCCGCATGCGTTGACGTTCTTGCGGCGCGTTGAGACGCGGGTGCTTCCCGCCGGTCGAAACCACATTTCGGACCTGAATGCTTGAAAAGCCCCCGAGCACCCGAGCGTCCGGCCGATTGCCGCCGCATCTGACGGCGAGCAGCAGGTCGCGTCTGCCGGGAGCAGGCGAGTGGACGCCCGTTGCGATCTCGCGTGGTTCATGCGGGCGGCTGACATCGGCCCAACCGTTCCCGTCGCCATCCTCGAGGAGCCGGGCGAGCTGGTCAAAGGTCTGGTTTTCCGCGTCCACGATCGCGATCTGGAACTGCGCCGGTGCGGTCAGTGCCTCATCGAGATAGACCCAGCAGCTGGCGCTGATCGTCCCCGCCGGACAGACGCCCTTCAGCAGCGCCATTGAGACGGTGCCGGCGGTGGCCTGCACAAACAGCTGGTCCGGCGACTGCTCGACATAGCTCAAGAGATCCGCATCGGCAGCCGGATGCGAGCCAACATAGGCGCGGCGCAGGGCTTCGACCGGGAGGTAGCGCTCGCTGTAGAGCGAGGAATGGAGTTCCGGCACTGTTTCTTCAGCGGCGGCGTTGAGCAGTTCGACGACGCCCAGCGTGAAGTCGGACCGTCCGGCGTGAGCGAGCAGCGAAATGGCCGTATCGGCCCTGCCTTCTCGCGCCGCAATCTCGGCCAGCAACTGCACTGCGTCCGCGGAGTTGGGGGAGGCTGCGCTCAGCCGCAGATACCGTTCGTCCTTGACGCGCAGTTCAAGATTCCAGAGGTTGAGGTCCTTCTCATGATCGGCAGTGTTCGAGCTGATGCCGAGCTGTACGAACATGTCGGTGTGCGCGAACTTGTGCTTTCGAAACACATCGATGATAGGACGGCGATTCCTCAGCCACTCGGCATTGCGGTTCATGCCGGCCGGCGAAGACCGGTACCAGTACAGCGGCTCCGGCACGGTGACGATTTCCAGACCCGCGAGATCGGCGCGCAGGAAGAATTCCCAATCGCTCGCCGAAAAGCCGCGCTCCTCGTTGAGGTAGCCAACCTTGTCGAACACCTCGCGCCGGAACATCGCGTTGGCGTCGCCATACGGATTGGTAATCAGCGCGATGTCCGGCGGACCGCCGACCGGAAAGTAGAGCATATAGCCGCTCTTGGTGTCCGGCGGCACGAAAGGCTCGTTGAGCCATTTGGCGAAAGTCGTGCAGATATCGGCGCCGGACTTTTGCATGCCGGCCACAAACGTGCTGACCGCGTTGGGGAAGAGAGCGTTGTCGTCGTCCAAGAACAGGATAAAGGACCCCTTGGCGGCGCGAATACCGGTGTTGCGCGCTTTGCCGAGGAAGCCGTTCTTCTGCCGGATGATCCGCCAGCCGCGCTGCTCGAACTCGGGCTCGATGTCATTGAGCAGCCGAATTGCATCCGGATCCGTGCTGCCGTCATCGACGACGATCAGTTCGATATTGGGATAGTCCTGGCGCCGGACCGAGGCAATCGCCTGCGGCAACAGCCGCGCCCGATTGTAGTGCGCCGTGATGATGGATACCAGCGGCGGTCGGCTGCGGTTCCGGCTTGGGCCGTCGGCTCTGGCCGGATGTCGGCACAATTTGACGTGCAGTTTGCTCCAGGCCTTCTCGCGCGCTTCCCGGTCAAGCAACGGTTTTGCCGGACCGAACGAGCGGCTCTCGAGCACGGATTGGATCTTGGCCGCGATCGCGGAGGGGGATGCCTCCACCATGACCGCCTCGGCGGACTCCGGCTGAAGCAGCCCGCGCATGCTGCCGACGTCCGTCGTGACGAACGGGATCTTCTCGTCAAGGCAAGTCACCACATCCAGCGGGAGCTGCGCGGCCGAGTGCGTGATTGCCACCAGCGCATGGCTTTGCCGCAGGTAACGAAAGATCTCGGGCTCGTCCCGGATGGGCAGCAGTTTCAGCTTGAAGGGCCAATGCCGGGCGCGCCGCAGGATCATGCCGCCCGAATGCTCGCCGAGCACATGACCAAATGCGCCGACGATGGTCACGGCCAGGTCCGTCACGCCATTCTCGGCCAGGCGATCCAGTGCGTCGCAAAACAGCGTCAGTCCGCTTCGCGTCTTGGTGCCCGAGAAATGAACCACCTCGGCGGCCGGTTTTTCCCGGGGCCGGTAGTGATCGACGGCGAAGTTCGAACGCCACTCCTCGGGCTCCAACGGCGTCGCGATGTGCTGGCTGGCCGGCAGTCTCCACCCCGCCTTGTTCATCCAGTCGAGCAGGGACTGGCCTGTGACGACGAGATGGTCGCAGGTTTCGGCGGAGGTCCTCTCCATATGGGCGACGGTCATCTGCTCCTTGCGTTCGATCGCCCTGGCGTTAGCCTCCAGATCCCACATGAGCGGCCCATGCGCGAGCACCACGAGGATGGGAGGGTCGGCAAAGACACCCGTGCGCTTGGCGACGGTGGGGAAATGCGCCAGCCCGCCTTCAAGCGCGAAATAGACGACATCGAAGGGGTTCTGTTTGAGGTAGTGGTAGACGGCTACGGAATTCTTGTCGCTGGACTCCAGGCCACGCAGCAATTCGGGTGACCGCGGCAGCAGCTCGAGGCGCACCAGGAAATTATCGAAGCTCCATTTGGCGAGCCTGTCGATCTCCTGCTCGTCGGGCTGGCTGCCGAGCGGGCTCGGCACCCATAGCAGCGTGACCGTGTCGCCGATTTTCGCCAGGTGCTGCGCCAGCGCATACGTCGCCGACCCTGGATCAGCGGTAACCGTAGAGCCGAACTCGACTTCGGAAACGACACACACCCTGCGGGGTTTGTGGCTTGACTGCCGCTTAGGCGTAGAGATTGCGCCCGTCTTCGAACCAACCTTCAATCGGTCCCCCTCGATCCTCAGCCGCAGCAGTCTTGCCAACAGGTGGATAACACTTTGATAATCGTCTGACCGGGATAATCATCGCAAGCCTGTCCAGGCTCCTCGCGCAAACCGTATTGATTGGCGTTCGCATGCTTGCCCATCGACCTCCAAAACACCTTGAGCGGCTGGACCATAGGCCGCTTGACGTGCGCAAGGACGAGATTCTGTGCTTCGTTGCACTGCGCAACGAGAGGACGTTGCTGCCGCATCTTCTCGAACATTATCGAAGGCTCGGAGTCGACC
Source organism: Mesorhizobium sp. AA23 (assembly GCF_001672435.1). NCBI lineage: Bacteria > Pseudomonadati > Pseudomonadota > Alphaproteobacteria > Hyphomicrobiales > Phyllobacteriaceae > Mesorhizobium > Mesorhizobium sp. AA23. The sequence goes on from NZ_LYTP01000033.1 coordinate 39,986, forward strand.
GGTTCTTCTTCCTGGACAACGGCTCGACGGACGGGACGCGAGAACTAGTCCTGGAGCAGCCGGACAGCCATTGTTTCCACACGGAGGGGTCGCATTTCGCCGAGAACATCACCCCGCCGCGATGGATCAACACATTGATGCGCGTGTTCGGTTCCGGCCACTGGTGTCTGTCCGTCGATGCCGACGAGCTTCTTGTCTATCCCGATCTCGAGCGCGTGAGCCTGCGCCGGCTTTTCAATTATCTCGAGTCGACCGGCGCCGAAGCTGTGATCGGATCCATGATCGACATGTACGCGGACGGACCGTTGGCGGAGTGCAGCTACGACGGCAGCATCCCTTTGGTGGACGCATCCTCCTATTTCGATCCGGAGCCGGGATGGCTGCGCGCGCGGGATGGACTTTATCCTCCCGAGCAAATGTTCGGCGGGGTGCGCGAGCGCGTTTTCTGGCGCGGCCGCTTCAAGCAGACCTTTCCACCGTGCCTGACCAAGGTGCCGATCGTGCGGTGGAGCAGGGACACACATTATCACGCGGCGCAGCACACCATCAGCAAGGTGCGGTTCAGCGAACTCCGCGTCGCGCTGCTGCACTTCAAATTTGTTTGGGGCTTCCAGCAGAAATCGGCATCCTCGCTAGGCGAGAATGCGCAACTGAAAGAAAAGACGCTCGAAGAGCGCGCCGCCTATATGGAGGCCTTGGAGCGCAATCCGAAACTCTCGCTTCGCAACGACCGGTCCGTGCGCTATCGCGGCGACACTGCCCAGCTCGTGGAACTCGGCTGGATGAAAACCTCGGATCGCTACGCCGAATTCGTCGCGACGGGCTGGCCGCGGTTACAGGAAACCGCGGCCAGCTGAACTGACGATCTATTGGCGAAATGCCGCCGGCAATTATCCGCCGTAGCGGCCGCCGCCATCCCCGCCATTGCCGTTCCCACCGCCCCCGGCAAACTGCGACAAGCTGTTCAAAGCAAGCGCTTTGCAGGCCGTTGGCGCATTCGGATAACGATGCAGGTAGTCCTCTAGCGCCTCGATGGTGCCGATCTTGAGGGCCTGCTCGCAGGCGAGCTCGGCTTCCTTGATTGGAGCAACTTCGATTTGCGCTTGCGCCCCATTCGAAAACGCGACGCTCAACCCCAGCAGACTGAGTCCGCCCAGAAGTAGCGACTGTATCTTACGCATTACGCCCACCCTTGCACACTACACACCCCATAGGCTGTTGATACTATTGATTTGTTAGTAATTTGTCAACCATATCGGAAGAAATCGGCTGGGGGATGGTTAACGTCTCCAGCGGCTGCTTGGGCCTGTGAAGGCTATTTCCCGCAGACGGGGCTGAATCGCGTCTGGCCGCAGAAATGCGGCGCCGAAAAACAGGCGAACGGGCAGCATGTCGAGTTCAGATTTCGAACGTCCTGCTTTAGTCGCTGAACACCGTCAGCGTCCGAAAGAAGGCGTTGCTCGGAGCACCGTTCGGCCCTTCCGCGAAGCGCACTGCGAGCACGATCGAAAGCGGCATCTTGCGCCTGACATTGACCGTCGCCGCCAAGGCGTGGCGCACGAATCTGTCGCGGACCGTCATCCAGCCGGAAAAGCCGATTGTCTGCGCGCCGACATCCTGCTGCCAGTCTATAGGCCGGTCCGGCCGGGCGAGCGCCAGGCCGAACGCGATTGCCGGAGCCTCGGCATGGGCGAGTTCGATGGCGGCCTCTATTCTGCGGAAGAAGGGCGGGAATTGATGATCGATCGATGCTGCGACCGCACCCTCCGCATGCGGGCGCAGGAACACGCCGCCGCCGTCGGGCGCCACCAGCAACAACGGCAGCGCGGCAGTGCGCGGCGTAAGCAGCCTTGCGCTCCTCAGCACGTCGTAAGCGAGCGCGCCTGAAGCGCCGGCCGCCACGGCTCTGCCTGATGCGTCTGGCTGCGGCCAGGCGAGACCGTCTCCAAGCAAGGCGGTGGCAGTATCGTGGCGGCCGACCGAAGCGGCGATGCCGGCGAGCGTCTCGATCGCTGCCTCGCCGTTCGGCTCGAGGTCGCTGAGAGCCAGATATTTGCGATCGGCAGGCGTATATTTCAGGTTCTCGCGCGCGCTGTCGACTTCGGAACGCGCCGTGTTCTGCGCGATGGCCATTTGGTGGAGCAGCCGGGTGTCATCGGATCGCAGCGTCCGGAACGCCTCCAGGACAGGCAAGCGGTTGTCGTACCAATTCGACGTGCGGAACATGCCGTCCGGTTTCGACCGGTACCAGTAGAGCGGCTTTGGAATGGGCCTGAGCTTGCGCCCGGCGAGTGAGGCCCGCGCGAAGAACTCCCAGTCGTGCATGGCATAGCCGGGATCCTCAAGCCAAAATCCGATCTGCGAGAAAACCGACCGGCGCACCATCGCATTGGCGTCGCCATAGACGTTGTGGATCAGGCCCAGCGCGTCGGGGCCGCCAAGCGGCAGATACTGGATCAGGCCGTCGGCCCGGTCCTCGGGCACGAAATCCTCATAGAAGATCAGTTGGAAGGCGGTGCAGATATCGGCGCCCGATGCCGCCATGCCACGGACGAAATGCTCGACGGCTTCCGGAAAAAGCGCATTGTCGTCGTCGACAAACAGGAGCAACTCGCCGCGCGCGGCGCGCACTCCGGCATTGCGGGCGGCGCCAAGATGCTTGTGCGGCCGGCGCAGGATCCTCCATCCGCGCTTACGGAAGCCTGGTTCCAACGTATCCAGCAATTGCCTGGCTTCTTCCAGATCGCTTCCGTCGTCGACCAGCACCAGTTCAAGATTGCCGTAGGTTTGCGCCTCGACCGCTTCGATGGCCTGTTTGAGATAGAGCGGCCGGTTGCGATGCGCCATCACCACCGAAACCAGGGGCGCCGGTTGGGGCCGCTTGCGAATGCGCTTCCGGGCAGCGGGCAGAGGGCGCGTATCCAGCCATGCCTTGCGGCCGGGCCCCGTCATATCGATCCGCCGTGGCCGGGGCGGCTTCTCGAGCGCCGCCAGCATGGCGGCCGCCAATTGCGCCGTGTCGGGCTCGACCAGCGGCGGCTGGCCGGCTTGAGCCTTCCAGGCTTCGGCATTCGCGCCGGCATTGGTTGCAACGAAGGGCAGCCCTGCCGCGGTGCATGCGCCAACGGCCTCGCCGGTCGATGCGGCAAGGCTGGGGACAACGGCCAAGGCGCCGCTGCGTGCGAGGTAGTCGAGCCTCTCCTCGAGGGTCGCGCGCGGCAACAGCTTGAGCCGGAACGGCCAACGTTCGGCGCGCCGCAGAAGCAGTCCGCCGCTGTGCTCGCCCATGATCTTGCCGAATGGACCGAACGCGGTGAGGGTCAGCCCTTCGGGCGCCGATTGCGCGAGGATGTCGAGCGCGTCGCAGAGCAGCGTCAGCCCGTCACGAAAGCGCGATCCGGCCAGGGCGGCAAGCTCACGCGCCTTGCTCGCGATGGGTGGCTGCGGCGCTTCGGTCCGGACGGCCCGAAGCGGTGGCGGCAGCACCGTCGCCTTGCGCACCTTCCAGCCTCTCGACAGCATCCATTGGCGCAGGGCGGCGGATGCACAGACCGTCCTGTCGGCCATCTCGGCGCAGTACTTTTCCATGTAGGCCGTGGCGATCGCCTCGGTGCTGCCCATGAATGTTTTGTCGGCTTCATGCGCCCATTCTTGCGGAGCGCGGGCAAGGAGGACGATCGGCGGCGTGGCGAAGGCATCGGTCTCAGCCGCGAGCAGGGTGAAGTAGGGCAGGCCACCCTCCAGCGGCGCGTAGACCAGATCGTAACTGCACCGCTCGAGATAATGCAGCAGCGCAGCGGAGCGGCTTTCGGGCGTCGCCAGCGAGGGAAGCAGCTGGTCGGACCGGTCGAGAACCTCCAGTTTGACCGAGGCGGCCCCGAACTCCGCCCGGCGGGCCGCGACCTCGTCCGTGGATGGCACGTCCCGGCCGGCAACCCACAGCAGCGTGACGTCGTCTCCGTCTTCGGCGAAGAGCCTGGCAAGTTCGCCGGGCGCCGAGGCATCGTCTTTATCGGCGTCGCGCCGGATCGCAGGCGTGACCACGCAGATGCGGCGACGACCGCCTTCCGGCTTCGGCTTGCTTGCAGCGGTCATTGAACGTTCCTCTGACCCAAATCGACCGGCAAGGCTTCCACGCTTCTCTGGTCTTTGACCATGCCGGATTTACTTTTCAGTGATCATCCTTCTGCGCCGTTGATAAACCAATGCAATCAAGCGGCCCCTAAAAAGACTGTGCAATCAAGCGATTGTTACAAGTTTATCGACACGGCATAACCAATCTTTACGCGTCCCGGCTAACCGTTCACGGCATAGCAGGAGGCGCGAATGAAAACGATATTGAAGTTTCTCGCTGCGCTCGCCTTGACGGGCGCGATGATCTCGACGAGCTCGGCAGACCAATTGCTGCGTCCGCGCATGAATCTCGGCAAGGGCTACGTCAAGACGATCAGCGGCGACCGCGGCGGCTATGTAATCGACTATGCCATCCGCATGCTGAAGATGCGCCGCAGCGGCGGTTTCGTGCGCTTCAACGGTGCGTGCGATTCGGCCTGCACGCTTTACCTGGCGATGCCCAAGAGCAAGGTCTGCGTCACGCGCAACGCATCGTTCGGCTTCCACCTGCCGTATGGCGCCGGGGTGCGCGGCAACCAGGTCGCGGCCGACTTCATGATGAAGAACTACCCTGGCTGGGTTCGCGGCTGGATCGCCAAGCGCGGCGGCCTGAAGAACTCCGTCACCACCATGACCTATGCGGATGCGAGCCGGTTCCTGCCGACTTGTCCCGCCGAACAGCGTTCGACCATTGCGAGCCTCAGCCCAACGCGCCTGCGCGGCGGTTGAACCCCGCAGCAAGTGCTGGGACACCGACGACGGCGGGTGCTTCAGGGCGCCTGCCGTTGCCGTTTCAAGCGGCCGCTCACATTTGAACGGAGAGGTCGTTTGTGTATGTTCGGGCAAACTCCAACGGGTGTGGCGTGAATGCAGTCTTGTCAGAAGTTCGTGCTGATCGCTTCGCCACGAACCGGTTCTCAAGCGCTCAATCGCCATCTCAACCAGTATGACGGAATGGTGCTGCACGGCGAAATCTTCAATCCGAGCTTCGTCGGCTTGCGCCATGACTATCACGAGAAAATCGATCTGCCGCGCGATCGGGTCGATTTGCGAGATGTCGAGCCGGAGCAGTTCATCGCGCGCATCTTCGACGATCAGTCGGCTCGCTTCATCGGTTTTCATATATTTCCCGACCAGACGCGCGCGGCCATACTCCCCGTGCTGGAAGATGAAAGCGTCAAGAAGCTCTGGCTTGTCAGGAATCCGATCGCGTCCTTCGTCTCGTTGCTCGAAGCGGAAGCATCCGGAGTATGGACAGTCCATGCCACCGACCGGTTCGCAGCCGACAGCCCCAGAAAGAAGGTGCATTTCGACATAGAACGTTTCAACGCGTTTCTGCGCGAGCTGAATCTGTTTCGCGCAAAGATCAGATCGGTGCTGTTCGAGACCCGACAGCCGTATTTCCCGATCCACTATAGCGACATCGGCGATCCACTGGTTGGCAATGCAATCATTGCCTATCTCGGCGGTTCCCAGCGACTGGACCACTTCGAGACCGAGATCCTGAAGCCGCCGCAGCGGCCTTTCGTCGACCGCATCGAGAATTACTGGGAATTCGTGACCTATTTCAGGGCAGTCTCGACGGACGATCTGTACGCGTTCGGCTGACGTCGGAATGAAGCCGGGCCGGCCCGCAACACGGTCTCAGCCTTCTTCGCTGCCGCAAGTTGGCCGCTTCCATGCTGATCGGCGCTTTGGCAAGCCCATCGTCTTTCAATGTTTGCGGTTAACCAGTTCTGAAGAGACGTCGTTAACGCACACTTGATTTTGTTGACTCTTTCCTGCCCCGAACCGATTTTGCGCACGAGGTTTGAAAGCTGCCGGCCGTGGTTTCTGGCCGGAGCACAAACTGGCGGTGGGCAATCTCATGAGTATCGGCGGCGGTATGGGCTCGGCGAGCCGGTCCGAGTGCGGCCAGACGGGATCGAGGACGAAACCTGCATTGACGCAGGAACTTCGCTTCACGCGGACGTCCTTGCGCGTCATTTGCACCAGCCTGTGGTTATGGCTTCTGCTGGGCATCTACCGGGCCGTAATCGTCGATCCGCAAACGACATTTCAGGGAGGCCTGGCGTCCATTCCCATGGGATTGGCGGCAAGCTATTACGACCTGATACTCATCACATCGGTGACGGCGGCAACGCTGATCCTGCTCTTCCTTACAAAGTCAAGCCGGCTCGCATCCGCGGCCGTCGCCTCCCTTTTCTATCTCGTGGTCCTGGTGTCGCTCGGCTGGGGATTTGCCAACATCAATCTCGTCAAGATGCTGGGTGAGCCTTTCACCTTCCAGTGGCTGGTCTATGGCGACTTCCTGCAGAATGCCGACGCCAAGAGCGCGATGGGCGATGCCCTCAACGTGAGGGATGCCGCGATCCTTTTCGGGTCCATCGTTCTGGTGCTGGCCCTCGGCTACGCCGCGGGCAGTTTGTGCCAGCGGCTGAGTTCCGCAGGCCGCAAGAGGTTTCTCATCGCTTTGGTTCTGTGCGTTGGCGCGGCCCTGGTCGGCAGCGGCTATCATGTGCGCGCTCAGTCGCTGCCAGCATCCAAGGTCGACAATCCTATCGTGTATTTCGTTCAGTCGGCGTGGTTCAGTTCGACGCCGGTGACTTTTGCGATGAGCGCCGGCGGCGATGATCCCGATGTCGCCAGCGTCGGGGAGCGTCCGGCGGAAACCTCAAGCTTCAAGGCGCCGACGCCAAATCCGATCAAGAACGTGCTGATTTTCATGATGGAGTCGGTGCCGTCGAAATACATCGAGCCGTTTGGCGGCCAGTATCCGATCACGCCGAACATAAAGAGCTATGCCGGAGATTCCATTCGGTTCGACAAGATCTATGCGCATGCTCCTTCCACGCACTATTCGATCTTCTCGCTGCTGACCTCGATGTACAACGACATCTCATTCTACGGCATGACTGCCAAATATCCGTACCTGCCGCTGGAGACGATCTCCAACACCCTGTCCAAGCACAATTTTCGCACCGGGTTCTTCTGGAGCGCCGATTCCCGTTTCCAGCGTGTGGACGAGTTCCTGCTCAACAAGGGACTGGACGCCATCCAGGACTATCGGGGGCAGAAATGCGCCACCCCGACCTTCAAGCTCAGTACCGAGCAGTGGAAGAACATGGACTACAACAGTGACCTCTGCACGGCCCAAACGATCATCGACTGGATGAAGAAGGATTCGCAGAAGCCCTTCTTCGGCATCATGTTCACGGCGATGACGCATTATCCGTACATCACCGGCAGCCCGATGTTCTCGAAGATGGTGCCTTCCGCCAAAGACATCGGGCCGGTGCACTACGTCGATGACGAAAAATTCAATGCCTATCTCAACGCCCTGAAGGTCGGCGACGCGGCGTTCGGTGAAATCCTCGATTCACTGAAGCAGTCCGGCAAGCTCGATTCGACGCTGGTTGTCGTCCTTGGCGATCATGGCGAGGCGTTCGGAGAACATGGCGACTACGTCCATGCCACCGCGATTTACGACGAGAACGTCCACATCCCGCTGATCATGATCAACAAGCACCTTTTCCATGACGAAGTCGCGCATCCGGTCGGCGGCATCATCGATATCGCTCCGACGATCATGGACATACTAGGGCTGCCTTTGCCCGAGCAGTGGCAGGGCCGCAGCCTGTTCAGCGAGCAACGGCCAAACAGGACCTTCTTCTTCAATCCGTGGGCCGGCTCCTTGCTCGGTTATCGCGACAATGATCGAAAGGTGATCTTCAATGCTACCACCGGCAGGGTCGAGGAATACGACCTTAAGGCCGATCCCGGCGAAAAGACGAACCTATTCAATGAAGGCTCGAGCGATCGAACGGCGCTGCTGCAGCCGATTGCCGGATGGGTGCAATCGCAAAAGCGGCGCATAGCCACGCTTGTCGCCAACGCGGCCCGGGACGCTGGGCGCTGCACAGCCACAAGCTTGGAGATCGACGCGGCCGGCACGGACTACCAGGGTCAGCCTCGCTTCGACGTCTTCGCCGACGGCACGCGCCTTGGCGAGATCGCCGTCCACGGCAAGGTGAGCAAGGCCTCGACAGGCGAGCAGCGCGTGGCGGAACTGACGGAGGCGGCCGTCGAGGCGCAACCGTTCCACCTCGACCTTAGCGGCGTGCCCAATCCAAAGACGATCGAAATTCGTTATGTCAACGACCAGTGGGCCGGAGACGGCCGGCCCGGCGATCGCAACCTTTTCATCAAGAGCATAAAAGTGAACGGGCAGCTTGTGCCCAACAGCAAGCTGCACGTCGACGAGCAATCCCACGGCTACACCGACGACAGCGGAACCGCCATGTATACCAACGGCTCGCTATGGGTCAGCGGTCCGTTTATCGAAGGATGCATGTAGGGCAGGGCATCGGCGGCAGCGCTTCGCTTTACAGCTTGCCCTCCGGCCGCCATTCCCGCCGGTACCAGTCGACGAATTTCGCCAGTCCTTCCTCGATCGGCACTTTCGGCTTGAAGCCGATGTCGCGCTCTAGCGCGCTGGTGTCGGCAAAGGTCTTCTCGACATCGCCGGGCTGCATGGGCAGATCCTCACGGATGGCCTTCACGCCGAGCAGCCCTTCCAGCGTCTCGATGAAGCGGCCGAGATGCACCGGCTGGCTGTTGCCGATGTTGTAGATGCGGTGGCGCTCGCGGCCGGCCGCCGGCGGTTTGTCGAGAACCGCAATCACGCCCTCGACAACGTCGTCGACATAGGTGAAATCGCGCCACATCTCGCCATGGTTGAAGACGCGGATCGGCTTGCCGGAGAGCATCGCCTCGGTGAAGATCCAGGCCGCCATGTCCGGTCGTCCCCAGGGGCCGTAGACGGTGAAGAAGCGCAGGCCCGTCTGCGGCAGCCCAAAGAGATGCGAATAAGTCGAGCTGATCAGCTCATCCGCCTTCTTGGTCGCCGCGTAGATCGACACCGGATTGTCGACGCGGTCGCTTTCCACGAACGGCACCTTGGTGTTGCCGCCATAGACCGAGCTCGACGAGGCATAGACCAGATGCTTGATCTCGGGCGATGCACGGCAGAGCTCCAGCACCTCCAGGTGGCCGGCGATGTTGGCGTGGATATAGGCGCGCGGATTTTCGAGCGAATAGCGCACGCCCGCCTGGGCGCCGAGATGCACGATGCCGCTCAGCAGCGTTCCATTGAGCGTCGCCGCCAGCGCGCCCGACTCGGCTATGTCGAGTTGCTGGAACGAAAATCCGTGCCGGCCGGAAAGCCGGGCGAGCCGTGCCGCCTTCAATGCCGGGTCGTAGTAGGCGTTCATGCTGTCGACGCCGACAACGGCGTCGCCGCGGGCGAGCAGGCGCTCGCAGACATGGCTGCCGATGAAGCCGGCGGCTCCGGTCACAAGGATGGTCATGCGCGGACCTCGGATGAGGGCAGGGGCGGGATCATTTCCGTCTCGGGGCTTTCTTGGCTTGCGCCGGCGGGCTCGGCCAACGCCAGCCATCGCCTTCGCCAGGCGCGGGCTGCGGGCGCGCCACATAGGCGAGCGAAACATTGGCCTCGAGATAGACGCGCGACAGCATCTCGGCGAGCACGCCCGACGTTACCATCTGCAGGCCGGCGATGACCAGGAAGAAGCCGGTGAACAGCATCGGGCGCGTTCCAATGTCCTGTCCGAAAAACACCTTCAAGCTGAACAGGTAGGCAAGGATCAGCGAGCCGAGCACGCCGAACACGATACCGATGCCGCCGAAGAAATGGCCGGGCCTGGTGCGGTAGCGCATGAAGAAGAACATGAAGACCAGGTCGAGCACCACGCGGAAGGTGCGCGAGATGCCGTATTTCGACTGGCCGTGGATGCGGGCGTGATGCGTTACCACCTCCTGGGCGATACGGCGCGGCGTCGTCACCGTCGCCAGCCAGGCCGGGATGAAGCGGTGCATTTCGCCATAGAGCCTGACGCTGCGGATGACGCTGCCGCGGAACACTTTGAGGCTGCAGCCATAGTCCTTCAGCCGAACCCCGGTGACGCGCGCGATCAGCGAGTTGGCGATGCGTGACGGCAGCCGGCGCATCCAGAAACCCTCCTGACGGTTCTTGCGCCAGCCGGCGACGAGGTCGAGGTCCTCGGTCAGCAGTCGATAGACCATGCGCGGTATGTCGAACGGATCGTTCTGCAGGTCGCCGTCGAGCGTCGCTATGACATCGCCGCGGGCAGCGTCGAGGCCGGCCTGCATGGCCGCCGTCTGCTTGAAGTTGCGCACCAGCTCCACAGCGTGCACATGCGCACCGTATTCGGCCGCCAGGCGGCGAATTTCATTCGGCGTGGCGTCGGTGCTGCCGTCGTCCACCAGCACCACTTCCCAGGGCTGGCTGTAATTCTCCATCGCCTGGTGGATACGCACGATCAGCGGCTCGACGTTGTCGGCCTCGTTATACATCGGGATGACGATGGAAAGCTGGTGCTCGGGCATGACGGCACCGGCAGGCAGCCCCGACTGAGGAATGGGAAGCATGTCCATGGCGGTCATTTCCTTGCGGGTCCCGTAGCCGGCGTCTCCGGCAGCGTCGATTTCGAGGGAAACAGCCAGGCGATCGCACCGGTGGCAACGGCCGAGCAGAGGATGAACAGATGCAGCGCCAGCGCCGCCTGCAGCCCGTCCTTCATGGCGATGCCGGAATAAAGCAGCGCCGCTGCCGCGCCCGCCTCATAGGTACCGAAACCGGCGACACCCTGCACCGGCAGGATGGCGGCGGCCTCGGCGCCGACGGCGCCGGGAAAGGCAGTCTGGAAGGAGGTGCCGAGCAGCATGGCGAGCAGCCATCCCTGCACGGCAAGCTTCAGCGTCCAGTTGGCGACCGTCCACCACCAGCCGTAGCGGGAGCGCCCCGTGGCCTCGGTGAAGATATCGCGCAGCTTGCCGAGCTTCGACACGATGCTGCCGCGCCCGGCCCAGTCATGCGGCGCGCGCGCCCAGCGCGGCAGATACCAGGCGGCGGCAATCAGCGCCGCGATGGCCGCAGCCCTGAGGGCCGGGTGAAGACCGGGCCACACCAGGCACGCGAGCACGCCGACGACGAAGGCGTCCTGCAGCCTGAACCACAGGAGCGAAGCGCCGGCGCGCACGATCGAGATGCCGAACACCTGCCGCAACAGCAGCGGGAAGGCGGTCTCGCCGCCGCGGAACGGCACGACGTTGATCATGGCGTTGTGAATCAGGATGACGCGCAGGCAGGCGCCGAAACGGCCGTTCACCTCGTCGCGGAACTCGTCGCAGACCCGCAGCGCGCGCAGCACATAAGTGACGAACAGCGCCAGCGTCACCGCAGCGAAGGCGCTGGGCGTGATGCTGGCGAAGGCGTCGCCCACCATCTTCCAGCGCGAGTCTGCGGCAAGCCATGCCAGCAGCGCCAGGGTGACGATTATCGAGAATGCTCTTTTCAACCAGTTCTCCGAATGGCGCCGACCGCCGCATTCCGGGTAATTGCTTCGATTTCGAAATCGGGCGCACGGAAGGGGACCGCTCCAGGCCGCCGGCTCCCTTGCCGGTTTTCAATGGCCTGGCGAGGCGCCAAGATTCCGAGCCCTTCCGTGGTCGCCGGCCCGTTCAACGTTTCTGCTCCATCATAAGCGGCCGATCCTATAAACCAGCGGCTTGCCCATCCACAAGCTTTGGCGCGGCCGCAATCACCGTCCGCGGGCGATCTTGGCTCGCTGCGACGGGAAGGTTGACGCCATTCCTCGAGCGGCAGTTAATATCACGTGGGGGCGGTAGCTGCGCATTGGGATCGAATACCCAATCTGGGTAGTGACGCCAGATCGAAAGGCGTCGTCGAAATGTTATCGCTCATCATTCCTGCAGTTCGAAAAATATTGCCGTCCAGACCAGCGCGGAGCGTGAGGTGCCGTCGTTCTGCGCGGCGCGCGGACCTGATGCTTCTGCTCTTCTGCGGTGGAGTGGCGCTGTCCGGCGTTGCTCACGCAGCCGGCGCTGGGTCTCCGGCAGCGGCACAAGCAGGCACCACGCCGACGGCATTTGAGTTGCAGTTGTTCTATGCCGACCGCACCTGGAACTGGGAGGACGGAGCCGCCTATTTCGCCCAGGACAGGCGCATGCGCGCGTGGACGTCCAAGCCTGGTTCAACGTCCTTCGCCGAAGGTACATGGCATCTCAGCAATGATGGCAAGATGTGCATGGAGCTCCTCTGGCGGTCCACGGCCTATACGGCACAGCCCATCCGCACCTGTTTCAGCCATCGCGTCCTGAACGGGACCGTCCAGCAACGGAGGGATCCGGATGGCCGGTGGTACAGCTTCAGGCACGCTTCGGACAATTCGGCCGACGAGTTCAAGAAAATTCAGGCGGGCGATACCAGGAGCGTCGATTTCGAAAAGGCCCGCAAGTTGGTCGATCCCAAGAGTTAGTCGCTGCTGGCGCACGTCCAGAAAAATGCCTAGAGCGGCTGGCCGTTTCACGGAAACGCCGACCCGCTCTATCTCTTTGCTCACGCAATTTCCGGACGGAAAACCGCTGCACACGTCCTGGAATTGCTCTAGCAGTTTCCGCTCGGAATTGTCCCGGCGTATCAGAGGCTCGCTGAGACAAGCCGTCAACCCAGCTCAGCGAGCCCACGCCCCGACACAGTACTCACAGGGACGACTGCCAGCCGTGCAGGCTGGCGTTTTTCCGCGGCGTTCATGCCGCGCGGCGCGCGCTTCGCGCGCGAGACGCCGGCGGACGCTTTGAAAACCTTCGGCTTCAGGGCCGGTCGGAGCCCGAAGAAGGGCGCTGCCGTCCTGACGATGGTGTCTAGATCGGAAAGTTCCGCCACAAAGCCCAACTGCTCTTGTGCAAGGCTGGGATCGGCGAACAGCCCGGCCGGGTCGCCGGGCCGGCGCGGTTTATAGGCGACCGGGACCGTCCGGCCGGTGACGCGGCCGACGGCCTCGAGGATCTCCTTTATCGAGATGCCTCGGCCAGCGCCGAGATTGACGGACAGGCTGTCGCCGCCGGCCTCGAGATGCATCAATGCCATGAGATGCGCGCGCGCGAGGTCGCTGACGTGGATGTAGTCGCGCACGCATGTGCCGTCCGCCGTCTCGTAATCGGCGCCGAAGACCTCGATCGCCTCGATCATGCCGGACGCCGCCATCAGCACCCTCGGAATGAGGTGGGTTTCGGGTGTATGCCACTCGCCAAGCTCGCCTTCGGGATCGGCGCCGCAGGCGTTGAAGTAGCGAAGGATCGCGTATCTCGTTCCATAGGCAGCGGCATAGTCCCTGATGATTTCTTCGCCCATCAGCTTGCTGCGGCCATAGGGGCTGATCGGCTTCTGCGGCGAGGCTTCGCTCACCGGCAATGCTTCCGGCACGCCATAGGTCGCGCAACTCGAGGAAAAGATCACCTTGTCGATGCCGCTTGCCCGCGCGGCGTCCAGTACGGCGATGGTGCCGCCGACATTGGTCGCATAATAATCCGCCGGCGCGCTGACCGACTCGCCGACATAGGCAAGGGCGGCGAAATGGATGATCGCCTGTGGTCTGTGAGTCTCGATCGCCCGCCGCAACGCTTCGGGGTCGCGGATGTCGCCGACGACCAGCGGCCCCCAGGCGACGGCTTTCTCGTTGCCGCGGCTCAAATTGTCGTAGACCACCGGCAAGTAGCCCGCCGCCGACAGCAGCTTGCAGGCATGGCTGCCGATGAAGCCGGCGCCACCCGTCACCAGAACGGGGCGGCGGGTCATCATGCCGTTGCCTCCCTGGCGGTTGATGCCTGGACCCTGCGCGGGGCGATGAACCGGCGTCCGCCCAGGACGGCGTCGAAATAGGCAGTGGTGTGGGCGAGGCCTTCGCTCAGCGCAACCTTCGGCTCCCAGCCGAGATGCTGCCTGGCAAACGAGATATCGGGCTTGCGCTGCCTGGGGTCGTCGACCGGCAGCGGCCGGTGCACGATGCGCGAGCGTGAATTCGTATAGTCGATGACCAGCTCGGCCAATTCCATGACGGTGAACTCGACGGGGTTGCCGAGATTGACCGGGTGCTGGGGGGCCACGTCGGCGTTCATCAGGCGCACGAAGCCTTCGATCAGGTCGTCGACGAAGCAGAAGGATCGCGTCTGCGCGCCGCTGCCGTAGACGGTGATGTCGTCGCCGCGCAGCGCCTGGACGATGAAGTTCGACACCACGCGGCCGTCGTCGGGCCGCATGCGCGGACCGTAGGTGTTGAAGATGCGCGCGACGCGGACATCGATGCCGTATGTCCGCGAGTAATCGAAGAACAGCGTCTCGGCTGAGCGCTTGCCCTCGTCGTAGCAGGAGCGCGGACCGTGCGTGTTGACATTGCCGAAGTAACCTTCGGGCTGCGGATGCACCAGCGGATCGCCATAGACCTCCGAAGTCGACGCCTGGAAGATCTTGGCGTTGTGTCGCCGCGCGAGCTCCAGAAGGTTGATCGAGCCGAGCACGCTGGTCTTGAAGGTGTGGATCGGATCGGCCTGATAATGCGGCGGAGAAGCCGGGCAGGCGAGATTGTAGATCTCGTCGACAGCAAGGTCCGTCGGCAGTTCCTCGACGATGTCGTGCCTGATGCAGGTGAAAGTCGCGTCACGCGCTATCGCTGACAGGTTGTAGCGCTTGCCCGTGTGGAAATTGTCCAGCGCGATGACTTCATATCCATCGGCAAGCAGCCTTTGGCACAGATGAGAACCCAGAAATCCTGCTCCGCCGGCGACCAGCGCGCGTCCTTGATCGGCACGCCTCCGTCCCGGCTTGGTGTCCAGCTTCAGAACCTTGATGACCCTACCCATGGCGACCTCATACTCGCACACACCCACGCATCATCGTTCCGGGCCGGGGCAACAGCGTTGCCCGACCAGGTGAAATCATGGCGATCCCCCCGCATGCGCGGAGTCGCCAGAAACGTGTGTTTTGTCTGAGTAAGCGGGGTCGTTGCCGTACGGCTTTATGTGCTGCCGCTCAGCGTCCCTTTGCCCCTAAGTCGCGATCCACGAACATGGTTGCCACCACCGCGGACTGCTCGCCCAAATTGCACACCCAACGTATAGAAAGATATACCTGTGCGCCGCATAGTCAACTAATTTAGGGATTCGTTAACGTTACTCTTTTGCTGTTGGTTAACTGTAGGCGTAGGCAGGCGCGCCTTTTGCATCATAAAAGGGGCGGTTCCGTCCGGTTTTCCCGCGGTAAACACCGCGTGCCGCGGTCTTCGCAAAACTCGTCGAGCGTTAGGGCGGAAGGCTTCAAGGTGAAGGACAAGGAACGCGTCTGGCGCCGTCTCTCGGGCTCTGGCATTTCTTGCGGCCGGTCTTTCGGGCTAGAAAATTGCGCAAGTATATCTTAGTTCGCCAACAGGCAGATCTGGCGAGCCTGTAGGCCCTGTCTGCGAAACGCGCTTTCCGAATTGATCGGGGCTAGGCGGCCGTGGTGACGACGGCTCCGCAGCCGTGCTGTCCGGCACGCCGAGATGGCCTCCCGGCATCGCCAGCACTCTGAGGTGCATCAAAAAGGGGAGCACAAGGAGTAGCGCAGGTTGGACAACTGGACGCGTGCATTCCCGTTTCTACTCCTCATTGCCCTCCTTATTCTCCGCCCATCTCCTTCTTGAACTGGGCGAAGTCGACCTGCATGCCGTTGAAGATGGTGCTCCAGTGGCGGGTCAAGGCGGCCAAGGCGACTGCCTCCTGGATCTCCTCGTCGGTGGCGCCGGCGCGTTTGGCGTTCTCGGTGTCCGACCAAACACAATAATTGCAGGGGATTTGCGCCGCGACCGCCAGCGAGATCAGCGATTTCACCTTCGGCGGCAGCGCCGTGTTGTCGCTGATCTCGATTGCCTTGACCTCTGCCCACGCGCCGGGCAGACCGGCTTTCGGGAACTGTTTCATGAAGCCGGGCACGCCCCCAATGGTCGACTGGATGTCCTTGATGGCGGCGTCGCAGTCGTCGGCGCCGGCAGGCATGGTCAAGGCCGCGGTGAACGCGATAGCGGCGAGCAGCGAGGCGGAGCGAAGGTAGGAATGCGCGCTTGAGATGATGCGAATGACAGGCATGGTGTTCTCCTCTGGTTTTTGTTAGCCTTACGGTGTAAGGTGATTTGGAACATGAACCTTACAGTGTAAGTTGTCAAGCGGCGCCATGGACTCACCGAGCAAGAAAATCCGAACCCGCGGAAAATTGTCCCGCGAGATGATCGAGGACGCGGCCTTTGAGGTGATCGAGCGGGAAGGGCTCTCCGGCTTCTCGATGCGCAAGCTCGCCGCCAGGCTCGGCTGCGAGGCGATGAGCATCTACCATCACTTTCCCTCGCAGGCGCATCTCTACGAGGCGCTGGTCGATCGCCAGATGAGCGGGCTCGTGATCCCCGATGACAGCCTTCCTTGGCGTGAGCGGGCGCGCATCGGCATGCAGGAATTCCGGCGTGTGGCGACGGAGCATCCGGCCTTCGCGCCGTTCATCGTCGTCTATCGCATGAACTCGCCGCCCTGCCTCGCCAAGTTGAACGCCATCATCGGCCTGTTCGAGGATGGCGGCTTCGGACCTGAGCTCAGCGCCCGTCTGTTCCGCGCCGCCGGTTATTATCTGATGGGGGCGATCCTCGACGAGACCGCCGGCTACGCCAAGGGGCCGTCGGCGGTCACCACGGTCAGCGACGAAGAATTGGCGCGCGACTATCCCAGTGTCGTGACGGCCGCGGCTTATTTTGGCACAAGCGGTTTCGACAAGACTTTCGAGCTTGGCCTGGAGATGTTTCTGGACGAGATGGAGCGGATTCGCGACGCTGCCCGGGACGAGGCCGCCAAGATTGACGATCGCGCCCGCAACAAAATGTAGCCAGGGCTCTCAATGCGCTTCCTCTCGGTTCTTGTCCTCATCGCCGGCGCTGCCATCGGGGTCTTCTATCCCTGGGCGGTGAGCAATTTCTCCGGCCATGCGATCGGCACCTGGCGCGTCTACGAGGGCGGCCGCTTCCGGCCGGCGACCGTACGGCTCGCTGCACGCGACGCGCCTGTCCGCGTGCTGGTCGACCTCACCGCGCGTGCCGAGCGCGTCGCCTCGCAGCAGCACACGGTGCTGACGCTGACCGCGGCAAGCGGCGGCCGCACGGCGCTCGCCTCGACGCTCTCCTTCAACCACCCCGACAATCCACGCCAGGTGAGCCCGCAACTGCCCGACAGGATCTTTCGCGACGAGGCCGGCGTGATAGAGACGGTCACGCCGGGCGCTTACGTCTTCACTGTCGGTCCGGGCGATGCGGACGGCATCGACATGCGCGCCGTCGACCTGATCTTGCGTGCCGGCACCGGCTCGGTCGACGAACGCGCGCAGCCGGCCGGTTACACGCTGATGGGCGTCGGCTTGGCTGGGCTGGTGCTTTCGCTGGTCTTTGGGCGTGGCAACAAGCCGCCGCAGAATCCCAACTCGCAGCCCCCGCCGCCGCGCTGGGGCCGCGGCGGTTCGCAAAGGTGAAGGCGGCATGAATTATCGCCACGCCTACCACGCCGGCAATTTCGCCGATGTCGTCAAGCACGCGGTGCTCAGCCGGCTGGTCGAGTATCTGAAGCAGAAGGACAAGGCCTTTCGCGTTATCGACACTCACGCCGGCATCGGCCGCTACGATCTCGCGTCGGTGGAGGCCGGCAAGACGGGTGAATGGCAGGGCGGCATCGGCCGGCTATCCGAGGCCGCGCTCGAGCCTCGGACGGCCGCGCTGCTTCAGCCCTATCTGGAAGCGGCGCGCTTGGAAAATCCCGACGGCGGTCTCCGCCGCTATCCCGGCTCACCGCTGATCGTGCGCCATCTCCTGCGCAAGCAGGATCGGCTTACGGCGATCGAGTTGCATTCCGAGGACGCTGCGCGGCTCAAAGCCGTCTTCGCCGGCGACATCCAGACCAGGGTGATCGAGCTCGACGGCTGGTTGGCGCTCGGCGCGCATCTGCCGCCGAAGGAAAAGCGCGGGCTCGTGCTTGTCGATCCGCCCTTCGAGGAGGAGGGCGAGTTCCAGCGTCTCGTCGAGAACCTGCGCCGAGCGCACCGGCGCTGGCCGGGCGGCGTCTACGCGCTCTGGTATCCGATCAAGGATCGCAAGGCGGTCGCCGCCTTCCGCGCCGCGCTGAAGGAGACTGGCATTCCAAAACTGCTCGACATCGGCTTCGAGATCCGGCCTGCCTCGAGCGAACCGAGCCTCGACGGCAGCGGCCTTGTGGTGGTGAACCCGCCCTTCACGCTGGAGGCCGAATTGCGGCTGATGCTGCCGGCCTTGCATGGAGTGCTTGCCGTCGAACAGCCGTCGCGCTGGACGATCGAATGGCTGGCCGGTGAGTGAGACCGGGACCAGCCGAAGACTGAGCTACGCCAGCGCCGAGGGTGTCACGCCGGTCAGCCGCCGGGTTTCGCGGATCAGATGCGCCTGGTCGGCGTAGCCGGCCTCGATGGCGAGCAGCGCGGTCGAGGCATCGCTATGCCGTCGCTGCAGGCGACGGAAGCGGTGGAAGCGCAGGATGCGGTCGAGCGTCTTCGGACCATAGCCGAAAGCGTCCTCGAAACGCCGGCGCAGCGTCCGCTCGCTCATGTTAAGGCGGTTGAGCAGATAGGGAACCAGCGGGGTCTCCGGCGACAGGCCTTCATCAATAACCTCGAAGGCTCTGCCCATCAGCGCATCAAGTGCATCGCGCCCCTCTGTATGCGCTCCGACTTTATTTTCCAGCTGCCGCACCATGCCGGCGAGGTCAGGCGCGGCCTTGACGCGATCCGACAGTTCGCGGGCACGCGTACCCCATAAGTCCTGGAGGCTCAGCCGCCCGCCGACGATTTCGCCGGCCGGCAGGCCGAGCCACCCGGCGGCCGCGCTCGGCCGGAAACGGAAGCCGATGATCACCGACCCGGGGGGAAGGCGCTCGATCTGCGGCTCCTTGTCCGGTCCGGCCACGCGGAAGCGACCTTCGATCCATTGCAGATCGATGGTCGCGTCCGGCGTGATGACGATTGGCGGGACGTCCTGCTTCGCCATGCGATGCACCCAGACGACGGAGAAGGCGCCGGCCAGGCCTCGCGGGACGGGCCGTTCCCGAAAGAAGCCGGTGGTCTGCGCCAGGACCGCTTCCATATCTTCTCCGATCTGCTTCGGCGTCCTCTGGCGGATCCGCTTCGGCCATTTTGGCCGAAATCTTCAATGCGGGTCGCTTCCGCCGTGGCAAAACAGATGCAGCCTCTTGGCGCGTCCAGCGCCTTCACTGCGCCGCATCCGGTCGCGGATGTGGTGACGAATATAGAAGGGAGTGAGAGAAATGAAAGCTCGCATCACCGTCTTCACCCTTGGCGTCGACGATCTGGAGGCGTCGCTCAAATTCTACCGCGACGGCCTGGGCCTGCCGACCGAAGGCATCATCGGCCGCGAGTTCGAGCATGGCGCCGTCGCCTTCTTCGAGCTTGCCGGCGGCTTGAAATTCGCGATCTTCGAGCGCGCGAACATCGCCCTCGACGCCACCGTGCCGCAGAGCGGCCGCAGCCCGACCGAGTTCACCATCGGCCACAACGTGGCGAGCGAGGCCGAGGTCGACGCGACCATGGCCGAGGCCGTCAAGGCCGGCGCGCGCGTCGCCAAGCCGGCGCAAAAGACCTTCTGGGGCGGCTATGCCGGCTATTTCCAGGATCCCGACGATCATTTCTGGGAAGTCGTCTACAACCCCGCTTTCATCCCGAAGGATTGACCCGGAAGCCTGCAGGAGGTCGACATGTCGATCGATACCATTCAGGCGATAGGCGCGCTTCTCATCGGCGGCGTGTTCGTCTTCGCCGGCATTGAGCACTTCGTGAAATTCAAGGCGATGTGCGACTATCTGGCGAGCCGGAAGTTTCCGGCTCCCGCTGTCATGCTGGCAGCCGGCTCAGCCCTCGAAGTCGTCGCCGGCCTGATGCTTGCGCTCGGCCGTGCCGTGCCTTTCGCCGCCGGCGCGCTTGTCCTGTTCACGCTGTCGACGAACGTCGCGCTGCTGCGCTTCTGGGAGTCCGAAGAGCCGGAGCGGCAGGTGCTGCGCAACGCCTTGCTGATCAACCTGGCCGTCGTCGGCGGACTGCTGGTGGCGGGAACCGTCTGACAGCCGGACCGCATCTGGAACGATGATTTGGGAAACCATTGTCTTCACAACCGCTTGACCGCCGCCAAGCGAATCCGCACAGTGCGCGCAACCGACCTTGAGAGGCTGTCATGACTCGCTTCGCCCGTTCCGCCCTTGCCGCGCTGATTTCGCTTCTGACGCCGCTTGGCACGTCGCTTGGTTTCACCCAGGCAGCGCAGGCCGCCGACCTTGCCGTTTAC
The DNA here is from genome assembly GCF_001672435.1 of Mesorhizobium sp. AA23. Taxonomy (NCBI): domain Bacteria; kingdom Pseudomonadati; phylum Pseudomonadota; class Alphaproteobacteria; order Hyphomicrobiales; family Phyllobacteriaceae; genus Mesorhizobium; species Mesorhizobium sp. AA23. The sequence goes on from NZ_LYTP01000033.1 coordinate 60,385, forward strand.
ACCGAGGATGACGGCAGCGTCTGCGGCGAGGCCTGGGTGCTGAGCAAGATCACCGACCGCTTCAGCTATCAGGTTCATCATGTGCCGCACCTGCCGGATGTCGCGATCACCGATTTCCATAACATCCGCCTGCATCGTTATCTGCCGTCGAGCGAGAGATGGCCGATCGGCCGGCACTATTGCCGCGCCACCGTCAGCCTGTCGGACGGCCACGACCGCTCGATCTTCTACCTGATCGAGGAAGGCCAGGGCTTCGCCTCGATCGGCGACAATGTCGAGTTCTGCGTCTCCGGCTTCGACCGCTGGATGGTTTATAACGGCCGCTGCCGCGTGCTTCGGTAAGAAGCCGCCGATCCATTCCCCGGCCTGCGGCCTTCAGGCCGCAGGACACTCAGTGCGGCCCGCCGACCGCATCAGTCCGATCGCGAATATTGTGAGCTTGCCGGCTATCGCCGGAAGCAAATCGGCTAATCGGCCGCCAATTGACAACTGTCGAACCGTTGCCTAAAAAGAGACAGACCTGTCTCATCACGCGGCAGCATAAATGCCCTCATCGCCCTCCGCCAAACGCCAGCATGTCGTCGACACCGCGTATTCGCTGTTCAAGCGCGACGGCTTCCACGCCACCGGCATCGACCGAATTATTGCCGAGGCCAACATCGCCAAGATGACGATGTACCGCCACTTCCCGGCGAAGGACGAGCTAATCGTCGCGGTGCTCGAGCACCGCGCGGCGCGTTTCGAACGCCAGCTCGACCGGCTGGCCGCGACGGCGGACACGGCGGAAGCGAAGATCTTAACGATACTGGACTGGCACGAACGCTGGTTTCGCGATCCGGACTTCCACGGCTGCCTGTTCGCGCACGCGCTCGCCGAGTTCGGCGATCCCGATCATCCGGTGTTCAAGGCAGCCAGCCGCCAGAAGAACGGTTTGCGGGCGCGCCTGCGCGCCATCCTGGAAGAAGAGATGCCGCCGGAGCGGGCCGAGGGCGTCGCCACGGCGCTGCTGATGCTGATCGAGGGCGCGACGCTGCTGGCCCAGATGGGGGAGGCTGATGCCGCCATCGCCAATGCGCGCAAGGCGGCTTCCGCCATCCTCGCCGGCGCGCAGGTCCCCCAATGAACGCGACGGTCGTTGGGCTCGCGCTGTCCGCGGCCATTTTGCATGCCAGCTGGAACGCCTTCCTACGGACCGGGGCCGACAGGCTGTGGACGGTCACGGTCATGAGCTTCTCGAGCACTGCCGCTGCTATTGTCCTGGCGCTCTTCCATCCGCTGCCGGCTGCGGCTGCCTGGCCCTATGTCGTGCTATCGGCCGTCCTTCAGGTCGGCTACAGCGTGTTCCTGGTTGCCGCCTACCGCTATGGCGAGCTCGGGCAGGTTTATCCGATCGTGCGCGGCAGCGTGCCGCCGTTGGTGGCGCTCGGCGGCTTCCTGTTGGCCGGCCAGCGGCTCGCCGCGCCGGAACTCATCGGCGTCGCGCTGGTCGCCTGCGGCATTATGGCTCTGTCAGTCGGGCGGGGCAGGGCCTCAGTGACATCGATCCTCTACGCATTGGCCACCGGCATCATCATCGCGGCCTATGCGACGGTCGACGCGATCGGCGTGCGCGTCGCCGGCGACAGCGCCGCCTACACCGCCTGGGTGCTGCTGATTTACGGTGCCCTGCTGCCGGCGGCTTTCGTCGGCCTGAGCGGCAGGCTCACTGTCGACCTGCGTGCGCCGGAAACACGCAAGGCCTTGAGCGGCGGTCTATTCGCGCTGCTGGCCTATGGCGCGGTGGTCGCCGCCTTCGCGCTGGGGCCGGCCGGGCCGATCACCGCCATCCGTGAGACCAGTGTCGTCTTCGCGGCCTTCATCGGCCGCTTCTTCCTCGGCGAGCAGTTGACGCCGCGCCGTATCGGAGCCTGTGCCGTCGTCGCGCTGGGCGCGATCTGCCTCGGCTATCGACCCTGACGGCGTCGGTATCGCGCTGGTCACGCTCGCGCGCCCTGGCCGGACAGATAGGCGCAGATCAGCTCGCCGAGCTGCTTCTGCAGCTCCGGCGCATCGAGCATGTTGCGGCGCGCCGCATTGTGGATCACGCCCTCGACGGCGGAGGAGAGCACGCGCGCCACGGTCTCGGTATTCTTCAGGCGCCGGCGGTATTGCGCGACGGCCGCCGCATAGTGCTCGAGATAGCGGGCTTGGAACGAGGCATGCGCGGCGCGCGAGCCGCGGTCGCCCGGCGTCTCGTCGAGCAGCACCTGATGCAACGTCGGGTGAATGCTGTGCGCGGCGATCATGCCGCGCACCAGCTCGCGCGCGAATTGCCTGAGCGGCTTCTCCTCGGCCGCGGCTTCGCGAATGACGGACAGCACATGGTCGAAGTGGCGGCGTCGGATGGCGTCGACCAGCGCAAGCTTGTCGGGGAAATATTGATAGAGCGACCCGATGCTCACGCCCGCGGTCTCGGCCACCTTGTTGGTGCTGAAGCCCGCCCAGCCGATCTCGCTTAGAACGCGGGCACCTGCTTCGATTATCGCCTCGACGGTGGCGACCGAACGCGCCTGGCGCGGCTCCTTGCGCATGCGCGGGGCTGGCTTTGCAATGCGAGTAGACATCCCCAACCTGCCTCCCGAGAATATAACCAGAATACTCACATTTGGCCTGAGAGCAATTCCAGGAAAAGTGCGAAGCGGTTTTCCGTCCGGAACTGCGACCAAGGAAGAACAGCAATTCCAGGAAAAGTGCGAAGCGGTTTTCCGTCCGGAATTGCGACCAGGAAGAACAGCAATTCCAGGACTGTGCGCAACGGTTTTCTCCCCTCGGAACTTGCGAGGAGCATGGAACGGCGGAGTCCTCACGCCGTCTGCAGTGGAGCCTGAGCGGATCAAGCTCTCCAGCGGCAGTTTTTTGAATGTGAGCTGTAAGCTCGCTTTTTGCCGCGCAAGCTTTGCCCCTTCGCCGGTTCGGTTCTGCTCCGCCTTGACTTGTAAATCTTTCCGCTGGACAAGATGAGGTGCTTTGTTTGGTGTGCGTTGTCCATTATGAGCAATACGCTCACATTCTACGCTCTGCGCGGCATCAAGATGTCTGGATGATCCGGCGATAGAGAGCATCGGGAATTCTCGACGGCGCAATTTCACTTCGACGGGCAAAGATTCTCTGTCGTTTTTTTCGCCGATGCCCTTGTCAACGCGTCTTGCGTAACCAAAATTCAATAACTGAAATTCAATGTGTTGCTTCGCTGGCTAGATAGCCGCGAGTCAGATATGCATGAGCACGCCGGGTCACTCACGACCTTGGGCAAAACGCAAGGGGCATCGCATGGCAAAGACGACAACCAAGGCGCCGGCGGCGAAAGCGCCGGCAAAGAAAGCGGCACCGAAGGCTGCCGCGAAACCTGCAGCAGCGAAGAAGGCAGCGGCACCGAAGGCAGCAGCCAAGGCTCCGGCCAAGGCTCCGGCCAAGGCAGCGGCAAAGCCTGCGGCGAAGGCTGCGGCTAAGCCGGCCGCGAAGGCGGCAGCCAAGCCCGCCGCGAAGGCGGCAGCGAAGCCCGCCGCCAAGAAGCCGGCAGCGAAGGCAGCGGCCAAGCCCGCCGCCAAGGCGCCGATGAAAGCAGCAGCCGCCAAGTCGACGGCAGCCGTGAAGAAGGCAGCGCCTGCCAAGAAGGCGCCGGCCAAGAAGTAATCGCGTAACTTCGCTCGCGAGCCTGAACAGGCGAGGGTGGGTGCCGTCGAGGCGCCCCTCTCGCCAGTTCGGCGTGACAGCGGGCGAAGTGGATCGGTAAAGGCCTGTCCTGAAAGCTCCTGGAAATTTGCCGCCCGGCAAACTTCCGGGAGCTTTTTTATTGCGCGACCGGCTCGCATCGTCACGATCCGTTCTGGTCCGGGCGATGTCGGCTGCTGCCGCACGTCGATCAGGTAGAAAGGGTTGATCATGGCTTTGTGGCTTGGAATTCGACGGGCAGGCGAGGCGGTGCCGAAGCGGTAAGTCGGGTCATTGTTGCCGCTCTGCGGAAAAACAACGCCAGGGATTACGGGCCGGAAATCATCGCCCGCGTTGAGCAGAGCTTCAGCCCCTCGGCCGTGCTGCAACTTTTCAAGAAGCGCCAAGTCTTTGTCGCCGTTTGCGGCGACAAAATTGTCGGTACCGCGGGGCTGGACGGAACAACGGTTCGATCTGTGTTCGTCGATCCTGAATTTCAGGGACGCGGCGTGGGTAGCGGGCTGATGCTGGAGATCGAGGAAGCAGCGCGGGCAAACGGCGCGACGGTGCTGACGGTGCCGTCCTCGGTAACCGCGGAGCGATTTTATTTCAGACTTGGCTTCCGCGCTCCGGGACTGCTTCCACGACGACGAACGAACCATCATCATGGAGCGGTCCCTGAAGTAGCGGCGGCACGCGCCGCTCGAACAAGGTGCGGCCAACTGGCGGTAGGTTTTGGCGACGCTGGCCGTTGCTCTGGCAAGAGCATTCGGTCAACAGTGCGCGCGGACAATCAGGAACCCGATCCATGCCGAAGCTGCTCTACGCCTCCACCTCTCCCTATAGTTCGAAGGTCCGCATGGCCGCCGCCTATGCCGGCATCGCCATCGACCTCGTGCCGGTCAAGACGGAGGACAAGCCGGCGGAGCTGATCTCGGCCAATCCGCTGGGCAAGATCCCGGTGCTGGTGCTGGAGGACGGCCGCACGATCCACGACAGCCGGGCGATCACCCAGCATCTCAACCGGCTGTCGAAGAACTTGCTGTTCCCGCGCAACCCCGACAAGCGGCTCGAGGCCGAGGTGCTGGAGGCGCTGGCCGACGGCATCTGCGACTGCGCGCTGTCGATGGTCTATGAGCGGCGCACGCGCCCCGACGCCATGGTCTATCAGCCCTGGCTCGACCGTCAGTGGGGGAAGATCACCGCCGCGCTCGACCTGCTCAACGCCAACCCGCCGAAACTGCCCAAGAAGATCACCGCCGGCCAGCTGGCGCTGCGTGCCACCCTCGGCTATCTCGCGCTGCGTTTCGGCGGCCAGTGGGAAAAGGGCCGCGGCCGGCTTACACGCTGGGCCGCGCGCTTCGACGAAAAGTTTCCGGAACTGAAGGGCTGCGTGCCGGGGTGAGGACTGCTGATCTCCCCCATGAGCGAGGAGACTGGCGGTTCGCGCGCCCATCTTGAACCTCGACCCACTTCCATGCTTGCCTGATGCCGCGCAAATCGCGGAGGGCTGAGCATGGCGAAGGCAGTCACCAAGAGCAGCACCACTCCCGATCCGATGGTCGAGCGCCTGCGCGCGGCCCTTGGCCGGCGCGCTTTCACGGAACAGAAAATGTTCGGCGGCACCTGCTTCATGATCAACGGCAATATGCTGGTCGGCACCTCGAAGCGCGGTTTGCTTGTGCGTGTCGGCAAGGACGGGCACGCGGCCGCAGCCGCACGGCCCCATGCGCGGCCGATGGAAATGGGCGGGCGTTCCATGGAAGGCTATGTCCATGTCGCGCCGGAAGGCACTGCAACCGAGGCAGATCTCGCCGAGTGGATCGATCGTGCGCTGGCTTTCGTCGAGACACTGCCGCCGAAGGTCAAACCCGCCAAGGTCGCAAAGCGGCCAGCCTGAACAGATCGCGCGGCCTATCCTTCACATCGGCGGTGTAGGCGAGGTCGGCCCGGGCACGCAGTCGGCGGAGGAAGCGATGGCATCTCTGGCGGGACGTTGCATATGCGGCGCGGTCATCTGGATCTATTCCGGGGAGCTCACGCGAAACCTTGTCTGTCACTGCGCCGATTGCCAGCGCGCCACGTCCGCTCCCTTCACTGCTTTCCTGGGCATGAGGCCGGAGCAGCTGAACTGGGCCGGCGTCATCAGGCACTATGAAAGCAGCCCGAACACCTTTCGCGGGTTCTGCCCGTCCTGCGGCACCAGGCTCTACTTCCGCTCCGACAGATGGCCCGACGAGATCCACGTTCACGCCGCGACCATGACCGACCCGGCCGACTACCGTCCGGACGCCCAGGTCTTCACGCGCTCGCGCGCGAATTGGCTCGACCAACTGCAGTCGATTTCAGCCCATGAGGCTTTCCAGCAGGCGCCATCCACCGGGTTGCGTTGAAGGCGTGGCCAAACGTGTCGGCCTGGGGCAACGCCAACCACAAAAAAAGCCGGGCGCGCGGCCCGGCTTTTTCCGTGTCGTGGCTTGGACGACTTAGAACTTCATACCGACGCCGAAAGTGACTCGGTTGTCCTTCGACTTGACGTTGCCGAGGGCGCCGAAGTCCTTGTCGCCGTAGTCGGTGTAGCGGTATTCAACGCGACCGAACACGTTGTCGGTGATCTTGATGTCGGTGCCGACACCGGCCGTCCAGCCCAGCATCGCCTTGCTCTCGTCGGTGGCGGTGACGCTATCAGTGATCTTCTGGTTCTTGGCGGCAAGACCGCCGGTGCCATAGAGCAGGATTTCCGGGGTCACGGAATAGCCGAGGCGAGCGCGCAGCGAGCCTTCGAGGCCGCCCTTCGCATTGATGCCCGCGCTGTCGCCCTTGACGCCATTGTAACCGAGATCGGCTTCAGCGCCGTAGACGAAGTTGTCCTGTTGCCACTGGTAGCCGCCGAAGACGCCGCCGATGAAGCCCTTGGTCTTCACATTGACGCCGGCGTCGCGGGCGTCGGCATGGCCGCTGAAGCCGTAGCCGAGGCTGATACCGGCATAGGGGCCGGCCCAGGAAGCGACGGGGAGTTCGGCGACCGGGGCCGGTGCCGGCGGCTCTTCGGTGACGGCGTCTGCGGCATAAGCGGTACCACCGAGGGCGAAGAGCCCGAGCGCAACCGCCAGCGGCCGCGCAAACTTGAGATTAGCTTGCATTGTTGTTTACTCCTTAAGCCACAAGACACGAGGCTTTTTATGTTCATGAATGCCCCCGGCCCGTCCGGGGGGATAAACGGGCCTGGCGTTCAACGGTTCCAAATGTCGTGCTGAAATACGGCTGAAGCGAACCTGAACTTGGGTAATTCCCTGGCGCGAATGAGGCCAAAAGGTGACGTTGCATCTTCGCAACAGCGAATGTCAGCACGCTAGTCATGTTGCGCTGCACACCGCTTGGTTCAAGGGGTTCGGGGACATATATTGCATTATGAAACTTCCGCAATCCGGGTCGGCAGCGTGCGTACGGGCCGCTTCGCCACATTCCTGCCCCAGGTAGAAATGGCATTTAACGCTTGGCCCGTCATATTGTGCCGGCTTCCCGGAATCGTGAAGCCGATAGAGGATTGACGACATGAAAGAAGCCTTTGGCGTGGTGCTGGTGACGGGTGGAGCGAAAAGGATCGGCAAGGCGATCGTCGAGGACCTTGCCGCGCATGGCTTTGCCGTGGCCATCCATGCCAATCGTTCCGGAGCCGAGGCCGAGGCGCTGGCCAGCCGCATCAGGAACCAGGGCGGCCGTGCCGCCGTGCTCGCCGCCGACCTCACCGATATGAAAGCCGTCGGCGATCTGGTCGGCCGCTCCGAAGCTGCCCTTGGCCCGGTCACGCTCCTCGTCAACAACGCCTCCTTGTTCGTCGACGACCGTATCGAGGATTTCGACTGGCAGGCCTGGGACCGCCACTTCGCCATTCATCTGAAGACGCCGGCGCTGCTGGCGCAGAACTTTGCTCGCGCCTTGCCGGAAGGCGCGGATGGACTGATCGTCAACGTCATCGACCAGCGTGTCTGGCGGCCGACGCCGCGCTATTTCTCTTACGCGCTGTCGAAATCGGCCCTGTGGACGCAGACCCAGATGCTGGCGCAGGCGCTGGGGCCGCGCATTCGCGTCAATGCCATCGGCCCCGGCCCGACACTGAAGAACAAGCGCCAGGACGACGATGATTTCGGCAGGCAGGTCGAAGGGCTGATTCTGAAGCGCGGCCCGCAATTGCCGGAATTCGGCGCCACCATCCGCTATCTTTGGAAAGCGCGCTCCGTCACCGGCCAGATGATCGCGCTCGACGGCGGCCAGCATCTTGCATGGCAGACGCCCGATGTGACAGGCATGGTGGAATGAGTCCTGCCCATAAACACAGCCCCCTCGGCGCCGCCGATGATTTGCCGCCCGATCTCGACATCGAGGACGAGGCGTCGGAGGAAATCGTCGAGCCGGAGGCGGTTGCCGCCGGTCCCGACGTCGCTTTCACCGCGATCGACTGGACGCCGCATGCCGGCGACGCCGACGGCATGGTCGGCGCCGAGGTGATCCAGACTTTGGTCAAGCGGCTGCCCAACCAGCCGGGCGTCTACCGAATGATGAACGCCGCCGGCGACGTGCTCTATGTCGGCAAGGCGCGCAGCCTGAAGAAGCGCGTCACCAACTATGCGCAGGGGCGCTTCCACACCGCCCGCATCGGCCGCATGGTGCGCGAGACGGCGACGATGGAATTCGTCGTCACCCGCACCGAGATCGAGGCGCTGCTGCTCGAGGCCAACCTCATCAAGCGGCTGAGGCCCCGCTTCAACGTGCTGATGCGGGACGACAAGTCGTTCCCTTACATCCTGCTTACCGGCGACCATGTCTCGCCCGGTATCTATAAGCATCGCGGCGCGCGCTCGCGCAGGGGCGACTATTTTGGGCCCTTCGCTTCCGCCGGCGCGGTCGGGCGCACCATCAATTCGCTGCAGCGCGCCTTCCTGTTGCGAAGCTGCACGGATTCCTTCTACGAGAACCGCACGCGGCCCTGCCTGCTCTACCAGATCAAGCGTTGCGCCGGTCCCTGCACCGGCGAGATATCGCATCGGGGCTATGCCGAGCTGGTTGCCGAGGCGAAGGACTTTCTCTCCGGCCGCAGCCAGAAGGTGAAGACCGAGATCTCGGCCGCCATGCAACAAGCCTCCGAAGAGCTCGATTTCGAGCGGGCCGCTATCTACCGGGATCGCCTCGCGGCGCTATCGCATGTGCAGGCGCATCAGGGCATCAACCCGCAGACGGTGGAGGAGGCGGATGTCTTTGCAATCCACCAGGAAGGCGGCCAGACCTGCATCCAGGTGTTCTTCTTCCGCACCGGCCAGAACTGGGGCAACCGCGCCTATTTCCCCAAGGCCGATCCGGCGCTGGAGCCGGCCGAGGTGCTGGGCTCCTTCCTCGCGCAGTTCTATGACGACAAGCTGCCGGCGCGTACGCTGCTTCTTTCCCAGCCGGTGCAGGAGCAGGAGCTGCTCGCCGAGGCGCTGTCAACCCGCGCCGGGCGCAGGATAGCGATCTCGGTGCCGCAGCGCGGCGAGAAGAAGGATCTCACCGATCACGCGCTGCAGAACGCGCGTGAGGCGCTCGGCCGCAGGCTGGCGGAAACGTCGACGCAGGCGCGGCTATTGCAAGGCTTTGCCGAGACCTTCGGCCTCGCAAGGCCGCCAGTGCGCATCGAGGTCTACGACAACTCGCACATCATGGGCACCAATGCGGTCGGCGCCATGATCGTCGCCGGGCCGGAAGGTTTTGTGAAGAACCAGTACCGAAAGTTCAACATCCGCTCGACCGAGATCACGCCCGGAGACGATTTCGGCATGATGCGCGAGGTGATGGAGCGCCGCTTCTCGCGGCTCCTCAGGGAGCATGGCGACGTCCAGCCTTCAATCGGAGCGGGCGCGGAGGCCGAGGACGATGCGGCAGAGGATCTTGTCGAGGGAAACGGCAGCTTCCCGGCATGGCCGGACGTCATCCTGATTGACGGCGGCCAGGGCCAGATGACGGCGGTGCGCAAGATCCTCTCCGATCTCGGCATCGAGGACCGGGTCGTCGCCATCGGCATCGCCAAGGGCCAGGACCGCGACGCCGGGCGCGAGCGCTTCTTCGTCAAGGGCAGGGACTCTTTCACGCTGCCGGTGCGCGACCCGGTGCTCTATTTCGTCCAGCGCCTGCGCGACGAGGTGCATCGCTTCGCCATCGGCTCGCACCGCGCCCGCCGCAAGAAGGAGATGGTCAAGAGCCCGCTCGACGAGATCGTCGGCATCGGCCCAGGCCGCAAGCGGGCGCTGCTTCACCATTTCGGCACCGCCAAGGCGGTCAGCCGCGCCGCGGTCGAGGACCTGGTCAAGGTCGATGGCATTTCCGAGCACGTGGCGAAGCTGGTCTACAACCATTTTCATGACAGCTGACCATTCTTGCGCCTATTTTGGGTTGACCAATCGAATCTCGCCTGTTGACCCCCCACATTGGCTTCTGATTTGAGTAGGCAGGCGGAGAGAGATCCCGATCAGATATGGCCCAGCGCGCTTTCAACCTGCCGAACATCCTCACCTACGCCCGCATCATCGCGGTGCCGCTGGTGGTGCTGTGCTTTTTTCTCGAAGGCCATCTGAAGTCCTCCGACTTTGCCCGCTGGTCGGCGCTCGCCATCTTCCTGCTCGCCTCCATCACCGACTATTTCGACGGCTATTTCGCGCGCGCCTGGCAGCAGACCTCCAACATCGGCAAGATGCTGGACCCGATCGCCGACAAGCTCCTGGTCGCCACCTGCCTGCTCTTGCTCGCCGCCGACACCGACCGCCATGCCGGCATTGCCGGTTGGTCGCTATGGGCAGCGATCATCATCCTGTGCCGCGAGATTCTTGTCTCGGGCCTGCGCGAATATTTGGCCGCGCTGAAGGTCTCGGTTCCGGTGACCCAACTCGCCAAATGGAAGACGACCATCCAGATGGTCGCCATCGCCTTCCTGCTCGTCGGCCCGGCCGGCGACAAGATCTTCCCGCTGACCACCCAAATCGGCCTGGTGCTGTTGTGGATCGCGGCACTTGTCACCCTCTACACCGGCTACGACTATTTCCGCGCCGGCCTGAAACACATCATGGACGAGTGAGATGTCGACCAAGCTCATCTATTTCGCCTGGGTGCGCGAGCGGATCGGCAAGCCGGAAGAGCATGTCGAACTGCCCGCCGGAGTCGAGACCGTCGCCGACCTGTTGCGATGGCTGAAGTCGCGCGGCGAGGAATACGAAAACGCGCTGCAATATCCGGACGTCATTCGCGTCGCCATCAACCAGGAACATGTCGGCCACCGCGAGAAAATCGCGGGCGCGCGCGAGATCGCGCTGTTTCCGCCGATGACCGGGGGCTGAGATGGCGAGCACGGTCGTACCGGCCATCCGCGTCCAGCGGGAGGATTTCGACGTCGCCGCCGAGATTGCCGCGCTGACCGAAGGCCGTGCCGACATCGGCGCCGTGGTCACCTTCTCCGGCCTCTGCCGTGACGAAAAAGGCGCGCTCGCCGCCCTCGAGCTCGAGCACTATCCCGGCATGGCCGAGGCCGAGATCGGCCGCATCGCCACTGAGGCCATCGGGCGTTGGCCGCTGCAGGGGCTCACCGTCGTACACCGCCATGGAAAAATCGCGCCGGGCGAAAACATCGTGCTGGTGGTCGCGGCCTCCGCGCATCGCCAGGCGGCCTTCGAGGCGGCGAATTTCCTGATGGATTACCTGAAGTCGCGCGCGCCCTTCTGGAAGAAGGAGCACCGTGCCGACGGCTCCGAAGGCTGCTGGGTCGAGGCCAAGGAAGCCGACGACGAAGCCGCGGATCGTTGGAAGACCCCGGACAAGTAAGCAAGGACGGCATTGCCTTGGCGATCGCCCCATCCGGCGCGCTTCGCGGCACCTTCTCCCCTTGGGGAGAAGAGGGTCGCCCCGAACTGCTCTTCGCAATTTCGGTTGGCAATCCGGCTGAGGGACAAGCCGGCGAAATTTCCTCCCCAAGGCCATCGAACGACCGCAATCCTTCCCGACCTTGGAAATCGGTTTGATTTGCTGGGCGGGAGCAATCTTATGCTGGACAGAATTGCGGAATTTTTCATCTTCGGCCTGGTGCCGCTGGTGGTCGGCGTGCTTGCCGTGCCGGAGTTCACCAGTGCCGCCGAAAAGACGATTGCCGGCGAGGTGACCTATCGCGAGCGCATCGCGCTGCCGCCCAATGCCGTGCTTTCGGTCGAGCTCGCCGACATCTCGCTGGCCGACGCGCCGGCGACGCTCCTCGGCCAGCGCAAGATCGTCCTGGCCGGCCAGGTGCCGATCAAATTCGAGATCGGCTTCGATCGCAAGGCAATCCAGCCCGGCAGGGCCTACGCGCTGCAGGCCCGCATAACTGTCGATGACCGGCTGATCTTCCTCACCGACACTCGCCACCAGGTCGATCCGCTGGACGGCAAGCCGCAGACCATCGTGCTGAAGAAGGTCACGTCGTAGCCTGGTTCGCAAAATTTCCGACACGCCGGAAACGCATAGAGACGAGGGATCGCGGCCGCTTCTGCGTCAGCCCCGGGAGTTCCGGTCTCTCGTCCGCCACCGCGTCCGCCACCATAACGGATTCGCCAAATGTTAACGGGGCGCGAAGAAGCGCGTCGCAACCATAGTGGCCCCGATTGACCGCGACCCCGCGACCACCTAGTTTCCCTCGTCAAATGGGGATGGGGTTCCCCCGAAACCGCCCGAGCTTTTCGCATCTGGGCTGATGACTCCTGCCAGGCGTGCTTTCGCGCGGCAGGATTTCTTTTTCCGCTCGCACACGCCTGTCTTGATGGCGCGATTCCCGCGAGGAATCGCTTTGTGGAAAGGCAAAGAAGCGATGAGCCTTGCGGCCTGCGCCCTGGTCCTGATCGGCGGCTTCCTCGGCGGTGTTTCCCGCTTCTTCCTGTCGGGCCTTGTCGGCCGCAGCGTCGGCGAGACCTTTCCCTGGGGCACGCTGGTGGTCAACGTCTCCGGCGCGCTTGCCATCGGCGCCTTCGCAGGCGCGGCGCGGGCCGTCGGCGGCATCTTTTCCGCCGAACTCGTGCGCGACCTGATCGTGGTCGGGCTGTTCGGCGGCTACACCACGGTTTCGTCCTTCTGCCTGCAGACGCTCAACCTCGCGCTCGACGGCGAGCGGCGGCTCGCCGCTCTCAACATCGTGGCTTCGGCGGCGCTCTGCGTGCTTGCCGTCGCCTTTGGGTTTTGGACCGTCGTGCGGATGGCAGGGTAGGGCGCATGTTTGGAAACGATAGACAGACAGCCATGCGGCTTTATCTGGCGGTGGGCTGCGGCGCGGCCATCGGTTCGCTGGCGCGCTTCCTGTGCGGCTATGTTATTGTCTCGCTGCTGGGCTGGAGCGCGCTGCTTGCAACGGCGTTGGTCAACGTCGTCGGCTCCTGGGTCATCATGTTCTTTTCCACGCTGACCAGGCCGGATGGACGCTTGATGGTCGGCCCGGCCGGCCGCCAGTTCGTGACCGGCGGCTTCTGCGGCGGTCTCACCACCTTTTCGTCGATGAGCCTCGACACCTTCATCCTGCTTCTCGAGGGCGACCTCGGCCTTGCGGCGACCTATCTTGTCAGTGTGGTGGTGCTGTCGCTTGCGTCGGCCTGGCTCGGCTATCTCATGGCGGCCAGGTTCAACCGCTTGCCGATCACCAGGTGATCAGGCAGGAGAGCATGGCACTTCTCGCCGGCTCGGAGGCCTCGGCGCAGCCGCGGGCAATCGCCCGTTCCTATAGCCTGCCCGGCCGCCCGCTGCAACAAAAAGGCGGCCCGAGAGCCGCCTTCATTGCCGGGACCGAAGCGTCTCAGCCGACGATCTCGGTGTCGGAGAACCAGTACCTGATCTCCTGCGCGGCGGTCTCCGGCCCGTCCGAGCCGTGCACCGAATTTTCGCCGATCGACAGCGCATGCACCTTGCGGATGGTGCCCTCGGCGGCATTGGCCGGGTTGGTGGCGCCCATCACTTCGCGGTTCTTGGCAATGGCGTTCTCGCCCTCCAGCACCTGCACGACGGTCGGGCCCGACGACATGAACTCGACCAGCTCGCCGAAGAAAGGACGATCCTTGTGGACGGCGTAGAAGCCTTCGGCCTCGCGGCGGCTCATCCATACGCGACGCGACGCGACGACGCTGAGGCCCGCGTCTTCCAGCATCTTGGTGATGGCGCCGGTCAGATTGCGCTTGGTGGCATCCGGCTTGATCATGGAGAAGGTGCGTTCGATCGCCATTGGGTCGTCCTTGTTCTGGGAATGGAAATTGGAGTGGCGGGCTCTATACAAGCCGCTTGGCGGCTTGCCAAGGGGAGGCGGCTTCTGGTCAAGGCCGGCTGTTTGCGGGATAATTAGACGGCTGAGAGCGCGCTTCGCGTGCAGTCCGGAGCGCCGCGGCAGCGGAGCAGGAGGCGATGAACCGGCTCTACCTCAAACGCGACGATATCGCCGGCATTTTCTTGATGGCCGTGGTCCTTGCCGTGATCGTCTTCGTCCTGCTGTTCTTTCCACAAACCGGACAGCAGAATTTCGGCTTCGGCCCGGAATGGCAATGCGCCCGCATGGGAGAGGGCGATCCGATCTGCGTCAGGCTGGTCGAAAAGGATGAAGCCGGAAAATTCCCGCCTTGAGGGGGAGATGGCCGGCAGGCCAGAGTGGGGCGCCGCGCCTGAAACGCCGACTTCTTACTCGCAAGTAGGCGCCGCAGCTGTTGAGGCGCCCACTCTGTCACCTTCGGCGACATCTTCCCACAAGAGGAAGATTAGCGCTTACGCCGCCGCGGCGACCTGCCGGCCGATTCCGCCATGCAGGTCTAGGCAGCGTTCGAACCATTCGGCAACGCCGTCGCCCGTCTCGAGCAGCTGGTAGGGCGAGGCGACGCGCGCCCATTGCAGCGCCCCGAACACGATGTAGTCGGCAAACAGCGGCGATGTCCCGCCGATGAAAGGCTGATAGCTGAGCATCGAGCGCAGCGGCTCGAGCGAGGCACGAAAGCCGGCAAGCCCCTCGTCGCGGCCGGCCACCACCTCTTCGAGCCGCTTGCCGAGCCGCTGCTCGCGGCTCTCGCGGAAATAGGCGCGGTTCGCCTCGTCCTGCATGCTGTGCAGATCGGTGAGCAGCACCGTCATGAGGTAAGGATGGATGGTGAGCTGCGACCAGCGTTCGATGAAGCGCGCCGTCGCCTTGCCGCCTTCGCCGCCGAACAACATCGGCCGCTCGGGGTAGGCTTCGTCGAGATAAAGTGCGATGGCGAAGGAATCGGCCACCACGCGCTCGCCATCGCGGATCACCGGCACCGTCTTCGACGCGCCGCCTTCCACCTTGGGGACTTCCAGGAAGCGCGTCGGCACCTTGGTGGCATCGAGCCCTTTGTGGGCCAGCGCCATCTTCGTCTTCCAGCAATGCGGACTGAAGGGGCGTTTTGCGTCGTGGCCGACGAGATCATAGAACAGAATGGTCATTACGGTTCCTGCGGGTTACGAAGAGCCGGGATTCGTTGCGAGCCGGGTGGAAGAATGAAACAGCATTTCATGATGTTTGCGGCCTACAATCAATGGGCCAACACGCGCATCTATGATGCCGCCGCCGATCTCAGCGAAGAGGAACTCGGCCGCGATGTCGGCGCCTTCTTCGGCTCGACGCTGGGCACGCTCAATCACCTGCTCGTCACCGACCGCGTCTGGATGAAGCGCTTTACGGGCGAGGGGGACGCGCCCTCAAACCTTGCGACGATCCTCTATCGCGCCTTCCCGGGCTTGCGCCTGGCACGCGAGGCCGAGGACAGGAGGATCGTCGACTGGATGGGCGGCATGACCGATAAGGCGCTCACCGGGCGATTTTCCTATATGACCACCGACATGCGCACCGTTTCGCAGCGGCTGGCGCCGGCGCTCAGCCATCTCTTCAATCACCAGACCCACCATCGCGGCCAGGCGCATATGTGCCTTACCGTCCTCGGCAGACCCTCGGTGTCGCTTGACCTGATGCAGTTCCAGCGCTCCGAAGAAGGCCGCGCCTACGCCTGAAGCTTACGGGATTCCGGTTGGCCAATTCAAAAAAATTAAGAAACACTTCAATTTCGTCTATATTTTTAAAGCAGAAGTATCGTTTTTGAAAACTACGATTCGTCATATGCGAAATAGCTAAAGAAACCGAAAGGGCACTCTCGGCGTATTTCTGTCTCAAAAGCTACGCGCTCTAGAAAAGCGCAACAAACGGTGCAAGGCGGAAATACAAAACCACAGGGAGAGTGTCATGGCCAGTATCGTAAAAAGATTCGCCAGCACATTGGCGAGTGGTGCAATCGTCGTTGCTCTTGCCATGCCTGCGAGCGCCCAGAGCGTCGGCGTGGGCAGCCTCGGCGGCGTATCCGTAGGCGGCAACAGCGCCGACGCCAATGCGGGCGGCCAAATGGGGCTGACGGCAATGCATCCTTCGGCGGCAGCAACAGCAGCGCCAGGGTTTCGATCGGCGGCGCAAGCGGCGGCAGCGGAAACGCCACCATCGGCGGCAGCAGTTCCACGGCCACCGCATCCATCGGCGGCACCAACGGGGCTGGAGCCGATGCGACTTTGGGCAACGGCACCAATAGCGCGCTCAACGTGACGACCGGCGGCACGAGCGGCGCTGGCGTCGCCCTCGGCGCGGGCGCCGCCGTTCCTGGAACCGTCGGCGCGACGCCGCCGGGAACGACGAACCTGTCCTCCGCCGTCGCCCAGATGTCGAGCAGCCAGTTGTCGCGGATGAAGAAGCGCTGCGTCGATGTGCTCAGCAGCGAGGGCACCTATGATCGTGATCTGAGGGCGCTCTGCCTGATGATTTCGCGTCGTTGACGGCGCGCTGACGAGCGCCTCTGGCCAATCGCAAAGCCCGCCGCTGCGTCGGCGGGCCTTCTTCAGCTGGTATCGCGGTGCGGCGCGCTCGACGCCTGGTTAACCACATTCCCATTGAAGCCAATATATTAGGACTTCGTTTGCGCTCGCGCTCCACAATAGGCCAGTTGTAGTGGGAGCAATGCCATGCGCATCGATTTGTCCCCCACCAGTTGGGCCAGGGTCGCGCTGGTCACCGTTGCCGGCACGGCATTCTTCATTGCCGCGGCCTTCTTTGTCGATTCCTTCAACTTCGCCTCGCTGTCACCCGAAGCGCTGCTCTGGGCCAAGCTCACCGACCTGTTCCTGCCGCTCATCCTTGGCGGCTCCTTCCTTTTCTTCCTGATGTGGAAGATGCGCCAGCTGGCCATCGCCCAGAAGGAGCTCAGCATCATTGCTGCGACCGACAGCCTGACGGCGGTCTTCAACCGCGGCGCTTTCTCGATGCTGGTCGAGGCCTATCTCGACAAGGCCCGCAGCCACGCGGTGGCCGAAGCCGGCGCGCTGCTGATCGTCGATGCCGACCATTTCAAGTCGATCAACGACCGGCTCGGCCACGATTGCGGCGATCAGGCGCTGAAGCTGATCGCTACCACGATCCGGAACCAGCTCCACGGCGCCGACATCGTCGGACGCATCGGCGGCGAGGAATTCGCGGTCTTCCTTCCGGGCGCCGACGCGACACGCTCCTTCCTGGTCGCCGAGTCGATCAGACTGCGTATCCGCGAGGCCGAGTTCGCGCCGGGCGGGCAGCCGTGCCCGCTTTCGGTCAGCATCGGTGGCGTCGCGTTCAGCGGGCCCACCACCTATCACCACATGTTTCGGGTCGCGGACAGGCATCTTTACAAGGCGAAGTCGAACGGACGCGACCAGGTGAGCTTCGAAAGCCCGCGCAGCAGGCTATCCGGCGAGGCCGCCGGCACGTTCCACTGAACGAACCCGCAGCAGGGAACGGAGCGCCCTCACCAGCGTGGGGTTGAGTAGGAGTGTCGAGCCGCCTTTGGGTAAGCGTCTATTTCCACATTCCGCGCATGCGCGCGCCGAGATCGACCTTGACGCCCGGCTTTTGGCGCGGGTCGTCCGTGATCGCCGCGCTCGCCCAGGATGACTGTTCGAAAGCCGAAAGCATCGAGGCCGGGATAAAGCGGGTGCGCGAGGCATAGACGTGACGGTCGCCGCGCGCCGGCTGATTGTGCGGATAAAAGCGCTGCGGCACCACCAGGTGCAGGCTGTCCTTGGCGCGCGTCATCGCCACATAGAGCAGCCGCCGCTCCTCCTCGATATCCTCCTTGGTGCCGACGCCGAGATCGGCCGGGATGCAGCCGTCGACCGTGTTGAGCACGAAGACGTTCTTCCACTCCTGGCCCTTGGCCGAATGGATCGTGGACAGGATCAGGTAATCCTCGTCGCGATGCGGCGGGCCGGCCTGGTCGCTGGTGGCGTCGGGCGGGTCGAGCGTCAGCTCGGTCAGGAAACGCTCGCGCGAGGGATAGCCCGACGCGATCTGCTCGAGCTGCAACAGGTCGGCCCGGCGCGTGATGGCGTCCTCGTGGATACGCTCCAGATGCGGCTCGTACCAGAGCCTGATCCGCTCGAGGTCGGCCGGCCATTTGGCGCCGGCGCGCAGCCCGCTGTAGATGTCGAGGAAGACCGGCCAGTCTTCGGCCGCGCGCTGCGGCGGCCGGAAGCGGGCAAGGCCGAGCGTCTCGTCGAGCGACGTCGCCATCGCCTCGACGATCTGTGAGGCGGCCGAAGGCCCGATGCCGGGCATCAACTGCAGCACCCGGAAGCCGGCGACCCTGTCGCGCGGGTTCTCGGCAAAGCGCAGCATCGCCAGCATGTCTTTCACATGCGCGGCATCGAGGAATTTCAGTCCGCCGAATTTGACGAAGGGGATGTTGCGCCGCGTGAGCTCCACCTCCAGCGGCCCGCTGTGATGCGAGGCGCGGAACAGCACGGCTTGCGCCTTGAGCGCCGTGCCGGCCTCGCGCTCGGCAAGGATCGCCTGGCAGACATAATTGGCCTGCTCAGCCTCGTCGCGCACGCTTACCAGTTGCGGCCTGTGCGACGACCGGCGTTCGGTCCAGAGATTCTTGGTGAAACGCTCGCTTGCCTCGCCGATTACTTTGTTGGCGGCGGCTAGGATCGGCTCGGTCGAGCGGTAATTGCGCTCCAGCATGACGATCTCGGTGCCTTGCGCGAACTGTTTTGGGAAATCGAGAATGTTGCGCACTTCCGCGGCCCGGAAGGAATATATCGACTGTGCGTCATCGCCCACCACGGTCAAGCCCGCGCCGTCCGGCTTCAGCGCCAACAGAATAGAGGCCTGCAGCCGGTTGGTGTCCTGGTATTCGTCGACCAGCACGTGGTCGAAGCGGGAGCCAAGGTGAGCGGCGATCTCCGGCTCGGCCGCCATCTGCGCCCAGTAGAGCAAAAGGTCGTCGTAATCGAGCACGTTCTGCGCCTGCTTGGCCTCGACATAAGCCGCGAACAGCTCCTTCAGCTGTTCCGCCCATCCTGAGCACCAGGGAAAGGCCGAGCCCAGCACCTCGCCGAGCGGCGCCTGGGCGTTCACCGCCCGCGAATAGATCTGCAGGCAGGTGGCCTTGGTCGGAAAACGGCTTTCGGTCTTGGAAAAACCGAGCTCGTGCCGGGCAAGGTTCATCAGGTCGGCCGAATCCTCGCGATCGTGGATGGTGAAAGCCGGATCGAGGCCGATCTGCTCGGCATAGTCGCGCAAGAGTCTGGCGCCGATACCGTGGAAAGTACCGGCCCAGGATAGCGCATCGGCGATGATCGCGGCATCGCGGCCCAGCACCTCGCCGGCGATGCGCTCGACGCGCTTCGCCATTTCAGCCGCGGCGCGGCGCGAAAAGGTCATCAAAAGGATGCGGCGCGGATCGGCGCCCTTGACGATGAGGTGCGCCACGCGATGCGCCAGCGTGCTGGTCTTGCCGGAGCCGGCCCCGGCGATCACCAGCAGCGGCGCGGCCACCTTGCCGTCGCCATGCACCACCGCCAGCCGCTGCTCGTCGTTCAGCCGGGCAAGATAGGCAGGAGTTTCGAAGGACGAATCACGGGCGGCGATGTTCATCGCCCATCAAGCATCGTTTCCGCTTTGTTCGCAATACAGCTAATCTCGCCCAAAGGCGGCCAAGTGGGGGGCGATGCCCGGCAGGGCAGAGGGGACGCTGTACGCGCCGGCATGTGCTGGATAGGCCGGCCATCTTCCCAACAAGCGCGAGAACGGCCGATCTACCTTTTCGGCTCGACGCCCATCGCCGCCGACTGGCGCCGCAGCGACCGCCGATCGTCCGGCGGCGCGAGATCGCCGGACGCCTCCTCGATGATCCTCATCGTGACGCGATAGGCCGTGTAGCCGAACAGGCCGACGAGCAGCAGACGGATCATGACATCTCCTCGTGAGTTAACGAGGTTCAACCGGAGACAGGCGCGTTGGTTCCCGCCGGACGGCGCAACCAAACCGCCGCCGCCTCGTTTGCTTCGAAGAATGGGGCGAACGAGAGGAGGTCGTCATGAAGAAACTTCCTGTGCTGCTGGCTCTCGCGGCAGGGCTCGGGCTCGCCGCCTGCGACAACAGCGTGCAGCCCACCAAGGCGCCAAGCGACACCGTCGACAAAAACCCGCAGGTCGACAAGAACCCGGTGCCGCAATCGACCACCGGCGGCGACCAGCCCGGCACGCCGCCGAAGCAATGAGAGCGGACGATGTTGTCGGGAGACGAAGCGGCGGCGCCGCAGAAGAAGGCCGGCGCTGCTTGGGAGGAAGCTGGAAAGCGCCGGCCAAGCGGGAAAATCAGGCCCGCCGCAGGATCAAAGATAGCTGAGTCTCTCCGCCGCGTCATGGGGCGATCGCGCTAGCCGGCTACAGGTATCCGTCCAAACGCTTTGTCGGCCTTCAAAGATCGGAGAATCTCAGGGGTGTGTTTGCGTCGCTTGCGCCGCCGCGTCACGCCATCGCGGCGCGCGCCAGCGGCACGTTGGCGATCTCCAGGTCCAGCTGGCGCTGCGTCAGCGCCGCTTCGGCCATGATCCACTGCTTGAACAGCTCCACCTTGCGGGCGCCGAGCGCCTTGATGGGGCTGACGAAATACCAGCCGGCGGTGTTGGGATGGTGGACCGCGAAGGGGGCGACCAGCCGCTCGGCTCGGATGTCGCTTGCCATATAGGCGCGGTTGGCAACGGCAAAGCCCATGCCGGCATTGGCCGCCTCGTAGGACATCATGCAGGAATCGAAATAGATGCTCTTGGTCTCGCCAAGCACGAAACTCGCGCCGGCAAAAGCCAGCCACGACTGCCAGTTCTGGGTGCAGGTGTCGGAGTGGAGCAGGGTGAAGTGCCTGAGGTCCTCCGGCGTCACCTTGGACAGCGGCTTATCGCCCAGCACCTCGCGGAACAGCTTGCGGCTGCACACCGGCGTCAGGTCCTCCTTGAACAGCAGCGCGGAGTTGAGGCCGGGGAAATTGCCGTCGCCGTAGCGGATCTCGAGATCGTATTCGGAGGTCGCGAATTCATGCGTGGCATAGGAAGTCGAGACCCGCATTTCGATATCTGGATACTGCCGCTGGAAGGTGGCAAGCCGCGGAAACAGCCAGCGCGCCGCGAAGGTCGGCAAAACGCAGATCTTCAGCACATGCGCCTGGGATTGGCCGGTCGCCTCCATGCTGGCAGCCACGATCCGCTCCAGCGCCTCGCGCACGCGCGCCACGTAGGTCTCGCCTTCCGGCGTCAGCGACACCGCATTGCCGCCGCGCTGGAAGATCTTGAAGCGCAGCTGGTCCTCCAGGCTCTTCACCCGCTGGCTGACGGCGGAGGCGGTAATGAACTGCTCTTCGCCCGCACGCGTGAAGTTGCGGTGCCTGGCGGCGCTCTCCACGATTTTCAGCGAGTTTAAGTTGACCTGGCTGAGCAGACGCACGGGGTTCGACCTTTAGCTATGCTTAAAGTAGCACCAGCATTCCTAAATTTACAGGGGAGGGTGCTCAATCGACTGTTTACCAAGTGTTGCCCCGACCTTGGAGAAGTAGAATGAACGCCCATACAATCCCCGAACTGCGCTATGCGATGAGCCGTGAAGCCATCATCGGTCATGATACGGCGTGGAAAGTGTCGAGCTTCGGCGTCGCCCAGTATCTTCACGGCTACGACCCGCAACTGCTCGCCGCGATCGAGGAGGCGGCGCTCAAGCTCAAGGCCAGCCACGCCGTGCACAAGCATCTCGACCTCACCTTCATCACCGGCGCGGACCGCTACATTCCCGAGATCAAGGAACTGCTCAACGACAAGCTGCGGCTGGAACGGCTGTCCGACATGATGGGCACCAAGCTCGAACCCTATCCGCTGTCTATCGTAGGCTCGACCGTCACCTTCATGAACCCCAAGGACGGCGCCGTCGACTGGCACTGCGATGGCGTTCCGGTGACGGAACTCATTCCGCTCTCGATCAGCGATCCTCTGATCGGCGGCCATCTTGAAATCTATTGCGACGATTCCGAGACGGGGCGTGCCATCCTCGAATCCGGCAGCGACCTGCCGCGCAACAGGGTCATGCGCATCGACCACAAGATGAATTACGCCACGCTCGGCCAGTTCCTCGGCGTGCTCCATCGCACCGCGCCGATCCAGCTCGGCTCGCGGGTCACCCTGGTGCTCAACCAGCGTTCGGTGGCGAAGCCCTATGTCGACGACAACCGCATGTTCTACCTCGCCGCCGACAACGACCAGGACCGCGGCTGGGTGAACGAACTGGCCGAGGACGTCTGGACGAACCAGCTGCCGGCCTATCGCCGTCACGCCGAAGAACATCCCGTGCCGAAGCCGGCTGTCGATCCGGTCTCCGGCGGAGCCAGGGAATCGTGGTAGTGGCTGACGATCCGGCCGGTCGCCAGCCGCCTTCAGCATCGCTGAGCCTTGGCCCGCTCACCGCCGAAAGGCGCAGCGACCGTTCCAGCGCTGCTCCCCCGGTGGCGCTGGCCTTTGCCCTCGGCGCCGTGGCGCTCTGGGCGACTAACGCTTTCGTCGGCAAGACGCTGCTTGCCAATCACCCGGTATCGGAGGTGCAGTTCCTGCAGTTCTCAGGCGCCGCGCTGGTCTTTGCGCTGATCAGGTTCTTCCCTTCTCCCCTTGTGATCAAGGGGGCCGGACGGATCGCCGACGCAGGAGTTTCTTCCAACATCTCTCATCCGTCTCGGTGCTCCGTGCCGATCCACCTTGTTCCCCAAGGGGATAAGGGGAGAACCATGCGCGCCTGCGCCGTCGGCTTCATCGGCCTGGTCGGCACCATGGCGTTGCAATACATCGCCTTCGCCTCGATGCCGGTCATCGAGGCCAATCTCGTTGCCTACACCTGGCCGCTGATGGTCGCCGCCGCCGTCATCGTGCTCGGCCGCCCGCGACGGCCGCTGCTGCTTGGACTGACCGCCGCGCTGGGCTTCACCGGCGTCGCGCTGGTGATCTCCGGCGGAGGCGCGCATGCCTGGTTCGGAGGTAGCCCCGTCGGTTATTGCGCCGCCTTCGGCTCGGCACTTTGCATGGCCTTCTACTCGCTTGCCGTCGGCCGCCTTGCCGTGTCGCCGGATCGGCTTCTGCTGCCTTCGGCCCTGATCGGCGTGGCGCTGACCTTCGCATGGTGCCTGCATGACGGCGTCGCCGCCCTGGGCGGCTTGGACCTGCTGCTCGGACTCTATCTCGGCGCCGGGCCGATGGGGCTCGGCTATTATTTCTGGTCGCGCGCGCTCAGCCTCGATCAGGGTGGGCGGCTCGCGGTCGTGGCGTATCTCACGCCGATCGCTTCCACGCTTTTGCTGGCGCTGTCGGGCGAAAGCCTGTCGATGACGGCCATGGCTGGCGCCGTCCTTGTCATCGGCAGTTGCATTGCTGTCGGCATCGAACGTCCGGAGGGCTGAAGACCATGCCAGGGATCGTACCAGGAAACATGCCAGGGAGCGGGCTTGACGACGACGAACGCCGGGCCAGACAGGAGGCGCATTGGCTGGTCAAGGAATTCGGCGCCGAGGCGCAGCTCTATGCCGCCATGAAGGCTGAGAAGGCCATCGAGCAGA
This sequence comes from Mesorhizobium sp. AA23, assembly GCF_001672435.1. Classification (NCBI taxonomy): domain Bacteria; kingdom Pseudomonadati; phylum Pseudomonadota; class Alphaproteobacteria; order Hyphomicrobiales; family Phyllobacteriaceae; genus Mesorhizobium; species Mesorhizobium sp. AA23. The sequence continues at coordinate 84,041 of NZ_LYTP01000033.1, forward strand.
AGGATTTCGGCCGCTGCGCCCGCTGGAAACGCGTGCTGGAGATTCTGGCCGACGGCCCGACCGATCTCCGGCGCGGCGTTGCCGCGAAATAAGCGACTTGCCCTAACGAATCGGGCATGATCGATTGATCAGAGAGCCAGCGCTGCTCGCAATTATTGGCTTTCCGTCCAGAATTCCAATTTTTGCAGGAATTACTCGTAGAAATTGAAGTGCTGTTGCGTCATTTCCTCGCCCGTGCAGAGCTTCGGTGCTGTAAAGTGTTTGTTGTAGGTATTAGAATTCCTAACTTGCGCGGTCGCGGCCCGCGGTGAAAACATACCTTCGGTATTGAGTCTCGCACGTTTACTGACTCTGGACGTCCGTTGGGGGACAGGTCCAATAAGATACCTAGACTAAAGTCTTAAAAACAGCTGGTCATTTGAGAGCCAGCAGAAGGTGAAAAAATTGTCCAATATCGACGACAAGACTGCAATCGAGCTGACCGCCGACATTGTTTCGGCCTATGTGGGCAACAACCCGCTTCCGGCATCCGGCCTGCCTGATCTGATCGCCAGCGTCAGCGCTTCCGTGCGCAAGCTCGCCGGGGGCGCCCCGGTGAAGGAAAGCGCGCCGCAGACGCCGGCCGTCAATCCGAAGCGTTCGGTATTCCCCGACTACATCGTCTGCCTCGAGGACGGCAAGAAGTTCAAGTCGCTGAAGCGGCACCTGTCGACCGACCATGGGCTGACGCCGGACGAATATCGCGCGAAATGGGGCCTGCCGGCGGACTATCCCATGGTGGCGCCCAGTTATTCGGCCACTCGCTCGGCGCTTGCCAAGTCTTCCGGCCTGGGCCGGAAGCCGGCCGCGGATTCCGGCAGGGGCAAGCGTAAAGCCAAGGCCTGAGCCGAAGGTCATGCTGCCCGCTACGGACGGCGCCACGCCGTCGGCCGACCGCTTTGCCGCGCTCGACGCGTTGCGTCGCAGGGTGGCCATCCAGTCTTGCGCCGATGCCGGCGAGGGGGTCAAGGCGCGGCGCGTCCTGTTTTCATTGGACCTGCCGGCCATCGATCTGCGTACCGCGCTCGACGCGCTCGACAATTTCGAGCGCGCCATCGTCGAGCATGACGACCGGCCGGTCGTCGCTGCGCGACGGCTGAGATGCCTCGCGGTCCTGGACGGCATCGTCGGCGGCTGAAAAGGCGCATGGTCAAGGCGGTTCCGAGACAACCGCGCAGCGGTTTTCCGGAATCCGGGAGGAGCGGTATTCAGCGTTAGTCCCTATCAAAGCCGGACCCGCTCGGGCCGCCTTCAATTGCGCGGCAGCTTGCGCGCCCCGGTGCCTCGATCCTGGTCGGCCGCGAGGCTGTCCGCCTCGACGGCGGTCATTTCCAGCAAATAGACAAGCATTTGATAGCGCGTGCTTGAAAGCATCTTCGCCAGCCTGCGCGTGATCTCCGCCACATATCTTAGCATGCGCAGATCGTTTGCCGCCCCGTCCATCGTGAGTTCCTAGACAAGCCAAGTTATTGTTGTTGTTCTTCTTGATCATTCTTGGCGCTTACGCGCGACTCACAGCGCAATTCCAAATTCGCAGGGTCACGACAAAAACTGAAGTCAATTTTCAGAAAGCATCAGGCCTGGGCCAAAAGCTTCGACGCGCGGCAGCCCAGAGCGGCGCTGCGCCGCCGGCCTATCGGTCATTGCGTAGGCGACGTCTGGGATTGTTTTCCAGGATAAATTTGGATCAGCAGGTGTTTCGTCGCGTCCGCCTCTGGCCTGTCGGTCATCTCCTCCACTTGGGCGGAGACTGGCAGCGTCGGCGCCGCGCTTGCCGGGCCGGTTAAGGAGAGCACTGCAGCCGTCTCGCCCTCAAACAGCACCACTTGTGTCGCCAGCGCGGCGGTCGTGGCGACCTGGAAGAAGATGAAGGCGAGGGCGAAATAGCGGATCACGGGGCTCAGAACGCTTCGGCCGGCAACTGGTTCCCTGATTGGGCTCGGGACCGGCGCCCGGAACACGGCGAGCCGTCCTCCAGGCCTGGCTCTTGCGAAGCGCCGACGTCCGGTGCAAAAGCCAGCCCATGCTTATCATCAACGACCTCTCGCTGCGCATGGCGGGGCGCCTGCTTCTCGATCATGCCTCGCTGACCCTGCCGGCCGGCACCAAGGCCGGTCTCGTCGGCCGCAATGGCACCGGCAAGACGACACTGTTCAAGGCAATCACCGGCGATTTCCCCTCCGAGACCGGCTCGATCAGCCTGCCGAAAAACACCCGCATCGGCCAGGTCGCACAGGAAGCGCCGGGCACCGAGGAGCCGCTGATCGACATCGTGCTGAAAGCCGATGTCGAGCGGCAGGCCTTGCTGGAAGAGGAGAAGACCGCGACCGATCCGCACCGCATCGCGGAAATCCACACACGGCTCGCCGACATCGATGCGCATTCGGCCGAATCCCGCGCCGCCACCATCCTTGCCGGCCTCGGCTTCGACGATGCGGCGCAGAAGCGCCCGGCTTCGTCCTTCTCCGGCGGCTGGCGCATGCGCGTGGCCTTGGCCGCCGTGCTGTTCTCCGAACCCGATCTTCTGTTGCTCGACGAGCCGACCAACTATCTCGACCTCGAAGGCACGCTCTGGCTCGAGAACTATGTCGCAAAGTATCCGCACACGGTTTTGCTCATCTCGCACGATCGCGACCTGCTCAACCGCGCGGTCAATTCGATCGTCCATCTCGACCAGAAGAAGCTGACCTTCTGGCGCGGCGGCTACGACCTGTTCGAGCGCCAGCTCACCGAGCAGCGCGAGCTGCAGGAAAAGAGCCGCGTCAAGCAGGAAGCGCAGCGCAAGCATATGGAATCCTTCGTCGAGCGTTTTCGCGCCAAGGCCTCGAAGGCCAGGCAGGCGCAATCGCGGCTGAAGGCGCTGGAGAAGATGAAGCCGATCGCCGCGGTGGTGAACGACACGGTGCGGCCGTTCTCCTTCCCCGAGCCGGTGAAGACGGTGGCCTCGCCGATCGTGGCGCTCAACCGCGTCAATGTCGGCTACACCGAGGGCAATCCGGTGCTGAAGAAGATGACGCTGCGCATCGATGCCGACGATCGCATCGCGCTGCTCGGCGCCAACGGCAACGGCAAATCGACGTTCGCCAAGATGCTCGCCGGCCGCCTCAAAGCCGAGACCGGCACGATGACGGTGGCGCCGGGCCTGAAGGTGGCGATCTTCGCGCAGCACCAGCTCGACGATCTGCGTCCCGAGGAAAGCGCCTATGAGCATGTGCGCCGGCTGATGCCCGATGCGCCGGAAGCCAAGGTGCGCGCCCGCGTTGCGCAGTTCGGGCTCTCGACCGAGAAGATGAATACCGCGGCGAGAGATCTGTCCGGTGGCGAGAAGGCGCGTCTCCTGATCGGGCTCTCGGCCTTCGAGGGGCCGAACCTCTTCATCCTCGACGAGCCCACCAACCACCTCGACATCGACAGCCGTGAATCGCTGATCCATGCGCTCAACGATTTTTCAGGCGCGGTGATCCTCATCTCGCACGACCGGCATCTTCTGGAGGCGACGGCGGACCGGCTGTGGCTGGTCAAGGACGGCGCGGTCAATCCTTATGACGGCGACCTGGAGGATTACAAAACGCTGGTGACCGGCGTTTCCTCCAATCGCCGCGAGCAGAAGGAGGCAGACAGGGCATCCAAGGCCGACCGTCGCCGCGAGGCCGCCGCCCGGCGCTCGGCGCTCGAGCCTCTAGCCAAGGAGATCCGCGCCACCGAGGCGCTGATGGACCGCATCCGCAAGCGCATCGACCTGATCGAGGACGAGCTCGCCAACCCGGCGATTTACGAGAAGGACCCCTCGACCGCGACGCGGCTGGCCAAGGAGCGCTCGCAGCTTGCCCACACACTTGCCCTCAACGAGGACAAGTGGCTGACGATGTCGGCGGAATATGAGGAGGGGATCGCGGAGTAGGGCGGTTCCCCTTCTCCCCTTGTGGGAGAAGGTGGATCGGCGCGAAGCGCCGAGACGGATGAGGGGTGTTGGATGGAGTGACGCGCCGAACAACAGGCGGCTTCGATCGCCCATTTCTTTGTCGTAGCGATCCTTCCAACACCCCTCATCCGACCGAGCTTCGCTCGGCCACCTTCTCCCACAAGGGGAGAAGGAGGAGCCCCATCTGGCCCTACACCTCTCCCGCAAAACCCGCTACACACCCTGGCATGAACCAGCACGCCAAGCTCGGGATCGGCCATTCGGCCTGTCCGCATGACTGTCCTTCCACCTGCGCGCTCGAGGTGGAGCTGCTCGACAATAACCGCATCGGCCGCGTCCACGGCGCGAAAGCGAACAGCTACACGGCAGGAGTCGTTTGCGCCAAGGTCGCGCGATATGCGGACCGCGTCCATCACCCCGACCGGCTGCTGAAGCCGCTGGTGCGCGCGGGCGGCAAGGGGGAGGGCGCCTGGAAGGAAGCCAGTTGGGAAGCGGCGCTCGACCTCGTCGCCGAGAAGTTCATCGCGGCCGAAGAGAAATACGGCTCGGAGACGGTCTGGCCCTATTTTTACGCCGGTACGATGGGATTGGTGCAGCGCGACGGTATCGAGCGGCTGCGGCACGCGAAGAGATATTCGGGCTTCTTCGGCTCGATCTGCACCAATCTCGCCTGGACCGGCTGGATGATGGGAGCGGGCGCTCTGCGCGGCCCCGATCCGCGTGAGATGGCGAAGTCCGACTGCGTGGTGATCTGGGGCACCAATGCCGTTGTTACCCAGGTCAACGTCATGACCCATGCGACGAGGGCGCGAAAAGAGCGCGGCGCCAAGATCATCGCCATCGACATCTACGACAACGCCACCATGAAGCAGGCCGATCTCGGCCTGGTGCTCAAACCCGGCACCGACGGCGCGCTGGCTTGCGCGGTCATGCATGTCTTGTTCCGCGACGGCATGGCCGACCGCGCCTATCTGGAAAAATACACCGACGATCCGCGCGGGCTGCAAGAACATCTGAGGACGCGCACGCCCGAATGGGCGGCGGCAATCACGGGTCTGACAGTCACCGAGATCGAGACCTTCGCGCATCTGGTCGGCACAACGAAGAAGACCTACTTCCGCCTCGGCTACGGTTTTGCGCGCCAGCGCAACGGCTCGGTCAATATGCATGCCGCCTCATGCATCGCGGCGGTTACCGGCGCCTGGCAATATGAGGGAGGCGGCGCCTTTCACTCCAATTCCGGCATCTTCAAGCTGAATCAGGATGTGCTCGAAGGCACCGCGATGCGCGACCCGAAGGTGCGCTATCTCGACCATTCGCGCATCGGCCCGGTGCTGACCGGTGCCGAGGATGCGCTTTATGGCGGTCCGCCGGTGACGGCGATGCTGATCCAGAACACCAATCCCGCCAATGTCGCGCCCGAGCAGCGGCTGGTCAGAAAAGGTTTCCTGCGGGAGGACCTGTTCACCTGCGTGCACGAGCAGTTCATGACCGATACGGCCAAGCTCGCCGACGTCGTGCTGCCGGCGACGATGTTTCTGGAACATGACGACATCTACAAGGGTGGCGGCAACCAGCACATCACGCTCGGCCCCAAGCTGATCGAGCCGCCGGAGGGGCCGCGCACCAACCACTACCTCAATGAGGAGCTCGGCAAACGGCTGGGCGTCGGCGACCGGCCGGGCTTTGGCCTGACCGAGAAAGAACATATCGACATCATCCTCGGCAAGCGCGGGCTAGGCAGCTTCGACAGCCTGAAGGAACAGAAGTGGGTCGACCTGCAACCCGATTTCGACGACGCGCATTTCATCAACGGCTTCGGCCATGCCGACAAGAAATTCCACTTCCGGCCCAATTGGACCGGGCAGTCAGCGCCCAACCGGCCGCCGAAGAGCATGGGCTTGTTCGGACCGGTCGAGCGTCTGCCCCAATTCCCCGACCATGTCGAGCTGATCGAGGTCGCGGACGAAGAGCATCCGTTCCGGCTGGCAACTTCGCCGGCGCGCAACTTCCTCAATTCCAGTTTTGCCGAGACGCCGGTGTCGAAAGCCAAGGAAGGCAGGCCGGAGCTTTTGCTGCACCCGGAAGATGCCGCGGCGCTTGGCATCGAGGACGGCGGCCGCGTTGAGATCGGCAACCGGCGCGGCGACGTGGTGCTGCATGCCAGGTTCTTCGACGGCGTGAAGCGCGGCGTGGTGATTGCGGAAGGCATCTGGCCGAACAGTGCGCATGAGCGCGGCGAAGGCATCAACGTGCTGACCGGTGCCGACGCCCCGGCGCCGTATGGCGGTGCTGCCCTCCACGACAACAAGGTCTGGCTCAGGGCGCTGTGATGGTCTGTGGCGCGAGCTCGGCAGGTCACATGCCCGGGAGATTAGCCGAAAACGCCCGTTGCTTCGTCATCCAAGGACGGAGCAAGGAGCGAAGCGACGGGCGAGGTGTCCCTTGCCGCAACAGCCATTGAAAATAGCCATCGCCGGCGCGCTCGGCCGCATGGGCCGGGAGATGACGGAGGCGGTGCAGGTCGATCCGCGGCTGGAGCTTGTCGCCCGCTTCCATCGACCGGGCAGCACGGGCGAGGGGCTGGTCGCGCGCGACGCGGCGCTGGCGCTTGCCGACGTCGTCATCGACTTTACCACGCCGGCGGCGTCAGTCGAACTAGCAAAGGCATGCGCGGCGCGCGGCGGTCCGGCGCTGGTGATCGGCTCCACCGGCTTAGATGGTTCCGAGCTGGAGACGATCGCCGACGCGGCGAAGACGATCGCGATCGTGCGCTCCGGCAGTTACTCGCTGGGTCTCAACATGCTGACCGGGCTGGTGGAGCAGGCGGCGCGGGCGCTTGGGGCTGACGATTGCGACATCGATATCCTGGAAGCGCACCACCGTTTCAAGGTCGATGCGCCGTCCGGAACGGCGCTGATGTTGGGCGAGGCGGCGGCGCGCGGACGCGGCGTCAGGCTGGACGAAGTGGCGCGGCGCGCTCGAAATGGGATTGTCGGCACACGCCCTGCCGGCGAGATCGGCTTCGCCGTGCTGCGCGGCGGCAGCATCATCGGCGAGCATTCCGTCAGCTTCCTCGCCGAGGGCGAGGCGCTGACGCTCTCGCACTCGGCTGGCGACCGCTCGATGTTTGCTCGCGGCGCCATCGCGGCGGCACTCTGGGTGGCCGGACAGTGTCCAGGCGAATACGGCATGCACGATGTGCTTGGCTTCGCCGCTTCGTGACCAGCGATAGCTGCGGAATTCGCTCTTTCGGCCGCTAAAATGACTGAAAGCCAGCTGAAAGCTTGGGCATGCCATGACATTTTTGCGGCGTTCGCCGCGGGATCGGTCCGGGAGCGGGCCGGCAAGGAGGAAATGCGGCGTGGCCTGGTGGCACGCCGCCCAGGTGGAGGAAGTTACGTGACCGGTTTCATCTCGAAGTGCGTCTTGCGTTCGGCGGCGCTTTCGTTTGCCATCGTCGCCGCGGGCGCCACGGCGGCATCGGCTGCCGACAAGATCACTATCATCGTCGGCGGCATGGAAAAGCAGATCTACCTGCCGGCCGTGCTCACCCAGCAGCTCGGCTACTTCAAGGATGAGGGGCTCGATGTCGAGCTGGTCAACTCCCGCGCCGGCGTCGAGGCCGAGAATGAGTTGCTGGCCGGTGCCGTGCAGGGCGTCGTCGGCTTCTATGATCACACCGTCGACTTGCAGTCGAAGGGCAAATACATCCAGTCGATCGTCCAGTTCAGCCAGGCGCCGGGCGAGGTCGAGCTGGTTTCGGCCAAGCATCCGGAAATCAAATCGCCGGCCGACTTCAAGGGCGCCACGCTCGGCGTCACCGGTCTTGGCTCCTCGACCGATTTCCTGACGCAGTATCTCGCCGTGCGCAACGGCCTGAAGCCGGGCGACTACACGCTGCTGCCGGTGGGCGCCGGCAACACTTTCATCGCCGCCGTCAAGCAGGACCAGATCCAGGCCGGCATGACCACCGAGCCGACCATCGCCAAGCTGCTTCAGACCGGCGAGGCCAACGTGCTGGTCGATATGCGCACGCCCGAAAAGACCAGGGAAGCGCTGGGCGGCGACTATCCGGCGGCATCCTTCTATGTCCAGTCCGCCTGGATCGAGAGCCATAAGGACGAGGCGCAGAAGCTCGCCAACGCTTTCGTCAAGACGATGAAGTATATCGCCAGCCATTCGGCCGAAGAGATCGCGGACCAGATGCCGAAGGATTATTACGCCGGCAACAAGGACCTCTATGTGCAAGGGTTGGCCGGCGGCAAGGCGATGTTCACGCCTGACGGCCGCATGCCCGCCGATGGCCCGGAGACGGTGCTGAAGGTGCTGTCGACCTTCTCGAAGAGCCTGCAGGGCAAGCAGATCGACCTGTCGAAGACCTATACCACGGCATTCGTCGACGCCGCCAAGTAGCGCCGACAGGGAGCCGGGCCTGCCGGCTCGGTCGTTGAAGAACAACAAGTTGCGCCGCTTGCCTGAATCAATTCGGCAGCGGCGCCTTTCCGGATACCGAGGCGCGGCGGGCCCATGGGCTCGAGCCCCAGTCATCCTCGCACCATCGCTACAGGAGTGTGCCATGCAGTTGCAAACCATGGCGGCCGAGAAATTGTCTCCGGCCGCGCCGCCGGCTGATGCCGCGATCGCCATCGACGATGTGACGCTGCGCTTCGTCACCCCCGACGGCCACATGATGACGGCCATCCGCGATTTCACCATGACGGTGGCGCGCGGCGAGTTCGCCTGCGTCGTCGGGCCGACCGGCTGCGGCAAGTCGACGACGCTTAACCTCGTCACCGGGCTGCTCAGGCCGACGACCGGCAATGTCCGCGTCATGAGCAATCCCGTAACCGAGATCAGCCGCGACATCGGTTTCGTCTTCCAGGCAGACGCGCTGTTTCCGTGGCGCAGCGTCATCGACAACGTCGCCGCCGGCCCGCTCTATCGCGGCACGCCGAAGGCTCAAGCCTATGACCGGGCGCGCGACTGGATCGCCCGCGTCGGCCTTGCGCGTTTCGAGAAACACTATCCGCACCAGCTCTCTGGCGGCATGCGCAAACGGGTCGCGCTAGCGCAAACCTTCATCAACCAGCCAAAGATCCTGCTGATGGACGAGCCGTTCAGCGCGCTCGACATGCAGACCCGCACCGCCATGCAGGACGAGCTGCTCGGCCTCTGGTCGGAACTCAAATCCTCCGTCGTCTTCGTCACTCACGATCTCGAGGAGGCGGTGGCGCTGGCCGACAAGGTCTATGTGCTCACCGCCGGGCCGGGCACGGTGAAGAGCGTCTACCGCATCGACCTGCCGCGCCCGCGTGTCATGGCCGACATCCGCTACGATCAGAAATTCATCGAGATCGCCAAGGTGATCTGGAACGACCTGCGCGAGGAAGTGCAGCTCGGCCAGAGCCGCGGCCTGCAGACCGGCCATTGAAAGGAGACTTGCCATGACCGCCATCTCTCCAGCCTCTCACCAAGCCGCCCGCGCGACCTCGATCGTCGCCGCGGAAGCCCGGGCGAGGGCGCGGCTGCGCCGCCGCCATGCCTTGGTCATCGGTCTGCGGCTCGCCATCCTGATCGTCTTCCTCGCTCTTTGGGAACTTGGCGCCGATCTCGGCGTCATCGATCCGTTCTTCTTCTCAAGCCCCTCCGGCATCTGGGAGCAGATCTGGTCCTGGGTCACCGAGGGCACCTCGCAGGGGCCGCTCTGGCTGCAGATCTATGTGACGCTCGAGGAAACTTTCCTCGGCTTCGCCATCGGCGCCGTCGGCGGCATCGCCGCCGGCATCATCCTTGGCCGCAACAAGCTCCTGGCGGATGTCTTCTCGATCTACATCAAGATCGCCAACTCGGTGCCGCGCGTCGTGCTGGGCTCGGTCTTCATCATAGCGCTCGGCCTCGGCATGGCCTCCAAGGTGGCGCTGGCCGTCGTCATGGTGTTCTTCGTGGTCTTCGCCAACGCCTTCCAGGGCGTGCGCGAGGCCGACAGGGCGATGATCGCCAACGCCCAGATCCTCGGCGCCTCACCCTATCAGATCACCACCACAGTCATCATTCCCTCGGCCATGAGCTGGATCCTGGCGAGCCTGCATGTCAGCTTTGGCTTCGCGCTGGTCGGCGCCGTGGTCGGCGAGTTCCTCGGCGCCAAGCAGGGCATGGGCTTGCTGATCTCGACCGCCCAGGGCGCGTTCAACGCCAATGGCGTCTTCGCCGCCATGATTATCCTGGCGGTGATGGCGCTGGTGGTGGAGTTCATCATCACCCGTTTCGAGAACTACGTCGTCAAATGGCGTCCGGCGCCGTTCAACGAGCAGGGGGCCTGACCGCTCCAGTCGGCCTGTCCTGGGGCGCGGCGAGCGGCAGCCGGACCTCGACCCTGAGCCCGCTGCCGGCGGCCCCGCCAAGCGCAACGCTGCCGCCGGCATTCTCGACCACCTCGCGTACGATCGCGAGTCCGAGCCCGCTGCCTTCCTCGGCAGCACCGGCAATGCGGTAGAAGCGCTCGAAGACCTGCTCGCGCTCTTCGGCCGGAATGCCGGGACCGGTGTCGGTGACCGTCAGCACGCCCTCGCGACCGATCGCGGCCAGCTGGACGGTCACCGTGCCGCCGGCTGGCGTGTAGCGCAGCGCGTTGTCGACCAGGTTGACGATCATCTCGCGCAGCATGGTGCCGTCGCCGATGACGGGAACAGGTCCGGCTTCCTCGAGCCCAAGATCGATGTTGCGCTCGACGGCCTTCGGCGCATGTGTTTCCAGCACCTCGCGGGCGGCTTCGGTGAGGTCGATGCGGTCGGCACGCGGCCGGCGGCTGCCCGGCTCGGCGCGCGACAGCGTGAGCAGCTGTTCGGCCAGCCGCGCCAGCCGGCCGGAGCCTGCCTGTAGGGCCACCAGCGCCTCCTCGCGCCGGTCGGCGGCGCTTTCGCGCAGCACATAGCTCGCCTGTGTCGACATGAGCGCCAGCGGCGTACGCAGCTGGTGCGCGGCATTGGCGATGAAGCGGCGCTGCGCCGCCATCTGCGCCCGCACGCGCTCCATATAGGCGTTGAGCGCGTCGATCAGCGGCCGGATCTCGCTTTGCGCGCCCGGCACCTCGACCGGGTCGAGATCGCTGCGATCCGGCGAGCGCACCGTATCGCGCAGGCGCATCAGCGGCGCCAGCCCGCGGCGCAGGCCAAGCAGCACGAAGAGGCCGGCGATCGCCACCAGCGCCAGCTGCTGGGCAAAGGCGCTGAACCACAGCCGCTGCACCATCGCGTCATGGCCGGCGAGCGTGACGCCCACCGTGACCCTGATCGGCGAATCCGTGCCGGCGCCGATCACGGCATGGCTGAGCGTTGTCAGACGCAGCCGACGATCGCGATAGGAAGCCTCGATGCTGCCGCTCTGCGACGCCTGGGGGAGGTCGGGATATCCGGTCAGCAGCCGGCCGTTGGCGGTCTCGACCCGGTAGTAGACGCTGTCGCGGTCGCCGGTGTCGAACATCTCGATCGCCGCCGGCGGAATGGTGGCGTCGAGCACGCCTTCGGCCATCGCCACCCGCTCGGCGATCGCGCGCGCCGAGCCGACCAGCATCCGGTCGGTGACCAGATCTGCCGTCGCCAGCGCGTTGCGCTGGCTGGTCCACAGATTGACCGTCACCAGCGCGGTCAGCGGCAGCACCACCCAGGCCAGCAATTGCAGGCGGAGGCTGCTAATTTTCATGGCCCTAATCTTCATGGCGGAGCAGATAGCCAAGGCCGCGCAAGGTGGCGATCTGCACGCGCGAGCCTTCCAGCTTCTTGCGCAGCCGATGCACGTAGATCTCGATGGCGCTGGGATCGGCGTCGGTGTCGAAGTCGTAGATCGCCGTCGAGAGTGCCGCCTTGCTCACCGTGCGCCCCGCCTTGACTACCAGCTGTTCCAGCACCGCATGTTCGCGCGGCGTCAGCGAAAGCGCCGCGCCGCCGAGCGAGAACAGCCTTGTGTTGGTGTCGAAGACGAGGTCGCCGCAGGAGATGACGGGCGCTGTCCGGTCGTTGGCACGGCGCAGCTGCACGCGGATGCGCGCTTCCAGTTCCTCGATCTGGAAGGGTTTAGCCAGATAGTCGTCGGCGCCCTCGTTGAGGCCCTTCACCCGGCCGTCGAGACTGGCGTTGGCGGTGAGCACGATGACCGGCACCGGGTTGCCGCGTGCCCTCAGCCGCTTCAGCACCTCCATCCCGCCCATGCGCGGCAGGGCGAGGTCGAGGATGATCAGCGCATGGTCGCCGGCCGCCAGCGCATGCTCGACGTCCTCGCCGTCATGTACCACGTCGACGACGTAGCTCGCCTGGCGCAGCGTCTTGCTCAGCCAATCGGCCAGTTCGCGATTGTCTTCGACAAGCAGGAGCCGCATCGTCCATCGCTGTTCGGCAATGCCTCCATCCGGGTGGCGCCGGGCTTTCGCAAGCGCGGCCCGGCGGTCCGAACGGACAGTTTGAAAGCAATCGATAGTCTCGATCCGCGGACAAGGCAAACGCCGGCTGAAATCGGTTCCGTCGGTCAGCCTGAAGGCCCAATTCGCTCGCGCGATGGATAAAACCGAACGGTTCAGTTCAATTTATGTTGACGGTTCGTGTAACTCGGGTGAACGCTGGCTCGTTGTCCAGACCGTGAAACCTCGTCGGCTAACACTGCAAGTAGTTGATATTCAAACAAAAGAATGTGGCAGCCGCGCTGTTCACGCGATTTCAAGGTCGAACCGAACGGTTCGATTTGCACATCTTCGTGATTGGAAATGGCAACAGGACCGACCCATCTCGGGGTGGTCCGAGCGACGCGAATTTCCATTACGGCACGCCACTTGACGGACAGAATTTTGAAAATCTGGAGTACCTAAAATGAACAAGATTGCTCTTACCGCCGCGGTCCTTCTCGTTGCCACGGGCAGCGCCTTCGCCGGCAGCGACCATTACGGTTCCGACAACGTCAACCAGCCGGCCGTCACCCAGTCGGTTGCGCCGCGGTCGGGCGACAACATCGACCGCAGCATCACCGGTTCGATCCGCAAGTTCGAGCAGCGCGATCTCAGGATCACGCCCGATCAGAACCAGCCGGAATCCGGCCAGGGCATTTGGGGCCGCTAGGCCTCCGTCCCGAACCGATCAGAACCACAACTCTCAAATCTGGAGTAACTGAAATGACCAAGATCGCTCTTACCGCCGCTGCCCTTCTCGTTGCCACTGGTGCTGCTTTCGCCGGCTCCGACAACTACGGTTCGGCTAACGCCAACCAACCGGCTGCTTCGGTCGACACCTCGTACACCGCTTCGGTCAAGAAGTCTGATGCGAATGTCCAGAAGCCCGTCACCCAGGGCAGCGACCGCGACCTGTTCGGCAACCACTAACCGGCCGCCAGCCCGACCTCTTCAAACTCACCCCTCAAATCTGGAGTAACTGAAATGACCAAGATCGCTCTTACCGCCGCTGCCCTTCTCGTTGCCACCGGTGCCGCTTTCGCCGGTTCCGACAACTACGGTTCGGCCAACGCCCACCAGCCGGCTGCTTCGGTCGATACCTCGTACACCGCTTCGGTCAAGAAGTCTGATGCGAACGTCCAGAAGCCGGTTACCCAGGGCGCCGACCGCGATCTGTTCGGCAACCACTAGACGGTCGATCGTCGATAGACCTGAAAGCGGCGGGTTTGTCCCGCCGCTCTGCTTTTATGGAGCCGGCTATCCGCAGGCCGGCTTGTGTCGTGACTATAGGCCCGGCTGCGCACAGAGGCGCTCTATTCCAAATCCTTCGGCCTGACGAAATGCGTCAGTCGCGCTCCGCCGAAGTCGAGGTTCGCCCAATCCTCCTTCACCGTGAACCGGGCCAGTGCCGCCGTCGGAAACTTCGCTTCGACTTTTTTGAACACGCCCTCATCCGATCCGGTGCCGGCGAGCCGCAGCACGAAATTCTGCAGGCCGGGATTGTGACCAATCACGATCAGGCTGGTGGCTTTCGCCTGCCGCACGCACGCCAGGATGGCGGCCGGCGCCGCCGCGTAGAGCTCCTCGGCGAATTCCGCTGGCCCATGCTTCGGCAATTCGGCGGCGACGAGTCGCCAGGTGTCGCGGGTGCGCAGCGCCGGCGAGACCAGTGCCAGATCCGGCAGCCAGCCGCGCCGCGAAAGCTCGCGCCCGATCAGCGGTGCCGTCTTCAGCCCGCGCGGGGCGAGCGGACGGTCGAAATCGGCGAGCTTGGGATCGTCCCGGCTCGACTTGGCATGGCGCAGCACAAGGAGTTGTCTGGGCGTCGCCATGGCAGTCCTACGGCGTGATGCGCGCCAGCTGTTCGAGGTCGGTTTCCTCGCGCAGCGGGTCGGGCGCCATCACCACTGAAGTGGCGTTGTCGGCGTCGTCGGCGAAATGGGCAAGCACGGTGTGGCCCTTTTCCATGCGCGCCTTGCCTTCGGCGACCAGCCCTAGCGCCAGCGGATAGAGCCGGTGCTCCACCTTCAGCACCCGCGCGGCTAAAGTGTCCTCGTTGTCGCCGACCATCACCGGCACGGCGGCCTGGGCGATGATCGGGCCGTCATCCATCTCGGGCGTGACGAAATGCACGGAGCAGCCATGGATGCGCACGCCCGCGCGGATGGCGCGCGCATGCGTGTCCAGCCCCTTGAAGGCAGGCAGAAGGGCAGGGTGGATGTTGACCATGCGCCCCTGCCATTTTTCGACCAGGCCGCGGCCGAGGATGCGCATATAGCCGGCCAGAGCCACGATCTCGGCGCCGAAGCCGGTAAGCGCGGCATCGATCGCAGCGTCATGTGCGTCCTTGCTCGGATGGTCGGCGCGCTGAATGACCTTGGTGGCGATGCCGCGCGACTGCGCGAGGCCGAGGCCCGCGGCGTTCGCACGATCCGAGATGACGCCGACGATCTCGGTCGGATAGGTCGGGTCGCTGGCTGCCGCGATCAGCGCCGTCATGTTGGAGCCGCGGCCCGAGATCAGGACGACCGTGCGTTTCCTGCTCATAGTTCGATCGAGCCCCGGTAGATGACGCCGGCGTCGCGGCGCGGCACGATCCGACCGATCGGCGTCACCGTCTCGCCGGCTTCCTGCAGCACCGCTGCCACCTGCGCCGCCTGGCCGGAAGCAACGGCGAGGATCATGCCGATGCCGCAGTTGAAGGTGCGCATCATTTCTTGCGGCGCCACGCCGCCGGTCCTGGCGAGCCACGAGAATACAGGCGGTACGTCGATCGCTTCGAGGTCGAGCTCGGCGGAGAAATCCTTGGGCAGCACGCGCGGAATGTTTTCCGGAAAACCGCCGCCGGTGATGTGAGCCAGCGCCTTGATGCCATGCGTGTTGCGGATCGCCTTCAGGATCGACTTCACATAGATGCGCGTCGGCTCGAGCAGCGCTTCGGCGAGGCTGAGCTCATCGTTGAACGGCGCCGGATCGCTCCAGCCAAGCCCGCTGGCGTCGACGATGCGGCGCACCAGCGAAAAGCCGTTGGAGTGGAGGCCGGAGGAGGCGAGGCCAAGCAGCACGTCGCCCTCGACGATGTCGTCGGTGGGCAGCAACTGGCCGCGCTCGGCCGCGCCCACGGCAAAACCGGCAAGGTCGTAATCCTTGTCGTGATACATGCCGGGCATCTCGGCGGTCTCGCCGCCGATCAGCGCGCAGCCGGCCTGACGGCAGCCTTGCGCGATGCCGCCGACGATGGACGCGCCCTGGTCCGGATCGAGCTTGCCGGTGGCGAAATAGTCGAGGAAGAACAGCGGCTCGGCGCCCTGCACGACGATATCGTTGACGCACATGGCGACGAGGTCGATGCCGATCGTATCGTGCTTGCCGGAATCGATGGCGATCTTGAGCTTGGTGCCGACCCCGTCATTGGCCGCGACCAGCACCGGATCGGTGAAGCCGGCGGCTTTCAAATCGAACAGGCCGCCGAAGCCGCCGATCTCGCCGTCGGCGCCCGGCCGGCGCGTCGCGCGCACGAGCGGCTTGATCTTCTCGACCATGAGATTGCCGGCATCGATATCGACGCCCGCCTCGGCATAGGTGAGCCCGTTCTTGCGCTTGGCCTTGTCGCCGTTGCTCATCTTCGGCTCATCCCTGTTTCCATTGCGGGCTCATCGCATGAATGGTTTCGAGGGGCAAGGCGCGTGAGAGCCAATCTCCCCCCTTGAGGGGGAGATGTCGCCGGAGGCGACAGAGGGGGGTCGCCTCGCGTGGAGCTCCAGCGCCTTGTGCGCCAGAGACCATCTTCCCCCTCGAGCGGGGAGATCCGCAACTCCTCCCTTGCGTGCGCCTCTCATCTCCATCAACTATCTTCCAACAAAACCCATGATGGGACATCACGTGACCATACCTAACATGATCACGATCATGCGGCTGTTGCTGGTGCCGGCCGTGGTGCTGGCCATGCTGCAGGCGCGCTGGGACTGGGCCTTTGCCGGCTTCCTCGTCGCCGGCATCTCCGACGGCGTCGACGGTTTCATCGCTCGCCGCTACCGGTTGTTCTCGCGGCTCGGCGCTTATCTCGATCCGGTCGCCGACAAGCTCCTCCTGGTCTCGGTCTTCGTCGTCATGGGTTATGCCGGGGAACTGCCGCTCTGGCTTGTCGTGACCATGGTCTCGCGCGACGCGCTGATCGTCTGCGCCGTGCTTTTGTCCAGCGTGATGGCGCAGCCGGTCGAGATGAAGCCGCTCTTGGTGTCGAAGGTGAACACCGCCGTGCAGATCGCGCTGGCGGCGCTTGTGCTGGGCGAGCTTGCCTTTTCCATGCATCTCTATCCGCTCCGGCCGGCCCTCATATTGCTCTCGGGGGTCTTGACCGTGGCTTCGGCCGCGGCCTATCTCGTGGCCTGGCTAAGGCATATGAGTGGCTATGGCGAAGGCTCCCGGACGAGCAACACCAAGTCGGGCAATTCCAGCACGGACACCTGACGGCGAAGCCTGGACGGCCGCGGCCTCGACCGCGTTGCGCCGGCAGATCGCGTTCTGGCTGATCGTCGCCGTGCTACTGGCGCTGTTCCTCTATGTCTTCTCCGGCATCCTCTTGCCCTTCGTCGCCGGCATGGTGCTCGCTTATTTCCTCGATCCGGTGGCTGATCGGCTGCAGCGGCTCGGCCTCTCCCGGCTGATGGCGACGGTGGTGATCCTCATTGCCTTCGTCGTCGTCGTGGTGCTCGCCTTCGTTATTCTGGTCCCTGTGCTGGCCACGCAGATGGCCGATTTCGCGCGCAAGCTGCCGGAATATCTCACCCGCCTGCAGTCGCTCATCACCAGCTTCGACCCGAAGTGGCTGGAGCAGCGTTTTGGCGTCAACGCGGCCAGCCTGCGCGAAGGACTGAACTCGCTGCTCACCACCGGCTTCGGGCTGCTCACCACCGTCTTCACCTCGATCTGGAGCTCGGGCGTGGCGCTGGTTTCGGTGGTCAGCCTCTTCGTCGTCACCCCGGTCGTTGCCTTCTACATGCTGCTCGACTGGGACCGGATGGTGGCCGTGGTCGACAGCTGGGTGCCGCGAGATTATGTCGAGACGGTCAGGGCGCTTGCCCGCGACATCAACACCGCCACCGCCGGCTTCGTGCGCGGGCAGGGCACGCTCTGCCTTGTGCTGGGCGCCATGTACGCTACCGGCCTGACGCTGACGGGGCTGAACTTCGCCATCCTCATCGGCTTCTTCGCCGGGCTGATCTCCTTCATCCCCTATGTGGGCTCGCTGACCGGGCTGGTGCTTGCTGTCGGCGTCGCCTTCGTCCAGTTCTGGCCGGATTGGACGATGATCGTGGCGGTGGTCTGCGTGTTCTTCGTCGGCCAGTTCATCGAGGGCAATATCCTGCAGCCGAGGTTGGTCGGCAAAAGCGTCGGCCTGCATCCGGTTTGGCTGATGTTCGCGCTCTTTGCCTTCGGTGCGCTGTTCGGCTTCGTCGGCCTGCTGATTGCGGTGCCGGCTTCGGCGGCCATTGCCGTGCTGGTGCGCTTTGCGATTGCCCGCTACCTCGAATCGCCGCTCTACAACGGCCATGCCACCGAGCCCGCACCTCCTTTGCCGGCGGATCGAGGCGGCGGCCGCCGCTCACAGCCGCGTGGCTGAAATGGCTGGCGAACGAACCGGTCCACCGCGCCAGCTGCCGCTCGATCTCGGCCACGGTACCGGCTATTCGCGCGACGAGCTCGTCGTCTCAGGCGCCAACGCGCAGGCCGCAGCACTTGTCGACTGCTGGCCGGACTGGCCCGCGCCGGTGGTGGTGCTCGCCGGCCCTCCCGGGTCCGGCAAGACGCATCTTGCCCAGATCTGGCAAGCGCATGCGCACGCTGTCGCCATCGCTCCCGATCGCATCGGCGAGCACATTGGCGGGCTTGGCGCGAGCCCCGCGCTGATCGACGACATCGACAAGCTCCCGATCGACGAGCAAGGCCTGTTCCACCTGATCAACACCGTGCGCGGCGCCGGCTCCACGCTGCTTCTGACGGCGCGGCGCTTTCCCTCGGCCTGGCGCGTCGCGCTGCCGGATCTCATCTCCCGGCTGAAAGCGGCGGCGACCATCGAGATCCACGAGCCGGACGACCTGCTGCTCGCCGGCGTTATCACCAAGCTCTTCGCCGACCGCCAGGTCGAGGTCGAGCCGCATGTCGTGCAATATCTGGTGCGGCGCATCGAGCGCTCGCTGGCAACCGCCATGCGGGTCGTGGAGCGCCTCGACCGCGCCGCTCTCGAGCGCAAGACGCCGATCACCCGAGCGCTCGCCGCCGAGACCGTCAGCGCCATGGACGAGGGCCAGGGCGAGTTCGATATTTAGAATATCGAGGAAGGCTGTTCCCGGGGTTGTGCGCCCTCTACGCCCATAGTCCGGCCAGATGCCGAGCCAGCAGATAGACCCCCGTATGCGCCGCCACGTAGCATGCGGCGACAAAGACGAAGAGCACCAGGCTGGCGATCCGCGACAGGGCGACGCTGCCATTCTGCCTCTTGCTCGGCCGGTTGTTCCAAACCCACAGAGTAGCGCACAGGATTGCCCAGGCGACCGCGACCGGAACCGCGAAGCCATAATAGGCCAAGTAGGCCGGGCCGATCAGCGACAGCAGCGCCTCGAGAACAGGCATCCAGAGTCCCCCTTGCCCCGTTTGCCCGGAGTCTAGAGCAACTCCGGGAAAGTGCGTAGCGGTTTTCCGTCCGGGTTGCGGGATCGTGGCTGTCCCATTTCGAGCCATTGCCCTGGCATCCATCTTGCAGCGTCGAAGAGGCCGGTTGATCCCGGTCCCGGTCACATTGCAGATCGGGTTGTAGGCTCGCCGGGCTCGAGGTTGTTGGGGACTCGCCCGGCGGGTTTACTCGGTTCCACGCCGACGGCTCCCTTCAGAGATCAAGGCCTGTTGCTCGATGCTGGACACCTTCAGCCCGTCTTGCCATGGCTGGTGAGCAAGCGCAGCACTTGCACGCTCTTCGGCAGCTCGATCAGGAATTCCGCGTCGCGGTCGAGGTGGTGGACCTGGGTCGGCCCGCCGCCGGTGAAGCGCGCCATTGCCTCGATGCTCTCCCAATAGGAGATCGTCACGAACTCGGAATGGGTCGCCGTGTCCTCGCGAAATGTCTGGACGCCGACTGCCTTTTCGATGAGCGGCTTGATGCCGGTCTCGTAATTGTAAGCTTCATAATCGTCGGCTTTTTCCGGCAAGGTCCGGCCGCGCCAGATGCGGGCGATGGTGGGGGTCCTTGGAGTGTCGGCCATGGCAACAGAACTTCTGAAGGCCGACAGGGTTCCCGAAGCGCGGGCTCTAAGATGTTCAGGAAACTGGTCGGAGTGGCGTGATTCGAACACGCGACCCCCTGATCCCAAATCAGGTGCGCTACCAGGCTGCGCTACACTCCGAACGGCATCCCCATAGGGTTCCGAACCATTTTGAGCAAGCCCCAAAATGGAAGAGCGGAACGAACGGCGTACATTGGCAGAGTTCGGCACGCAAGGTCCCACGGAAAGTCCCACGGTGTTGCCCAGTCGTTCCCCCCTCCTGCTTTCGAGCCGAAGGTCAAAAATGTAATAAGTCTCGATGTCGGCTGCGGGCGATGGGCAGGCGCAGATACGCGGCGGCGTACGGATGCGCGCCTAGCAACATCTCTATCGACCGCGCCCGCCGTTGAGCTTCGCGTCACCACACATCCACGTAACGAGGCCAGAGTCCTGTCAAATTGATCAGCAGGCCTAATGGCGGGTGGGTCACGGCCGCTATTCGCGTCGGTACCCATGCGAAACTAAACGAACATCATAACGACGGTTGCCCCGATAATGATTCAGGACAAGCCCGCCGATCAGCATCGGCAGCAAGCTGCTGTCACGGTTAATGTTAGACTCGAACTGCCTTGAAACTGGCTTGTCGTTTTTCTTCGGCTTAACCATTCTCGTCTACTTCCCAGAAAGAGCGCTCTTCCCATGCGGTAGTGTGACACCCGTCCAGTCGAAGCCTAGACTGCACCCAATTGTCCACACGCAGCCATCTCACGTAGTTCCAGCGTTCCTAGTGGCCCGCTGGCTCGCCCGTCGCCAATACAGCCGGGGAACGGGGGGCCTACGAGGAAGTTTTCGGGCATCATCGCGGTGTGTAGCGGTCAGGGGTGCTCGGAAATGAGGCCATCGCACCGCGCCCCGCAAGGCAGCGCTGCATCCCCATACGATACAACTCCAACCCCTCCGGGGAAATATGCAAATTGGTGGAAATTCTCGGGAGCAGCTGAGTTTCGAGAACCGTCAACGCCTCATCTGCGGATTGTGCAAGGCGGAGCCGCTCCCGAACCTGAGATGCTGCCGCAGCTCGGCTTCGTCATCAATGCCGTGCCCGCCGGCATACTGGCGCTGTCGCTCTGCTACGGCGCCTACATGACCGAGATATTCCGCTCCGGCATTCAGAGCATCGATCGGGGCCAATGGGAGGCCTCGCGCTCCATGGGTTCGGCTTCGCCTTGATCATGCGCCGCATCATCCTGCCGCAGGCATTGCCGGTCATCATTCCGCCGACCGGCAACCAGTTCATCTCGATGCTGAAGGATTCTTCCCTGGTCTCCGTCATCGGCGTTTGGGAGCTGATGTTCCTGGCACGAACGCTCGGCCAGAAGACCTTCCAGCACATGGAAATGCTGATCTCGGCCGCCATCATTTATTGGGTGCTGTCGATCTGCCTCGAGCTGATCCAGTCGCGGATCGAACGGCACTACGCCAGGAGCAAAGTGCGATGAGCGCGCGGGTTATCATTGAAGCCAGGGCAGTTTCCAAATGGCACGGCCAGTTCCACGAGCTGAAGGACATCAACCTGACTGTCCACAAAGGCGAGCGCATCGTCATCTGCGGGCCGTCCGGCTCGGGCAAGTCGACACTTGATCCGCTGCTTCAACCGCCTCGAAGCGCATCAGGGCGGCGATATCGTCGTCAACGGCGTCGCTCTGCATGGCAAGATGAAGAACGTCGCCGCCGTCCGCTCCAATGTTGGCATGGTGTTCCAGCACTTCAATCTGTTTCCGCATATGACGGTGTTGATGAACTGCATGGCCGGGCCAATGTGGGTCAAAGGTGTTTCCGCCATGGAAGCACGCAAGACCGCTATTCAGTTCCTCGAACGGGTCCGTATTCCCGAGCAGGCGAACAAGTTCCCGGTCCAGCTGTCGGGCGGCCAGCAACAGCGTGTCGCGATCGCCCGCAGCCTGTGCATAAAACCGGACGTCATGCTTTTCGACGAACCGACCTCTGCCCTCGACCCGGAAATGGTCTCGGAGGTGCTGGAGACCATGACTGGATTGGCCCGCGACGGCATGACCATGGTGTGTGTAACGCATGAGATGGGTTTTGCCCGTGCAGTGGCCGACCGCGTCATTTTCATGGACGCTGGGCAGATCGTCGAAGAGGGCACGCCCGACGAGTTTTTCAGTCACCCGCGCCACGAGCGAACGAAATTGTTCTTCAGCCAGATCTTGAAGCACTAGCCTTCCGGGAGAAGGTGGCTTTTCGACTTTCTTGCAGAAAGCGGACAGCCCGCTCTCGGCCCCCAAGTCGGACATCCCTCCCATCGGTCGCACGGCCTAAGGAGGGGAATCCATAAAGGTTCAACGCCGGATCATCGACGATAGCGCGAACGCTGTGAGGGTGTCTCGCACACCGGGCAATGCGGAAATCTCCTGCCAGATCTGCCGTGTGCGATCGGCCTCCGTCGCCTCTACACGGACGACCAGGTCGAATTCGCCGCTCATCACGTCGCAGGCGACGACCTCTGGGATCCGTCGCAGTGCTTGAATGACGTCGCCCCCCCGCATCCGGTCATTGCGATAAACAAACATCAGTGCCGCAATCGTTGAAGACGCGATGCGTCCTTCGCCTGCAATGATCGTATATCCCCGGATTAGGCCATCCCGCTCCAGGCGTTCAATCCGCTGGCGGACGGCGTTGCGAGAAAGATTGACCCTCGCGGCCAGGTCCGCATGCGAGATACGCGCGTTCCTGGTCAGTTCCATAAGAATACGCTCGTCTGCCCGGTCAAGAAGCCTTTTCATGCGGCACCAATAGGAGTTTCTCTAGCTGCAAACAGGCTTTGCGCTGATAGGAACGCGTTCTCGGCACGAACCCGTAGATCAATACTACCTTCCGAAACAGCTAGAAAAGTCGCAGCCGCAGCGAGAGCAAAGGCCGCCAGTGCTTGGCGCTCGTTGTCTTGCAACTGGCGGACGCGGCAATATCCCTTGAGAATTGCCTCCGCGCGCTCCCCATCCAGCGCCCCGTTGCTCAGCATCGTCCATCGAACCAACACGTCTGCCAGTTCTGCGATCAGGACATCGTCATGGCGAAGCCTGAAATTGATGATGCCACTGACGCAATCGCCGAGAAAAAACACATTGTCCGGAAACAGCGCCCCATGGATTGGTCCCCTTGGCAGTCCCTCCCTCTTTTCGGGAGAGGCAGGCATCAGCGTTCGATGGATCTGCGCGAGGCGCCGCCCGAGATCGAAACACTGGGCCGGGCTTGCGCAAGCCGATTGCGTGCCCTGGACAAAGCCGACCACCGCCACGAGCTTCCCGGACAGACGGATCGTCGCCCCGCCCGTTTCGGTGCGGAACGTTTTAGGGCAGGGAACACACGCGGCCGACAACAACTCCATGGTCCGAAACGCGCGTTCAAGATCGAACGGCTCAGCGCCGTTTTCAAACAGAGTGACGATGTACTCGCCCCGCTGTGACCGGAAGAGATAGGTCGTCTCGGTATCTCCGTCGGCAATGCCAATCACCGAGGTCAGCGGGGCTATGCCGTAGGCGACCGAAATCGCTTCGCGGTCATCGTCGGAAAGCTGGGTAAATACGGCCATGGTCGATTCGGGAGTTAAATGCGTTTCAGCACAACAGAGGAGGACTGCGCGACGCCGAAAATCTGATCCAGTTGTGCACGGCTGAACGAGCCATCGGCCTCAGCAGCCTGGCGAAGGCTTGTGCCGGAAGCGAGCGCCGCCTTGGCCAAGAGTGCAGCCTTGCTATATCCGACAACTGGATTGAGCGATGCGGCCAGAATGAGCGACTGATCATAGAGAAAGCGGCAGCGATCGGCATCCGCCTCGATGCCGTCGACGCAACGTTCGCGCAGGATATCCATGCCGCGCGCCAGAAGTCGCATCGATTGCAGGATGTTGAGAACGATCACGGGCTCCATCGCGTTTAACTGCAATTGTCCAGCGCTCGCCGCCAGTGTCACCGTCAGATCGTTGCCAATGATTTGAAAGCCAATCTGGTTCATCATCTCGGGAATGACTGGGTTGACCTTGCCCGGCATGATCGACGAGCCGGCCTGTCGCGGAGGCAATCTGATTTCACCAAGGCCAGCCCGAGGGCCACTGGAGAGCAGCCTCAAATCGTTACATATCTTGGAAAGCTTGACAGCGATCCGCTTCAGCGTGCCCGAAAACGACACAAAGGCTCCGGTGTCGGACGTTGCTTCCACGAAGTTGCGTGCCGGAACCATTTCAAGCCGAGAAATTTCCGAAAGATGACGGCAGGCGCTGACTGAGAATCCCTCGGGCGCATTTAAGCCGGTGCCGATGGCGGTGCCTCCGAGGTTCATTTCCCGCATCAGTTCCATGGCTTTTCGAAGCTGGATTATGTCTTCGTCAATGGTCTCGGCAAAAGCGTCGAACTCCTGACCAAGGAACATTGGAACCGCGTCCTGCAACTGGGTGCGTCCGACCTTGGCGATATTAGCGAATTCCTCACCCTTTCTGCCAAAGGTATCTCGCAGCCTTCGCTGCGCTTCGAGCACGGCGGCGCAGCCGCGCATCACCGTTACCCGGATGGCCGTCGGATAGACATCGTTAGTCGACTGGGACAGGTTGACATGGTCATTGGGGTGAACCGCGGCGTAGTCGCCCGGCACCTTGCCTATCTCCAGAAGCGCCAGGTTCGCGACCACCTCATTGACGTTCATGTTGGTCGAGGTCCCGGCGCCTCCCTGCATCATGTCGATCGGGAAATGGTCGGTGAGGTCCTCGCAGGTGATCAGTCGATCGCAGGCTCGATCGATTGCATCGGCAACATCGGGAGCCAGTAGTTGCAGCTCCTTGTTGGTTCGTGCAGCCGCCTTTTTGACCATGGCAAGCGATTGAACGAATTCCGGGAAGTCCCGCAGGCGGATTCCGGATACGTCGAAATTCTCCGCTGCCCTCAGCGTGTGGATGCCGAACAGCGCGTCGGCGGGCAGATCCCGCTCGCCGAGCATATCGGTTTCGGTCCTCTCAACGGTCATCATATCCCCTCGCGCAAGAGCCTTAGGCACGCAGCGCCTGGTCAAGATCCTCGATCAGGTCGTCCACCGACTCCAGGCCAATGGAAAGGCGAAAGACGCCGTCTCCCGCGAAGGCGCGGTAGTCGTCGAGCTGAGCGCCCCGCAGACCGTAAGTCGATTTCATCATTTCGTTCGTATCGAGAAGGACAACGATGCTGCGCTGGTGACCAAGCGAAAAGGCGTAGTGCGCTACGCGGAGCCTGTCAGCGAGTTGGGCTGCCATCGCCTGCGGGTCGTCGGTCTGGAAGGTCAGAACTCCCCCGAATACATCCATCTGACGTGTTGCCAAGGCATGCTGCGGATGGCTTTCCAGGCCGGGGTAGGTGACAGACCTGATTTTTGGATGCTTGGCGAGAAAACGGGCGATCTGCATCGCAGAAGCGGACATGGTCCGGAGCCTGGGAAAGAGCGTGTCGATCCCGCGCATGATGAGCCAGGCATTCTGGGCAGACAAAGAAGCGCCGAGATAAACTCCAGTACGAGAGCGGATTTTTTCCACCAGATCCTTGCGCCCGCACACGGCGCCACCCAAGGCGTCGCCGTGCCCGTTGATGAACTTGGTCAGGGAGTGAATGACGAGATCGATGCCGAGTACGGCCGGGCGGGTCGCGACCGGCGTGGCAAGCGTGGAATCGACGGAAACCAGCGCGCCGCGTTCGTGTGCCAGCTTCGCGACTTCGGCCAGATCGGTCAGGCGCAGGATTGGATTGCAGGGGCTTTCGCAGTGGACGAGCCGCGTGTTGGGTCGGAAGGCTGCGACAACGTCGCCAATGACCGACATGTTCACGGCGCTCACCTCGATCCCGTACTCGGGCAATATGCGGTGTGCCAGTTCGTAGGCGCCGGCATAGCAGACGTCGCTGATGATCAGATGGTCCCCCCCTTTGAGAAAGGTCAGGAAGGTGGCTGCGATCGCGGCCACGCCGGTTGCTGTTGCGAGCGCATCCTCCGCACCTTCGAGTGCGGCCATGCGCTGCTCGAGTTGCCGCACGGTCGGATTGGTCCAGCGGGCATACAGAAACGGCAGAGCAGTCAGGTCTGATACCCCGTCCGCGGAAAAGGCGCCGTCACCAGGAACCAACATGTTGTTGACCGACATTGAGATGTTGGGCGCGATAGCCTTCGTGATCGGATCGATGATCAGTCCGCCGTCGAGCGCCAGGGTTTCCCGACGTAGGACGACACCGCCGCTTACGGGCGGCAACAGCGTCATGCGTGCATTCGAGCCCCAACTGTCAGTTGCGAAGGGAGTAGAGATGTTCGAGGACATGGAAGACCTTCCTGCAGAATTCCTGGAATTTCATCGTCTTGGGGCCGAGCTGATAATTCAGCTGCGAACCGGGATTTGCGCCTCGACGAGCCTGAAGGTGCGGGTGATCAGAAGCGTCAGCAAGATGTAGAACACCGTGACGATCATCAGCGGTTCATAAACGAGCAGGGTGTCCTGCCTCACCTTGTACGCGACGGCGTAGAGATCCATCACTGTCACGGTGAAGGCGAGGGGTGTCGCTTTCAGTTGCAGAACCACCTCGCCAGCTATCGTCGGCAGTGCGATACGTATGGCGCGACGCAGCCAGATCCGTCTCAACAGCGTCCAGGAAGTCATACCGAACGAGCGACCTGCCTCGAGCTCGCCTTTCGGGACGGCGAGAAGCGCACCCCGCAGGACTTCGGCCTCATAGGCGGCGTAGTTGAGCGTGAAACTGAGCGCTGCGAAGAAGAAGCCCTCCCGCACTATCGGCCAGAGGAAGCTCGCGCGCAGCCCTGGTATCATCGGCAGCAGCGAACCGATGCCGTAATAGAGCAACCACAGTTGGATCAAAAGTGGCGTGCCGCGAAGGCAGGTGCAGTAGCAACGGGCAAGCCATTTCAGCCATCGCGGACCGCTGACCTGCGCGAGCGCAAGACCGATCGCCAGAATGAAGCCGACCCCGACGGAAATGACGAGAAGGAGGACCGTCTGAACCGCGCCTGCGGCAATGAGCGGCCAATAGGACGATACCCATGAGAAATTCATCGCGAGCGTCCTAAGCGGTTTTCGGCTGCCCGCGTCGATAGCGGCTCTCGAGGAGGCCGAAGACGACGTTGGAGACAAGCGTGATGACGAGATAGACGGCAGCGGCGACCAGGAAGAACAGAAAATAGTGCTTCGTGTTGCCGGCCGCGATCCGCGTGGCGAGCGCCAACTCCTGATAGCCGACGACCGCGATCAACGCACTGTCCTTCGTCACCGACATCCAGAGGTTGGCAAGCCCAGGCAGGGCATTCGGGATCAATGCCGGCAGAGCGATACGGCGAAACCTCAACCATGGGCGCATGCCGAAGGAACTGGCGGCCTCGATCTGTCCAACAGGAATCGCCAGGATTGCGCCACGAAACACTTCGGTCATGTAGGCGCCCTGGACGATTCCGAGCACTGCGATTGCCGCGACAAACCCGTTGATCTCGACATTGGGAAGCCCGAAGCTCGAGAGAATTCGGTTCAGACCGTCAGTGCCGGCATAGTACAGACCGATAATCAGGATCAGTTCGGGAATGGCCCGAACCGCAGTCGTATAGACGTCGAGAAGAAGCAGGACCGGCGGGTTGCCCTTGAGTTTGCCAAGAGCCCCGCCAAGACCAATCAGCATCCCGAGAAGGTAAGCACCCAACGATATCGAAATGGTGGAAAGCGCGCCTTTGAGAAGCACGCCGCCCCATCCAGGCGGATAGGGGGAAAGCATTTCCAGGATCGACTGGGAGGTCGACATCTGAGTTCAACCTTGATTTTTGGGCGGGAACGAGAGCCGCGAAGCGCGATGCTTCGCAGCCGGCGAACAACGCCGGCGGTGCACCGGCCAATGACCCGAGACAGAACCGGCGGACAAGCGGGCTACGGCAGATGCGCTTACGTCGTCTGCCGTAGCCACACTCATTCACCGTACGGGTCGAAATCGAAGTACTTCTTCGAGATTTCCGCATACTTTCCGTTTGCTCTGACAGCCGTAATTGCTGCATTGAGCTTCTCGCGCAGTGCCTGATCGCCTTTTCTCAGTCCACCGCCGATGCCCGATCCAAGGATGGCCGGATCGTCTTTCACATTTCCCATGTCCTTGCAGCATTCCTTGCCGAAGTCGGATTTGAGGAATTCCGATAGCGGTATGGAATCGCCGAAGACGTAGTCGATCCGGCCGGCGGCAAGATCCTGGAACGCCTCATCGAGCGTCGTGTAGGTTTTTTCCGATGCCTTGTCGGCGAAATATTTCTTGTAGTATTCGGACTGGATGGTCGACACCTGGATACCGATCGTCTTCCCCGAAACATCATCCGGCGAAGCTCCGGTCGTGCCATCCTTGGCGCCAATCAGTTTGCTCGGCGTGTTGTAGTATTTGTCGGTGAAGTCGATCGTCTGCTTGCGCTCGTCGGTGATCGACATCGACGACCAGATGACATCGAATTTTTTCGCCTGAAGCCCTGGAATGAGCCCGTCCCAGGACATGTCGACGACAGAGCAGGTTTCCTTCATCTCGGCGCAGACAGCATCCATCAGCTCGATTTCCCAGCCGACCCACTTGCCGGAGGGGTCTTTGGTGAAGAAGGGCGGATAGGCTTCGTTCATGATGCCAAAGCGAACTTCGGCACTCGCCGTGGCGATTGAAAGCGCGAGCGCGGTCCCTGTCAGCAGGATGGACAGCAATTTCATTCAATTCCCCTTTCTTGAGTTTTCGTCAGGTTGGAAACAGGGAGGGTCAGCCGCTCAACGCGCCGGTAAATTCTCGGCAACGGGCAGTTATCGGCGCACCGAAGACTTGATCCGGCGACCCTTCTTCTTCGACACGCCCGTGATGCAGGAACATCACGTGACTGGAGACGTCGCGAGCGAATTTCATCTCATGCGTCACTATGAGCATCGTTCGGCCCTCGTCCGCGAGATCCCGGATAACCTTCAGGACCTCGCCGACAAGTTCAGGATCCAGTGCGGAAGTGGGCTCGTCGAACAGCATCACGGCCGGGTCGACACAAAGGGCACGCGCGATGGACGCACGCTGCTGTTGGCCGCCCGACAGGAAGGCCGGATAGGCGTGCCGTTTCTCATAAAGTCCGACCTTCGCAAGCAAACTGTCGGCCCGATCGATCGCCTCGCTGCGGCTCACCCCCAGCACATGAACCGGGGCCTCGATGGCATTCTGGAGCACCGTCATGTGGGGCCAGAGATTGAAACTCTGGAACACCATGGCCAGGCCGGTCCGCATACGCTCGATCTGCCGCCAGTTGGCCGGATACCCCAGTCCACCTTGGTCGGACTTCATGAGAACCTCTTCGCCATTGATGACAAAGCGGCCGCGATCAGGAATCTCGAGAAAGTTGATGCACCGCAGAAAGGTGCTTTTGCCTGACCCCGAAGACCCGATGAGCGAGATGACATCGCCCTTCTCAGCCGACAGCGATATTCCCTTCAGGACTTCATGCTTGGCGTAGCTCTTGTGGACATTATCCACGAGCAAGGCAGGAGGAGCCTTTTTCGTCATGCCTGTAGTTCCCTATGGAATTCTTATTGGGTTTTGCCGGATAGTACCCGGCCCGGTATGCGGCTTTCCCGCGTATTCGTGGTCAGACGCGCGGAAAATGATCTCTCAAGGCGGCTCTTTTGCGGGAGAAAGACAGCTAGGCTCGATTGATGCAAATGACCTTTGGCTGTGTCATCTCTTCGTAGGCAAAGCGAACGCCTTCACGCCCCATGGCGCCATACTTGAAACCGCCGAACGGCATGGCATCAAATCGATAATCGGAAGAGTCGTTGATCATCACTCCTCCTGCCTCGATCTGCCCGGCGGCATCCAATGCGTCGCCGATGTTGTTGGTGAAGACGCCTGCGTGCAGGCTGTATTCGGGACCGTTCGCCATCACGATCGCATCGGCGAGTGTATCGAAGGATTACAGGAGGACGACGGGCGCGAAGACTTCCTCCGCCCACAATCGACATGTCTTCGGCACACCTTCCAGCACGGTTGGCTGATAGACTGTTCCTGCTCGACGGTGCCCGCACAGGAGCTTTGCTCCCGCGGCAATGGCGTCGTCGACCATCGTCTCCGCGCGTTTGGCCGCCTGTTCCGAAATCATCGGGCCGACGTCGGTATCCTCGCGCTCTGGATTGCCGGCAAGCAGGTTGCGCGTACCAGCCACGAACGCTTCACGGAACCGCTCATAGACCGGCGCCTGGATGATAATCCGCTGGGTGCCGATGCAATTCTGGCCGGCAGCCCAGTACGCGCCCGACACGCACGCATCGACCGCCTTGGCGAAGTCACAATCCGCCAGGACTACGACAGGTGCATTGCCGCCGAGATCCATGGCGAGCTTCTTCAGCCCTGCTGTCCTGGCAATTGCTTCTCCGGTCGCAAAACCTCCGGTGAACGACACCATTCGGACATCGCGCGCCGAGACGATCGCGCTGCCCAGGTCGGCGCCGCCGACAGCGACCGTGATGATCTCCTCAGGCAACCCGGCTTCGACCAGCGTTTCGACAAGGCGGATCGCCGAAAGCGGGGTCAGTTCGGACGGCTTCAGCAAGACGGCGTTGCCGCCGGCGATTGCCGGCCCGAGCTTATGGGCGACGAGATTGAGCGGGTCGTTGTAAGGAGTAATCGCTGCGATGATCCCTAGCGGCTCCCGCGTGAACCAGCCCTGACGCGCCTCGGAACCGGCGTAAGCGTCGAACGGAATGACCTCACCGGCGTTGCGTTTTGCTTCTTCCGCGGAGAGCTTCAGCGTGTTGACGCACCGAAAGGCTTCCTTGCGGGCCTGGACGATGGTTTTGCCGGCTTCCCGTACAATCAAGCGGGCAAAATCTTCGTTCTGGCGCTCGACGGCGCGGGCGGCCTTTTCCAATATAGTCGCTCGCTGGTGTCTTGGCAGCGCTCGCGACAAGACAGCTCCGGTTTTGGCGCGATTTATGAGCGCCGCAATCTGGTTGGCAGCCGTGCTTTCGACGCTGCCGATCACCGTTCCATCATAGGGATTTCTGACGGCTATCTGCTCGAACACATCGGCGACACGCAATTTTGCAGCGGTCATCACGCGGCCTCCTTCTTGTCGGCGGAAGGGCGGCACTGATGGATGGTGATGATGTCCGAGAGGAGCGCATAGGCCGTCTCGACCCTGCCTGCGCCGGGTCCGGTCACCGTCACCGCGCCGAGAAGGTCTGTCTTGAGCGAGATGGCGTTGATCGCCCCGCCAACGGCGGCGAGCGCATGATCGAGCGCAAGGCGCTGCGGTCCCACACGGGCTGCGATACCACCGTCCTGGCGAACCGAGGCCGAGCCGATCAGCTTCCAGCGATAGCCTTCTCGCGTCGCCGCGTCGATATCGGCCACGGTCAGGCCCGAAATACCCTTGCAGTCCACGTCCTGCGGCGTCAGCTTTCCACCGAGTAGTTCATTTGCGAGGATGACGACTTTCAACCGGACATCGTGACCTTCAACATCGGCAGTAGGGTCGGCTTCCGCATAACCGAGGCCCTTTGCTTCTTTTACCGCCTCCGCGAAGGAAAGCCCGCCCTCCATGCGGCCAAGAACAAAGTTCGAGGTGCCGTTCAGAATCCCTTCGAAACCATGAAGCCCGGCGCCCGCGAGCGTCCTTTGGGCCATACGAATGACCGGGGTGCCGCTCATGACAGCCCCCTCATGTTCAAACATCACGCCGTGCCGCGCCCCGAGTGCCTTCAGCTCCGCGGCCGCCAGGGCAACCGGGCCCTTGTTGGTTGTGACGACGTGCTTGCCGCTTTCGAGTGCCCAACGGCAATGGGATACGGCCGGCTCGCCATCGACCGGATTGGTGAAGGTCGCCTCGGCGACAATGTCAGCCGGAGCCTGCTTGATGACCTTTTCGTTGTCGGCTTCGGCACTGCCGCCGGACAGTTGTGCGAACCCGCCCCTCGCGAATCTGGTTTCCACCAGCATGCGCGCGTCGATGCCGTTGGGAGAAATGACTGAGCCGAGATGGAGATCGGTAACAGCGACGATGTTTAAACGGAAGCCGAGTTCGGCATTCCAACGATCATTGCTTCCTGCGATCAGCTCGGCCAAGGCGCGGTTGACACCGCCGAAACCGATAAGCGCGATATTGTACTGTGTCATGCCAGTTCCTCTCGTGAGCGATGGATCGATGATGAACGAGCCGAGAGGCAGGTCGAAGCTCGCAGAATGGCCAAAGAACTGGTCAGCCTGCACGCTGAGCCGGCAAAATGCCCGGAACGCGCAAAACTCATCAATTGTCGCGGGAGAAGCGAGCATCGGCCAAATTTTGACGATTGACCGCGATTGGGAACTATAGTCAGCGGAAAGTCTCAGGTGCGAGGAGAAAATGGCGGAGTTACTGGATCAGTTCGACCGAACCATCCTTGAGATCATGCAGCGGGATTGTCAGATGAAGGCGGAAGCCATTGGAGAAATGGTTGGCCTTTCAGCGTCCGCTGTTCAGCGGCGCATTAAGCGGATGCGGGAGGAACGGATCATCTCCGCGGAAATCGCCCTTGTGGACCGCAAGGTTGCTGGAAGTCCGATGACGTTCATTGTCGGAATGGAGATCGAGCGCGAAAACTACGATGCTCTATCGAAATTCCGGGCTTGGGTCGAGAAACAGGATCACATCCAACAGGTCTACTATGTGACTGGATCAGTGGATCTCGTTGCAATCATCACGGCACAGGATGTGGAGCAGTACGACGAGATCACCGCGCAGATCATGTCCCAAAATCCACAGATCAAGCGAATGCACACCAATGTTGTCCTCAAGGACATAAAAACAGGGATGTTTGTCCCAGTATCGCCATAGCAAATGCGACCGTGGTGATGTTTACAGTCTCGGCAATGCTTGCCGGTGTGGCGGTGATCGTGACCGCGCCGGTAGGCTTCGTTGGTACGCGAAAGCTGTCGGTGCGCTGTCCGAGCATCTGATCCGGGGAAATATGCAAATTGGTGGAACTCGGGAGCAGCTGAGTTTCGAGAACGGTCAACGCCTCATCTGCGGATTGTGCAAGGCGGAGCCGCTCCCGAACCTGAGATGCCCGAAGCAGCCGGCATATTCGCGAAAGGGCAGGGAGGAAGGCGCAAGAGGCTGAGCGCGGCCAAAGGATAGTGTAAACGAGATCGACTGGGTCGTCGTCGGGACCGTCGAAATCCACAGGCGGGGCCAAGCGTGTCAAAGACGCGACAGGCGAGGAGATGTTCTCCAGCAGAGCGTGCGGGATCGCCACGCCACGACCGATGCCAGTCGAGGCGAGGCGCTCGCGGTCGAAAAGACCGCGGAGAACCACCTTCTCGTCAAGTCCACTCCTTCGAGCGATCCTGATCGCGATTTTCGACAAGGCTGATTGCTTTCCCTTTGTCACAAGGTCAAGCGAGATGTCTTCTTCCGACAAGATGGGGGAGATCATCGGGGTCAAACCTCCGCGTCGATCCAAACGCAGGCGCAAATGAGTGTTCAGCCGCGCTGCTTAGGCAGAGCCGAAATCACTTTCGAATGAAGTTCAGATCCTGGCCATCCCGGACGCGCAGCCAGGGCCCTCTCGCGTCCGGGTTAATGGCCCGTTTTGAGGCGTTTCGGCATTCGCCGGAAATCGAGGTTAAAAATATGCATAGCAGTTCGAAGATAGTGAAAGATTTTTCGAAATCAAGCAAACCGTACCAGACCTGACGAGCAAAAATAGTGCACTGAGACAACAGTTAATTTCGTTTGACGACCGGAACAGTCTCCTGCTTGCTGGTTGGACGCGATAAGGCCATCTCGCCAATGAATATCGGTTGTCGACCTTCCTATAGATCAACGGTGGTCGCATTTTTAGTTCAACAAGGAGATACCGTGATGAAAAAACTCATCCTCGCAGTGGCCTTCACAACGGGCGGTTCGCTTTGCGCCATGGCGGCGGATAAGGTCACCAAAGCCCCACCAGCGGCTCCTTACGAACAGGTCAGCAAGCTCGTGAAGCTGCCCGACTTCCTCCCGGGCATGGGCCAACTTTTCGTCGATCCGACGACATTGCCTGCCGGCCCGTTCCTTGCCTATGACCATGACGGCAAGCTTGTCAGCACCATCTACATGCTGCCGATCAAGGATCTCAATCCGGACAAGCGTTTGGACGACCTCAAGGCGCCGGGCGGCAATGTCGACCATGTCGACATTTACTACAATGCCGGGCATCCCGGCGTTCCGGAACCGCACGTCCACGTCGTGTTGTGGCACGTCTCTGCCGGCGACGAAGCACGTGTCGCCAAATGAGCTTCACACGTCGTCAGGTACTGGGCGGGGGTGGCGGGCTTGTGGCTGCCCTTTCCCTCTCTCCCCAGGTCGCGTGGGCCGACGAGGTGGTGGAAATCAGAATGCGAGGCCGCGACGACGGCTCACAGGTCTGGTTCGACCCGATCGGCATCCTGGTCGAACCGGGACAGACGGTGCGCTGGACGAATCTCAATTCCGGCAATTCGCACACGACGACTGCCTACAGTCCGACGAACTTCGGGAGACCGCGCCGCATGCCCAAGGCGGCAAAACCGTGGGATTCCGACTACCTCCTGCCCAACGAGAGCTTTTCGGTCATTTTCACCGAGAAGGGGGTCTATGACTACTATTGCATCCCGCATGAGCACGCCGGAATGGTCGGACGTATCATCGTCGGCACGCCCGAGGCACATGGCTGGAGCGAGCTGGTTGGCGCGAATGGCGATCTGCCGGAGGCGGCCCTCGATGCATTTCCGAAAGTCGAAGACATCATGGCACGAGGGTTCGTCCGGCGCGACTAGACCACGCCTGCGGGACCGGGCTGAAACAAGGAAGGATTGGATGCTGCGTCAGACCGGGGCACGAGTTCCCGGCTGTCGTCGATTGGGGGACGGCTCTCATGGCAAGCGACGTGCATACATGCGAAAATCAGTCGCGGTCTCAAGCTGCGCGAGGCGGGCGCTCTCAGCTGCTGGACGCTTCTATCGATGGCTGGGCCGTAGTCGAGGGACGCGAGCGTGCGAGGAATCGCCTTGCTGCATTGGGGGAGATGACTGGCGGCATTGCGCATGACTTCAGGAACCTGCTGGCGGTCATCGAGTCCGGCCTGAGGCTTGCCGAAGCAAGAGCCGACGAGCCCAACCGTGTGAGGGCCTGCATCACGCTGGCGCGAGAAGGAATCAATCGCGGGATCGATTTGACCTCGCAGCTCCTCGCCTTTGCAAAGCACCAGGAACTTGATGCTCATGCTGGCGACGTGAATGAATTCCTCAGATCCTTCGCGCCTTTGCTGAGGTACGGCGGCGGACCCGATGTGCGCGTCGAGCTTGAACTCGGTGCAGAAACTCCCGACTGCCTGATCGATCCCGCATTGTTCGACACCGCAGTGCTTAATCTCGTCGTCAACGCGCGCGATGCCATGCCAAATGGCGGCGAGATCAGAGTCATCACCGGACCGTTGGTGCAGGAGACCGCGACACCCGATCCGCCGGGGCCGGGAACCTATGTCTGCGTTAGCGTCAAGGACCAAGGTTGCGGCATGACCGCCGAAGTGTTGCGAAACGCGTTCGATCCTTTCTTCACCACGAAGGGTGAGGAAGGTACCGGCATGGGGCTGCCGCAAGTGCGCGCATTGATGCGTATGATCGGCGGCCATGTTCGCATTGCAAGCGAGCCGGGGATTGGGACGACAGTCGACCTGCTGTTCCCGTCAATCCGACCGGATGTCAAAGCCTCGTCAAGAATGACTAGAATTTAACGTCGCCGCCTGCAACGGCATGTAATCCTGACAGGGCAGGACCTACTACGCTCTCATCCGCACTCGCGGATTGCACCGCGTACACCGGATAGGAGAACTGGGGCATTTCAGGCACAAGATGAAGCCGGCCGGCTTCTATGTGAGGTTGCACAGAGCTCATTCGGAAATATCCGGACCCGCCAGCGGCCAGAACATAGTTCAATCCGAGCGGACCGAGGTCGAAGGAAAGATCCGGCGCAGCACTCGGGAAATTCACGCCGTGATGAAGCTCAAAATCCGGCCCCCAATCCATATAGACATAATCGGATCCGTCCAGGAGTTGCGCTTCGGGGTTGGTGGTCGCGAGAACCAGTTTTTCCTCAAGAAGCAGATCGATCTTCAAGCCCGGTCTGTGTGGGGGCGCGTACATGATGGCTATGTCGACCATTCCCGAGGCGACCTGGTTGATCAGGTCCTGTGGCACATCGACATGCACTCTAAGTGCAATATCCTGAAGCGAGCGGCGCATCCATCGGACCCAATCGAGCAGAAGAGGTTGCGCAAGGCTGACTTCGCTGCCGACCGTCAGAACAGCCCGGCGTCCCGTAGGCACGGCAACCTGGTGAAGGGTGCGTTGCCATAGTTGGACGAACATCGGAGCGTGCCGCAGAAATTGCTCACCCGCGGGCGTGAGCGAAGCGCCGCCTTTGTGGCGAACGAAGAGTGGTCGGCCCAATTGTTGCTCGAGGTTGCGGATCCGTGCGCTGACGGTCGTCTGGGCGACGTTCAAGCGCTCCGAGGCGCGAATGAAGCTCCCGGTCGAGACGATCTCAACAAAGGTGCGAGCGAGTTGGATATCCATGACCGCTAATAGCATAAAAGTTGCGCTTAAATGTCAATGAATTTCGTTTGCCACATAGTAGGCGCGAACATTAGGCTCTCCGAATACTCACCGGATTGAGCGCTGAATGCGGCGCAGCGCCGGGATGGAGCGGGCATAGGCCTCTCCATCCTCACCCTCGTTTTGCCCGCAGTGTCACAGGAGCGATCATGTCGACGAAAGAAAAGAACGGCCAAGGCGATGTCGGACGTCGTGACTTTCTAAAACTGTTCGGCGCAGCCGGCGCGGCAGCGGGCACCCTGCCGTTTGGCGGATCCACATCGGCGGACGAGATCGTGGCAGCTGCCGCCACGGACACGAAGCACCATCACGCCGCCGAACCTCGTGCCCGAGGCGGTGGCTACGAATTCTTCAATGTCGACGAATCCGCCTTCGTCGAGGCGGCGGTCGACACGCTCATTCCAAAGGATGCGGCCGGTCCCGGAGCCAAGGAGCTTGGCGTGGCGACATACATCGACCGGCAGATGGCCAGCGGATACGGCAAGGGCGACCGGCTTTATCTGGAAGGGCCGTTCGGCGAGGGTACGCCCGGGCAGGGATATCAATTGCCGATGACGCCCTCGGAACTGATCCGGGCGGGAATCGCCGACGTCAATGCCGTCGTACAGAAAAGCCACAAGAACAGCTTCGCGGCCCTTTCGGCAAAGGACCGCGCCGCCGTTATGGCGGACCTTGAGGCCACGAAGACCGAGCTTCCAACGGTGCCCGCTGCAACCTTCTTCAGCCTCCTTCTGCAGCTCACGATCGAGGGTTATTTCGCGGACCCGATGTACGGCGGGAACAAGGACGCAGCTGCCTGGAAGATGATCGGCTTCCCCGGCGCAGATGCCATGTACGTGGACAAGATCGAGCCGTTCCGGAACAAGCCCTACAAGGCTGAACCGAAGGGCATCCAGGACCTCATTTGATCGCCGCAAGAAAAAGGAGACTTTGACATGGCCACCAAACTGAACCCGGTCGATGTGCTGATTGTCGGTCTTGGATGGACAGGCGGCATCATTGCCAAGGAGCTTGCATCCACCAAGCTCAAGATCGTCGCCCTTGAGCGGGGAGGCCCGCGTGACACCAATCCGGATTTCATCGATCCTGAAATCCACGACGAACTGCGCTACGCCGCCCGCCACGACCTCATGCAGAACGTGCGGCGGGAAACCATCACATTCCGCAATAGTGAATCGCAAACGGCGCTGCCGATGCGTCAACTCGGCTCGTTCTTGCCAGGGCAGGGTGTCGGCGGTGCCGGCGTGCATTGGAACGGCGTGACCTGGCGCTGGCTCGAATGGGATCATCAGGCGCGCACCCGGACCGTCGACAAGTACGGCGAAAAGATCATCCCTTCGGACATGCACCTGCAGGACTGGCCGATCACCTATGACGATCTCGAACCCTATTACGACAAGTTCGAAAAGACCTGCGGCACCTCCGGCAAGGCCGGCAATCTCAACGGCAAGAAAATCGACGGCGGCAATATCTTCGAGGGCGCGCGTAAGGAGGATTATCCCAACCCGCCAATGATCGCCGCGCAGAGCATGGTGATGTTCGAGAAGGCGGCCCGCAATCTCGGCTACCATCCCTTCCCAAACCCCTCGTCCAACGCGTCTCGCGATTACGTCAATCCCGATGGCGTGGCGTTCGGCCAATGCCACTACTGCGGCTACTGCGAGCGTTTCGGCTGCGAGGCGAATGCAAAAGCCAGCCCGCACTTCACCGTTATTCCGCTGGCGCTGAAGAATCCGAATTTCGAACTGCGCACAAATTCGATCGTGCTGAAGATCAATCTCGATTCGACCCGCAAGAAGGCCGTCAGCGTCAGCTATCTCGACGCTCGCGGGCGAGAATTCGAACAACCTGCCGACCTTATCATCCTGTCGGCCTACGCGCTCGGGAACGTCAACCTGCTGCTGCAGTCGGGGATCGGCGTTCCTTACGATCCCGCCACGGGTAAAGGCGTGGTCGGCCGAAACTATGCCTACCAGTGCGGCGGCGGGGCTACCGCCTTCTTCGACAAGAAGACCATCCTGAACCGCTTCATGGGCGCCGGCGCGCTCGGCACCTGCATGGATGATTTCAACGGCGACAACTACGATTTCGTGAAGGCCGGATACATCGGCGGCGGCGGTATCAGTTGCAGCAACTCGGGCGCCCGGCCTATCCAGTCACATCCGACACCCCATGGCACGCCGCGCTGGGGCTCGGACTGGAAGAAAGCAGTGGTCGACAACTATGACCATGCTGCCAACGTTGGCAATCAAGGCGCGGTGATGGCCTACAGGCAGAACTATCTCAGCCTCGATCCGACCTATACGGACATCTTCGGACGCCCGCTGATGAGGATGACGTTCGATTTCCAGGATAACGAAATAAAGCAGATGAACGGCCAGGCCGACATTTGCGTGAAGATCGCCAAGGAGATGGGTGCGATCAGGGTCGACCGGAGCATTCCGCCGGTGCCCTATTCCATCGTTCCCTATCAGAGCACTCACAATACCGGCGGGGCCGTTTTCGGCGCCGACCCCACCACCAGTGTCCTGAACAAACATCTTCAGGTCTGGGATGTCCCGAACGTATTCGTCACCGGCGCCTGCGTGTTCCCGCAGAACGCCGGGAAGAATCCGACCGGACCGGTGGGCGCTCTTGCCTATTGGGCGGCGGACGCGATCAAGAATTATCTGAAGAACCCCGGCCCATTGGTTCCCTCCTGAGGCAGGTCTGCCGGGTCCGGATCCACGCTTCGGATCCGGCAGACTGTGCGTTTCGAATACCGACATAACCAGGGTGGCTTGGCGACAACCAAGCCGCCCCTGATTGAAGCACGCGAAGATGAGATCGACGATTCTTGGATTGACGACCGCGGTTCTCACCGCAGTCGGCTCTGCGCAGGCGCAGGACAAACCTCCTGGCAATGCTGACGCCGGCGCCTCGGTCTTCAAGAGATGCATGGCCTGCCATGCGGTCGGGCCCGACGCCAAGAACGGGGTAGGGCCGGTATTGAATGGCGTCGTTGGCCGTGCGGCAGGCACTTACCCTAGTTACAGCTATTCCGCGGCGAACAAGAATTCGGGCCTGACCTGGGATGAACCGACGCTGACCACATATCTGCACGCGCCGCGCAAGTTGGTGCCCGGCACGAAGATGACATTCGCTGGTCTCAGCAAAGACCAGGAGATCGCCGATGTGATCGCCTATCTGAAACAATTCAACGCCCAAGGACAGAAGGCCTCTCCCTGAGCCAGGGACGATCTGTCCGGCTTGCAAAGCACAATCTTATGAAATTCCTCCTGCATCAGGGCCTGGGGTATTCGACCGTTCATCAGATCGGCGACTACCTGCGAAGCCACGGAACCGGCCATCACTGGATCGAACGGTATCGAGGCAGCATCTTCGTCATCGTATCCGATCAAGCCGACGAGATGATCCTTCGAAACGAGTTCTCCGGGCTTCTCGATGCCGTCAACGAAAGGAGACGGACGGATGAGCGGAAAAGCCATCGACGAGAGCATAAAACTGAAGCGCGCCTATGAGAGCCCAGCTGCCGACGATGGCACGCGGGTGCTGATTGACCGGCTTTGGCCGCGCGGGGTCAAGAAGATCGATGCCGGCATCGACTGCTGGATGAAAGAACTCGCGCCAAGCACCGAGCTTCGGAAATGGTTCGGACACGATCCCGCCCGCTGGGACGAATTCCGTCGGAGATATGCG
Organism: Mesorhizobium sp. AA23; assembly: GCF_001672435.1. Taxonomy (NCBI): domain Bacteria; kingdom Pseudomonadati; phylum Pseudomonadota; class Alphaproteobacteria; order Hyphomicrobiales; family Phyllobacteriaceae; genus Mesorhizobium; species Mesorhizobium sp. AA23. The sequence goes on from NZ_LYTP01000033.1 coordinate 124,079, forward strand.
GCGGAAATCCACGCGCATGGCGATGAGCTCGACCGGCTCCGCGACCTGATACGACACGGCCCTGTCACGCTCGTCTACTCGGCTCATGACGAGGCCCACAACGATGCCGTCGTCATGAGAGAGATTTTGCTGGGACATCGCTAGAGACGTCGCGCCGCCTGCCTTTGTGCCATCAAGGACATGGGGCGTGTGACCACTACAGCGGGTTCAAATCACTTTCTGGAACCAAACCGAGCAAGGTTCATCAAATCATCGAGGAGACGCACAATGAAATTCTTTGTCGATACAGCCGATATATCTGAAATTCGCGAGCTTGCCGCGGCAGGCTTTGTCGATGGGGTGACCACGAACCCGTCGCTCATCTCGAAGACCGGTCGGCCGATCAGGGATGTGATCAAGGAGATCTGCGGGACGATCGAAGGCCCGGTTTCAGCGGAAGTCACCGCGACCGACTTCGACGGCATGATTGCCGAAGGAGAGCGTTTGGCGAGCATCGCGACCACCGTGGCCATCAAGGTACCATCCACCTGGGATGGGTTCAGGGCTTGTCGGGCGCTCGCTCGCCTCGGCCACAAGGTCAATGTCACGCTGTGCTTTTCCGCAAACCAAGCATTGCTTGCGGCCAAGGCGGGCGCGACGTTCATTTCGCCCTTCATCGGCAGGCTCGACGACCTCGGATTGGACGGCATGGAAGTGGTCCGGGAAATCCGCGCGATCTACGACAACGACGCATGCTTCACGACGGAAATCCTGGCTTCTTCAATACGCACTCCACTCCATGTCAAAGCTGCGGCAATTGCAGGCGCCGATATTGCGACCATTCCCCCAACTGTACTTCGGAGCCTTGCCAAGCATCCACTCACCGACAAGGGATTGGCATCCTTTCTCGCGGACTGGGGCAAGACCAGGCAAGCGATCCTTTAAAACTTGCTGGCCGGCGGTCCGACTTGAGCCGTGAGCAGCCCAAGGGACGGGCTGGTCGAGAACACGCGCCGTGGTGACACCGACAGCCTCAAAGTGGCCGGCATGTTCACTTTGTCCTCACTTCGTCCGTCCATCACATGCTCCTGGAATCCAACACAAAAAATGCATTCAATCGCTCACTAAATTCGTTTGCATGGTGCCCTGGATGGCAGGAGACTGGGACGTAGCGGTTCCGCTTTAGTCGGGAGCTCCGGTGAAAACGAAAGCGTCGGTCTGAAGGCGCGCTTGGATGGAACATGTTCAGGGCGTGCGAAGTCTATCGAGGCTCCAGTTATCGATCTTGCGCTGAGAATCGCCAACGGAGACGAAAATGGCTGGGAGCCATTCGAAGGCAAACGGTCCGGATCTGGTTCAGGGCATCGCGATCGCCGATCTTGAGGATGGCGGCAAGCTCGTCGGCCATTGCGGCGACGAGCAGGTGCTGCTGGTGCGCCGCGGGAGCGAGGTATTCGCGGTCAGCGCGACATGCACGCATTACGGCGGGCCGCTCGTCGACGGTCTGGTAGCAGAAGACACGGTTCGGTGTCCGTGGCATCACGCGTGCTTCGATCTGCGCACGGGCGAGGCGCTGCGCGCGCCCGCCTTCAGCCCGCTCGCCTGCTGGTCTGTGGAACGGCGAGAAGGCAAGATATTCGTGGTCGAGAAGCGTAAGCGAACGGCACCGGTGGTGCGAGATGGCGGTGCGGCTCCGGAAAGAATTGTCATTGTCGGGGGTGGCGCGGCTGGTTTCGCTGCCGTCGAGACACTGCGGCGTGAGCAATACCAGGGCAGCATCACCATGATCAGCGATGACCAGGCGCCGCCCGTCGACAGACCGAACCTCTCAAAGGACTATCTCGCCGGCAAGGCGCCGCAGGATTGGATTCCGCTGCGCGGCGAGAAGTATTATTCGAAAAACAACATCGACCTGCGTCTCGACACAAAGGCCGACCGCATCGACCCGCGGTCCCGCGAGGTTGTGCTGTCGGATGGCAGCACGATTTCTTACGAAAGGCCGCTCCTTGCCACGGGGGCCGAACCAGTTCGGCTTGCTACCCCCGGAGCCGAGCAATCATTTGTCCACACGCTGCGCTCTTTCGCCGACTGCAAGGCGACTATCGAGCGGGCCGCGAATGCGCGACGCTGCGTCGTGCTCGGCGCCAGTTTCATCGGCCTGGAGGTTGCGGCGGCGCTGCGCTCGCGCGGCATCGACGTTCATGTCGTAGCGTCGGACAGACGGCCTATGGAGCGGGTACTGGGTCCGCGGATGGGCGACTTCATCCGCGCCCTCCATGAGGAGAAGGGTGTCGTCTTCCATCTCGAGGCGACTGCGGCCAGCATCGACGGCAACAAGATGAAGCTCAGCAGCGGCGGCACGTTGATGGCGGATTTCGTCGTGGCCGGCGTCGGCGTCAGGCCACGCATAGGTCTCGCCGAAAAGGCCGGGCTCAAACTCAATCGCGGCGTTGCGGTGAACGCGTTTTTGGAAACAAGCGCGCCCGGAATTTTCGCGGCCGGCGACATTGCCCGGTGGCCCGATCCGCACAGCGGCGAGAATCTTCGGGTAGAGCATTGGGTGGTTGCGGAGAGACAAGGTCGCACCGCCGCACTCAACATGCTTGGCCATCGCGAGAAGTTCGCAGCGGTGCCGTTCTTCTGGAGCCAGCATTACGATGTGCCCATCAACTATGTCGGCCATGCCGAGCGATGGGACGAGATCTCGGTCGATGGAGACGTCGCGGCCAGGGATTGCCTGCTCCGATTCAAACGGCAGGGGCGCACGCTCGCTGTCGCCTCGATCTTCCGCGACCTGGAAAGTTTGCAGGCCGAGCTGGAAATGGAGCGCCAAACGGCAAGCTAGAACGCGCTCTCGAGCACGGGTGGGAGCGCACCGAGAATGACGCAGCCGAACATGTCACCGTGACCGAAAGGAGACCCATCTATGTCCGCATTGCAACAGGACGTTGCCGGGGATTTGCAAATCATTGCGCCCACTCAGCATCATTCAAAGATCGTCGAGTTCGCCAAGGAGGTTGCCGGACAAGAGTCCCATCAGATGCCGACGTCGGTCGCAATCTTCTCCGACAGCGGTCGTTGGTACTGCCAGGTCCGTCGCGGCAATGAAAAGACCCGGCCGATGGGCCCCTATACCAAACGAGAGGCTGAACGGGTTCAGGAAGTTCGCAGAGCCTTGATCGCCAAAAGAGGCACCGCTCGGATTATGTTCGAGTAGGCGGGGACCTGACGATCGCGCCGGCCGGCGAACTCCTCACTCCAACCATCGTTCGTCCTTGAGGTTGTTGAAACCTTGCCGGATCTCGCGGCAGGCCCTGTTGACGTTTGCGTTCCGGCGCCGCGATCAACCGCAACCAACGGAAGGAAAGCCAACATGGGCTACAAATCGATCGTTCTCAACCTCAACATCGACGGGATGGTCGCTCCTGTTGTCAAGCTCGGAGTCGATCTCGCCCAGCGCTTCGACGCGCGCCTGATAGGTCTGTCGGCCGCCGACGTTCCGCCGCCGGTTGTAATGGAAGGTGGAGTGGCCTTCGAAGGCGAGAGCATGATGCGCCAGCGCAAGAACATCAAGCGACGGCTCGAGGACCTCCACGCGCAGTTCGAAAGCATTGCTGGCACGACGGTTCATACGCAATGGCGTGGGACCGTGGGCAATCCGACCCGCTCGCTGATTGAATCGGCGCGGTTGGCCGATGTCATCGTCACAGCATCGCCGGAGGGTGCCAGTTTCGACGACGCGTATCGGTCGACCGACCTCGGCAATCTGATCCTTCAGGCCGGACGGCCCGTATTTGTGGCAGCGACCAACCAGGAGAATTTCCGCATCAACAAGGTTCTGGTCGGATGGAAGGACACGCGTGAAGCCAGGCGCGCGGTTCTAGATGCCATGCCCTTTTTGCGGATGGCTCAGGAGGTTCGGGTCATTACGATCGACGATGGCCCAACTGACCAAACCTGGAACGGGCTGGACGATGTTGTCGCCTTCCTGGACATGCACGGCGTAGAGGCCAAGGCGGAGGTGTTTCCGGAAAAATCCAATGGCCGAACGATCGCCGACGTCGCCGGCGCAATGAACGCGGATCTCGTCATATCCGGCGCCTATGGCCACAGCAGGTTCAGGGAGTGGATCTTCGGCGGCGCTACCCGCTCGCTACTTGAAGCTGATCGGCTGAACCGGCTCATGTCGAACTGATCGCCGGCACCGATGGCGGAGTGCATCCCACCTGCTGACAGATTTCGCGAACGCATCCCAGCCCGCTGGGTTGGTGCTCGTTAACCGTGACAAGCCTGCCGCCGGACCCTATCGCAAGAACTCAGGCTTGTTGTTGTTCGCCCTCGGTGACGATCAACATCCAGTTCCGCTTCCTTGACTGGGTTTGACAGGCGAACGTCCACGTATCGATCATCTCAACGATCTCCCAGGGATCGCCGGCGACGACTGCATTGTCGGCAGAGCGTGTAACGCTGACTACGTCGGAAACGTATCGAACAACTATCTCAGCGGTGCCATTCTCCACGAAAGCATCGACAACCTTCGTTTCGTCTGTCCTGATGAAGGTGAGTTCCAGCATCTCTTGCCGATCGCGCCGCCCGACGATATCTCGTTCGAAGGCATCAAGCACTTCCGGCCCGACGAGGCGCTGCAATGTCTGGATGTCACTCTCCGCAAACGCCCGCAGTATCGCTTCATAGGCCCTCCTGGCGCCGGACAGGAATGCACCGAGGTCGAAATCCGGGTCGATCTCACGAAGTGCATCCTGGGGCGTGTCCGCACAGGATGTGTGTTCGGCACTTTCGTCCCGCCGCGCCGCTGCAGTGTCCCGCTTGGCCCTCTCGTCGTTCCAGCGGGAGAGGAGCTGGCTCCAACTCCCAAGCATTGCCCAATAAAGCGCGAGAATCGCAACGAGAAGGATCTGGCTGGTCGGGTCTGAGGTCTCGCTCATGACATTCACCCATCGACTTGTCGAAGATGCCCATATCAGTGGATCCGGGGCAGCCTTTCCCACTGATGGAATGGCGGCGGCGACGGCAGCTGCCATTCAAGTGTGGTCGCCCCTTCGCCCCACGGGTTGGCGCTGGCCGGGCGCTTGCGGCTGAAAGCTTCTGCGACCGCGACGAAGAAGATGAACAGCCCCGCGGTCGAGATGTAGGAGCCGATCGAGGAGACGAAATTCCAGCCGGCGAAGGCATCGGGATAATCAGCGTAGCGGCGCGGCATGCCGGCCATGCCGAGGAAATGCTGCGGGAAGAAGACGAGATTGACGCCGATGAACATCGTCCAGAAATGCAGTTTCCCGAGCGTCTCGCTGTACATGTATCCGGTCATCTTCGGGAACCAGTAGTACCAGCCAGCGAAGATGGCGAAGACCGCGCCCAGTGACAGCACATAGTGGAAGTGGGCAATCACGAAATAGGTGTCGTGCAACGAGCGGTCGATTCCGGGGCTGGCGACCATGATCCCGGTGACGCCGCCGACGGTGAAGAGCAAGACGAAGCCGATAGCCCACAGCATCGGTGTCTTGAACTCGATCGATCCGCCCCACATTGTGGCCAGCCACGAAAACACCTTCACGCCTGTGGGAACGGCGATGACCATCGAGGCGAAGGCGAAGTAGCGCTGGCTGTCGAGGGAGATGCCGGTCGTATACATATGGTGCGCCCAGACGAGGAAGCCGATCAGGCCGATCGCCACCATCGCATACGCCATGCCGAGATAGCCGAAGATTGGCTTCCTGGCGAAGGTCGAGATGACGTGGCTGATGATGCCAAAGCCGGGCAGGATCATGATATAGACCTCCGGATGGCCGAAGAACCAGAACAGGTGCTGGTAGAGGATCGGGTCACCGCCGCCATCAGGAACGAAGAACGTCGTGCCGAAGTTGCGGTCCGTGAGCAGCATCGTGATCGCTCCGGCCAGCACCGGCAGCGACATCAGCAGCATGAAAGCGGTCACCAGCATCGCCCAGGCAAGGAGCGGCATCTTGTGCATCGTCATTCCTGGCGCGCGCATGTTGAAGATGGTCGTGATGAAGTTGATCGCGCCGAGGATTGATGACGCTCCCGCAAGGTGGATCGAAAGGATGACGAGATCGACCGCGGGACCAGGCTGGCCGGAGGTCGAAAGCGGCGGGTAGAGCGTCCAGCCGCCGCCATGGCCGAGCGTGCCTGGCGCTCCCGGCACGAACATCGAGGTGATGAAGAGGATGAACGCCATCACCAGCAGCCAGAACGAGATATTGTTCATGCGCGGAAACGCCATGTCGGGTGCGCCGATCATGATCGGTACCATCCAGTTGCCGAAGCCGCCGATCAGGGCCGGCATGAGAACGAAGAAGATCATGATGAGGCCGTGGGAGCTGACCACGACATTGTAGGCCATCGGATCCCTGAATATCTGCAGCCCTGGCTCCTGGAGCTCTATCCGGATCAGCATCGAAAGCGCGGTGCCGAGAATCCCCGCCAAGATCGAGAAGAGCAGGTAGAGCGTCCCGATGTCCTTGTGGTTGGTCGAGTACAGCCACCTGACCAGAAACCGGGGCTTGTGGCCTTCCATCGCTGCCGCTGGATTCGACATGGTGCGCTACCTGCCTTTCATTGCAGGCAAGCCTGATGGCTCTCGCGAGGGACGGCATTCATCCGCCGCGATCGGAGAACCAGGCGCTGTCTGCTTCGTGTTTTCAGTCGTCCGTGACATTGCGTCCATCGCAATGTCGTGGGCTTTGGAGCCGATCGGGCGTAAGCCAATGGCCAGCGGTCCGCCTGTGCATGGCCGCGAGCTTTCTGTCGAAGAAACCGCCGCCACATTCCGAGGCGCCAGCTCCGTACCGCCCCAAACGTGCTACGGAGGGAAGAGGAAGGCAAACGGAATTAAATGCCGCGTAAGTGCAAATTTATTGCTCTTGCAAGCGAGCTGGTGGGCATCAATCGCGCCCGCACCTTGCTTGAAATCGTCATTCGGGCAGCGTCTGGAAGACCGCGGTCGCCTTTGTACTGTGAGCGCACATCTGCACGCCGGGGGGCGAGTCTCAGGAATCAAATAGCCACGACGGAGCACAACTGATGCCGGCAATATTTCCGCATCGGCGCCGCAGCTCCCGATATTGAGTCAGGTAGGCTCGAGGTCGCGCAAGGCGCCGGAATCATCTATTCGGGAGCATGCCGCGGGAGTGAGGGACTGCAGGAGGCGCGAGGCGGATTTAAACACGTTGTGGATGATCGTTCCTCCCAGGCGCGAAGCCACATGGCTGGCTGTGGGTCGACAAGGGAGAAAATGCCTTATCCGTTTTACACTATCGGTCACTCGACCAGGTCGATTCCAGAATTCGTTGCCCTGCTGCATGTGGGAGAAGTCGCCCTGGTAATCGACATAAGAACCGTCAGACGCTCGCGGGCGAACCCGCAATTCAACACCGAGGTGCTTGCGGAAAGCCTGGCCCCGTTCGGCATTGGATATGAGTACATTGCCGAGCTTGGCGGCCTGCGGGGCAAGGCGCATGACATTCCACCAATGCTAAACGCGTTCTGGATTAACCAGAGTTTTCACAACTACGCCGACTACGCGTTGTCGGCGGAGTTTCATGACGGCCTGGCCCGGCTTGTATCGCTCGGCAGGGAGCGGCAGTGTGCCGTCATGTGCTCGGAAGCGCTGTGGTGGCGCTGTCACAGAAGGATCGTCGCGGACTACCTGATCAGCCGCGGCGAGTCCGTTTTTCATCTGATGAGCCATGACAAGGTCGTGCCGGCGAAACTCACCGACGTCGTGAGGGCAGGAGCCGATGGAATGCTTGTCTACCCGCCTTCACAGCCTTCGGCATAGTCGAGCCCTCAGGCAGCCGACGGCCCCGGGTCGTCGAACCCGGCGTTGAAAGCCGCCGCAACCTTGTTCTGAACTTCGTCGTGCGGTTCATCGGAACGATGGACGGCCCGCGGACCGTGTCCATCCAGCCGCAGCGAATCCGATGCAGCAACTCCCGCCAGTTTCAGTCTCTCGCGCCTTGCGGCTTCTGGTTGGTAAACCACTTCATGCACCGTCAGCGTTTCAAGCATCCCGTCCGCTGTCGGAATGGACATCGACTGCCCCTTGGCCAGACCGAGCAACGCCAGGCCTCGCGGATTGGTGATAGGCAAAAGCATGCCAACCAGACCGCGCATCTGGTCATGTGCGACGATGCGGGTTTCGGCAGGACCGTCGTTCACCCGATAGGCCACGCGGCTGCTGAGTGTCACGACGTTCGCTGGGATGTCATCGCGAAACATGACAACTGCGCTCGAAATCTTCCGCTGGAGAATAGTCGAGAAGGTTTCGTCGCGGATCGGATGGCGTTCCCGTATCACTTGAAGAATCGTGTAATCCTTGGTGGTCAGTTGGCAGGTGTCTATATTGGGCATGGTACGTCTCCAGCCGGCCCGCACAAGGCGATCCGGCAACTGCAGTTGATCGGATGTGAGGAAGTACCCCTGTGCCGGACCGAGATGAGCCGGCGCAGGGGTCAGACTCCCGCGATCAAGCTGCCTGCATGATTGAGGAGACGGACGGAGACGCCCATGTCAGACGCTCGCCGCCATCGTTGGAGACGCAGGTGCGAGCTGACTGACTCCATCACCTTGCGGGGCGGGCTGGGTCACACCAAGCACCAACAGTTCGTGCCGGCGCCCGTCTCGGGCGGTCCACATGATTGACTGTCCAGCCGAGAGGCCGATCAGGGCTGTGCCAATCGGTGTAAGAATCGAAACCTTGCCTTCGGAGATGTCAGCATCGCCAGGGAAAACCAGCGTTACCGTTCTCCGATCACCGGTGTCGGGCTTGAACGTCACAGTTGAACCCATCCGGACGGTACCGGCGGAGACCCAACCATCGGCGACGATCCGCGCGCGCTCGAGCTCGGCGAGCAGCTCATCGGAAGCCTCCGGATATCGTGCGGCGAAAGTGCTCGCGAGCACCGATAAGCGCGCATGATCCGACTGCGAGATGCGGATATTCGGCTTGCGCCGGATTTTCGAGTTTTTCTGCATCTAATGCTCATATTTCTACTGGCTCAGCCGCCATCAAAGGTGGCGGACAGGCGACTTCGGAAATTGATCCCAGTGCGCCAAAAGGTTGGAGCCCTGCTGATCCTAACATGTCGATTAAGCGTTACCCCTCGGCTCGGGGCGCATTGGCAGCCGGGCCGGGGGTTAAGATCCCGCGATGGGGCAAACCCGGAAAAGAAAATCACGACAGAATTTGGCTGCGGCGTTCATATAGGTATAGTTGGTGACGTAATTCGTGAAGTCAAGGCGGACAATGGCAGGCTCAGCCGCAAGACCTGCCAAAAGCGGCACCTTGAAACAGTTGAGCCAGCGCCTGGGGTGACTCGGCGGACAAACGAGACCATCGTCACTTAGATCACTACCCAAAGTCTCCCGAAGGAAGGGGATGGTGATCTCATGGACGAGGAAGACGGAACCTGGCATGAAAATCCTTGCGGCGACAGATTTTTCCACCCGGTCACAACGGGCATTGCGGCGGGCCGGCCTTCTGGCCCGGAACGTTGCCGCGGAACTCACGCTCGTCCATGTCGTCGACGACGACCAACCCTCAGCCATAGTCCGGCTCGAAACCCGCGAGGCCCGAAGATATCTTGCAGAACAAATGACCTCGATCGCCGAGTTGAAGGGACTCCAATGTGATTTCGCAGTCGTGACCGGGAATCCGTTCCGCGGCATTTTGAATGCGGCCGAGGCGCGCGGGGTCGATCTCATTGTCATGGGCGCGCACCGCAAGCAATTGCTCCGTGATGTCTTTGTGGGAACGACGATCGAACGTGTGATCCGCACCGGACAATTCCCAGTGCTCATGGTGAATGCTGAGGTAGAACATTCCTACAAAAAAGTGATGGCTGCCGTGGATATGTCCGAGCCGTCGGCGCGCGCAATAAGCACGGCGAAGGAAACCGGATTGATAGGCGAGGCCAGTTTTTCGCTGGTCCATGGGTTCGATGCCTTCGCCAAGGGAAAAATGTCAAATGCCGGAATAGGCAAGGACGAGTTGGCGAGCTACGTGGCGACAGAACGTTCGCAGGTGGAAAAAGAACTCATAGCATTTCTGGAAGCGAACGACTTTGACGTCGACAATTGGTCGCTGCAAATTAGGGAAGGCGGCCCGGTCGAGGCGATCATGGAGGCAATTAACGAGGTGGCGCCCGATCTTCTGGTGATCGGAACGCATAGCCGTTCGGGCTTCATCAAATTATTTCTGGGAAGCGTGACAGAAAGCCTTCTGCGTTCGGTCGACGTGGATGTTTTTGCGGTACCGCCTATCCGAAGTTGATCAAGGTCCGCATGGATCATCATCGTTGTTCGTCTTGGGAATCCGCGGTCACCACGAATTGAGCGGGACGCCACCATGCCCTCGCTGCGGTCCCGTGAAGCGCCGCGCGTGCCATGAGTTTCCCGCAAACGACCACGCTAAGAGCAGACTGTTCAAAGTGTACCCAGAAGCAGCGGTGGGCTCGCTGATTTCGATTACATCGCCTCGCGCGCGGTGTACCGTTGAGGACCCTGCCCAGGATCTATGGAACGGCATCCGTGCCAACGATGCCCCCCTCATTCTCGAGAACGCTGATCCGCCTGACCTCGGAGCGGTTTAGTTTCAGGCGAACCCCGATACCGCCGCCGTTCTCGGCAATAAAAAAGGCGCCGGCGCCTTCGAGCGCGATTTGGAGCCTATTACAGACTTCGTAGTCGGGGAGTGTGATCCGACGTTCGAATTCCTCGATGGCCAGCGCATCCACGCCTGAATTGCTGGCGAGCTTTTCGCGGGTCCATTCGACCAGCGCGCGAGCAGCGCGGCATTGAGCTCCAGTGATCGTCATAAGTTACCCTTTCAGACGCTTTCGGGAGCGACATCGCTGTCTGCTGAAAGCCAGTATGCTCCGGCGCGATGGCTCGACCCGTCAGAAATGGATATCGAGTCCGAAAAAGGGAAGGGCCGATGCCGTTGGCTGGTGTCGAAATTGTGAAGCTCCCGTTCCGCTTCGGCCCTTTTCAGACATCCAGTCTCATATTCAGTTGGTAACCGTGTTCGCCCCTACAACATAACTTGGCTCGGCAGCACGCGATCGGCTTGTGCCCAGTCGGACGAATACCATTGTTCCGCGAAACCTGCACCCCGGCTGTACGTCAGTGTCAAAAGCTAACTGCGCGAGGCCATACAGCTGGCAGCTACGTCCTTGGCGAGGCCTAAGAATGCACGCGAGCCATCCGCCTCACCACGGACGGGTGAGTGGCCAAACCCTAGCATTTGCTCGAGCGCGCTGACGCCGAAACTGCGACAAATGCCATTAGGATGACGGATAAGCTGCCGACGAGCGACGAAATCTGAGCGATAAAACCCAACAATCCAGGCCCAAGAAGCAATCCCGCGTATCCCATCGTCGTCACGATTGACATTGCCCGAGCAGCAGAAGTGCCACCTGCACGCCCGGCGGCGGCGAAAAGTGTGGGCACGACGTTTGCTAGGCCAAGACCGCTTATGGCGAGCGCTATCAGAACAACAGGAAGATTGCCGCCCATCCGGATCATTGTGAACACCGAGCCTGCGCAAACTATTGTGCAATAGCGCAACATTGGCATCTGGCCGATCCGCTTAACGATGGCGTCACCGAATAGGCGGCCGGTTGCCATCATGGTTGCAAATGCCGCAAAACCATAGGCGCCTGTGCTTTCTGCTCCTCCGGATCGGGTCACGATGTAAATAGCGCTCCAATCCATCATCCCGCCCTCGGCCAGCATCCCCAAGAATGCCAGGCCACCAAGCAGGTAAAGATGCTTCCTTATTGCATTATCGAATTTGCCATCCGTCGCCTCAATGGAGTCGGCAGGATCGTCGAACCGGCCTGAATTGTTCCATCCTATGCAGGCGACGACCGCGACTGCCGCAACACCAAGTCCCGCCACCCCAAGACAAACGGCCAAGGCGCCGCCGTTGGACAGTATCTGGCCGACAACGAATGCGCCGATCAGGCTTCCGAAACTGAATACGGCATGAAAAGAGGACATTGCTTGCCGACCCATGTGACGCTCCACTGTCGACGCATCAATATTCATCGATACGTCGAGCGTCCCGAAACCGATACCGGCAAAAAACACAATCAACGCCAGCCAATAGGTGCCACCGGCGTACGGGAGGGCCAACAGCGCTGCGCCGAACGTTAGAGATCCCAGCAAGCTGAGCACACTGCTCGGGGCAATGACAGCCAAGCGACCGATATTGGTCATCATCACAATTGCGCCCAGAGCGAAGCCAATCAGGATCCACCCGAGTTGCGCCTTGTCCAGTTCCATTTGAGCGCTGAGGACTGGAAGTGAGGACGCCCAAGCTCCGATGCCGACGCCTGCTCCCAAAAAGAAAAGGCTGCAAAAGAAACGGCTGCTTCGGATCGCAGGGGAGATCGTCGAGCTGTCCTTCACTATCGCTATTCTCTCTGGTGTGGCGTTCAAATTGAGACACCGGTGATTGGAGCGAGGCCGTCATGGTTGGGGGTGGCCAAGGCAGGCCACCGCGGGCGCCGGCTAATCTTTGAGAGGGAGCAGGGTCGCGCGTTTCTACTTGCCATGCTGGACAAAGTTCGCAGTCCTCTCGCCGATCATAATGCACACAGCGTTGGGATTGCCGGATATGAGCGTTGGCATGACCGACGCATCCGCCACGCGAAGGCCTTCGATACTGTGGACGCGAAGCTCGGGATCAACCACTGCCATGCCGTCCTTGCCCATTCGGCAGGTGCCTGCAGGATGCAGCGCCGGATGCGCGACCTCTTGGCAGAACTTTCTCACCTGTAGTGGCGTCGCTGTCCCGGCGGACGGGATCTGCCTTGAGGCAATGTAGCGGCGGATGGCGGGTCGCTCCATGATATCGAACGCCCCCATCGTTCCTTCAACCACCGCATCGAGATCATAGGGGTCGGAAAAATACCGCGGGGCCACGCGTGGGTTGGCGTAAGGATCGGCACTTTTCAGCGTCACTTCCCCTCGAGACCGAGGCCGGATCTGTCCTAGGTTTATCGTGCAGCCGTTTCCGCCCGGGACGGCGTCGACGCCTTCCTCGATGCCCGCACCCACGACCATGAAATATTGCACATCCGGGATCGCTTCGCTTGTGTTGCCCCACCAGAACGCCCCTCCTTCGATCAGATTGGAAGAAGCCGGGCCATCCCTGAACAGTAGATAGTTCAGGCCAGCCGCGGCTTTCCAGTGCGGCTTCTTGTATTTGTCGTAGCTGTGGGGCCCGTTCAACTGATAGACGAGCGATATCTCGATATGGTCCTGCAGGTTCTGTCCGACCCCGGGCAGATCGGCAACGACAGGAATGCCATGTCCGCGCAAAGCGTCGGCCGGACCGATCCCTGATAACATCAGCAATTTCGGCGAGGCAATCGCACCTGCCGACAAGATTACTTCGCGACTGGCCATGAGGGCCCATTTGCGGCCCTTCGCTACATACTCGACCCCGACGGCCCGCCCCTTTTCGACAATTATCCGCGTGACCGTGGAACCCGTTCGAACCTGGAGATTAGGTCGGTGGCGGGCGGGTTTGATGAAGGCCGTTGCGGCGCTGCTGCGCCGCCTGTTTTTGGCGGTGATCTGGTAAAGACCGCAGCCGGCCTGATCGCCGGAATTGAAATCAGGATTATAGGGCAGCCCAGCCTGCTGGCACGCCTGCAGCCAGGCGCGTGTGAGGGGGTGGATATGGTCGATGTCGGAAACGCCTAGCGGTCCCCCTACGGCGTGGGCCTGGTTGCAGAACCGGTTGTTGTCTTCCGACCGCCGAAAGTAGGGCAACACATCATCATAATTCCAGCCATCCGCGCCGAGCGCTTCCCACCGCGCATAGTCGGATGGCGCGCCGCGGATATAGATCATCGCGTTGACGGAACTGCCGCCGCCCAGCACCCGGGCCTGGACCATCGTCGGCTGCTCGACACGGGATTGGGCTGCGGTTGGTTCCCAGGGAATCCTTTTCAATAGAGGCCCTTGTGCGGTCTTATAGTAGGCACCCGGGATATGGATGTAGGGATTGAAGTCGCGTGGGCCTTCCTCCAGCAGGAAGACCGAGGCATCAGGATCTTCCGAAAGCCGCGCGGCAACCACGCATCCAGTCGAGCCGCCGCCAACGACTATGTAGTCACAGTTGGTCTGCACAATTTCATCCCGCGGTCGGATGCCCAAGAGGGCCGAGCCATACTTTGTCATGGGGTCGAGATCCTCTGATCGAGCTCCAGCCTGAGGTCGGGTTCATGCCGGATTTTGGCGCGGCAGATCTCCTGTTCGATCATCGATACGACGCAATGTCGAAGCTGCCTCTGCCAATCTCGCCCAGTAGGCAAACATCGAGAGCTCATTACAAGTTCGCAACGCATGGAACATGGAAGCAATGTGACGCGCCGAGCGAGAGAGTTCGCTGTGGTGAGGTCACTCTTTGCCTGGCATTGCTGGCGCCCTGAGAGCCAGTCTTTCGAAGGCACCCGATTGCCGGCTTACCCACCGGGACCGGCGCACTTCGCAATATGGCGCAGAATTGACGTCAAGTTACGACAAGAATCGTCCAGACGCGCACTTCTTTTGGCGTCCGCATTGTGGTGTGGTCGGGCTCAGGTTAACCTGATGATGGACGACAAAACCGTGCCGAACCAGACGAGAGACCTTTCGTTTGCCGACGACTTCATCTTCGCCAAGCTCGTCGAAGATGTCCACGACTATCCCGTTGAAGACGCTGTCGTTGTGAATGTCAGCCCCAGCGCGATGATCACCGGAGATGAGCATCCGGCGATCGTGCCTGCCTGGAAATCGACATGGCTGAAGGGCGGGCAAATCAAATCCGCGGAACGGGCGGCGCTTCTGAAGGTGCGAAAAGCCACCAATCTCGGGGGGTGCATGTTCCGCGGCTGGGACTGGCTTGGCAATCGAATCAAAAGTTTCCCACGCGACACGCCGCTGTTCATTTCCCCGCAGGATGAGATCGGCACGGTCAGCACCGATCCTTTGGTATTCACCAACGAGCGCGCAGCACCCGGCACCCCGCAGACGTTCACGCTCAAGCTGAACCTTTGGTGGTCGCCGGGAGACACTGACTGCTTCATTCACAATGAGCATCGCTTCCTTGAAACACACACGCAAATCCACGGCTCCGGCCGGATGCAGAAGTTTCGACTTCGTGACGAAACCACAATTTATGAAGACGTTGTGATGCCGGTCGGTTATTCGCATGACCCCTTCTGCAGGGTCAGCGGCAAGAATGAGTGGGCCTACCCATGGCACCGCTACTACGCGGATACCGATTCGGTGTGGCTCGCCATAGAACTCCACCCCTGAATTCGGCGATCCTTGGCGCGCTTCGCGGGCGGTATCAAGCATTGGCGCCGAGTGCCGTTCTCAGCGCTGTTTAAGCCGGTCAAAACCGGCCGGCTCTCGGCGGAATTTGTTGAAGTGAAGGAAAAAACATGAAGCTCGACAGCATGCGCGTTGAGGGG
This sequence comes from Mesorhizobium sp. AA23, assembly GCF_001672435.1. Classification (NCBI taxonomy): domain Bacteria; kingdom Pseudomonadati; phylum Pseudomonadota; class Alphaproteobacteria; order Hyphomicrobiales; family Phyllobacteriaceae; genus Mesorhizobium; species Mesorhizobium sp. AA23. The sequence goes on from NZ_LYTP01000033.1 coordinate 139,570, forward strand.
GCTGACAACGGCTCCGCGGCAATCGAGAACGCCTCGGTGCGGCTGCGGGCCAACGCGAACACGGACTGGTTCTTCGCCCCGAGCGGCAAAAGCCGGGCCGCGAATGTCACGCGATTGGTGCGCGAGATCGACGAGCAGCATTTTGCGCTGTCTGCCAGGGTCTCTGTCGACTTCGCCTCTGCTTACGATGCCGGCGCGATCTTCATCGAATGTGACGACAACAATTGGGCAAAGGTCGCCTTCGAATTTTCTGCCGCGCGTAAGCCGACCATCGTGAGCGTGGTGACGCGCGGCACATCCGACGACTCGGACGGTCCTCGTCATTCCGGCGCCCACGTGTGGCTGCGTGCTTATTGCGATGGCGAGACGGTCGCGTTCCATTTTTCGGAAGACGGCAAATACTGGAATTTCCTGCGCTGGTTCACTCTGCCCGGTGTAGCAAGGCGGCCGGTGCGTATGGGACTTGGCGTTCAATCGCCGACGGGCGAGGGGACGACGGCTGTTTTCTCTGACGTCCAGCTTTCTGTGGCCAAGATCAGCGATCTGCGCAACGGACAATAGCTGACCGTACTTTGGCCGTTGAGGACAGCTGCCTCAGTTCGTCTCATATCATCGATCTCGGTCGGGCATACAGCGACTGACCGTCCTTTATCGTCGTCCGCATCGCTTTCCCTGCCAGACGCCGACGGTGATGCGGGATGGGGCAGGACACTGTGATCGGGGTCACGGATGTCACGCCGTCGCGTTACGGGGGTGGCCTGTTTCCAGGTCGCAAGAACAGTGATCCTTACGGATCGGCCGAGGTACGGGGCCTTGAGCACAAGCGCGATCGCCGCGCCAGGAGTGCAAAGGTCGCAAAGGGTGTAGTGCGGGATTTGGTTGCCACCAAGCCCGCGCAACTCATGCCATGACCCCGCTGTGTGCATTCTCGTCTTGCGCCACAAGATCGGTGCTCCGACCGCGTCGCATTATGGCCGGCTTCATTGCTCCCCGCACGAAGATGCCTGTTGACCAGCGAACGGATTCGGGGGGCTGAAAACCAAGCGCAGCAAGCCTGTCTCGGTCATTCAGCGCCGTCATTGCGAAATGCCCTTGACAAGCTCCGCGCTTCGCAGGATGTTCATTCAGTAATAGTGGCTTTCACTAGGTGAAATAAGGAACTGCAATGGCGACTGTGCTTCAAAAGGACGAGATCAAGGGGATCATCCCGCCGCTCGTTTCGACGTTTAGACCCGATGGTGATCTCGACCTGGATCTCTTCAAGGGTGAGCTTCGGTTCATGGAAAGCGCTGGCATTCGCCTTGCCGTGGTCGGCGGAAGCACAGGTTCGGGGGATGAGCTTTCCGCAGAAGAACTCGAGCTCTTGGTGGAAACAGCCACGGCCAACAGCAAGCTGCGCGTAATCGCAGGGATAATCACAACCACAACCCGCGACGCCATCAAGCGTGGTCTGCTAGCCAAGCAGGCCGGCGCCTGTGCGCTGATGCTTGGGCCGCCAATCTATAATACCCCATCGGGGGAGGGGCTGGAGAAGTTCATCCAGGATGTTGGGGCGGCGACCTCTCTACCCATCATCTACTATAACCACTTCTTCAACCCCCCTGCCGTCATGCAGCGCGTAGCCCAGCTGCCCGAAGTCATCTGCGTGAAGGAAGTGGCGCTGGAGCCGGTGACGGAACTCGTCCAGACCGTCGGCGACCGGGTCGCCATTGCCGCTGGCGCGGACAGCGTGAACATTGCGAGCTTTCTGTTTGGGGCGCAGGCCTCGATTTCCGGCATCAACACCGTCATCCCGAAACAGTACGGGGAGATCTTCGCCGCCCACGCGGCGGGCGACTACGTCCTTGGCCGGAAGCTGACGGACAAGATCGCGCCGCTCGCACGGGAGATGACCAAGAGCGTGAATTTCCCCGCCCGCATCAAGTTTGCCATCAACGCTCAAGGCCGCAAGGTGGGTGAACCGCGCAAGCCCAATGGCAACCTGGCCAAGCAGGACCAGGAAAACATCCTGAAGGCCCTCAAGCTTGCTGGACTGCTTGCCTAAGCCGTGGCCAGGCGCGAGCGCTCCGTCCATTGGTTGAATGAACAAGCCGAAGAAAACCATCTAAACAGGAGGGAATGTGGAATGAGCAAGGACATAAATCGCCCAAAGGCAGATTCGACGCTTATCGGGCGGCGCGATGTGCTGAAGACAGGCTTGTTGTTGGGCACCGGTATGATGCTTGCCGGGGCGGGGCTTCGCCCGGCCCTGGCCGATGAACCGAGGCGGGGAGGGACGCTCCGCGTCGGTCTAGGCGCAGCCGGGGCGAAATCGTCGCTCAACCCCTTCATCTCGACAGGCGATATGGATTTCGCCGTCGCCCAGTCGATCTTCGACCGGCTCACCGACTTCGACAAGGATGGCAATCTCTACAACAAGCTGGCGGATGACTTCACTCACAACGCCGAGGGCAACGTCTGGAAAATCAAGCTCAAGAAAGGTGTGGTCTGGCATGACGGCGCGCCTTTCACGGCCAAGGACGTCGTCTACACCATCCAGTACATCCTCAATTCTGACAACAAGGCCGATGCCTACCCCAACCTGGCGCCGCTCATGGAGCCGAAAGGGGTACGCGCGCTCGACGCCAATACGGTCGAAGTCGAATTGAAGCAGCCCCATGCGCTGCTGCCGCAAGTGCTGGGCAGCAAGGTCATGTTCCTCATGAAGGACGGCACGACCGACTTCGACAAGCCGATCGGGACCGGGCCCTTCAAGTTTGTGTCATGGTCCCGCGGTCAGCGGGTGACGCTGGCACGCAGCGATAACTATCGCACGCCCGACCAGCCATATCTCGATGGGGTCGAATTCATCGCGATCAACGACCCGACCGCGCGCATGAATGCGCTGGTGGCCAACCAAGTCGATGCCGTGGCTCAGCTCGATGGAAGTCTTGCGCGCCTGATTGAAGCAAATCCCGCACTCACCCTGCTGCGCTCGAAGAGCGGTGCCACGACCGACCAATTCATGATGACGAACCTGAAACCCTTTACGGACGTGCGCGTCCGCCAGGCGTTCCGGCTCATGATCGACCGCCAGCAACTGCTCGACAACGCATTGTCGGGATATGGCAGGATTGGCAACGACCTGCATTGCATCACGGATCCAGACTACGCCTCCGAACTGCCGCAACGCGCTTACGACCCGGATCAGGCGAAATCGCTGCTCAAGCAGGCGGGCTTTGACAATAGCCAGGCGATCACCCTCTACACCTCGGATGCCGCTCCAGGCATGCAGGCGTCGGCTACGCTCATCGCCAACCAGGCCAAGAAGATCGGCGTCAACATCGAACTTCTGGTCGTGCCGCCCGACAGCTACTATTCCGGCCCGAACTTCAAAAAGACGCAGATGGGCAGTTCGGATTGGGGACAGCACACTCTCGAATCCCAGTTCGGCCAAGGCTATGCCCGGGGTGCCTACTGGAACGAACCGGATTGGACCAGTGACGAGTTCGACAAGTGGGTAAGCAAGGCAAGAACCACGTTCGATGGCCCCAAGCGCCGCGAATATTATGTGGAGGCTCAGAAGGTCCTGTGGAACGAGGGAGCTTACATCATCTGGGGCTTCCGTGATCTTCTCGACGCCGCCAGCGCCAAGGTCAAGAATATCGTTCCCTCCACCCAGAGAAATCTCGGCTATTATCAGTTCGAAAGCGTCTATCTCGGGTAAACTGCAGCCGCCGTGGCCAGCCAAGCCGCGGCGGCTCCCTTTTTCTGAAGGTGAGACCCCTTGAATAAACCCTTGCTGCAGCTTCTGTTGACAAGAATAGTCCTGGCTGTCGTCACTCTTTTTGCCGTCTCCATTGTCGTCTTTGCCGCGACCCAATATCTGCCGGGAGATCCGGCCCGGGCAGCGCTCGGTGCCAAGGCGGACCCTTCGGCGGTGGAGGCGCTCAGGCGCGAGTTTGGCATGGATCGGCCGGCCGTCGTGCAATATGCCAGCTGGATCGGGAGCGCACTCACCGGCGACTTCGGCCGGTCAATTCCGTCCGGCCGGCCAGTCTGGGAGACGATTGGGCCGAGGGCCGTCAACACCCTGATACTGACGGTCACATCGCTGCTCCTGCTGATACCGCTCTCCTTCGTGCTCGGCGTTGCCGCGGCGATCTACAAAGACAGATTGGCCGACCACCTGATATCAGTTCCGACAATCGTGACCGTTGCCCTGCCTGAGTTCGTAATCGGCACGGTATTGATTGTGCTTTTCGCGGTTTATCTTCGTTGGTTGCCGCCGGTTTCGCTGATCAACGACAGCCTTCCGCTTTCATCTCAATCGACCCTTTTCATTTTGCCGGTCCTGACCCTGCTCGGCACAACGCTGGCCCAGGTCGTACGCATGGTGCGGGCGGTGGCACTCGAAGTGTTGAACGCCGAATACATCTATATGGTACGGCTGAGGGGCATAAGCCCCGTGCGGGTGCTATTACGTCATGTTCTTCCCAACACCATCACACCCAGCATCCAGACGATCGCGTTGAATGCGGCCTGGTTGGCCGGCGGAGTGGTGGTCACCGAGTCCGTCTTTCAACTGCCGGGCATCGGCAGCGCGCTCTCGGAAGCGGTTATCAACCGAGACATGCCGACAGTGCTGGCCATCACGCTGATCATCACGGCGACCTATGTGCTTATCAACCTGGTGTCCGAAGCGCTGATCCTTCTTCTTAATCCAAGGCTGCGCGTGGCGCGCGGTACGACCTAGCCGGAGAGATTGACCGTATGCGCCACTCCGTCCTGCGCCTGACCCTGGCGAAGCCAGCAGCTCGCATCGCTCTGGTCCTGGTCGTCATCATCGTTGCCCTCGCCTCGTTCGGACCATTGTTCAGTCCGTACGCCTTCGATGAAATCGTCGGGGCTCCCTTCGCGACCATAACCCACGAGCATTGGCTCGGAACCGACTTCCTGGGGCGCGACACTTTCAGTCGCTTTCTCTATGGCGGGAGGACTGTGCTCGTCGTCGCGCTTTGCGCGACCGTGGCGGCCTATGTAGTCGCGGTGCCGCTTGGCATCTACTCGGGCCTGCGGCGAGGCCCGCTGGATATTTTTCTGATTGCCATTTCCGACGTGATCTACGCGCTCCCGCCGGCCATCTTTCTTCTCGTCCTTCTCGCCTCGACCGGGCCAAGCCTGCCCACAGTCATCATAGGGATTGTGATCCTGCATTCACCCCGCATCTTCCGTATCGTGCGACTGATCACGATGGACATATCAAAGAACGAGTACGTCGAAGCTGCCTTCGCGCGCGGGGAAAGCTGGGCCGCAATCTGCTTCCTTGACATCCTGCCCAACGTGCTGACACCGGTCCTGGCCGACTTCGGGGTCCGACTTTGCGGGTCGATCATCCTCTACGCTTCGCTAAGCTACCTGGGCCTGGGCCTGCCACCGCCGGCGGCCGACTGGGGTCTGATAATCAGCGAAAACCGGATTGGCATCACGATCTCGCCATGGATCGCAATCGCGCCAGCTCTGGCAATTGCTGCCTTCTCCGTTGCCGTCAACGTGCTTGCCGACAGCTTTGCGCGCTCGGTCGGTCGGTCGAAAGAGATTTGAAATGACCGAAGCAATCCCGCTCGTTGTGCAATCGCTTTTCATGCATGACCTCAATGGCCGCGAAATCGTCAGCGACGTCTCCCTTCATGTGAAGCGGGGTGAAGTCCTGGCCATCATCGGTGAATCGGGATCTGGAAAGACGTCAGTCGCCTTGAGTTTGCTAGGCTTTGCGCGGCCGGGAATGCGCATTTCCTCCGGCAACATTTTGATTGGCGGCACCGACATCCTCTCACTCTCGGGCCGGAGGCAACGTGCCTTCCAGGGCGGCAAAGTATCGCTGGTTCCACAGAATCCGACCACGAGCTTCAGTCCCCGCATGTCAGTCGGCAAGCAAATGGCCGAGCTTCTTGCGGCGCACGGCCATTCGGGCACCGGCATGAAGCAACTGATGCGTGACGCGTTGCGGAGCGTCGATCTCCCAGACGATGAAAAGTTTTTGAGACGCTATCCCTTCGAGCTCAGCGGCGGTCAACTGCAACGCATCGCAATTGCCATGGCCTTCGTCACGGCTCCGCAGGTCATCGTGATGGATGAGCCCACCACGGGCCTGGACGTATCCACCCAGCAAACGATCCTTGAGTTGATAGCGAGGCTGGTCAAGTCCAGCAGCGCCAGCGTGGTCTACGTCACCCATGACCTTGCGGTCGTGAACGTCGTGGCCGACAGGGTGGCCGTCATGCTTTCTGGAAGGATCGTCGAGCAGGGGAGCCGCAGGCAAGTCTTCGCGGCACCGAGCGACGACTATACGCGCATGCTGCTCGACGCTATTCCACGACTGGTAACCGATGGTCCTGCGGCGGCGTCCGAGGCCGACGGTGCCAAAATCCAGAGCGTCCTCGAGGTGAAGAACCTGCGCGCGGCCCATGGCCACGTCGAGGTCGTGCACGGCGTTTCATTCTCGGTCCGCAAAGGCGAGTGCGTCGGCCTTGTCGGCGGCAGCGGCAGCGGCAAAACCACTACGGGCCGATGCGTGACCGGTTTGCACAGCAACGCTTCGGGCGGCTTGTTGTTCGAGGGGCATTTGATGCCGTTCGCCGTCTCAAGGCGCTCCAAGGCAGATTTGAGCGCCATGCAGATCGTCTTCCAAAATCCTGACCGCTCGCTCAACCCAAAGGAATCGATCGCGCAAAGCATCGCCCGCGCCGTTCGCCTGACGGGGCTGGCTGACAAAGCAAGGGTCGGTGCCGAAGTGCGGTCGCTTCTTGACCGGGTTCGATTACCGCAACGGGTTGCCGATCTTTACCCGGGCGATCTATCGGGAGGTGAGCGTCAACGCGTGGCCGTGGCCCGCGCGCTCGCGGTCAAACCGAAGCTTCTGGTGTGCGACGAAATCACTTCGGCTCTCGACGTGTCTGTTCAGGCGGCCGTGGTCGAGCTTCTGCTCGATCTGAAGAAGGACGGCCTTGCGATGCTTTTCATAACCCACAACCTGCCGCTGGTCTCCGAAATTGCACAATCCATCATAATCATGCAGGATGGGAGCATCGTTGAGGCGGGACGAACGAATGACGTCCTGCGTTCGCCAAAGCACTCTTACACAAGAATGCTGTTGGACGCCGCGCCGCGACTTAATTGACGACCGGTTCGACTTGGAGCACCAAGGGGGCGATTGCCACGGGATTCGCTGGAACGATCTTGCCAAACGACCTGTTCACCGACGAGGAAAAAAGTGCCCGCTTCGACGCTGTCGATCGGGCGGTTGCAGTCTTGCGCGTTCTTGAGCGCTCTGATCAGCCCATGTCGCTGTCGATGATCGCGCGCGAGGTCGGGCTGGGACAGCCAACCACGTCACGTTATGTGGCCAGTCTCGTCGGGCATGGGCTGATCGAAAAGGTGAATGGAAATCGCTATGTCCTGGGCATTGGGCTTTATATTCTTGGGCAGAAATCACTCCACCGCAGGGACGTTCGGACGGTAGCCCACCCCTATCTGGAAACCTTGCATGAACAGTTCAACGAGACGGTAAGCTTCGCACTTTGGCTGCGCCACGAGGTTGTTGTCGTGGATTGTATCGAGGCCATGCAGACGTTGCGTCAGGGAGCATCCGTGGGAGTAGTCAACCCATGGCACGCCACTTCCCTCGGAAAGTCGATTCTCGCCTGGCTTGATCCGCATGAAGTGGACGTGCTGCTGAAGCAGCCGGGGCTGCCCCGTTACACCTATAACACCCTCACCACAGTCGACCAATTGCGTGCCGAATTTCCACTTATCCGGGAGCGGGGCTATGCGATCGACAACGAGGAGTCCGCCATAGGAGGACGCTGCATCGGTGCACCCGTCTTCGATCAATCGGGGCGCCCGCTCGGCGCCATCAGCATCAGTGGACCAATCGCGCGCGTTACTGACGAGGATGTCCCCTCGACCGGAGGGCGAATTGCCGAGATCGCAGGGCAGATATCCCGTGCAATGGGGTATTCGGGAAAGCCATCCCGTGACACTAGGCACGCCTAGGCCGCTCTTGCTCCTTGGTTTCTGGTGCGGGTCACTGGCCCGCAGCATCCTGTGCAGATTGATCTCGCTTAAGGAGGCCCCTCGTTGGCTGACCTCCTTGAACTGTGGCGGTGCGGCGCTTCGAGGCGGCCTTAGCCAAAGCCTCCGCGGCGCGCAGGGCGGCGACATTATCTGACCCCCGTGCCAGCCAAGTCAGCCTGCGCTCCCCGGCGCTGACAAAGTCCTCGACTGCAGCAAGATGCGAATCTCCGTCGCGAACCGGCACGAGCTCATTCCTGGCTGCGTGCCGACGCATGAGCGTACCCGAAGCCTTGCCATTCAGCGTACCGTGGGCGATCAGCGTGCCGCGATCTCCAGCCACTACAACCGTGCTTTCCAGATCGGCGATCGCAAAACTTTCGAATGCATGAAACAGGCTGCCATCGTCCAGTTGAAACGAATAGGAAATTTGGTTGGGTCTGCCATCGACAACAGTGCCAATGGCCGAAACTTCACGCGGTTCTCCACCCGTCAGGAATCTTGCAAGGTCGATGTCGTCAACGGACATGTCGAGATAGATGTCACCTTCGCTGTCGAGATCGTCCTTTCTGCGCTTGGCTGCGGGCTTGTACGGTCCCTCGCGGGTAAGAAGGATCGACTGGACCTTCCCGATGTCACCATCCAGGATCAGCCTGCGCATGGTCTGGTGTATGGCCGACGCACGGAACGGGTGATGTACCGCAAGCACGATCCCGGCGGCGTCGCACAGACGCGCAAGCTCAGCGGCTACTTTGCTGTTTTCGGAGATTGGTCCGTCACAAAGGACGTTCTTGCGCGCTTTCGCCGCAGCAGTGATGTAGTGGGCCCGCCGCCTCAATCGCGCGCTGACATAGGTGAACTCGACGTCAGGATCGCCGAGAGCCTCCGACAGGTTGGTCGTCCATTGCGGAATGTCGAGATCCTGAGCGAAATGAGCTGCATCCATCTTTCGGCGGCTGACCACCCACAACGGAGTATGCCCCTGCGCTCTGATGCCCGCGACCATCTGCTCCGTGGCAATGGTGCCGGTCCCCATAACTGACCACCCAGTCTTGCCGTGAATTGCCATGCCGGGCGCTCCTGATCTGGCCCCAAGTATGGGCGCATTCGCCTCTGGCAGCCAACTTCGCATCTCGTTGAAGTCTGCATTAAACTGACGTACAGATAGCGTCTGTTCGCGTCATAGGGGAGGCGATCGAGGTGAACCACATCGCGGGGGATACCGCCGCGCTCGCGGCAAATTTGAGGACGTTGTGCGATCGCCACGGGTCTGTCGCCGCTGTTTGTCGCAAATTAAACGTCAATCGGCAACAATTTAACAAATATCTCTCTGGCGCCCATGTGCCGTCCAGCGCCAATCTGCGCACGATCGCTAACTTCTTCGGATTGAGCGTTCCGATCCTCTTCTCCGACCCCGAGGAGTTCAGGACGCTCATTGATGGCAACTTTTTTCATGCGATGTCCACGGCGCGCCATCTGCCGGAGTTTGTCAACTTCCTCTCGAATATTGTCTTCGACGGTAGTGTGCAGGATTCGGAGATCCTGGGTGTCTATGACCGATATCAGTTTTCATCGATCTATAAAGGTTTCATACTAAAATCGGCATTCTGCCTCTATCGAAATAACAATTTTCTCCAGCATTACTATATCGAGCGGTTCCCGAGCTTCGACCGGCCGGGAAGAACGGAATACGTCTTCAAGTACTACGGGTTCAGCTTCCCAGTTGCGGACCGGCTGTTTACGGCCGATTTCGAAGGCATCCAGAGCAATGAGCTCACCTTCGGTGTCTATGCCCAGGTCAAGCGAAATGCGAAGCGTTTCATGTTCGGCATCGCCAGTGGCATTGCCGCCAATGCCTTCCGACAGCCCTATTCGACGAAGGTCGCCTTGCACTACAAGGGGCCGGGCCTGCTCCAACGCAGTCACCTCAAGGAACTTACCGTGATTGACAGGAGCGACCCAGGCATCCCGAGGGAAGTGCTGCAATATCTGGGCGACGGTTCGGACATGATCCAGATGTGAAATGCGAACCGACTAAGAGCATTACTCGTCGGCCCTATATTCGGCTTTGGCGAACCCGACTTTCACGCTACCCGTTCAATCGCTTGAATGTCTTGCAGTTTAGGTGTTCAGGACGAGTTCATTCAGTGCCAACCGATGCAGCGACGGCGTCGCGGCGGCAAGGACGGGGCCTCCTTCCTCAGCTCGGCCGCCGTCGAGACGAGTGATCACACCACCTGCCTTCTCAATGATCGGGATCAGCGCGACGATGTCGTAGGGCTGCAGGGAAGGTTCAACCGCCAGATCGATCCGGCCCGCCGCTAGCATGGCGAAGGCATAACATTCCCCACCGTACCGGGTCATCTTGACCGCGCTGTTCAGCCGCTCGAAGCCAGCTTTGAGATCGCCGTGAAAATGTTCGGGGGAGTTGGTGTGGAGAATGGCGTCGGAGAGGGTGTCGATGCCACGCGTCCTGAGTGGCTGGGGCTCACCGGCGCGCTGGCGCCATGAGCCTGTCGCGTCCGCCCAGAACCGTTCGCCGATATAGGGCTGGCTGAGCATCCCCATCTCGGCGCGCCCGCGAACCGTCAGACCGATGAGCGTTCCCCAAACGGGGATGCCGCAGATAAAAGGTCGGGTTCCGTCCACGGGATCAAGCACCCAACGCCAGTCGCCGCCGCCCGTCTCGCCGAATTCCTCGCCAAGTACAGCGTGATCCGGGAACTCCGCCATTATGGCGGCACGCAACGCGATTTCTGCTTCTCGATCAGCCTCGGTCACCGGATCGAATCTATATCCGGGCTTCGGCTTGGTATCGACGGCAAGGTCGACCATATAGCGGGGCAGCGTCTCGGCATCCGCCAAATCAGCGAGACGGTGCAAGAATGATGAGTCCGGTAGCTTTGACATGTGTCACCTTGGCAAAGATCGATAGAAGATCATTGGCTCGTCTGCTCGGAGCCGGGGAAGGCAACCCACGATTTGGAAGCTGAAGAACTGACGCTGATCTCGGAAAGCAGAACGCCCCGCAGCCCTTCGTAAACGTCTGCGATTGGCACCGGGAGCGCACCTCGCCAGTTTCGGCCGGCTTCAAGCGCAGTCGCATAATCGCTGTATAGAACCGCGAGAGCCTCGAGGTAGCCTTCAGGAGAGCCCGCCGGCAGACTTGTCGCAAGTTGCGCGTCCGAGGACATGTCGCCGTGGCCGCGACGATAGGTAAGGTCGCCTCCGCCGAGGCGGGACACAGTGAGTGTCTCCGGTGCCTCCTGCCGCCACTCGATGGTGGCCTTCGAGCCGACGATCTTGAAACGCAGGCCGTTGCGGTGGCCCGGAGCGGCAAGAGAGGACCACAAGAGGCCGTTGGCGCCGCCCTCGAACTCCAACTGGATCACGTCAGTGTCGTCTAGCCCGAAGGAGTCGACGGTTCGCATCAAATTGGCGTTGAGTGCGGTGCACCGGAGTCCGGAAACAAATTCGAGGATGTTGAAGGCGTGGGTTCCGATATCCCCCAGCGCGCCCGTCGGTCCCGCCTTTGCCGGGTCGCCGCGCCATACCCCGCCCTTGCCCAACTTCGAGGGGTCGTTGACCAACCATTCCAGCAAGTACTCTACATGCATGAAGCGTACCTGGCCGATTTCGCCCGCGCGGATGCGAGCGCGGGCGTCTCGGACCATTGGATAGCCTGTATAGGTGTATGTTACGGCGAAGAACGTCTCGTTTGCGGCAGCGATCCGCTGGAGCTCGCGCGCCTCTTCTGAGGAGTGGACCAGTGGCTTTTCGCAGATGACGGGAATCCCCGCTTCGAGAAACAATTTGCACGGCTCGAAATGGAGATGGTTGGGCGTAACGATAATCGCGACTTCGATGGCATCATCGCGCGCCGCTTCCGCCGCTGCCATGTCGCCGAAGCTGAAGTAGGTGCGGTCCCAAGCCACTCCTAGGGCCTGGCCGGCTTCAATGCAGGCGTGACGGTCAGACGAGAACGCACCTGCCACCAGTTCGAAACGATTGGTTAGCCGCATGGCAGTTCGATGCCGGCTTGCAAAAAAGGAACCTCGTCCTCCTCCAACCATACCCGCGCGAAGGCGACGTTTGCGGGGGATGTCATCTGTCAGGAGGTTCATGGGGTACTCTTGCGCATTTGGCCCGGCTCTCATCGGGTCTGGAAAGACAGGCGTCGCGCGTCGCTCAATCCGGCAGCGCCCGCGTCACGATTGAAGGCATCCTCCCACTCGCTCAATCGAGCGACAATTTCGCACGGCTCCAATCAGTGACGCACAGTGATGCGACCGTTGATGCCGTTCGATCGGAATGAGGGCCGAGCGCTCTATCGCGATAGCCGCACCGACATCATAGTCGCTCCACAAGACGCGCCGGCGCCATGCCAAAAGCGCAGCATCTCCTGCATGCAGCGGGGGCGTCAGGCACGATGAGCTGCGGATTGGTCGCGAGCCGGTTCTACCGATCCTGAAGTACATTCCAAAGCTTGCCGGCAGGATCGACTGGCGTCGTCGCCCGCAGCGCGCGCCCCTGTCGTAGGCCAAGCGTGATGTCTGTTCACGACGACATTGCGGCATGAGGCGCTTGGGATTTATATCCGCTGGGCTGGAACCGAATTGAAAGTTGCCCGGGTCCTAAGGATGTTTGGAAATGCTTGCTGAAGAACGCCAAGCGATCATTCGCGACAGACTGTCGGAGCATGGCAAGGTCCTGGCCAACGCGCTGGCTCTTGAATTTCGTGTCTCTGAAGACACTGTGCGCCGCGATCTACGCGATCTTGCCAGAGCCGGACTTTGCCGCAGGGTCTATGGCGGAGCGCTGGCAAAGGCATCGGAGGCCAAGACCGGGCCCGAGCGGTCGAGGTCCTCGACCATGGATCTCGCACCGCTGGCTGCTGCCGGAGCGAAACTCGTACAATCCGGCGCAACGATCATGATGCACCATGGAGCCCTCAGTGTTGCCTTCGCCGGCGCCTTACCCCGCGACATGTCTTTAACGATTGTGACGAATTCCCTACTTGTCGCGACTGCTGGAAGGGCATCGTCAAGCGAGCGTCGTTCTTTTGGGCGGCTTGTACGACCAGGACAAGGGATGCTCTGTTGGAACTACCGCCCTTTCGCAATTGGAGCAGTTCAACGCCGACATGTTTTTTGTCGCCGATTGCGCGGTCCATGCTTCCGTCGGATTGACCGCCTTTGACCTTCCCGACGCCGAAATCAAGCGCGTTATGTGCCGCCGAAGCGCCGCGAGAGTAGTTGTCGCTACGGCCGAGAGCATCGCGAAAACCGCCCCCTTTCGGGTTTCGGGACCTGATGCGATCGATCATATACTCGCAGGGCGCCAGCTTGATGCCGAGACCCTCGAACCGTTTCGCCGCCAAGGCACGCTTATCGACCACATTGGCTGAAGGCTGCGATAGGTCCTTCGCAGGGCCTTGCGTCCATCTCGCCGGATGACTAACGAGCGACGAGATCCTGCATCAGGATTTTCAGATCGCGCGCCACATCGTAGCTGTCCATCTGATGCTGCTTGTTGCAGAACAGCTCGCAGCTCCACCAGCCGTCGTAGCCGGTCGATTTCACTGCAGCCACCCACTCTCTCAGGTTCAATACGCCCTTGCCCGTTTCGACATCGCGGAGAACAGGCTCGTTAGGAATGCCGCCGGTGAACGCAAGAGAGTCACAGATGTGCACTCCGTAGATGAGGTCTTTGTCCAAGCGCGCAATGCGGTCCGGGCCATCGCCTGAGGTGTAACAGTGCCAAAAGTCGACGACGAGACGTATGTTGTCGCGTGCAGCTTTCCTTATGGTCAGAAGCTGCCTGTCAATCGTATTGAGTGGGGTCCAGGACAGCGCCTCATGGTAGATGACCAGCTTGCGTTGGGCAGCGAGGTCGGCGACGGCTGCCAGCCCGGACGCCGTGATGTCGATCTGCTCCTCGATCGGCAACCCGACGACGCCTCGGTAAAGATCCGGGTGCCTCTTGCTGGCCTCGGGATCGAGAGCCGCGAGACTGATTGGACCGGTGATGACCTGAATGCCCTTCGCTCCAACCGAGACGGCGAGTTCTATCAACTCTTCCGCGTCCTTCAGCAATGCTTTGCGGGCATTGCCGTGGCGCTCGACATCGAGAAGAAATCCGATGCCTGGAATGAACATGTCATCGATCAAGCGGCGCAGCTCCTGGACAGTGAACCCGGCATCCAGAAAAGCGCGGATCTTGGCCCCAGAGGCTTCCAGTCCGTCGAAGCCGAGCTCGCGCGCAATATCCACATCTAGGGCCAGCGTGCCGTGTCGCGCCACGAGAGCATGCAGAATTAGCTGGTTGCGCTTCGTCGTCATTGCTGTGCCCCTCGCTTGACTACCGGATTATGTCCAATGCCAGGTCCCTGCCGGATCACGACGGTGGCATAGAGCCTCGCTGGCTCTGCGGCGCCAGGCCGATAACCACTCTGGTTGCTCATGGCTTTGACCATCGCGAGCCGATTACCCGCGCAATCAAGACTTATCGCATGCCGAGGGGGAACTGCGCGGCAGCCCGAATTCGTGCGCGACCTAAGGTTCCGGTCGCGTCACGTTGCGCCAAATTCGCTGCTAAGGGGGCAAAATGGCTTCCAATTAAAAACGAGCCCGCTATGCGGCTGAGTTCGCAGCCCACGGGAACTGACCGATCCCATATGTCGCAATGCTTCTTTCTTAGCGCGTCACATCGCGTCTATTAAAGCTACCCTGCGAACTTGTCGCGCAGCCACAGATGACTGCTTACTAGGCGCATGGACGAGGAGCATATCCACAATCGCCTCGCCAACAAAGACAAGAGGGTCGAACAATGAAACTGACCGGCGGGCAGATCGTCGCGAAAGCGCTCAAGGAATATGGCGTCGAATACGTGGCTGGTGTTCCCGGCCATGGCATCTGGTCTCTGTTCGATGCCTTCCTGGAGGAAGGCTCGCAATTGCCCTTCATCCAGGTCATGCACGAACAAAGCGCCGTTCACATGGCGGACGGTTATTTCCGAGCAAGCGGCCGGCCAATGGCATGTTCGACATCGGTCGGGCCAGGTGCGACCAACACAATTATTGGCCTCGCCACAGCCTATTGCGATTCCACGTCGCTGTTCTACGTCTCCGGCTCGCCACAGACCTACATGCACGGCCATGGCACCATGCAGGAGATCGAGCGCCAACAGGACAATGCTTTCCCGCGCATCACCGAGCAGGTGACAAAACGGGCATGGCAAGCCCAGTCCGTGCAGGTCCTGCCGAGCATTATGCATCGCGCCTTCAACGCCATGCTCACCGGCCGCCCGGGTCCCGTGCATGTCGAGGTGCCTATGGACGTTCAGGTCGAAGCGGCCGATGTCACCATTCATCCGCTAGAAAAGCGCCTTCCCATTGGCGTGGCCTATCCCGATCCGAGCGGGATCGAGGCCGCGGTCAAGGTCCTGTTGAGTGCCGAACGCCCGGTCATCGTCGCCGGTGGCGGTGCGATCACGGCCAACGCGTCGAGCGAACTGACGCGTCTGGCCGAGCGCGTCGGCGCCGCCGTTTCGATCACCTGGAACGGCAAGGGCGCCATCTCGGAAGATCACGAGCTCTTCATTGGAGCAGTCGGCCAGACCGGCACGACCTGCGGCAACAAGATCACTGCTTCCGCAGATGTGGTCGTTTCGGTCGGCTGCCGCTTCACCGACTGGTCGGCATCTTCCTACGCCAAGGGCGTCTCGTTCTCGATCCCTCCAGGTAAGCTGATCCATATTGACCTCGACCCGCGCGAGATCGGCAAGACCTATCCGACCGAGGTGGGGATCGTATCAGACGCAAAGGTGGCCTTGGAGGCGATCCTGGCCCTCATCTCGGAGGGCGATGCTAAGAAGGCTCTGGGCAAACGCGAGCAGTTCCTGGCCGACGTTCAGAAGGCCAAGGCGGACTGGATCGCTCAGGTGTCGCCGCGCGAAAACAGCCGCGAAACGCCTTTCACCTCCCAGCGCCCGCTGGTCGCTTTGCGCAAGGTACTCGATCGCAACGGTATTGTGGTTGTCGGTTCGGGCAATACCCAGGGCTCGGTGAAGCAAAGCTTCCCTGTCTACGAGCCTCGCACCCACCTGACCTCGGGCTCCTATTCGCCAATGGGCTGGGCGGTGCCGGCGGCGTTGGGGGCAAAGCTCGCATGCCCGGACCGCCAAGTCGTGGCGATCGTTGGCGACGGTGACTTCATGATGTCGCTGCCCGAAATGGGTACTGCCGCGATGAACGGCATCAATGTGGTCTTCCTCGTGCTGAACAATTCGGGATATATGTCGATCCGAGGCGGTCAGCGCAAGTTCATGGGCCGTCACATTGCTTCCGAATTCAACCATCACTCAGGCAATGGTCAGCCTTATTCGGCCGATATCACGGCTTCGGCGCGCGCGTTCGGGCTCGAGGCCTGGAAAGTCGAGAAGGATGAAGATCTCGAAAGCAGCCTGAAGGCAGCCTTGGAATGCGGCGGGCCCGCTCTCGTCGAAGTCATCGTGTCGCGTGACGCTGCGGGGCCGTTCGCCACCGGCTGGTGGGATTTCCCGTCGCCAGCCTACTACGAAAAAGAGCAGGCTGCTTACGCCCAGATGCGTGCACGCGAACAGCACCTCTAGCAAAATTGACGCGAGGGTTGGTCATGCGCCGCCCTCGCATTTCGCCATCCACCACATTGATGATGCGGCGCGCAAGCGCCCGCAAACCAAGAGTTGTTGCCATGATACGCACGGTCAAGCCCGCCAAAGGCAGTGTCGCAGACGATGGCCAGCCCGCAGTCACCGCGACGGTCCAGGCATTGCTGGCGCAAGTCGAGAAAGGGGGCGACGCGGCAGTGCGCGAATTGTCCATCCGCTTCGACAAGTTCGACCGCGACAGCTATCGCCTGACCAAGGCTGAGATTGACGGATGCATCAACGCGTTGAGCAAACGCGAGCGCGAGGATCTCGATTTCGCCCAGGTCCAGATACGCAAATTCGCCGAAGCCCAGCGGGCCACACTTCGCGATCTGGAGATCGAGACGCTACCAGGCGTAATTTTGGGGCATAAGAACATACCGATCCAGAATGTCGGATGTTATGTACCGGGCGGCAAATATCCGCTGCTTGCCTCTGCTCACATGACGGTCTTGACCGCTCGCGTGGCAGGCTGCGAACGCGTCATCACCTGCGCTCCGCCGTTTCGAGGCAAGATCGCCGACAAGATCGTCGCCGCCCAGGCCCTTGCGGGCGCGGACGAAATCTATTGCCTTGGTGGTGTCCAGGCGATCGCGGCCATGGCCTATGGCACCGAGACGATCGCTCCCGTGGATATCCTGGCCGGCCCCGGCAATGCCTACGTCGCCGAAGCGAAACGGCTGCTGTTCGGCGAAGTTGGCATCGATCTGTTCGCCGGTCCGACCGAGACCTTGGTGATTGCCGACGACAGTGTCGACGGTGAGATCGTGGCGACCGACCTGCTTGGCCAGGCGGAGCACGGCGTCAACTCTCCCGCCGTTCTGATCACCAATTCTGAGAAACTTGCCCGCGATACCCTCGATGAGATCGAGCGTTTGCTCAAAATCCTGCCGACTGCGGCTGTCGCCGGCAAAGCCTGGGAAGACTACGGCGAGATCATCCTGTGCGACACGCTGGATGAGATGGTGGCGGAAGCGGATCGCATTGCCTCCGAGCACGTGCAGGTCATGACACGTGATCCGGACTATTTCCTTGAGAGGATGAAGAACTATGGCGCTCTGTTTCTGGGCGCTCGCACCAACGTCTCTTTCGGCGACAAGGTGATCGGAACCAACCACACGCTGCCTACGAACAAGGCAGCCCGATATACAGGCGGTCTGTGGGTCGGCAAGTTCCTTAAAACCTGCACCTACCAGCGGATCGAGACCGATGAGGCGTCCGCCTTGGTCGGCCAGTACAGCTCGCGCCTCTGCATCATGGAAGGTTTCGCCGGCCATGCCGAGCAGTCCAACATCCGCGTCCGCCGCTATGGCCGGCGCAATGTTCCATACGCATCGGCAGCCGAACCGCTCTGATGCGCAACACGCCCCGGCACGCGCCCCACAGGATCGAGCCGGATCATCAAGCCACCAACGCAAGCAACAAGGGGAACTACAATGAAGCTCACCACCATCCTAGCCGCCTCGACCGCCTTCATGCCGGTTGCGGCAATGGCCGAAAGCAAGGGCAAGGTCGAAGGCATTCATCACTGGGTGTCCGAAAGCGAGGTCAAAGCGCTCAAGGTCATCACCGATAAGCTGGCCTCCAAGGGTTACACCTGGGAAGATAGCGCGGTCGGCGGTCTCAGCGGCGCCAACGCGCTGCAGGCATTGCGCACGCGTCTTGCCGCCGGGAACCCCCCGGCAACGATGCAGTTCCTTGGCTATGAAGGGCTCGACTGGGGCAAGCAGGGCGTCCTGCGCTCTCTCAACGATCTCTACACCAAGAACGGCTGGGACAAGGCGCTCGCCCCGCAGCTGCTTGCATTCGTCAAAAACGGAGACGACTTCATTTCCGTGCCGATCAACATGCACAGGCAGAACTGGCTTTGGGCGAACAAGGCCGTTTTCGACAAGGCCGGCGTCAAGGAACCGAAGTCTTGGGATGAGCTGATCGCCGACGGAGACAAGCTCCGGGCCGCCGGTGTGGTCCCGCTCGCCATGGGTGACGAGAGCTGGCAGATCCTCGAGGTCTTCGAGGCAATCCTTGTCGACGTGAACGGGCCCGAATTCTACAAGAAGGCAGTCATCGACCTGGACGAGGGCGCTCTTTCGAGCCCCGAAATGATCGCGACGTTCGACAAGCTTAGGAAGGTCCGCGGACTTGTCGATGACGGCTTCACCGGGCGTGATTGGGCCGTCGCAACGGGCATGGTCGCGGATGGCAAGGCCGCCATGCAGGTCATGGGCGACTGGGCCAAAGGCGAGTTCCTTGCCAAGGGCCTCAAGCCCGGCGTCGATTTCCTCTGCTTCCCAACGCCGACCGACAAGCCCAACTTCAAGTTCGTGATCGACGCATTTGGCATGTTCAAGGTCGATGATGCCGTGACCACAGCAGGCCAGGACGCCTGGGCAGAATCGATCATGGATCCCGAGGTGCAGAAGCAGTTCAACCTGATCAAGGGTTCGATCCCGGCTCGCTCCGACGTTCCGGTCGACAGTTTCGATGACTGCGCGAAGCGTAGCTATGCTGACCGCGAGGCGGCGGTGAAGAACGGCACGATGCTCGGCGGCCTCACGGAAGGCTTTGCTGCCCAGCCTCAATTCGCCGGCGTCTTCACCGACGTCGTCGGCAAATTCTTCGTCACCGACATGTCGTCCAAGGATGCTGTTCAGGCCCTGGTCGATGGGATCAACAACGCCCGCTAGTCCAGGCCACCAAAGCCCTGCCGGCAATCGTGCCGGCGGGGACACCGTCCGCAACAATGCTCGGCAATAGCGAGGTTGGTCAGTCCCATGTCGTTCAAAAACAAATTGGACCTATGGCTGCCGCGGCTCGTCCTGTCGCCCAGCCTGCTGGCCGTTCTGATTGCCGTCTATCTCTTCATAGTCTGGACGGCCTGGATCTCGCTATCTTCGTCCCAGATGGTCCCGAAGTTCGACTTCGTCGGGCTCGAGCAATATGTCCGTTTGTGGTCGACCCCGCGCTGGCACACTGCAGTCGCCAATCTCTTCATCTTTACGGCGTTGTTCCTGGCGATCACCATCGCGCTGGGCTTGTTCCTCGCGATTCTGCTCGACCAGAAGGTGAGGGCGGAGGGCTTCCTGCGAGCCGTCTACCTCTATCCCATGGCCTTGTCATTCATTGTCACGGGCACAGCCTGGAAATGGATCCTGAACCCGGACCTCGGCCTGCAGAAGGTCGTCAACGAGCTCGGCTGGACCGGTTTTGTCTTCGATTGGATCACACAACCAAGCTTTGCAATCTACTGCGTGGTGATCGCAGCGGTCTGGCAATCGACGGGGTTCGCGATGGCCATTTTCCTGGCCGGGCTGCGAGCGATCGATACTTCGATCATCAAGGCCGCGCAGATCGAGGGAGCCAGCCTGCCGCGAATCTACCTCGGCGTCATCGTGCCGATGCTGCGCCCGGCATTCCTGAGCGTCATCGTCCTACTGAGCTATATCTCGATCAAGAGCTTCGACCTGGTTCTGGCCCTCACAAATGCCGGGCCTGGCAGCGCCACCGAAATGCCCTCGACCTTCATGTTCGCCGCGACGTTCAGGCGCAACCAGATGGGCGTAGGTGCCGCCAGCGCCATCATGATGCTGATGACGGTCGCCGCCATCATCGTTCCCTACCTCTATTCGGAATTGAGGGAGGACCGCAATGCGCACTGAAGCACGCTCGGCGCGTCGTTCACACCAGATCGGTCGCCTGTTCATCTATGGCTCGCTGATCGCGCTCGCCGCCTTCTACCTGATGCCGCTTTGGGTGATGATCGTCACCTCGCTCAAGTCGCTGGATGAAATCTATGGCGGCTCCTTCATCGGGGTGCCCCAGGCGATCACCTTCGAAGCCTGGAACAAGGCATGGCAGGAGGCCTGCATTGGTACGGCCTGCACGGGACTGCGGCCATACTTCATCAATTCCATCCTCATGGTCGTGCCCGCCGTCATCCTGTCCACGGGGATAGGCGCGATAAACGGCTATATCCTCACGAAGTGGCGTTTCGCCGGGGCGAACGCAATATTCGGACTATTGCTGTTCGGCTGCTTCCTGCCGTTCCAGGCCGTTATCTTGCCCATGGCGCAGCTGCTTGGTCGCCTCCACCTTTCCGGCACCATTCCGGGTCTCGTGCTGGTTCACACCGTATACGGCATAAGCTTCACGACCCTGTTCTTCCGGAACTATTTCATCACGATCCCGGACGAACTGACCCGCGCGGCTCAAATCGACGGAGCTGGGTTCTTTCGGATCTTCTTTTCAGTGATGTTGCCGACCGCGCTTCCCATCATCGTGGTCTCTTGCATCTGGCAATTCACGCAGATCTGGAACGACTTTCTTTTCGGCGTGTCGTTCACCGCAGGGCAATCATCGCCGATCACCGTGGCGCTGAACAACATCGTCAACGTGACGATGGGGCGCAAGCAATACAATGTCGACATGGCGGCCGCCATGATTGCCGCCATCCCCACCCTTCTCGTTTACGTCGTCGCGGGACGCTACTTCGTGCGCGGTCTGACCGCCGGCGCCGTGAAAGGCTAGTGCTATGTCAACGCTTGAAATCGATCGGGCCCGCAAGCTCTACGGTGACCTCGAAGTCCTGAAGGAGGTCAGTATCTCCATCGGCACCGGCGACTTCCTGGTGCTGCTCGGCCCTTCGGGTTGTGGCAAGTCCACACTGCTCAACATGATCGCCGGCCTCGAGAACATCTCAGGTGGCGAAATCCGCATCGCCGGCAGGGTTGTCAACGACCTGTCGCCGAAAGACAGGGATATCGCCATGGTGTTCCAGTCCTACGCCCTCTATCCCACGATGACCGTGCGCCAGAACATCGAGTTCGGCATGAAGATCCGCGGCGTGCCGCAAGCCGAGCGGGACAAAGCGGTCAAGACGGCGGCCGACCTGCTCCAGATGACGCATCTTCTGGACAGGAAGCCCTCGCAACTCTCGGGAGGCCAGCGCCAGCGCGTGGCAATGGGGCGCGCGATCGTGCGCCAACCCAAGCTGTTCCTGTTCGACGAACCTTTATCCAACCTGGACGCCAAGTTGCGCGTCGACATGCGAACCGAGATCAAGCGTCTTCATGCACGATTGGGAACCACAATCGTATACGTCACGCATGACCAGATCGAAGCCATGACGCTCGCCACGCGCGTTGCCGTGATGAAGGACGGCGTGGTCCAGCACCTTGACGATCCGCAGTCGGTCTACGACCGGCCGGCGAACGTATACGTGGCCAAGTTCGTGGGCTCGCCCTCCATGAACATCATTCCGGCGAGACTTGACGTGGAAGACGGTCGGCCAGTCGCGGTGATCGACGTCCCAGGTGGGGCGGCTGCCCGCCTCTCAGGCATCCCTTTGTCTTCACAAGCGGCAGCCAAATACGCTGGGCGCAGTATTCTGCTGGGCGTTCGTCCGGAGTTGTTCAGCGTCGCCGGCGAGCAAGCCGCGCAAGCGGTCACGGTAAACATCGACGTTGTCGAGCCTACGGGCCCCGATACGCTTGCTCTTTTCCAGGCAGGCGGGGTCGAAGTCACAGCTCGTGTGCCGCCAAGGGCCGTGGCAGCCCGCACTTCGGCGACCCTCGCGGTCGATACTGGCAAGATCGTGCTGTTCGATGCCGACAATGAGCAACGCATAGACTGAGGCATCGACGTGGATCAAACAGCTGATATCGTCATTATCGGGTCAGGCATAGGAGGCGCTTCCCTGGCCCATAGCCTGGCCGGCACCGGCAGGCGCATCGTGATTCTGGAACGTGGCGAGCACCTGCGCGACGCGCCCCAGGCGCGCGACGACCGGGCGATATTTCTCGAGGGCTTCTACCGTTCGACCGAAGAGTGGCTCGGCGACGATGGGCAGGCTTTCCTGCCCGGCAACTATTACTATGTTGGAGGCAATTCCAAATTCTTCGGCGCGGTGATGTACCGCTACAGGCTTGAGGATTTCTCGCCCCGCCCGCACATGGACGGCGCCTCGCCTGGATGGCCGATCACCTACGAGGAGCTCGAGCCCTGGTACGAGCGAGCCGAGGCGATTTTCAAGGTGCGGGGTGACCCCACGCAGGATCCCACCGAGCCGCCGCGCACCGGTCCTTACCGTTTTCCGCCGGTACCCGACGAGCCGGCCATAGCGGCCGTGCGCGCTCGCTTGAAAGAGGCGGGGATCCATCCAGCCAGCCTTCCCCTGGCTATCGACATCAATGAGTGGCTTCGCCGCGCAAAGACCGGTTGGGATGCGTTTCCCAACACGGGTTCCGGCAAGATCGACGCCGAAGTTGGACCGCTGACTGCCGCGTTGAACAGCAGCAACGTCAGTCTCGTGACCGGGGCCAGTGTCGTACGGCTGGAAACCGATCCGACGGGTCGCAAGGTGACTGCCGCGGTGTTTTTCAAGGATGGAGTTGAGCGGCGGATCAGCGCTGGTATCTTCGCCGTTGCGGCCGGCGCGGTCCAGAGCGCGGCGCTCTTGCTGCGCTCGGCGAATGCCGCACATCCGCGCGGGCTGGCCAACGGCTCCGACCAACTCGGCCGCAACTTCATGAACCACAATACCACCGCCATGCTGGCGATCGATCCGCGATCGGCCAATACGTCGGTTTACCAGAAGACCCTGGCATTCAACGACTTCTATAACGCCGAGCCGGAAACAGGTTTCCCGCTTGGCAACGTGCAATTGCTTGGACATATCACGGGTAACATCCTCAAGGCGAACGCGCCCTTGCTGCCACGGTGGCTGGCGGGGCTGATAGCCCGCAATTGCTATGGCTGGTTCTTGACCAGCGAGGACCTGCCCAATCCAGAGAGCCGGGTCACGGTTCAGAATGGCCGCATCGTCATGCATTGGGTTCGCAGCAACATGCGAGCGCACGAGCTGCTGATCCGCAGGACGCGAGGTGTGATGCGAAGGGCGGGCTTCCCCATCGTTCTTACTCGAACCTTCGGCAGAAAGACGACTTCGCACCAGTGTGGCACTGCCAGGCTTGGAAGCGATCCGGAGACGTCGGTTGTGTCGCCTGATTGCCGTTCCCACGAAATTGCAAACCTCTATATAACCGACGCTTCTGTGCTTCCGACATCCGCGGCCGTCAACCCGGCACTGACTATCGCGGCGCTCGCCATCAAGGCTGGCGCCGTCATCAGCCGGTCGTGAGGACCTCATCTTAGTATCCAGACTTGTGAATCTTGCACCTGTGTGGGTGACGCCCGAGGTCTTGGCTGAGCGGAGTTAGCAACCATGATTGCCGACCGTATCGAAACGGATCTGATCGGACCGCTCGCTGTACCGGGCCACGTGCTCTATGGCGTGCACACCCGTCGAGCAGAACAGAACTTCGATGTGTCCGGGCTGCGGCTGAAGGATTTTCCCGAGTTCATCCAGTCGATGGCGATGGTGAAAAAGGCTGCTTGTCTTGCAAACATGGAACTCGGACTGCTCTCGCCCGAAAAGGCCCAGGCTATCTCAGATGCGTGCGACGATATCATCGAACTGAAGGGGATCGAAGAAAACTTCCCGGTTGACATGATGCAGGGAGGGGCCGGTACGTCGACAAACATGAACGTCAACGAGGTTGTGACCAACCTGGCCCTGATCAAACTCGGCGCCAAAATTGGCGATTACGCAAGGCTGCACCCCAACGACGACGTAAACCTTTCCCAGTCGACAAACGATGTGTATCCGACCGCAATCCGTCTGACGGTTTTGCGGGCCTGCGACGGGCTCGTATCGGCACAAGTCAATTTGCGTGATGCGTTTCGCGCCAAGGCGCTCCAGCACGCGAATGAGCTCAAGGTTGGCCGAACTCAGCTTCAGGACGCGGTGCCCATGACAGTTGGGCAGGAGTTCGAAGCCTTTGCTGAACTCATCGACGAAGATATCGTCCAACTTCAGTCGGTCGCGAGATTGTTGTTGGAAATCAACCTTGGGGGCTCGGCGATCGGCACCTCGATTAACGTGCCCCGCGAGTTCCCAGGCATCGTTTGCGGTCATCTGTCGCGAATATCAGGCATTCAGCTTGTTGCTGCCCGTAATTTCATCGAGGCAACGTCGGACACCGGCGGCTTCGTTTCCTTTTCGGGCATGCTGAAGCGCATCGCAGTCAAGCTGACCAAGATCTGCAACGATTTGCGCCTGCTTAGCAGTGGGCCGCTTGGCGGACTGGGCGAGATTCGATTGCCACCCGTGCAGGCCGGCTCTTCGATCATGCCGGGTAAAATCAATCCCGTCATTCCTGAGATGGTGAACCAACTCAGCTTCCAGGTGATTGGCAACGATCTTACCGTGACACTGGCCGCAAGCGCGGGCCAGCTTCAGTTGAATGCAATGGAGCCGGTGATCGTCTTGAACATCCTGCAATCCATGCGGTTGTTGACGAGAGGAATGCGGATTTTCAAAGAGCGCTGCGTGGACGGGATCGAAGTCGATTTTGATCGTTGCAGAGCGCTGCTTGATCAATCCCTCGTTCTGGCAACGCCCTTAGCAAAACTGATCGGCTACGGCAAAGCAGCCGAATTGTCCAAGCGCGCTTTGGCAGGGAAGAGGACCTTACGCCAAGTCGTTGAAGAAGCGGGGGTTCTGCTTCCCGACCAGGTTGAGCATATTTTTGGCAACAGCGCTGAGTTCGCTGGTCTCCCCGACGCCTCCCCGGCTTGAAGATTGGAAGACTGTCTCGGAAGTGATGACCGGGACATCCCGGTCGTCGGGCTTGGCGCAGCGGATGCCGTTCGCACAGCGCCAAATGGGTAAGGCGCCGCTCGCAAGAGACTGCTGGCCCTTACGTCAGCTGGTCAGGACCTGTCGTGGACGGCGATGACAGCCTTGATCAGCCCAGCCTTCTCGCGTGACCAGCGCGCAATGTCGTGAGGGCTCTTGGCCAGAGTGGTCCGGTGGGTCACGAGCCTGGTAATCGGTATTTCGCCGTCCCGGATCGATGCGGCGACCTGATCGAAATCGCTCCTGGTGGCGTTACGGCTGCCGATCACCGTCATCAAGAGCAGAGCCGAGATCGTGCCTCACTTACCCGTCCATTCGCGAATACGGCGCACGACCTCAGTTGTCGAGATGCCGTACCGATCGTGAAGTGTCGGCAGAGCACCGGCGTCCAAAAACTCGTCGGGAAGGGCGATCTGCCGAAAGGCGGGTGTCACGCCCTCGCGCATAAGCAATGCGGCGACACTTTCACCCAGTCCGCCTATGACGGTGTGGTTTTCCGCCACCACCACCAGCCGGCCAGCTTGGCGCGCGGCCGCAAGAATTCTCTCATTGTCCAGCTGAGATTGCCTCGGATAGTTTGTCGAACCCAGCCTTCTTCCCCGAAGCCCGTCGGCAGACAAGGCGGACCCGGTATTCCCTGGTCCGCCTTTTTGCGTCCTTCTAATGGCGGGTTCGCGGGTAAGCCTTACGTCTTCGTTTCGGGGGAGAAAATGGAAAAGCGAAACGAACGGCGTACTGCGGCAGGAATCGGTGCAGAAAGGCCCACGCAAAAGTCCCCACATCTTCGTCAGTCGCTCACTCCCCGGCGGGTGTGTACGCGCTGGCGACCTTGTTTGATATCGCCACCCCGCCGGACATCCGCTCGCCTTCCAACTCGGAATTCTCCTAGGAACACGTCATCCTCTAAGCTTTCGACCTGACGTTCCAGCGTCTTCCGTTACCGTGCTGCTCGAATGAGAAACTCGGTGCTGCGTCGAAATTGGTACAGATGGCGATACTTGCTCGATTGCTAAAATAGTGAAATTTTCGCCTCGAGTGCCTGGAAGCAGGATTGGGGAGATGTACTTTCCTCAGTTTCTGGTCGGAATGCTTATCACGTCGAGCGTAGTCGGAACCTGGGCCTATGAGGTCACAGGGTCCGTCTGGATGAGCATTGCCTGGAGCCTCCTAGCCGCGCTTCTGTTGCAGGTCGGCTATCTCGCGATTGTGTTCAGGCTTGTATATGGTCGGCGACACTCCGAGCCGAAGGCGAAGGAGACCGATCCGGACGCTGCCAAGCAACAATCCCTTCCACATCAGCCACGACATACAGACGGCCGCTGACCAACTGCCGGCTTGGGCGTTCTCGTCCCTGCTTTTTTGGAGACCCGTAGCGTCCGCGCAGGCCCCCGTATGTGTCCGATCACAAGATTCCCGCCACATTGCCGAGCTTTGGTTAGCGTCGCTCCCGGGTAACATGCAACAATTGCTGGAGTCGGACCGGCAGGTGCGGCGAGGCGTCCAATTCGGTACAGCTCTTTTTCCATCGGCGGAGATATTCGGCGATTGGAACCCCGCTGCGGCCAGGCCAGCGGTTGAGCGCGCCCAGCGCCTCAACGCAATCGGGAACCTGTTCGTATTCTGCGAGAATGGTCGGGCACATTGCTTGCGCGAACGGATTGAGACCTGGAACTTCGATCTCGTTTCGGTGGTCGGCGAACCACGTCGCAGCATCTCGGGTAAGTCCCTGGCTGTCGGCGAGCGCGGTATAGCGTTTGATTATGTTCCCACGATATTCGGCAATGGCATCGCCGAAAGCGTTGTCACCTGCGAAAGGCGGGTCCTGTTTCCAGTCTTTCGCCAGGCGTCCCAGGCCTCGCAGCGAGAAGGCCTCCACCATGGCTTCCTCCAGCCATTGGCAAGGCGGTGCCGGCTTCGCATCGGCCTGCCAGCTGTTGGCAAGCACATGGCCGAGTTCATGGCCGAACTGGTAGGCAAGCTTCGACCAGTCCCGTTCGCCGATGTCGACAATGATCCAGGCCATACTGCTGCCGTCGGGATGCAGCCAGATCGCCGGCTGTCCGGTGCCATGGCGGTCGACGCGGAGCCTTGCCGGCTGGCGATCAGACAGCAGTCGGACGCCGTCTAGGCAGGCGCGCCGCGCCTTTTCAACGACCTGTTCTGCCGCTTGCGGGAGCATGCGGCCCCAATTGCCCGCGAGTTCGAGCGGGGCGGACAGAAGCGTCGCGGGTGTTTTATTCCGGGGGGATGGCATAGCTGCATAGCCCGGGTCCAGGATGGCCGAAAACTTTGCCATTGCGGTAGCCGATGCTGCCGCAACGATGATGCCAACCGCCAAATCTCGGCGCCTCATAGCCTCTCCAGTTGCCGGACGCAAATCCTCCAAAAGTTCGAATGCCTGGTCCAAGCCGTCTCGCCAGCTACCACCGATCCGGCTAGACTTGAAGTTCTCTCAAGTGGAGGCCGGGGCGCAAGCTGGTTCGCTCGATGCAAAGTGAGTGAATGGACGAACCATCGCCAAAATGGGGCTAAAAGCGTCATGTCGGAGATTTATGTAATCAATCTCGATCGAAGTGTCGGGCGGCTGGATAAATTTCGCAAGTTGAACTCGCACCTGCCGGAAGTCCGGAGGTTCTCCGGATTTGACGGAAAATCCATCGACCGCGACAAGCTGATAGAGCGTGGGGTTATCAGTTCGGATTTGGAGTATGCGCCTGGGAGTCTGGGCTGCGCCATCTCGCACGTGACGCTCTGGAGAGAGGCCGTCGGTCGGCACAAGGTGATAACGGTTGCCGAAGATGATGCGATCTTCTCTCGCGAGTTCGAACGACATACGAACGCGCTCTTGGCGAACATCCCGGCCGATTGGGATTTCATCCTGTGGAGTGCAAGTCTGCGATGCTATGCCTGGCTAGATGCCCTTCCTGGCGGAACCGGTGCCAGGCTGGAGTTCTTTCCGGGCGAAGTCATGACGCATATTGCTGACTTCCAGGAGGCGGAAATCGAACCTGCTCTGCTTCGAGCGCGCTATCTGCTCGGCACGGTTTGTTACTCCGTCTCGCCACGTGGCGCGCGCGCGCTGTTGGAGTGGTGCCTTCCGATACGGCCGATGATCGTGGATTTTGCAGGCTTCGGCCTAAGGCTGAACAATGCAGGCATCGATTGCATCATGGCGGGCGTGATGCCCTCGCTCAAAGCCTATGTGTGCTTGCCGCCGCTTGTCATCAGTGACGAACGGCCGGAGGAATCGGTACGGATCAATACGTGAGCGACAGGCTGGCGTTGACCGCAGTCGGCCAGTCCGTCCCATCAGGCAACCGATAGCCTTCACCGAACACCTTCTTCGCCGAGCGGCGCTGCTCGATCTTCGTGCCGGCGCCGAATGAAGAAATCGAGGTTGTTCCTGAGACGCTCATTGCCCGGGTCAAGCTCGAGCGCCATCTGCCCCCATTCCACAGCACGGTCCATCGCATTCAGGTGCCATGAGGCGATGGCGCCCAGATCAAACAGCCGAAAGCCCCAGCAGTTCGGGTCATCGAGATAGCTTCCGGTGCGACGGGTGTTTTCGATTCCGTTGCTGCACGCCCAGAACAGATTCAACCAGTCGGCCCTGCCGTGGAGTTCCTCCGCAAGGTCGGCCCAGATCTCGCGCCGATGCGGCGCTTCCATTCGCGCTTTGTCCAACCACACCAATCTCTGGTCCGGCATCATGCGTGCGATGTAGCGCATCGCTTCTGACCGTTCCTCGCCCCAGGTGCTTGTCGGCAAGCCAAGGTAGCGCTCAAGCAATTGGACGGCCTCGTCGGGCCGGTTGGCCCACATCAGGTCCCGCCCGAGCCAGAAACACATCTGTGCGTCGTCGGGATCTTCCTTGTAGGCAACCTCCATCAGAGGCAGGTAGCTGCTCCTGGTTGGCTTGGCCAGGTCCTGCACCTCGAACATGACCAGGTCGTTGCTGGTCGTGACCACCTCCCTTTCTCCGGTGAAGACGAGGGCCTCATGGACGGGGCGCTTGAAGCGATATCCCCAGCGATGGTGAAAATTCTTGGTGGCCCATTGCCGCAACGGTCTGGGGTCGTCGACACTCGCTCTATAGATCGTCTGGCAATAGAGGGCTGTCGTTTCGGGTCTCCAGGCCGCCTCCAGCTTGGGGCGCCAGCCGGGCTCGAGGAAACGATCCATATCCATCGTGCAGCACACGTCGACGTCGGCGGGGATGAGCGCCAAGGCGGCATTTCGGGCGTCATCGAAGCGCCATGGGCGGACCGCGATCCGGTGCACGGTAACGCCGGCGTTGATCAGTCGGGATACCGTGTCGTCGGTGCTGCCGGTGTCGGCGACTATCCGATAGTCGGCGCCGACGGCCGAATTTGCCCACCTCTCAACATGTGCGGCTTCGTTCAACGCGATGGTGTAGACCGCTATCTTCAAGGAAGGGGTCCGCGATTGGACGCAGTCGCTAAGCGACCTCCCGCTGAACGGCTGGACTCGCCCGAACCCGACCGCACCGCCCTGTGACGCTCATCGAACAAGGCCGACGCCTCCGCGCTTGCGGATCGCCACTAGCCCTCCGAGCAATTTTGCCTGGCTAAGCTCGAAATGGCTGTCGAAGAACCGGATTTCGGCGAACTGATCGGCAAGGTCGCTGATACCGACCGGGTCGATTGATCGGGCCGTGCCGTGCTGTTGGATTTCTCGCAAGAGATGCTTGGTGAGTGTGATTTCAACGGCATTTTCGCTTGTTGGCTGCCAGTCGAGGTCTTCGATGAAATACCATCCACCCTCTGCGAGCAGCGGGAAGAATTCGCGCAGCGTCAGTTGCTCGTCGAACGAGGCGTGGCTGCCGTCGTCGATAATCACGTCAAGCGAGCCCGGTTCCAGCTTCGCCGCGACCGAGCGCAGATCCTCCAGCTTGGATTGATCGCAGACGAAAGACTTGAACCTCTCATTGTTGAACTGAGAAAAATCCGTCAGGTCGACACCGATCACCTCGGCGTAAGGAAAATAGGATTGCCAGAGCGCGACCGAGGGCGTCTCGGACTGGTCGCCTTCCGCGGCGATGCGACAAAGGCCGATCTCCAATAGCCTCCGCATGCAAAGTCTCCGGCTGGACAGCAGCCGCTCGTAGACGCGTGCGTAAGCATGCCGGTTGCCGGTATGGCGGTTCTTGTCGGTGTTGAAGCGATCAGCAAGATCGATGAGTGTGGGAAAGCTCCGCAGCGGCTCGACCAGCAAGGAGATGAGCGGCGCTCCTTCCTCGCCCGAGCGAGCCTCATTTCGTGCCGTCCACAGGTGTGTTCCGAAGACACGCTCATCATTCAGATAGACAGCCAAATCGGCGAGCGGCTTTTCGAACTCGCCTATCTCGGTCCAATCGATCGCGTTAAAGAACATCGGCCCGAAGACCCAATCGCGCAGCTCGGCGCCTTGATCCGAAGCAATGTAGTCGGAGAGCAGTTTCGGGCCGATTTCGCCAAATCCCTTGCCGCTCTCACCGAAGAACCGCTCGATTGACATCTCGTAGAGCGCTCTCAAATGGGGGCTGAAGGCTTCGGCATAGATGACGTTGCCGCAGACGAAGTGGCCTTGGTGCCCGCCGCGCCATTGCAGATTGAAAAAGTAATCGCCGCGGAACGGAAACGGTCGCAGCATGACCACGTCGCAATCCATCCACAACCCGCCATGTTCGTAAAGCACGGCGTAGCGAAAGGCGTCGCTGAAATAGCGGATCTCGGAGCCGGCGACCATTCGCTCGAACAAGCTGCGCGGCATCACGTCATCCGCGGCGCGTACCTCGACGCCGAGCGGCACGAGGAATTGAAGCTTGTTCGGCGAGTAGCTCCAGACCCTCACGGGATGGCCTGCGGCGCGCATCGACGTGGTGGCGGCAATCAAGGTCAGATGCTTCGCAGTGTCGGAAAGCACCTCGTAAAAGCAGTGGATCTGAGGCAGCGCGGCATCTCCCCTGTCCAGGAAGGGGGCTATCCGGCTATCGAACGCCCAGGATTGATCGCGACGCTCATGCGGCGAGTCTGCGAAGCGAAGGAACGGCGCCAGCTCGAGCAGGACCTCCTCTGTGCCCTTCGCATTGCCGGAGAGGACAATCCTGCTCGCCTCCTTCGGGAGTCCGCTGTCAGGCCGGGTTTGTTGATGGAGGTCGCCGGGTTCTTTGCGCTGCTGAGCCGCCACAATTTGTATGGTCGCACCGTCCGCCGACGTCGTCGCAAGTGAGCTCCAATATGCCTCGCTTGCGAACAAATAGTCGGTCCTCTCCAGCAGCGAGCTTACCTCCGAGGCATCGACGGCGGCGATCCACGCTTCGCTCTCGGCGACGCCGTACGAAATCAGCAGGCGCTCGTCTTTTGGGTGCCAGGCTAGGCCGGCGGCAAATTCACCCCCCTTTTCATTGAAGAAGAACGGCCGGCTGATCTTTGCCAAGCAACCTGTTTCGTCCAACCAGACGAAGCGGTGCTGGCAGTATGGCTGAGCCCCGTCCGGCCTTGCCCGCGTCTCGTGCGCGAGTGTCAGCCATCCGCCTTCGAAGGCAATCGCCTGGGTGCCTCCCTTGAGCTCGTCGGCAGCGACGGAAGACGGCTTTTCCGATATCGTCTGCCCTTGATCGCCGACAATGCGGATGGAATCACCCACAGAAAGGAACTGCAGCCGCTCCCGGTCGGTGCCGATGCCAGCCGGCTTGACGAGGGGGAGCCAGTTGTTGCCGTTCATCTTCGCACCGATCGGCCGGAGCACTCGCCAGTCAGTCATCCGGTATGGTGCAGGCCCGCCATGGTCGATGCGCGCGATGACCGGTTCGCCTTCTGCGGCCGACGCGCGCATATAGGCGCTGCTCCACAATTGCCCCTCCCAGGCAAACGGACGCATGGCCTCGAGGCCGCAGCCGTAAGCAGGTCGCGGCAAGTCGGTCGGCTGTGAAATCTCGTCGGCCGACGCGATCCCGAATTCGCTGTCGATGCGCAGCAAGAAATTGCGTGTGTGCACCGCCGCTCGATCCGGCGCTCGAGCCCGGAGGTCCTCTTCCGCCGCCGCCAAGGTGATGGCCCCCTGCAACACTACGATCTGGTTGTCCCAGCGAGCCACGGACGGGTTTGAGAGCCGATAGCCCTCGGGCGGCACGAAGGCGACCGGTTGCGCAGTGAACGATGGCATCATCGTCTTGGCGGGCTCGATGTAGAAGAACAGGTTGGAGCGCGCCAGATCGCGGGAACCGTCGGCGATGCTGCGGCTCAGCGCCAGCCAATTGCACACTGCGAACCCGCGGTCCTTGCGCAATGGATCGCTGGCGTAGTTTGCCGCGATCGCGTATTCCTCGCGAAGGCCCGTCGTGTAGATGAAATCCTCGAGAAACAGGATGTCTTGCTCCGGTTTCCTGATCGCCAGACCGGCTTCCGAAAACAGCACGCTGGCGTCATTCATCCCCTTCTCGCGATGGAACCGCGCGAGGTCGTAGAGGGGTTCGGTACGTTGCGGGCGCTGATTGAAGGCAGCAAGCGCCTGGCGAATGAAGCCTGCGTCGTCCCCGAGCTTTCTTAGGCAGCGCGCCTCCTGCAGCCGGGCGTTCCATGCTTCCTCGTCCCAGCCGCCCATCGCCGCGCGTTTGGCGTAGGCCACCGCCGCCTCGGCCGTGCGTCCGGCGTCGCGGTAGGACTGTGCCAGGTAAAACCAGTATCGGTGGTTCTCCGGGTCTTTCTCCAGCGCCTCCAGCAGGAGCTTGATGTCGCGCTCGAACTTGTCGACGCGGTTCGATCCGGTGGCGTGGTCCTTGTACCAAACGCCCTGCAGTTCCTTCACGTCGCCGGGAACGTCGAGATATTCATGCGTCACGCCACGGTAGCGGGCGCCGGCATCGCGCCTGACGATGCGGGTGTTCCAATAGGCGAGGTCGGAACCGGATCGCTGGAGCAGCCGATAGCCGGGACAGTCGAGCTGCGCTCGGAAGCCCGCGTCCTCGACGACCAACTCCATGTCGGCGTCGTCGAAAAGCAGATAATCATAGACGAGCGACGAAGCATATGCATGATCGAGCGCGGCGTTGCGGGCCTGCTCGAAATTTTCGAAGGGGAACTGATGCAACTCCCCGGGCAGGTCGCGATCGGCGAAGAAAGCCCTGATGTAATCCTGGGTCCCGTCGGTCGACCCGGTGTCGCCGATGACCCAGCAGTCGATGTGGTCGACAACCGCCCCCAGACAGCGCTGCAGGTTCGCCATCTCGTTCTTGACGATCATGTTCAGGCAAAGTCGCTTGCCCGTGGTCATCCGTGAAATTGCCATCTCTCGCTCTGACGTTGCGCGACGTTCAGCAATGCCATTCTTCGTGCCGCGGATTAATTCGCGGAGCCGTCTCGAAGCTCCTATTGTCTACTTGTCCCGCCACCGGAGCGGCTAAGGTCCTCAGACGATCTCCGCCCACTTCACCGCCATTTGCCGAGCGACGTCAAGATCGACGAAGCGGTGGTTGGCGTCGACCCATCGCCACGCCGAAACGGGATAGCGGGAGCTCGATCCCGATCACGTTTCTGGGTTTGACGCAAGTTGCCGGGTGAGGTTAAGTTATGGATTTCCAAAATATTTTCTAGAGTTGCGGTCTGTAATATTTCCTGACCTAATACTTTAGAGGTAGGCCGGTTTAGTCGCTTCCATAGTTTACAGATCGCTAATTTTCAAATTTACTAATTTGCTGCTGTGAGGGGGGGCCCACAGGTCGTGGGTAGCTGGCATTCTGCGGAAGTCGTAGGGGAGTCAAGCCAGAGGGTTCCGGAGTAGCAAGGCCAAAGTCGCGGACGACTAAGGCACGTGCGTTAGTGAGCGCGCGGCCGAGTGAGCGTTTGTCTTTTTTGTTCGGGTCGAACAGGTTTTTCCACTCCGGAGCTCTCTCGCGAGTTTTCGCCAAGAGATCGGCGTCGGCTGTGACGGGAGTGGATCGTGTATCACGTGATATCACGTGCGTTTCCCAGGGAGTTTGAAGCCCGCCGCTTCGACAAACTTCAAACCTATCCGCAACTGAGCGCCGCAGGCCGTGCCCATCTATGCGCCGGCGGGAAATTTGTTGCTGCAAGGTGCGGCGGATTGCTCCCGTGCCCCGCATCCAAACCAAATCTCAACAGAGCTGTTCAAACCGAGTGCCGTCGGAAAACGGCGCCGTCTGCGACTTCCTGCCCGCCGATCGGACCGGGAGTCGTCTGGAGCAAAGGCTGCAGCCCATCACGTCTTCGCGCGCGAGCTTTCGCGCGAGTTTGCGGCCAAGCCCGTCGGATCGGGGGCGGTACTGCGGTGATTGAAAATCAAGTGTCAAGCAGGAGAAGCCGCGGCACCAGCCGCCGCTAATCGGGGAGTGCATGATGACCTACGCAACTTCGTCTACTGCAATGGACGTGACCGTTAGGGGCGTTTTGCCCATCGGCGACGCGACCGAGCATATAACCTATTTCATTCTGGATGCCGCCAAGAACGCGATCGTCGGCCAGGTCATTCTTCCCGCCGCCGTCAAGCGAAGCCACGCTGTCGCAATAACCGTGAAGGTTCCGAGCACCGCCGGCTCTCTCGCGATCGGGACATTTGACGATGGCGGGAATTTCCAAGCCTCCGGTTTCCTCCGCGTGGAGGCCCCCCTCGTTGGCCGCCCAAGCGGCGCCGTCGGGCCGTCCGGAAGATGACCGCGGCCAAGCGCAATTTCCGCGCCGCTCGCCGACTAAGCCGGTGGGCGGTTTCCCTTTTGAAATGAATTGGACGCGAACAGGAGCCAGTCATGGCCCGTGCCTCTGAAATTCTCTTTGTGGATCCTTCGATCTCCGATCTCGAGACTGTTCTGAGCAACGTCCGGCCGGGGATCGAGGCCATCCTGGTCGATGGCCGTCAAGCGCCGGCGGCGCAGATGGCTGCGGCGCTGAGAGGGCACGAAGAACTGCACGCGGTCCACATCATCGCGCACGGCGCACCTGGTCGGGTTGTTTTCGCTTCAGGAGAATGGTCGGTCGGGACGTTGAAGGGGGCGGCTGAGGAATTCGCCGCGATCGGCAGGGCGCTCGCTGCGGACGGCGAACTGCGGCTATGGAGCTGCGAGACGGCTCGAGGAAACGCAGGCGATGCGTTCGTCGACGCTTTGGAAGCGGCCGTCGGCGTGGATGTCTGCGCGTCCAGTTCGCTTGTCGGTGCGGCAGTCCTGGGCGGTGCGTGGGAACTACCCGCACGTGCGGGCGCGTCGGCGCCCCTGCCGCCGCTGACTCCAGTTGGCGTAGCAAGTTACATCGGGGTGCTTGCAGCGGCCGATCTCACACTCACCGGGGACATAACTGCTGGCGGCAGCTCTTCGGCTGTTAACACATACTATATAGTGGACACTCACGCGATTCCTCCGACCAATCCGTCGCTTAATACTGCCGATGATACAGTTGTTGGTAGTTTTCAGCTTCCGTCTGCAAACCAAAACGGTTTAATCACAGACTTTTCTACAACAATAACGATCCCAAACACTACTGATATTTATTTTGTCTACGACAGTACTTTCAAACTCTACGGTACGCTTTCTCCAGTTCCCGGAGGTTATAGTTTTACGCCTGTAGATAATAATAATGGCGATAATGGCAATCACTTTGATACCGCTGCCTTCATCGCCACCACAGGTCAAGGCGCGACCGGACCCGCGGGTCCGACTGGAGCTACAGGTGCCGCAGGTGCGACCGGCGCGACAGGTGCGACCGGGGCCACGGGCGCTACCGGAGCAACCGGTGCGACTGGCGCTACCGGTACGACCGGCGCTACGGGCGCTACCGGAGCAACGGGCTCGACAGGCGCGACCGGAGCAACCGGCGCCACAGGTGCGACCGGAGCCACGGGCGATACCGGGGCAACCGGTGCGACCGGCGCTACAGGCGCGACTGGCGCCACGGGTGATACCGGAGCAACCGGCGCCACAGGTGCGACTGGCGCCACGGGTGATACCGGAGCAACGGGCTCGACGGGCGCGACCGGAGCTACAGGCGCCACAGGCGCGACTGGCGCCACGGGTGATACCGGAGCAACGGGCGCCACCGGCTCGACAGGTGCAACTGGAGCGACAGGCGCTACCGGCGATACCGGAGCAACAGGCGCGACCGGCTCGACAGGTGCGACCGGAGCAACCGGCGCCACAGGTGCGACTGGCGCCACGGGTGATACCGGAGCAACCGGCTCGACGGGTGCGACCGGAGCAACCGGTGCCACAGGTGCGACCGGCGCCACCGGCGATACTGGAGCAACCGGTGCCACAGGTGCGACCGGCGCCACCGGCGATACTGGAGCAACCGGCGCCACAGGTGCCACCGGCGCCACAGGTGCGACCGGCGCTACTGGTGCGACCGGCGCCACGGGTGATACAGGCTCGACTGGAGCAACAGGCGCAACGGGCGATACCGGAGCAACGGGCTCGACGGGCGCGACCGGAGCTACAGGCGCCACCGGCTCGACCGGCGCGACCGGAGCAACCGGTGCCACAGGTGCGACCGGAGCCACGGGTGCGACTGGCGCCACCGGCGATACCGGAGCAACGGGCGCAACCGGCTCGACCGGAGCAACCGGCGCCACAGGTGCGACCGGCGCCACGGGCGATACCGGAGCAACGGGCGCAACCGGAGCAACCGGCGCCACAGGTGCGACCGGAGCCACGGGTGCGACTGGCGCCACCGGCGATACCGGAGCAACGGGCGCCACAGGCGCGACCGGCGCCACGGGCGATACCGGAGCAACCGGAGCAACCGGCTCGACCGGTGCGACCGGAGCAACCGGCGCCACAGGTGCGACCGGCGCCACCGGTGATACCGGAGCAACGGGCGCAACGGGCGCGACCGGAGCAACCGGCGCAACCGGCGCCACCGGCGATACCGGAGCAACCGGCGCCACAGGTGCGACCGGCGCCACCGGCGATACCGGAGCAACGGGCGCAACCGGCTCGACGGGTGCGACCGGAGCAACCGGCGCCACAGGTGCGACTGGCGCCACGGGCCATACCGGAGCAACGGGCGCAACCGGCTCGACCGGTGCGACCGGAGCAACCGGCGCCACAGGTGCGACTGGCGCCACCGGCGATACCGGGGCAACAGGTGCCACCGGCGCCACGGGCGATACCGGAGCAACGGGAGCAACCGGAGCAACCGGTGCGACCGGCGCCACCGGTGACACCGGAGCAACCGGCTCGACCGGTGCGACCGGAGCAACAGGTGCGACTGGCGCTACCGGCGATACCGGAGCAACGGGAGCAACCGGAGCAACAGGTGCCACCGGCGCCACGGGCGATACCGGAGCAACGGGTGCGACCGGAGCAAACGGCGCCACAGGTGCGACCGGCGCCACCGGTGATACCGGAGCAACGGGCTCGACGGGTGCAACAGGTGCGACCGGCGCTACGGGTGCAACGGGTGCGACCGGCTCGACAGGCGCAACCGGCGCGACTGGAGCTACTGGAGCTACCGGGGCGACTGGAGCAACCGGCGCCACAGGTGCGACCGGCGCTACGGGTGCAACGGGTGCGACCGGCTCGACTGGAGCAACGGGTGCGACAGGTGCGACCGGGGCCACGGGCGCTACCGGAGCAACCGGTGCGACTGGCGCTACCGGTACGACCGGCGCTACGGGTGATACCGGAGCAACGGGCTCGACGGGTGCGACCGGAGCAACCGGCGCCACAGGCGCGACCGGCGATACCGGAGCAACGGGCTCGACGGGTGCAACAGGTGCGACCGGCGCTACGGGTGCAACGGGTGCGACCGGCTCGACTGGAGCAACGGGTGATACCGGAGCAACGGGTTCGACCGGGGCCACTGGGGCGACTGGAGCAACCGGCGCCACTGGTGCTACGGGCGATACCGGCTCGACCGGCGCTACGGGTGCGACTGGCGCCACGGGCGATACCGGCTCGACTGGAGCAACCGGCGCCACAGGTGCGACTGGCGCTACGGGTGATACCGGAGCAACGGGCTCGACAGGTGCGACCGGAGCAACAGGTGCGACCGGCGCCACCGGCGATACCGGAGCTACAGGCGCCACCGGCGCGACGGGTGCAACAGGAGCAACTGGCTCGACAGGTTCGACCGGAGCAACAGGTGCGACTGGAACTACCGGTGCCACTGGAGCAACGGGTGCGACTGGAGCTACCGGAGCTACCGGCTCGACGGGTGCGACCGGAGCCACCGGTGCGACTGGAGCAACTGGCGCGACTGGAGCGACCGGCGCTACGGGTGCCACAGGCGCTACCGGCTCGACAGGTGCGACCGGAGCCACCGGTGCGACTGGAGCAACGGGCTCGACCGGCGCAACCGGTGCGACCGGCGCGACTGGAGCAACGGGCTCGACCGGAGCAACCGGCGCCACGGGTGCGACTGGAGCTACCGGAGCTACTGGCTCGACAGGTGCGACCGGCGCCACCGGTGCGACTGGAGCTACCGGAGCTACCGGCTCGACGGGTGCAACCGGAGCAACCGGTGCGACTGGAGCAACGGGCTCGACCGGCGCAACCGGTGCGACCGGAGCCACGGGTGCGACTGGAGCTACCGGCTCAACTGGAGCAACGGGTGCGACCGGCTCGACCGGTGCGACCGGTGCGACTGGAGCAACGGGTGCAACCGGCTCGACTGGCTCAACTGGTGCGACCGGTGCAACCGGCGCCACGGGTGCCACTGGAGCCACCGGAGCTACTGGCTCTACTGGGGCGACCGGCGCTACGGGTGCCACAGGCGCTACCGGAGCGACTGGCTCGACCGGAGCAACCGGAGCCACGGGTGCAACTGGTGCAACTGGTGCGACTGGAGCGACTGGCGCTACGGGTGCCACGGGCTCGACCGGAGCAACCGGTGCGACTGGAGCAACGGGTGCGACTGGTGCAACCGGCGCCACGGGTGCGACTGGAGCTACCGGCTCGACAGGTGCGACCGGAGCCACTGGAGCAACGGGCTCGACCGGAGCAACCGGTGCGACCGGAGCCACGGGTGCGACTGGAGCTACCGGAGCAACTGGAGCGACCGGCGCTACGGGTGCCACGGGCTCGACCGGAGCAACCGGTGCGACTGGAGCAACGGGTGCGACAGGTGCGACCGGCGCCACGGGTGCCACCGGCTCGACTGGGGCGACCGGCGCTACCGGAGCTACAGGTGCGACCGGCGCCACGGGTGCCACTGGCGCTACCGGCTCAACTGGAGCAACTGGCGCGACCGGAGCGACCGGCGCTACCGGTGCGACCGGAGCCACAGGTGCCACGGGCTCGACGGGTGCGACCGGAGCCACCGGCTCGACCGGAGCAACGGGTGCTACCGGCGCGACTGGAGCAACGGGTGCGACTGGAGCAACGGGTGCGACAGGTGCGACCGGCGCCACGGGTGCGACCGGCTCGACCGGCGCCACGGGTGCCACCGGCTCGACTGGGGCGACCGGCGCTACCGGAGCTACAGGTGCGACCGGCGCCACGGGTGCCACTGGCGCTACCGGCTCAACTGGAGCAACTGGCGCGACCGGAGCGACCGGCGCTACCGGTGCGACCGGAGCCACAGGTGCCACGGGCTCGACGGGTGCGACCGGAGCCACCGGCTCGACCGGAGCAACGGGTGCTACCGGCGCGACTGGAGCAACGGGTGCGACAGGTGCGACCGGCGCTACGGGTGCCACGGGCTCGACCGGAGCAACGGGTGCGACTGGAGCAACGGGTGCGACAGGTGCGACCGGCGCCACGGGTGCGACCGGCTCGACCGGCGCCACGGGTGCCACCGGCTCGACTGGGGCGACCGGCGCTACCGGTGCAACCGGCGCGACCGGAGCAACGGGCTCGACCGGAGCAACCGGCTCGACCGGCGCTACGGGTGCAACCGGAGCAACCGGCTCGACAGGTGCGACCGGAGCCACCGGTGCGACTGGAGCAACGGGCTCGACCGGAGCAACCGGTGCGACCGGAGCCACCGGTGCGACTGGAGCTACCGGAGCAACTGGCGCGACTGGAGCGACCGGCGCTACGGGTGCCACGGGCTCGACCGGTGCGACCGGAACTACCGGCTCGACCGGTGCGACCGGAACTACCGGCTCGACTGGAGCTACCGGAGCAACTGGCTCGACTGGGGCGACTGGAGCAACGGGTGCGACCGGCGCCACCGGCTCAACCGGAGCGACCGGAGCGACCGGCGCAACGGGTGCAACCGGCTCGACGGGTGCCACCGGGCCGGGCGGCGCAACGGGCCCGACCGGAGCGACCGGCCCCGGCGGCGAGACCGGTGATCGCGACAAAGGCAACAACGGCCATGGCAATGATCCTGACCACAACGACAGCAGCAATCCTGGGAAGGGACATTCCAACGATGGCACTGATGCCGATGGCTCGCCTGGCCATCGCACCGCCGCGGTCACGGCCAACTCGCTCGGGCTCAAGGACACGACGCAGTTCCTGCAATCCGGCTCGACCGACAGTGATGCCGTCAGCCATGCGTCGTTCCGTCAGCTTGTCAGCCAGGCCGCCGGTTCGGTGACGACCGACCTCCTGAATGTTCTCAACACGATCAGGGGATTTGGTCAGAACCAGAACAAGCCGTTGGGTGCAAGCACCGACCTGACCTCGGATCAGAACAAGCAGGGTGCCGGCTTCGCCAATAGCGACGACACGGTGAAGAAGGCGCTGAAGGATATTCTGAAGCCGCATGACTGAGCATGAGTGAGCAGGAATGGCGACCGGACAGACGACGATAGAAACCGGTCCAAAGCTGAGAAGCGGGCGCGCGGGCTTTGCCGAAGGGCAGGGCCCGCGCGTTCGGCCTTTCCGAGTGGTTAAGGGGCTCGCGCGACCGACCGCCGTGGAGTATCATCAGCGCCCCCAGAGATTCCGGCGGAAATGGTCCGCCCCGGGCAATGTCGAACCACCGCCTGCCTACCCGAAGGGGAGTCCATGGTGAACGTTCCTGGGAGTGCTGAAGTCCAGCCTGTGGAGCTGCGTGCCGGGACCGCGGCCGACCCGACCGGCATGCCCGGCGGCACCAGCGAAACGGGGCAGAGCCCCGGTGGCCCCGCCGAGTTCGACCAGGTCGGGCCGCGCCTCAAGGCGATGCTCCGGGTCGCCCGCTATCACGGTATCGAGCTCGATCCGAACGAATTCAGGGCAGCGAGCGCAGGCCCGTTTCCAAGCGCTACCGACCTGTCGGAATGGGCGCAGAACGGCGGCATGTGGTCCCGGGCAGTGCGTGTTCGCTGGTCACACCTGTTGCGCTTTCAAGATACCGGACCAGTCGTTCTCTTGTTCAGCGATGGCGGCGCCGGTCTCCTCACCGGGGCGAGTGCCGAGCGCAACGTGGTCTTCCTCAAAAGTCCGGAAGCGCCCGACGATGGTCCATCCACCGCTGTCGACGAGTTGCGCCTGTCGCAGGTGTGGACGGGCGAGGCGGTGCTGCTGCGAAACGCGCGATCCTATGTTGCCGCGGATGCGCCTTTCACCCTTCGCTGGATCGCCGAACTGGTGCGGCACGAAAGCCGGCCGCTTCGCGACGTGGCCATCGCCTCCTTCACACTCAGCGTTCTGACGATTTTGCCGCCGCTCATCGTCATGACGGTGGTCAACAAGGTATTGCAGTTCAACAGTGTCTCGACGCTGTTACTCTTGTCGGCCATAGTCGCTGTCGTCTTCGCATACGAGACGCTCCTGGGCCACGCGCGGCGACTGATCATCAACGTCGTCGGAGCCCGCCTCGACACCAAGCTGCAGCTGCACGTTTTCAGCCGCCTCTTGCGTCTGCCGCTCGACTATTTCGAGCGCCACCCCGCCGGCGAGACAATGTACCACCTCGCGCAGGTCTATCGAATCCGCGAGTTTCTGACAGGCAAACTGCTCAGCACGTTCCTGGACCTGATCACCCTGTGCGTGCTGCTGCCGGTGATGTTCTATATCAACGTGACGCTTGCCTGGATCGTCGTTGCGTGCGCAGTGGTGATCATGCTGATCATCCTTGCCTTCCTGAAGCCGCTGCGCCGAAGGTACCAGCGGGTGATCGAGGCCGAGACCTGGAAGTCGGCGGCGCTGGGCGAAACCGTTGTCGGCATAAAGACCGTGAAGGCGCTTGGTCTCGAGCCGCAACGCAAGGCGCTTTGGGACGAGCAGGTGGCGGAGGCGGGAAGCGCGCGCCTCTCCTTCGGGCAGTTCGCCAGCTGGCCGCAGACCCTGGTTACGCCCATTGAACGCGTAATGGTGCTCGGCACCATGCTGATCGGCGCCTATCTCGCGATGAACGACAGTTCCGGCTATATGGTCGGCGGTCTGTTCGCCTTCATGATGATCTCCCAACGCGTCGCGCAACCGCTGGTCGGATTGGTGCGGCTGATCGAAGACTACGAGGAGGTGGGAGCGGCGATCGGCGAGGCGGCATCCGTCCTTAACCGGCCGTTGGAGACGAGTTCGAACTCCCTCGGTCTGCGGCCAAGGCTCCTCGGCGAAGTTACGTTCAGCGATCTGACGTTCAGCTACATCGGTACCAAGACGCCCGCCCTCGACCGGGTCAGCTTCCACATTCCGGCTGGGACCATGTTCGGCATTGTCGGGCGGAGCGGGTCGGGAAAATCGACCATCGCGCGGCTGCTGCAGGGGATCAACCGGGATTACAGCGGGTTCCTGAAGCTGGACGGCGTCGACCTCAAGGAAATCAACCTGCGTCATCTTCGCCAGGGGCTCGGCGTGGTCCTCCAGGACAATTTCCTGTTCCGCGGGTCGATCCGCGACAACATCATCGCCGGCCGCGCAGGCTTGACGCTGTCCGATGCCATGCGTGCCGCGCATCTCGCCGGCGCGGAAGAATTTATCGAACGCATGCCGAACGGATACGATACCTACATCGAGGAAGGTTCGCCCAACCTGTCGGGCGGGCAAAAGCAACGGCTGGCGATCGCGCGCGCCCTCATCCACGATCCGACCATCCTCATTCTCGACGAGGCCACCAGTGCTCTCGACCCGGAAAGCGAAGCGGTCGTCAGTGCCAATCTCATGCGTATCGCCAGCGGGCGCACCATGATCATCGTCTCGCATCGGCTGTCCTCGCTCACCGACTGCGACCAGATCCTGGTCATGGAGCAGGGCAAGGTTCTCGACGTCGCTTCGCACACCGTCCTGCTCGAACGATGCGGGCTCTATCGCCAGCTGTGGTCGCAGCAGAACCGACATTT
The DNA here is from genome assembly GCF_001672435.1 of Mesorhizobium sp. AA23. NCBI lineage: Bacteria > Pseudomonadati > Pseudomonadota > Alphaproteobacteria > Hyphomicrobiales > Phyllobacteriaceae > Mesorhizobium > Mesorhizobium sp. AA23. The sequence goes on from NZ_LYTP01000033.1 coordinate 183,173, forward strand.
GGACAATCGCGGCGGTCGGCCGGCGGCCGTACCGCCGCGATTGGTTTGACGATGTCGTGCCGCAGCGGGATCGAGATTGAAATGGTCGTCTCGCCAAGCATGACTTCGACACGAGGACTGGTAAGCCATGAGTAGCACCTCGCTCACCGTCCGCCAGGCTCGCTGGCGCCGAGCGAAAGCGAACGATCCGACGACGCCGGCCATACTCGAGTTCCAATGGCCGTCGACTGCCGTCTCCAATGCGCCGATTCCTCGGTCGGCGCGCGGCATCGTATGGATGATTTCGAGCCTCGTGATCGTCTTGATCACCGTGGCCGGACTGATACCGGTCGACCAGGTCGTGACGACGAGGGGGCTCGTGGTTTCACAATCGCCCAACATCATCGTGCAGCCGCTGGAGACGGCGATTGTCCGCTCGATCGAAGTGCGCGAAGGACAGCATGTGCAGGCCGGCCAATTGCTTGCGCGCCTCGATTCGACCTTCGCCTCGGCAGACCTGCAGGCCTTGGCCATGCAGGTCTCTACGCTTGAGGCTGAAGTGGCACGGTTGAAGGCGGAGGCCGACGGCAAGGAGTTCAACTATGACGGCCTCGACCCCAGCTGGACCCTGCAGGCCTCGATCTTCGAGCGCCGCAAGGCGGTCTACGAGGCTAAGCTGGAGAATTTCGATCGGCAAAGCGATGAACTCACTTCCGTGATCTCGCGCGCGCAATCTGATGCCGCTGGCTACCGGCAGCGGCTCTCCGTCGCGGCATCGATAGAACAGATGCGCAAGCAGCTGGAAGAAAGGCAAGTCGGGAGCCGCCTCAATACCCTGCTGGCCGAGGACAATTCGGCCGAAATGTCGCGCGCGCTCGGCAACGCCGTGCAGACGGCGGAAGCTGCCAGGCGCCAGCAGGCTGCGGTAGCCGCCGACCGCGCCGGCTACATTCAAGGCTGGCGCGCGGAAGTCTCGCAAGGTTTGTCGGAGGCGAGCTCTCGCATGTCCGACGCGCGCGAGCTCTTCAACAAGGCAAAGCTGCGCAAGCAACTGGTCGAGCTGAAAAGCGAAGGAGATGCCATTGTCCAGTCCGTGGCAAAGGTGTCGGTCGGCTCGGTCCTGCAGTCGGGCGAGCGCCTGATCACGCTGGTGCCCGCCAAGGCGCCGCTCGAGATCGAGACAAATGTCGTCGGCCGAAGCAGTGGCTTCGTCCATGTCGGCGATCCTGTCGTCATCAAGTTCGATACCTTCCCCTATTCGCAATACGGCCTCGCTCACGGCACCGTGCGCACGCTCAGTCCGGATTCCTTCTCCGCTCAGGAGCAAGCCCGCGATCCAGACAGTTCGCTGGCAATGCTGCCCTCGAACACAGAACCGTTCTATCGGACGCGCATTTCCATCGATCAGGTCGCGCTGCATGACGTACCCGCCGGGTTTGCCCTCACCCCCGGCATGCCGGTGACCGCCGACGTTCAGGTCGGCCGGCGCACGGTGCTCAAATACATGCTTGGGGTGATGCTCCCGATCGGTCAGGAAGCGATGCGCGAGCCGTAGTCTGCAGCTCAAGAGGAACCGGAGCAGCCAGAGGCTGGCATCGATGACAATTCTGGATCGCCTGACTGGTTTGGCTAGCCCATCCGTAGCATTGCGCAGGGCGACCCAGCTTGCTGAAAATGGCAAGCCCACCGAGGCCTTTCCGCTCTTCGCCACGGCTGCGCGTGCGGGCATAGGCCAGGCCGAGTATCGGGTCGCGCGTTGCTATCTCGAAGGTTCCGGCGTGCCGCCCAGCCGGGCAGAGGGGACGCGCTGGCTGCGGCGAGCAGCGGATCACGGGAGCGCTGATGCGCAGGCGCTTCTCGCCGCACTTTACGTGACCGGGATGGCGACAGCCGAGGCTGACAAGGGCTCCGAGTCGGAACGCCTGTTCGTGGAGGACACGACGAGCGAGCCAGACTTTGCGTCAGCGCTCGACCTTGCCACGAAGGCGGCCGAGGCCGGCTCCGCCACCGGCCAGGCACTCCTCGGCTACATCCTGACCAGCGGTCCCGAACCGATGCGCGACGCGGATGCTGCCTGTAAGTGGTACGAGCGGTCGGCCGCGGCCGGCTGCGCCGAAGGAAGCCTTGGTTTTGCCCTGGCGCTGGCACGGCGGGGTCTGTCGGCAGACCGGTCCAGGATTGCCGATGAGGTCCGGCGGGCGGCGGACGCTGGCTTGCCGACGGCAATCTATCTTCTCGCGATCCTGACCGAACACGGCCGCGGCGTCGCAGGCGACATTGCGGGTGCGGCGCGATTATACCAGTCAGCTGCGGAGAAAGGGCTTCCTGCGGCCCAATTCCGATTGGGTCTGGCGCTTGTCGACGGGAGCCTCGGCGATCAGGATCCTGTGACCGGAGAGGCCTGGATACGGCGTGCGGCATTGGCGGGCAATTTCGAGGCGGCGAATCTTCTCGGCGATCGTAACGTGAAGAGCCGGCCGCCGGACTTTTCAGAGGCGGCAATTTGGTATCGTCGTGCGGCCGAGGGGGGTCACCAGGCCGCCGCTCGCGCGCTGGCCTCTCTCTACCTGACGGGAAACGGTGTCGCCAGGGACGAGCAAGAGGGGGCGCATTGGCTGCGCACCGCCGCAAGCAGCGGGAACCGGGCAGCGCAAGTCGATCTGGCCAATCTTGTTCTTCAGGGAGCCGGCGAGCCGGACGATATCACGAGCGTAGCGGGGTGGTTCGAGGCGGCCGCATTATCGGGCGACCTTATCGCCGCCTTCAATCTCGGGCTGTGTTTCGCCAAAGGCGTCGGCGTGCACCAGGATGAAACTCGCGCCGCGCAATGGCTGAGGCGCGCGGCTGAAGGCGTGGCTGAGGCTCAGTACATGTATGCGCGCATTCTCAGGGACGGGCGCGGCGTGGCTGCCGACGCGCAACAGGCTCGTGCCTGGTTTGCCCAAGCGGCCGAAGGCGGCATGCTCGATGCGCAAGTGGCACTTGCTGAGATGCTGCTCAATGGCAGCGGAGGCAAACGCTCTCCCGAAGCCGCAATACAGCTGTTCCGACGGGCTGCTGCCGACGGACATGCCGGCGCAATGTTTGCTCTCGGCGCGCTGCAGAGCTCCGGCGAGGGACTGCCGGTCGATCACGTGGCGGCGCAGAAATGGTTTGCGGCCGCGGCCGAGCGTGGGCACGGGCAGGCCCAACTGATGCTCGGCCGATATTTCTCGAAGGGCCTAGCCGGAGAGCACTACCCGGCAGTCGGCCGCCTTTGGCTCGAGCGAGCGGCGGCGCAAGGTCTTGAGGAAGCGGCCGACGAACTTTCCGAATTGGCCGGCTGAGGCATTCACTGCCAAGGCTTAGCACCGGCATCGGTCGCGCCCGACTACTGCGCGCCGGGCGTCCACTCAGGCAGCGGCGCAAGGCTGTGGTTGAACTGTTTCCACCACATGGACTTATCTATCTCGCAGCAGGCGACAAGCAGGGCGTGCGCCTTCTCGAAAGCCTGGGTAGCGATTTCATCAAAGGTCATCTGCGCGTCGTACGGGACTGACACCACCAGTTCCTGACCGGTTTGTGTGCCGCCTTCGTCGACCTGAAGATAAAGCCAAACGACGAAATGCGCGCCCTGGCCACTCGCGTCGGCGTTGCCGATCTTGATGCGGTCGATGCCTGCTGCAGTGACTTTCATGCCGAAGTCCTTCATTTTGGGATTCATGGAATTCCAGAAGTTCGCAGCAATCAGAAAGGTTCCGGGACCGCTGTTCCTATGGTGAAGCATTGATAAAGAGGTACCACCTGGCTGCCGGGCGGGGGCGCAAGCGGCCACGCGCGCACAACCTCGGTCCGAACCCTGGACGTCCGATCGTCGCCGTCTTGCCCTACTGACGGTGCCATGTGATGGTTTTATATAACCTATTGATTTAATTGAATAAGCGTAGGCCCGGATGCCTCTATGCAGCAGCATCGCAACGTTGCCTTTTGACGGCGGAGCCCAGGAACGCTCCGTTGCCAGCAAACCTTCGCGCGTCGGCCCGTCGACCGATCAACCGCGCGCCGAAGGGCTGTTCATTGCAACGCACTGGGATGGCGCGCGTTTTATTGATTGGCAGGGCGGTGACCAATGTGAGCGCCGCTTCATAGGCTGACAAGTCGGAGGCGATTAGGTGGCTAAGTTCAAAGAAGCCCTTGAGCGCGGCAAGAAAGCTCCTCGCCAGCAAAAGGAGGATGCGAACGCCACGGTGCCGGATTTCGGCACCCAAGCCAGGGCCTGGCTGGACGATGTCGTTGTTGCGTCGTTGGTAGCGGCCAAGGCAGAGGTGTCGGGCGAGATGACCATCGACATAGACACCGTTCCGCGGGGCCGTGACAAAGCGCTGACGCCCTCTGTTCGGTTTCGAATCTACCGAAAGCCGGAAGTGAAAAACACCGCCGGAAGGGTATTCACCGTCAACGTTCACGTCAGTGGGGAGGTGTCGGTTTCGTCACCCGGTATGGTCGCCGAGGATGTTGGAAATATAGGGAACAGGTCCGGCGAGAGGTTTCGCAATTTGGTTGTCAAGCTGATCGAAGACGCCGCTAGGGACATGAGCTAGCCCGACTGTCATGCTCGATTGGTCGACCCGGCCGAGGAGATCCCCACCTCAGCTCGGCCTTCTGGTCGTCAGGCAGAAAATCTTTCACCGTCAAGCGTGATCTCGATAGTGACGCCGGCCGGGTCCCAGTTTCGCTCGACTCGGCCCAACTGGCTCGCGGCGACGCGGACCAGGCGGCTCCCGAAACCTTCTTCTTCGGTTGCGACGGGAGGTGGTCCTCCAACCTCTCGCCATTGAATAAGCACCTTGCCGTCCCGATTGGCGCAAGCGATCTCTATTGAGCCGGCGGCCGCCGAGAGGCTGCCATGTTTGGCGGCGTTGGTGGCGAATTCGTGCAGCAGGAGGGAAAGTGGCGTGATCATTGCCGCGGGCACGGGAATATCGATGCCGGTGATCGCGAAGCGGGGATGCTCATCGGCCGCATGGCGGTATGGCGCGAGGATCGCGTTGACCAATGTATGCAGGCTCGTGGAGACCTGAGCAGAGCGGCCACCAGACGTGAGCATCGTCAGCGCATGCGCCCGCGCCAAGGCGCCGAGGCGGTCAGACACGATCGAGGCGAGCGCCGCCGGCGTTTCGGCGGCCGAAGCGCTCAGCTTGACGATCGAGCTTGCGATGGCGAAGAGGTTCTTCACACGGTGGTCCATCTCGCGGAGCAGTATCTCCCGCTGCTCTTGCGCGCGCAGCCGCTCGGAGATGCCGCGGGCGATCTTGGAGGCACCGACAATTGCGCCCGACGCGTCCGCGATGGGGGAAACGGTCAAAGAGATGGGAACGATACTGCCGTCCTTGCGCAGGCGAACGGTCTCGAAATGCTCGACATGCTCTCCATCCCGAATGCGCGCCAGGATCTCCCTGTCCTCGTTCCGGCGATCGGGCGGTATCAGCAACATGAGCGAACGACCGACAATTTCCGCGCGGGGGTAGCCGTAGAGCCGCTCGGCGCCACGGTTCCAGTCCGTGACGATGCCGTCGGGATCCGTCGCGATGATCGCATCATCCGAGGATTCGACAAGCGCGCTCAGCCGCGCCGCAGTGGTTTCCGCGTGGCCCCGTTCGATCGCAAACCCGAGCTGGCGGGCAATGGTCAACGCAAGTTCGCGTTCACGATCGGTGAAGCTATGGGGGGCTGGGTAGTAGACCATGAACTTGCCGATGAGCTCGCGGGAGCTGGCAAGCGGGATAAAGGCCAGCGCTTCGATGCCTTCGCCGAGGACCGTGTCGATGAGTTGCTGAGATTCACCGCTGAAACGAATATCCTCGACAAAGATGGGCTCGGCGTCGCGCTGATCGGTTGTCCACGGCGTGTGGCCGTTGACAGCCTTGCGGTATTCTTCAGACAGTGAGCGCCACGCGACGAAGCTCATGACGCCGTGGTTGTCAAATCTCAGGATCGAGGCGCGCGACGAACCGAGGGCGTCGCATATGGCATCCAGGGCCGCATCGTAGATCTCGACGAGCCCATGGGCGCGGTAAAGTCGGTCGGTGAGGCGAAAGAGGACGGTTTGCTCGCGGGCAATATCGCCGTCGGCTTGCTCACGCTGGCCGCGCCCTGTGGCCGTAACACTCATAGCCCCTTGCTGCATCGAGTCCTTGACCCAACCGCCTAACGCAGCACCGCGTCGATCGCCCCCTTCGACCGCCGGGTACGATCCCCGACCATGCTCGACAATATGCGCTTTGCGCGGTTTCGCAATAGGACTTGTCACGTTGCGGCGCGGCGGCTGGTGTCGCCGACGAGCCGCGAGCGGCGCCCGTCTAGCGGCTTGAGCCAAATGGCAATTCGCGATCCCAAATCAGGTGCCTACCAGGCCGCGCCGTACTCCGACGCTCGCGGCATATAAAGCTTCCGCGGCCGGCCCAAACGGAAGCCTCGCGCGCAGACTGGCGCCTCAGCGCCTTTGCTTGGCAATCCTGCCGGCGATCGCCGCGCCCTGGATGCGCGCATTGGCGAAGCAGCCGCGAATGCTCGGCCGCATGCCGGTGAACCAGAGGCCGGGCAGTTTCGGGTCGTTCGCCGGGCCGTTGAACAGCGGCACCCTCTTGGCATCGAGCACGCCGAGCCTGCCCACCATCGCCTCCAGCCCGGTGCGGTAACCGGTGGCGGCAATGACGATGTCAGGCGCGATCGACTGGCCGCTTTCGAGAACGACGCCGTCGTGCCTGAATTCCTTGACCTGCGGCACGACGACGATGCGGCCGGCCTTGATCGCGTCGACCGCGCCGTCATCGGCGGCGATCGCCGTATAGTCCGAGCCGAGGCGGCTGGCGCCGCCCGACGGGGCGGGGGGCAGGCCGTATTTCCCGAGATCGCCGAAGACCAGCCGCTGCGTCGCCGCCAACACCGCATCGGCGAGCCGGGCAGGCAGTCTCGCCATGACGGGCGAGAAACGATGCACGGCGATCTTGCCGATGCGCTTGGGCAGCAGTGACGGCCCGTTCCGCGCCGAGAGCCACATCTGCCCGGTCTCGACGCCGGAAAGATGGTTGAGCGCGTCGAAGCCGGAATTGCCGGCGCCGACCACCAGCACTTTTTTCCCGGCATAGTCGCTCGCCCGGCCGAAATGCGCCGAATGGACGATCTTGCCCGAAAAATCCTTCATGCCTTTCCAGGCCGGGATGAAGGGTTGTCGGTCGCGCCCGGTGGCGATCACCACGTGGCGCGCCGCTCGCGGTCCCGTGCTGGTCTTCAGCAGCCAGTGATCGCCGCGGAAATCGATTTCCTCGACGATGACGCCGAAGGCGATCGGCAGCCGGTGCGTCTGGGCGAAGTCGTTGAACAGGCGGATCACCGCGCTGCGGTGCGGAAAGGCGGGCGTGCCTTGCGGAAATGAAACGCCGGGCAGCGTTGAGAGGTCGCGATGCGTGTTGAGATGCAGGTTCTCATGGCGGTGGTGCCAGGGCTCGGCCAGCCGCCCCTCGCGCTCGAGGATCTCGGTGGCGATCCCGGCCTCGATCAGGGCGTAGGCCGCCGCCAATCCGGCCGCGCCGGCGCCGATCACGATCGCGCCTTCGAGGATCGCCGGCTCGCCGGTCCAATCCGACGAGATTTCCGCTTCCATGCCCATTCTTGTCTTTGTCGTCGTCATGGCTCTCACGTGCCACGGCCATGTATCCGACATATGCCGCTGACGACGCAATGGGAATAGGCCGTGGTTGCAAAGAGCCCGGCATTGTGTCGCGGATAGGGAGATTATCCGTTGGCGGGGTCGGCGTGGCGATGCACAAGCTTGAAGGCGCCGTCCTCCAGCCGGAACACTTCCGTCACCCGCAAGGTCATCTCGGCCGGCTGTCCGTTCTTGCCCATGCGCGCCTTCGCATGCTGCAGCCCGGTCCAGAAGGCGAGATCGCCGCTCGCGGAGGCCTGCAGCACCTCGATGTCGGTGCTGCCGCCTTCGTGGAAGCTGGCGGCGTCGCGCTCGTATCGGCCGGCAACGGCATCGGCGCCTTCGAGATGGTCGCCGCGCGGCGAAAAGAAGGTGGCCGGCTCGCTATGCGTCACGATGGCCTTCAACGACGTAGCATTGCCGTTGACATAATCCTCGGCGATCTTCTCACGCTGCTTCATGAAGGCGTCGAAGGACGAGCCGCCCGGCCGCACGGTTCTGATCCACGTCTCCAGCGCCTCGATGAAATCTTTCAGGAGGGCGGCCGTGTCGCTGTTCTTAACCGCGCCGCTGTCGTCGAGCAGCTCGGCGACATTTCCGATATAGGCCTCCGGCTGCTGCATCACCGGCATGTCGAGGAAGACAAAGCTCTGCCTGAGCGCCTGGTTGGAACCGAAGGCGCCGATCTTGCCCGGGCTCACGCTGACGACGCCGGCGGGCAGGCCTTTGAAGACGCTCTTGCCAGAGGGGCGTGAGCCGACGTCGAGGGCGTTCTTCAGGCAGCCCGGGATCGAACGGTTGTATTCCGGCGTGACGAACAGCACCGCGTCGCATTCCCCGATGGCGGCGCGGAACGCCGACCAGGCGGCAGGCGGCGTCTCGCCCTCGAGATCCTGATTATACAAAGGCAGCTCGCCGATCTCGATGAAGCGGCAGCGCAGCGAATCCGGTGCGCGGGCCGCCAGCGCCTTGGCGATCTTGCGGCTGTAGGATTGGGCCCGCAGACTGCCGACAAGCACGGCCAGCTGCAGGACGGGATGTTCGGTTGTCATGGTCATGGCGGACTGTCCAGGCTTGTTGAGGGCATGGCGACGCGAGGCGGACATAACGAAGTCCCCGCAACCTTGGACCTTTGGCCGGAGCGGCTGTGCTGGTCGCCTCTCTTTTCGGTTAATGTCCGGGCTGGCGCGAGGTTCCGACCTCCGCTGGCCAAGCCGTGGCTGCGTATGGCCTTGCCGCCGGCGCCGTTGCACAGTATTGACGGGCTGGCGCGTGGCCTAAGGCTCCATTCGGCCTTTTGGCGCGCGCTAAATGATTGCCCGGTCTTCGGGCGGCAAAGAGGTGGCCATGTCCGCGCGCATTTTCAGCCCAGCCAAAACCGCGATGCAGTCCGGCAAGGCCAAGACCGGCCACTGGGTGCTGGAATTCGATCCAGCCCAGCGCAAGAAGATCGATCCGCTGATGGGTTACACCTCGTCCGGCGATATGCTGAGCCAGGTGCGGCTCACCTTCGATACCAGAGAAGAGGCGGTCGCCTATGCCGAGAAGCAGGGCATTGCCTATCGTGTCGAGGAGCCGAAGGAGCCGAAGCGCCGGCAGATTTCCTATTCGGACAATTTCCGCTATGACCGCAGGACGCCCTGGACCCATTGAGCAATCCGAGCAAAAGTGCACAGCGGTTTTCCGTCCGGAATTGCGTAACAAAATCGGAGCGGATCATCCTTTTAGATCGATCCGCGTACTCGCATCAGCCGGCTCCGGCCGGCCAGCGGTCCCGTAGCTCAGCTGGATAGAGCACCGGCCTTCTAAGCCGATGGTCGCAGGTTCGAATCCTGCCGGGATCGCCATTAATTTCAACCACTTAGCTGCTATTGCTTTGAAAAGCTCCAACTCGCCAACAAGGCGAGTTCCAACTTTTCATCTTGGTCGTTCTCACGGATGGCAGAGGCGGCGGGCACGTGCTTGATCGCACCCTGCGTGGGAACCAAGATCAAGCGGACCACATGCGTCGCTGGTGCCATAGGTCTACGGGAGTTCGCCAAAGACGATATCGAGCGGCTTTTGCGATTTGCTGGGCAATTGTAGCGTCGCCGTAGAGACTGAAGAATTGACGAACACGCTGCCCGGCGAACAGCTTTTTGCCCCGCGTGTTGTAGTTCCTGATTTTCAGGCGATGCGGACTGACGGTTCGGCCATCTTGGGATAAGGCGATGCCAATGCAGAACTGCTCAGCAGCATCTATCTTGGCGATCTCATGAACGGCGAGCATCGGAAGATAGGCATCGAGCAAGGCAGGAAGGTTGTCGCGGTGCACGCCAAGGACGCCACTATTCCACATCGGTTCATGGCCGGTCACAACATGGTCGCCGACCCGAACACCTTTGCCCTCCAGCCGCGGGCACCACGCATGCGGCCCCTCGCAAAGACGCATGATTGAATGGCCGGGCCTAATAGCCCCGAAGGCTCGGGACAGGTCTCCGACCGGGTACATATCCGTGTCCATGAAAAGCAATCGGTCAGCGCGCTTCAAAAGCTCGATAAGGCCCCCAGCCTTGATCCCGAAATGATAGCGCCAATCGAAGGATAGCTCCTTCTTCTTCTCGGCGCTCACTAGGATAGTCTCAAGCGGGTATCCGCGGAAGAATGCCGGCTTGTCAGTTGCCACGATAATCCTGGCTTTCGGGCTATGGTGCAAAAGCTTGAGTGCGCTGAGTAGCGCACCGAGGTGATAAAGCTCGTTATCGCCATAGGCGATATAACCAAAGACGTCATTCATTCAGTCAAGTCGTCATTCTGTTAAGTCGAAGGGGCGGTTCGCTCCACTAGCAACACTCGCGGCCCCAATCCACCGCAAACACAACACCAACAGAGGAAAAATGCGGCGATCAAAGTCTTCGGCAATCTAGTCTCAAACTGAAGACCACTCGCCCGACTTTGGGAAATTCCTGAGCTTGTGGATTGGGCCCATCTGCGGCTATGTCGCTATGGTGCTGGAGGCGGGGCTTCAGAATGTCCGTATTGTCCACCTGGTTGAGGAACGCTCGGTCGAAGCTGCCGGAACACGTGACCGTGGGACGCCACACTTATGGCTTGTCACGACGGAAGGTCTTTTTTCCCTCGAAGGAGGCCCCGCTGACGGTCGGGGCTTTCTGCTCGATCGCGGGTGACGTGCTTTTCATGTGCTCCGGCCAGCATTTGACCGATCGCGCCACGACATTTCCGATCCACAGCCGGATGCTGAAGCAATCAGATCCCGTCCGAAATGGCGGCAGACCGAGCGGCGTCACGATTGGCAATGATGTTTGGATTGGTCACGGCGCCATAATATTGCCAGGTGTGACGATCGGCGACGGCGCAGTGGTCGGCACCGGGGCCGTGGTCACCAAGGACGTGGCGCCTTATGCGATCGTTGGGGGCTCTCCGGCCCGACTGATCAGATATCGTTTCTCTGAGGATGTAATTTCGAAGTTGCTGGCAATCCGGTGGTGGGAATGGGACGACGAAAAGATCAAAAAGGAAGCCGGCGCGCTCACCGGTCCCATCGAGGCTTTCATCGGCAGGCATTTTGTGGCAGGCATCGCCTCAGTGTAGTGCGGCTGGGATAAACATTCGGCGGCTCAGCCGGATATTCACGGTCGATCTTGAAAGGCCCTTGGTACGAAGCTCGATATTACGGAGGTAGGCTTGCAGCGCCCATGCTACTTCTTGGCCGCGGATAGCAAGTATTTTCCCTATGCATGCCTGGCAGCGCGCCGGATACTGGATGTTTCCGCGCCAATCGATGGCTTCATTCTCCACGTGAAGGCTGATGAGAGCGATATCCAAGTCGCGAGGCGGTTGCTTGGCGACAGAGTAGCGTTGCTCGACGTGTCCGACTTCATGGAACGCGTTGGCTTCCGCTTCGGTACCTACAGCATCGCCGCCTATGTCCGCCTGTTCGCGGACCTGCTACCGCAATTCGACGGTTATGGTCGGATCGCCTACACCGATTGTGATGTCCTGTTCAATCGTGACATCAACGACCTGGCCTGCCAGGAGCTCGAAGCGCCGCTGCTGGCGGCGCACGACGACTACATGTACTTCCGGCCGTCGTATCGCAGAACCTTCAGGATGCAGCCGGGCGCGCCATACTTCAATTCCGGCGTGGTGGTCTTCGACATGGATGCGGTGCGCGTGGAAGGCCTCCTGGAACGGACGCGCCGGACCGCGATCCATCGACAAATGAACGACCAGAACGCGCTTAATGTCGCCTTCGAGGGCAAATGGCAGACGATGCACCCGAACTGGAATCTGATGTCGAACGGCGCCCGGGATTATCGGTTTTCTCAGGCCTATGCACGGCATTTCGCGGGCGGCAAGCCTTGGGGCAGCCAGATTGGAGTCGAGCTTGAAGCCCTCAAGATCTGGCGCGATCTGGCAGAGGATACGCCTTGGAATAAGCCCTTCCGGCAGCGGCTGCCGTTCGAGCGCGGGATAACGAAACGCTTCCTCCGCCGCTTCGATGCCGTCGGCGGTCTCTTCGGTAACGACGTGCATCGCCGCCGCGCGCGTTACGACGCGGCGAAAATGCACCAGATCTACGCAAGGCAAGCGGAAGAGGGCGCGATGGCCGTACAATTCCCGGAGGTGCTCGGCGGGTTTGGCTGATCTTCTTTCCAAATCGGCCGCATCCTGTGGATATTAGCCGCCCGTTCACCATGCCTCTCGCTTCGCATTGAGCGCCGGCGGCCGGCTCGTTGAAATGATACGGCCTGAACAACAGGCGCCCCGAAAGTCCAGCGGCCGGCGTTTTCATGTATCCCCGTCAGGATGTCCGCAAGGGCGTGCTGAAAAGTATGCGTCGGTCGCTGCCCCTCACTCGCTGGGATGCCGCGCAACCAATACCGCACAAAATCAAGCCCGCCCCGGCGATGGGAAGCCGGAACGGGCTCGGCTTGGGTCTGGAACCCGTGTAGTCAGGAGACTACGGAGAAGTAACAGGTCGGCGGCTGCAATGTTCCGAAGTTTCTGGCTTACGGGCCGCCGGGAGCAAGTCCTTAGCGGTAATTCGAGACGATCCGGGTGGCGGATTTTTCCGCACGGGATCGCGACACGCTTCGGGCCAGCAGGCCGGCGGCCTTCGCTGCCTTGCGCAGGGTTTTGCGGGCTTCGGTAGGACTTCTCAAGCCGTCGAGCGCGTCGCGGCAGACGCGGCTTGCCGACCGCCAGGCGCGGTCGCGCGCCCGCCTTGGCCAGCGCAGGTCGAGGCATTCGACTGCCTCGAAGCAGCTTGAGACCTTGCGATGTCCGCTTGGTTCGAAATCGATCACGACCGGCTCGGAAAACCAGACGTCGTTCATCACATGCTCCGTTCATATGTTGGTCTTTTGATAAGCAACGGCGCCGGCAGGCGCCTGTTGGGATGCGGGCCCCGGATGATCGGCGGACCCGCGCATTAACCAAACACTGCCGATAATGTTCCGGAAAATTTTAGAGATTAGCGATGGGCCGGCCGGAGTTGCTCACGTAGCGGATTCATTGCGCCGGCGCGCCGCGCAAAAACATGTGACAACGTCACTGGCCGCGCTGTCGTCCGCGGCGAGATCGGAGCCGACAGGCGGATGAACGCGTCAGGCAGCGGTTTCGGCCGGCGCGGAAGCGTCCGGTCAATTCGCGCGTCGTGTCGCTCTTCTACAGAAGACAGGATGCCGCCTTGGCACTATTCGACCAGCACATGCGCTTCGCGCGCTGCGCTGATGAAGACTTCCCTGGCATTGTCGGCCGGAACGTCGCCGCTCATTGCCCGGCGGCAGGCGCGCAGCGCCGCGCCATGCTGCGCGCTGCCGGCGTCGCGCCATTGGCCCGTCAGCAGCTCCACAGCCTGCTGGGCGTTGGAAATGTGTCGGATCGAGCCTGCCACGCCGACGGCGACTTCGACCGGCCTGGAAAACCATCCCTGGATCATCGCGAAACCCCTAATGCGTTGTGAGCGGATGATAAACGCGCCACCGCGCGGCAAGTTTCATCCCGATATTTCAACAGGATGTGAGCAGCGCGCCGGTAACGGGCGTGGCTGCCGGCTATCTTCCGAGCGGCTTGCGGGACAGTTCGATGAGTTCCGTCTCATCGGTGATGCCGGCCATGTAATTGGCGATGATGCGGGAGGCGCGCGCCTCCTTCTGCTCTTCGGTTTCTCCATCGATGCGGCCGCTCTCGAAGACACGCCCCAACAGCGCCGTCTCGGCGGGCGTGAATGTGTTTCGCGACATGTTGGACACGGGCTTCTTCCTCCAGCTCATGTCCCCCTTGCTCCCCGGCTAAACATTAGCACGGGTTCGGAAACGGGGTGAGTCCTCAAGGAAACGGCGACAACATGCGTCTTTCGCGGCGCCCGGCCGGTCAGGTTTTCGTCTCGTTGTCTGCTCGACGGCATGCCGGAGATGGGGCCAGCTTCGCTATCTTGCTGAAAGTACGAAGCGCTGATACTCATTAGCGGCGCGGAATTATTCCGAGTCTGCGCCAACTTGCGTCGCGCAACAACGCGGCGCAGGCTGTCCGAGACCAAGATCCCGACGTGGTGGCAACCGGGTTACGGAGGGTTTTGGTCGAACAAAGAAGCAGGGCAGGTTCCGACTGCGTGTCGGAGCAGGCCCATCAAATGCTCTGGAATTCCGAAGCCATTGCCCCCGTGGCCTCGGAAGAGCATGAACATGGGGAAACCGATGGTGACCAAGAAACTTACCGCCAACGCAGAAAGCGCGGCAGCCTTTCTTGCGGTAATGGGCAACGAGAAGCGTTTGCTCATCATGAATTACCTGGCCGAGGGCGAATTGTCTGTCGGCGCGCTCGCCGACAAGGTTGAACTCAGCCAGTCCGCACTCTCCCAGCATCTGGCCAAACTGCGCAGGTTTGGCCTGGTCGACACCCGCCGCGACCGCCAGATGGTCTATTATTCCTGCAAGTCGTCCGCGGCGCGTGAGCTCCTCGTTCTGCTCGACGGGCTGCTGACCATGGACAGGCCGCTCGCCGGCCCGGCCCGGCAGGCTCTTGTCGAAAGAATGCGGCCGCCGCAGGCCGCTTGAACGGCTCCGACCGCAGGCGAGGGCGAGCAGCCTTCGCCTGCTTCGCCTGCGCGGCGCGCCCTCTGAAGGCGCGATGCAAACAGGATGGCAATGCGCCGGCCGGCATACCTGCCCTGGCGGCACTTTATGATCACTTCATTCGCCGGGACGCGATCCTGGCCAGAATGCTGCTGCCGGGGAAACCGGTAGCGGCCGGATTTCGTCATGTCGTCACGGGCTGGCCGTCGTCGCCGATCGGGCTCGACTTCTCGCGCTCTTCCCATCACTTTTGATTGAAGGATGCTGCGCCGGCGCGGTCGCGGATGCTCGCAAGGCGATGATATTACGTCTCTTTTCTGCCTCCGCCGCTCGCTCAGGTGGGGCGAAGTTTACGGATTTGTAAATCGCGCGCCGGACTTCGGGTGGCTAGACTTTACGCGATCCACACCCCCGGATCACCACGGGCCAGACTTCCACTTTGGCACCGTCAGAGGCTCGCCGCTCCCGGCGGGCCTCTTTCGTTTTGGGGACAAAGCCGCGGATTTACGGTGCGGCTTGCCGGCGCGCAATCATGCTGCGCACGGCGAGCACCAGCACGGTGATGATGATCAGGATCACCGAAAGGGCTGCGATCGCCGGATCGATGTTGTCGCGCAGTCCCATCCACATCAGGCGCGGCAGCGTGATGGCGTTCACCGAGGTGATGAACAGCGTCACGCCGATCTCTTCCCAGGAGAGCACGAAGGAGAGGAGCGCCGCGGTGACGATGCCGAACTTGATGTTGGGCATGATGACGCGCGTCGCGCGCTCCCACACGCTGGCGCCCAGGCCTCGTGCCGCGAGGTCGATGCGCCGATCGAGCTGGCTGAGCGAGACCAGGATCAGAACGGTGGCGAAGGGCACCGTCATCACCGCGTGCGCCATCGCGACACCCAGCCAGGTGTCGTAACCGAAGAAGGATGAGATGCCGGAGACCGAGGTGAGCAGGAAATACAGCGTCACCGCCGAAACCACCGGCGGCACCACCATCGGCAAAAGCACGAAGCCGACCAGGGCGGCGGTGAAGCGCGGCTGGAACATCCACACGCCGAGACTGAAGGTGAGCGCGAGCGCCGTGGAAATCGCGCTGCTGACCACACCGATGCGGATCGAGAGCAGGA
This sequence comes from Mesorhizobium sp. AA23, assembly GCF_001672435.1. Classification (NCBI taxonomy): domain Bacteria; kingdom Pseudomonadati; phylum Pseudomonadota; class Alphaproteobacteria; order Hyphomicrobiales; family Phyllobacteriaceae; genus Mesorhizobium; species Mesorhizobium sp. AA23. Next base: position 199,039 of record NZ_LYTP01000033.1, read on the forward strand.
TGGACTCCAGCCAGCGCGGATCCTCGATCAGCGAACGGTAGTGGCGCAGCGACAGTTCGCCGGTCGGCATGGTCAACATGCGGCTCGGCGTCAGCGACACCGGGATGACGGCGAGCAATGGCATAAGCAGAAACAGCGCCACCAGGACGGCGAGGATGAGCGAGACGGGACCGGGGCGGTAGGTGGGCATCTTGCTACACCAATTGCTTCGGTTTGACGTAGCGGAACAAGAGCGCCATCAGCGCGCCGACGAACACCACCAGCACGACGCTTATTGCCGCGCCCAGCCCCCAGTCCGGGCTCTGGAAGATGCGAAGATAGATGAGTTCGGCGATCATCACGCTGCGGCCGCCGCCGAGGATCGCCGGCGTGACGAAGAAGCCCAGCGAGAAGACGAAAGTGATCATCGCCGAGCCGATAATGCCCGAGCGCGTCATCGGCACGAACACCGTCCAGAAGGTGCGCATGCGGCTGGAGCCAAGCCCGCGCGCCGCGAGCAGCACGCGCTCGTCGAGGCTGCGCATGGCCGAAGCCAGCGGAAACACCGCGAAGGGGATGAGGAAATGCGACATGCCGACGATGACGCCGAACTCGTTGCGCACGAGCGTCAGCGGCTCGGAGATGAAGCCGATCGATTGCAGCCAGGTGTTGATGAGCCCGCGGTTGGACAACAGCGCCACCCAGCCGAAGGCGCGCGTCAGCACCGAGATCCAGAACGGCACCAGGATGCAGAATTCCGCAAGCACGCGCTGCACCGGGCTGCCGCGCACCCAGACGACCGTGATCGCATAGGCGGCGGTGACGGAAACGATGGTGACGATCGCCGCGATGCGCAACGTGCGGACGAATACCGACTGCACCAGCGGATCGCTGACCAGCGCGCCATATTGGCCGAGTCCCGGCGTCGGCAAGGTGAAGCTCCACTTCACCACGCCGAGGAAAGGCCAGGCATAAGCAAGGACCAGGAACAGGAGCAGCGGCGCCATCAACAGCGCCGCGCCCGTCCTGTCGGAGAGGGTGCCCCTCATGTCAGTTCAGCATCTCCGCCCGCTCAAGCCGAGATGATCTTGGTGTATTCGTCGAGCGCCGCGCCGTAGTTCTTGGCGTACCACTCCATGTCGAGCGGGATCTGCTTCTTCATGTTTTCCGGATCGACCGGGTTGATGCGCTTCTTGTCGGCCGGGATCAGCGCGTCGGCCGCCGGGTTGGCCGGGCCCTGGCCGAGCTTCTCGAACATCACCAGTTCCTTCTGCGGATCCTGCGTGCTGGCGATGAACTTCATCGCAGCTTCCTTGCCGCCGGGGTTGTTCTTCAGAACCGCGAGCGCGCCGGGCGAGATCAGGCCCTGGTCCCAGATGAACTTGATCTGGCCGCCCGAGTCCTGCTCGATCAGCGAGGCGCGCGTCGACCAGACGATCGCCATGGAAGCCTCGCCGTTGAGCAGCACGCTCTGGCTTTCGGCGCCGCCGCCCCAATAGGAGACGACGTTTTCCTTGAAGGCGGCGATCTTGTCATGCGCTCGCTTGAGGTCGAGCGGATAGAGCGAGGCGGGTGCCACGCCGTCGGCGAGCAGGGCGGCTTCCCAGCTCGACACACCCCATTTGTAGAGCGAGCGCTTGCCGGGGAATTTCTTCACGTCGAAAAAGTCGGCCATGCCGGTCGGTGCATTGGAGCCGAACTTCTGCGAGTCGTAGGCGATCACGTAGGAGAAGAAATAGGTCGACGCGGCAAATTCCCAGCCGAAGCCCGGCCGCATCTTGCTCTTATCGACGATCTTGTAGTCGATCGGCTCGAGCATGCCCTGGCCGCCCAGCGTAATGGCCGAGAACGGATCGACGTCGACCAGGTCCCAGGTCGGCGCGCCGCTCTTGAACTGCGCGGCGATCGCGCCCTCGGTCGGGCCCGAGCCGTCCATCTTCACCGGGATGCCGGTATCCTTGGTGAAGGCCTGGCCGTAGGCGGCGTCGTAAGCGGTGATGGCGTCGCCGCCCCAATTCACCAGGACCAGCCCCTTGGTCTCGGCTTGAGCATGGGTCGAGCGCAGCAGCATCGGCGTGCCGGCGAGCACGAGGCCTGCAAGCTGCGCGAATTGCCGGCGCGAGATCTCGCCGCGTTTTGCCCTCTCTGCGAGGGAGTCGATGGTCTGTTTCTTGGTCTCGTTCATGTCAGTTCCCCTTGTTTTAATTGATCTGATCCGGAAACCGACGCGGCGAATTCACGCCGCTTCGGCGCTCATTGTCCTCCGTCCGGCAGGAGGAAGCCCTTTTCCGCCGGCCAGGTCAGCCAGACGGAATTGCCCTTGCTCAACGCTGCCGCCGCCACCTCGTTCGGCACCGAGACGGTGACCTTCGCACCCTGGCGCGTGGTCAGGTCGAGCTTGGTCGCCGCACCCAGATAGGTCGAAGCGACAGCAGTGGCGGCGATGCCGTTTTCGCCGGCCGCTGCCTCCGGCGCGATCGACATGTGTTCCGGCCGGATTGCCAGGATAGCGTCGCCGCGGACCTTTTCTGCTTTGCAGCGCATGTTGACCGCCCGGTCCTCGCAGACACCGGTGGCGCCATTATCGGCGGGCTTGACGCCCTTCACCGGCAGCATGTTGATCTCGCCCAGGAACTCGGCGACGAAGCGGCTGGCCGGCCGGTCGTAGACCTCGTCCGGCCTGCCGACCTGCAAGAGCTTGCCGTGATTGAAGATGGCGACGCGCGAGGAAAGCGCCAGCGCCTCGCTCTGGTCGTGAGTGACGAAGACAAAGGTGGTGCCGGTCTCCTGGTGCAGCCGCTTCATCTCGGCCTGCATCTGGCCGCGCAGGCTCTTGTCCAGCGCCGAGAACGGCTCGTCGAGAAGCAGCACGCCCGGCTCGAACACCAGGGCGCGGGCGAGCGCCACGCGCTGCTGCTGGCCGCCGGAAAGCTGCGCCGGCAATTTCTTCTCGTGGCCTTTGAGACCGACGCGCTCGATCATCTCGCCGACACGGCTTTTGATCTCGGAAGCGGACTTCTTGCGCACCTTGAGCGGAAAGGCGATGTTCTGTTCCACGCTCATATGCGGGAACAAAGCATAGCCCTGGAATACCATGCCGGCGGCGCGCTGTTCGGCCGGCCGGTCGGTAATGTCGGTGCCGTCGCTGAAAAGCTTGCCCTCGCTCGGCTGCACGAAGCCGGCCAAGATCATCAGGAAGGTGGTCTTGCCGGAACCGGATGGCCCAAGCAGCGTCAGGAACTCGCCGCGGCCGATATCGAGCGTGAGATTGTCCAGCGCCCGGAACGAGCCGAAGCTCTTGCCTATCCCGTTCGCCTTGATCTCTGCGGCCCGGCCGGGTTGCTGCATCCTGCCTTCGTCCTCACGCTTGTTTCAAATCGTAGGCATGGCGCGCGTTCACCGCAACCGAATAGTTTTCGTCTGTTCGGCAAATTTGATTCACGGATGGGCAGGTGGCGGGAGCGTCTCCCAAACTTGGGCGTTCGGCGGGCTCGCCAACCTTCGCGATTGGCGAAAGCGTTCATGCCGTCGTCATTTCAGGGCGGAGCAAGGAGCGAAGCGACGCGCGCAGACCCTGGTTGCCATGCTGTGACCTCTGGGAGCTGCAACGGTGCAAAATTCTGATCAAGCGTGCCTTTCGCGATCGCCACGGAATGGATCCTCGGGTCAAGCCCGGGGATGACGACCGGACGGTTGGCGCTCCGAGGGACATCCTAAGGCGTGCCGGCGTCCCCGCCTTCAATACTTCGCCAGCCTGCTTTCCAAAAGCTTCGCCCGCAGCCAGTCGCTGAAGGCATTGAGTACCGGGTGGCCCGCCTTGGCATGCTCGAAGACCAGATAGTAGGAGCGCGGCGAGGGTACCGTCGCTTCGAACGGCTTGACCAGCCGGCCCTCGCTCAGCGCCCGGCGGCCGGTCAGCTCGTCTCCCATGGCGATGCCCTGGCCGGCGATTGCCGCCGAGAAGACAAGGTTCATGTCGGAAAAGAAGATGCCGCCTTCGGTGTCGGGATTCTCCACCTTCGACAGCGCCAGCCAGCGCGCCCAGTCCTCGGTATCGCTGAGATGCAGCAGGTTGGCGCGCAGCACGTCGGCGGGCTTGGAAAAGCCGCCCACCTTGTTGAGCAACGTCGGGCTGCAGAGCGGGGTGAAGGAGACCTCGCAAAGCAGCTCCACCGCGCGGTTCGGCCAGTTGCCGACGCCGAAGGCGATGAAGGCGTCCGCCTCCGGATTGCTGACGTCGTCGAGCCGCCGCGGCGTCAGCACCGACAGCGCGACGTCCGGATACATCTGCTGGAACTCGCCGATATGGGTGCACAGGAACATCGAGGCGAAGCCCGGCGGACAGGAGATGCCGAAGGAGCCGCCGACGCCGGCGCCGCTGTTCTGCGTCCCCGCGTCGCCGAGCACGGTCAGCGCCTTCCTGACATCGGCGGCGTAGCGCTGGCCGCGCGGCGTCAGCGCCACGCCCTTGCCGATGCGCTGCAAGAGATCGAAGCCGAGGTCGCGTTCGAGCAGCCTCAGCTGATGCGAGACGGCGCTGCGGGTGAGGTGGAGTTCATCGGCCGCGCGCCACACGCTGCCGTGACGAGCAAAACTGTCGAGGGCGCGAAGCGCCTGCGTGGAAGGTATGCGCAAGAGGCCTCAGGTGAACCGAATTTGCACGAGCCGGGAAAACATATCACTTTTTGAAGAGCCGCTTCACTGCTTTCTTTGCGGCATGGAGAAACCGGTGACGACATCAGCGCAGGAAACGGCACTGGCCTGCATCGACGGCATCCAGCCGCTCTTGTCGGCCTGGACGCGCACCATCTTCGACCTCGGCGAGACCGCCTGGCGCGAGTACCAGTCCGCAGCCTGGTATGTCGACCGGCTGAAGCGTGAAGGCTTTTCGGTGGAAGAGGGCTCGGGCGGCATGCCGACCGCCTTCTGCGCGCATTGGACGAATGGCGACGGACCGACGATCGGCATGTATGCCGAATACGACGCCGTGCCCGGCAACTGCCAGGATGCCGCGACGGTCAAGCAACCGCGGGCGGGGCTCAGCGTCGAGGCGGGTGGCCATACCGATCCGCACTCGGGCCTCGGCATTGGCAGCCTCGGCGGGCTGCTCGCCGCCAAGGCCGCGATGCAGCAGCATGGCATTCAAGGCACGCTGCGCTTCACTGGCGAGCCGGCAGAGAAGGTGAGGGGCTCGAAGCCGATCCATGCCGCCAAGGGCTATTATGACGGCCTTGCGGGCATGATCTCCTTTCATCCCTTCTACATGCTGCCGCTCTGCAACACCGCGCGCTGGGACACGCATTGCGGCGCGGCCTATTCGATGATCTACCGCTTCATTTGCGACGAGCCTCAGAATTGGGGCCGCGCAAGCGACGGCGCCCCGATCCCGCAGGCGCATTCCGCGGTCAGGGCGCCAGGTGCCAACGACGCGCTGATGATGATGTACATGGCTTCCAAGGCGCTGCGCGATTCCATGCTGACGCACCAGGGCGGCTGGTCGATTAGCGAGGCGATCCTGACCGCGGGCCAGGCGACCGCCGACAATCTGCCGGCCGGCCTTGCCGAGATCCAGTACATGATCCGCGTGCCGACCATCGCCATGGCCGAGCAGGTGACCGCCGTGCTCGACCGAAACGCGGAAGCGGCGGCGAAGATGAGCGGCTGCCGCTACGAACGCCACTGGGTGTCGAAGTCGCGCCCGGGACTGGCCAACCACGCCATGGCCCGCATGACCTATGAAGCGCTCTCTACCGTCGGTCCGCCACAGTGGAACGAAGAGGCTCGGGCGATCGCCCGCGAGGTCCAGGTCAATGCTGGCGGCGAGGCGACCGAGAATCCGTTCATCGACGAGCTGGAGCGCCTTATCACGCCGCTGGAGGCCGAGGCGGTCCTGCGGCGCGACCTGCCGCCCTCGCAGGTGAACTCGACCTCGGACGACTATACCGACATGAGCTGGCACGCGCCGACATCGCGCTTCTACGTCGCCCGCCCGGCGCTGCGTTCGGCCAACGGCCACGCCTATCCCGCTTGGGTGATGAATGCGTTGGGCGGCATTGCGGCCACCATCGACCCGATGGTCACCTGCGCCTCCAAGACCGTCGCGCTCACCGCGCTTCGCCTACTGGAAGACAAGGCAGCGCGCGATGCGGCCATGGACGAATTCGTCAGGCGAACCGGCGGCGGCGCCGGCGGCTCGAACTGGATCGCGCCGCTTTGTGACTACGAGCCGCCGATAAACTTCCGCTGGCCGGAATATGTCCACACCGCGCGCGGGCGCGACTCGTGGATACCGAGCAGCCAATCATCTCAGGCAGACCGACCCACGAGGAGAACACCATGACCGTCCATGACCGCATCGTCGCCGAGCCGTTCTCGCTGCAGCGCCGCAATCCCAATGGCGGCACCAAGCCGCTTACTGCCTGGGGCTTCGCCAACGAGACCGACGTTCTGACCGACGTGCTGCTCGGCTCGCCCAATTTCCTTCGCCATCTTTCGACCAGTTCGCTGTCCAGAAAGCATCTGCGCGAGGCGCCCTGCAACATCCAGATCGCCCAGGCGCAGCACAAGGACCTCGTCGCCGCTTACGAGCATTTCGGCGTCACCATCCACTGGCACGAGCCGACGCCGGAACTGCCGATGCAGGTCTATTCGCGCGACTCCAGCGTCATGACGCCCTACGGCGCGTTCATCACCGCAATGGCCAACTGGTGGCGGCGCGGCGAGAACTACGCCGCCATCCGCACCTATGAGAAGCTCGGCATCCCGATCTACGACATGGTGACCGCCGGCACCTTCGAGGGCGGCGACTTCAACGTCATCGAGGAAGGCGTGGTGCTGATCGGCTGCGGCGGCGCCCGCACGCAGGAGGAGGGAGCGCGCCAGGTGCAGGCCTGGTTCGACAAGGAAGGCTGGGAGACGCGCATCGCCTTCATCGACGAATACTACGTGCACATAGACCTGATGGTGGTGCCGATCGCCGAAAAGCTCACCGCCGTCTGCCTTGCCTGCACCGAGCCCGGCATCGTCGACTGGCTGAAGGGCAAGGGCCACGAGATCATCGACGTGCCCTTCCAGGATACGATGGCGCTCGGCTGCAACTTCATGTCGCTAGGCAAGGACAGGGTGATCGCCCCGACCTCGAGCAAGACGCTGATCGAAAAGCTGAAGGCACGCGGCTTCGAGGTGGCGGCCGTCGACATGAGCGAGATCTCCAAGACCGGCGGCGGCATTCACTGCATGGCGCAGGCGCTGAAGCGGGTGAAGGCATAGGAGCACGGCGCCGAAGCTGCCAATCTCCCCCTTGAGGGCCCTTGAGGGGGAGATCTCCAGCAGGACAGAAGGGGGCGCGAAAGAGCTTCGATCTGTCCCGTTTCGCTCTCTCTCTCTACGCTGCGCCGGTCCACTCAGCGTATCGCCTCAGGCCCATGCCGGCGAACAGCATAATCATCATGATGGTGAAGAAGAAGGCGATGCCGAGGTAGAAGAAATTCGCTATGGGCGAAATCTTCACATACCGCACCTGCTTGAACGGCACGCCGCTCGGCTTTGTCGCCGCCAGTCCGAGCCAGAAGAAGAGGGTGACGGCAACGAGCACGCCGATATAAGGATCCATCCAGTCCGGCACTCTGACGAAACCGAAATTGAACGCAAACGCCCGGTTCGCTGACAATAGCAGCACAGACGATATCGAACAGGCAAACAACATGCGTTTCATGCGGCGTTCCCCTATATCCGCAGCGATAATCTCTCTTGATTGAGAGCCTGTTATTCCTGCCCGTCAAGATTGCTGGCAACGCGCGTGCCGTTCTTGCCAATCGTTTGTTGAGCAAGGCCCGCACGGCCGGCTCGCTGCCCGCGATAACTTGCGGGATGCCGAACATGAGCGCACACTAAAATTCGGGCGGAGGGGGCTCATCAACAAGAACGGGAGGAATTCATGAATGCCATGAGCTTCACTGCCCTTGAGGGCGGCAAGACCACAGTCGATGCCGCCGCCCTGGAAACGCTTTCGACGCAAATACGCGGCACGGTGCTGCGGGAGGGTGACGCCGGCTACGACGGCGCGCGCAGCATCTGGAATGACATGATCGACCGGCGGCCCGGGCTGATCGCGTGCTGCGTCGGCGCCTCCGATGTCGTTGCCGCGGTGAATTTCGCCCGTGAGAACGGACTTCTCGTCTCCGTGCGCGGCGGCGGTCACAACATTGCCGGCAGCGCCATCTGCGAGGGCGGCCTCGTCATCGATCTCTCCATGATGAAGTCTGTGCGGGTCGATGTCGCGGCGCGGCGCGCCTGGGTCGGACCCGGCGCCACGCTTGTCGATGTCGACCGGGAAACACAGGCCTTCGGACTGGCGCTGCCGACCGGCATCAACTCGACCACCGGTATTGCCGGCCTGACGCTGGGCGGCGGCTTCGGCTGGATCACCCGTAAATACGGGCTGACCATCGACAATCTCGTTTCGGCCGACGTGGTGACCGCGCACGGCAAGCTGCTGCGCGCCAGCGAGACCGAGAACGCGGACCTGTTCTGGGCGCTGCGCGGCGGCGGCGGCAATTTCGGCGTCGTCACGGGGTTCGAGTTCAAACTTCACCGGTTCGGGCCGCAAGTGCTGTCGGGCCTTGTGGTCCATCCCTTCGCCGATGCCGGGAAGGTGCTTCGGGAATACCGCGCCGCGCTCGAAACCGCTCCCGACGAACTGACCTGCTGGGTGGTCATGCGGCAGGCGCCGCCGCTGCCCTTCCTGCCGGCCGAATGGCACGGCAAGGAAGTGCTGGTGCTGGCCATGTGCTATTGCGGCGATATCGAGGCTGGCGAAAAGGCGACGCAAAAGCTCCGCGCCATCGGCACGCCGATCGCCGACGTCGTCGGTCCCAATCCGTTCACGGGCTGGCAGCAGGCCTTCGATCCGCTGCTCGCGCCTGGCGCCCGCAACTATTGGAAGAGCCATGACTTCACCGAGCTTTCCGACAGCGCGATCGAGATCACCACGACCGCGATATCCAGGCTTCCGGGTCCCGAATGCGAGATATTCTTCGGCCATGTCGGCGGCGTCGCTGGCCGCGTCCCGGCGGATGCGACGGCGTTTCCGCAGCGGAGCTCGCATTTCGTCATGAACGTTCACGCCCGCTGGCGCGAACCGGCCATGGACAAGGCCTGCATCGAATGGGCTCGAGACATCTATGAAGCATCAAAGCCTCATGCTGCCGGAACGGCCTATGTGAACTTCATGCCGGAGGATGAGATCGACCGTGTCGAAGCGGCCTATGGCGGCAATTATCGCCGGTTGCTCGAGATCAAGCAGCGCTACGATCCGCAGAACCTGTTCCGCATGAACCAGAACCTGCGTCCGAAGGAAGGACTGCGGGCCGCCTGACGGGGCAGCATGCCTCAGCCGCGCCGTCCCGACGCGTCTCGTTGACGAAGCCTTGAAGCCTGGAGCGCGTCGAGCCGTTGCTGGAGATGGCCGTTGAACACGATCATCTCCTTCAGCGCCTTCACCGGGTCGCCCTTGTGGCGGGCGATGAACCGCTCGGCGATTGCCTGAAGCGCCGCTTCCGCGCGGCTGTCGAGCCTGACGATGTGATCCATCTCGGGTGCTCCGCAGGTTCCCACTAGCATGTGAACAAAAAGGGAACAAAATTGTCAACGACGAATTGACTCAGCGAGGAACGGGTTCCTATTTTGTCAGCAGATGGGGCGGTTGCTCAGGATCACGGAGAGCCGCGTTGGGCAGACGGAGAAGCCGCTATGACAGATTGTTCCGGTCGGACGCGGAGGCGATCATTCGCGATGCGTTGGAACTGCGCCAGACCGTGCTGGCGGCGCAGCTCAATCTCAAGACCAACGGCGAAATGTACTGGCGGCTCAACGGGTTGGTGGAGAGGCTGCATGAGATGATGGGCGCGGTGGCGGGCAGGGACCTCGATTTCCGCGCCGCCTGGCTCGGCCTGCTGCCGCTGCCTGAGGATTATTCAGACCGGACATGAGAAATGGCCGGACCCATGGACAGCGTCGGCCGGGCGGCCAAGGCCAACATGCTGCTCATAGTCGAATGCCGCCACTGCTACCACGCCGGCCGCTTCAAGGCGAACGACGTGGCCAAGGTGGTCGGCTGGAACAAGCCGCTCGAAACCATCCGCTTCCGCTGCAAGCGCTGCGGCCGCAAGGACACTGAGGTCAAGACCCAGTTCATCGACCAGGATCACCCGCCCAAGGGTTATATCTGGGTGCTGCAGAAGGCGAGGGGGTAGCAGCTGTCACTCAACACGCGAGCTATTTCTGAGACCTGGTTTTACCGCGTTCGGGATCGACGGTGTCCCTGGCCGAAGCTACAGTGGCGGCCCTCGACACCATCGAGCCTGCCCGGAGCGCCCATGGACAGCCGCCTCGACCGCATGATCGCCCGCCTCACCACCCAGCGCCGGGCGCTGGAGCGGGCGGCGGAGGAGACCCGGGACTTGCCCGGCCCGGTGCTGGAGATCGGCCTGGGCAAGGGCCGCACCTACAGCCATCTGCGCAAGCTGTTCCCGGACCGCCGGATCATCGCCTTCGACCGCGACCTGCACGCCCCGGCTGATGCGGCGCCGGCCGGCGCCGACCTTGTGCTGGGCGATTTCCGCGAAACGCTGTCCGCCTTGTCCGGCTGCGCGCCCGCAGCCTTGGCCCATGCCGATTTCGGCAGTGAGGACCGCGCCCGCGACACCGCCCAGGCCGGCTGGCTGGCGGCGCTCATCGATGCGTTGATGGCACCGGGTGGCCTAGTGGTCAGCGACCGGGCGATGCAGTCGCCGCGCTGGACCCCCTTGCCCTTCGACACGCCGGACTGGCCTTATTTCCTCTGGCGCGTGAACTAGCCGCCACCACAGCTCACTTCACATCCGGCATCCGTTTCCGCCGGCTTCGTCGGCCGGGCGGTCAAGGCCAACATGCTGCTCATAGTCGAATGCCGCCACTGCTACCACGCCGGCCGCTTCAAGGCGAACGACGTGGCCAAGGTGGTCGGCTGGAACAAGCCGCTCGAAACCATCCGCTTCCGCTGCAAGCGCTGCGGCGGCAAGGACACTGAGGTCAAGACCCAGTTCATCGACCAGGATCACCCGCCCAGGGGTTATATCTGGGTGCTGCAGAAGGCGAGGAGCTAAAACAACGACCCCTGCGCCGGCGGTTCCGCCGGAAACTTGATCTGCGTCGCCGGCTTGTCCACGATCACCAGCGCGTCGTCCGGCGCCGGCCGCTGCAGCGTCTTCGCCTCCGACCACGGCGCTGTCAGCCACAGCTCGGTTTCCGCCTCGGTGGTCAGGATCACCGGCATCGCCTTCTCGTGGATCGGCGCGATCAACGCGTTCGGCCTGGTCGTCAGGAAGCCGTAGAGCTCGTGGTCGCCCGGACCTTCCTTCACCTTGCGCACGCCATGCCAGGGCGTCCACATCCCGGCGAAGAAGAACAGCGGGCGGTCCTCGCCGAGCGCGAACCAGAAATTCTTCTGCACGCCGGTTTCAGGATCCTTGTCGCCGGGCTTTGGCGAGGGTTCGGCAAAGCTCGTCACCGGCACCAGGCAGCGGTTCTCGACGCCGAGATAAGGCAGCCAGTGGGCATATTGCGGGTTGCGGATGTTGGTCGTGCCGGGATCGGCATTGCCGCGCACGCGTTCTTGCGGCGTCGGCATGCCCCAGCGCAGCCGGGCGAGCTCGCGGCTGCCGTCGGCGGCATTGCGCACCACCGGCGCCGGCTGGTTCGGATAGATGTCGACCGAAGGTTCGAGATTGCCCGAAATGTCGCGCAGCGCTCGCGTCCACTGGCGGATCGCTTCCTGGCTGGTGGTGATGTTGTAAAGATTGCACATCGGCAGCACTTCCCCGTCCCGCCGATTGTTCCCGCATTTTCCGCGGAGCGCAAACTGGTTGCCGGTGAGGCGATGGCAAGCCACACGAAATTGAGGATATCGGGCGCTCAGCGTCTGCGCCCGCCGCGCCGCTTTGGCTCGGCCGGCTCCGCGGCCGGCGGCTCGCCCGGCAGGCCCAGCCGGTGGCGTTCCTCCTCGGCGAAGGCTTCGGCTTCCGCGTGGATGTTGAACAGCTGATGGGCCAGCCGGCCGCCTTCGACGACGCGCACCAGCCATTGGCCGTTGATGAATTTTACGCGGACACTGTCTGGTTCGCCTGCCACCATGTGCAGCTCCAGCTCGTCGCCCTAAGAATTGCATCCTCGAACAGCAATACGATTTAACGCACGAAGGGTCGCCGCAAGCAACCGCTTATTATCCTCAGCAGCAGAATAGTTGCAAGGCACGAGCACACTTGATGTCGAAAATACAGATTTCCGGTAAGGGCCGTTCAAAATGGATAAAATCCAGACACTGAAAGCTTGAAGGACACCCTAGGTAGAATTCGACTTCGAAGCGGCGCCCGATCCGCGCAACGATACGCCTCTCGAGCGCTTTGGAGCGATTGTGAGCGCGTGCAGGTCCACCGCGGCAGCAGCGCTGGTTGCGGACCGATCGGTGGTGTGGAGGGCTTGCTTGCAAGGCGCGCCGGCGGCCCGGCAGCCTGGGGGGGTGTTTTGGGTTCGGCGGCCGGGCCTGACCGGAGTTTGCGAGCCTGCCGGCTACTTCGAACATGCGCTTGTACTAATGCAAGGGCAAGAACGACCTAGGCCCTAGGACCAAAGCAGTGGGAGGGGCGCAAACGGCCGAATACGACCACAGGCCCGCGCGAGGCTCCGGCCCGCCTCCACAGAACATTTGCCCAGCATCAGAAACCGAAGAACTGCTTGCCCACGAGGTAGCCCAGCGCCACGACTGCCAGCGGGAACAGCGCCGGCGCTATCCTGCCGAATGGCGAGGATCTTATCTCGCCCGCAGGGGCGTTGGGCTTGGCGTTGCCGAGGTTCTTGGTCATGGGTCCGTTACCGGAATTCGTTGCCGGGTGACCAACAATATTAGAAAGCGCTGATTAATTTTCTCACAATTCGATTGATGCAATTTGCAGCTATCGCCAGTAGTCGCTCTTCGCCCGGGGGTGCGCTTCCCGCTTCCTTGCCGATACCGTCAATGTCGGACCGGGCGAGCGTTCTACCCGCCTGGGAACCCTTCCCGCCCTCGCCAGGTTGATATGCGAGGCGAACCACCATGCTAGATAGGCCCCCTGCCGAAAACCCGGGAAGGACCCTCGCCATCGTGCTGGCGGTCGGCCTCATCATCATCGCCTTGTTCTTTATCGGCTTCAGATATTCAGAGCGCGATCAGGGAGCCTTGATCGTGCCCGGAACGGTGCAGGGCAGCAAGTGATCGACCCGAAATCCTTGCCTGCTGCTAGGGCACGGAAAAGGCTGTAACACTTTGATTTGCCTATCATCCCCTTCAAATCTTTTAGTTTCGGGATCATACGCCAGGGGAAGAATCAGGTTTTCCGAAACGTTTATCGAACAGGCAACGGTCAGCGCTTGGCGCCTGCCAAAGCGCGCTCATGAGCAAGGAACCCCTCCGGCAACAGCGCGCACCGCGCCGAGGCCCAGGGAGACAGTACATGTCCGCTAACGCCTACATCAACCGGATCGCGACGGCGGTTCCGGAGCATGAAGTCCACCAGTTCTACCTGCGCTACGCGGCCTCCATGCTCTGCAGCGACCGCAGGAAACTATTCGAACGCATGGCCGGGCTTGCCGGCATTGACCACCGCTTCTCCTGCTTTGCCCCGGCTCTCGACCCCGAAGGGCCGTCGGTCGATCTCGGCGGGATCTTCAAGCGGGGGGCATTTCCCGGGACGGCCGCCAGAATGGCTATGTTCGCAGAGACCGCACCCACGCTGGCACAAAAGGGCGTCGACGGGCTGCATCTCGGCAACGAGGCTTCGCGCATCACACACCTCATCGTCACCACCTGCACGGGTTTCTCCGCGCCCGGCATCGACCTCGACCTGGTTCAGCGCTGCGGCCTTGCGGACGGCGTCGAACGCACGATGATCGGTTTCATGGGCTGCTACGCTGCGGTCAACGGCCTCAAGCTTGCACGCCACATCGTACGCTCCGATCCGGGGGCAAGGGTACTGCTGGTCAACATCGAGATCTGCACACTGCACATCAGGGAAACCACCGAACTGGAAAAGCTGCTCTGCTTCTGCCTCTGGGGCGACGGCTGCGCGGCGAGCATCGTCACCGCCGAGCCGCCCGGCATCGAGCTCGACTCCTTCCGCTGCGCCGTCGCGAACGAGCAGCGCGAGCTGATGACCTGGGATATCCGTGACCAAGGTTTCGACATGGTTCTTTCCGGCAAGGTGCCGACCGCTGTCCAGGAAGCCCTGCGCAGCAACCGGGACGCGATCCTCGCAGGCCGGGCGCCGGAAGCGATCGACCTCTGGGCTGTGCATCCCGGCGGCCGCAGCATTGTCGACGCCGTCGAAAGGGCGTTTGAACTCGAGCCCGCCGCGCTCGAGCCCTCGCGCGAGGTGCTTCGCCAATATGGCAACATGTCGTCGCCAACCGTCATGTTCGTGATGGAGAAGATGCTGAAGAAGCCGGGCGGGCTGCTCGGCTGCGGCATGTCGTTCGGGCCCGGGCTGACGGCCGAGACCATGCTGTTCAGGACCGTTTCATGAGTGCGCTCGCTGAACGCAGCCTCGTTCCGGAAATCCTGGACGGGCTCGCGGCCGACGATGCGCGGGCAATCCGCTCGCGCCGCGATCTCGCCCGCATCAACGCGCTGATGTTCCAGGCGCCGATCATGGCCTCGCTCATGCGGAAATTTTTGGCGAGGCCGCCGGGCCGCATCCTGGAGATCGGCGCCGGTGACGGCACCTTCATGCTCAAGGTGGCGAGGCGCATGGCACGCGATTGGCGCCAGGTGGAGCTGACGATGCTCGATCGCATCGGCCTCGCCACGCCGAAGCTCGCGGCGGATTTCGCCGGGCTGGGATGGACGATCGAAACCATCACCGCAGATGTCTTCGATTGGGCGGAGAGGGCGGATGGCAGGGCCTTCGACGCGATCACGGTCAACCTGTTCCTGCATCATTTCAACGATGCTGCACTGCTTCGCCTGTTCTCGCTATTGCGGCCCAAGGCGCCGCTCATCCTGGCGACGGAACCGCTGCGGGCGGGCTTTGCACTGGTCGCGGCCCGGATTCTGCCGGCAATTGGCGTCAACGACGTCACGCGACATGATGCGGTTGAAAGCGTCCGCGCCGGCTTTCGCGGCCACGAGCTTTCCGATCTTTGGGCTGCCGCCGGCGGCAACCCGCTCGAGGAACGGCGCGCAGGGCCTTTCTCGCATGTCTTTGTCGGGGCCTCGGCGATCCAGGTCGGGGATGCGCCCAGGGATAAGCCGTGAAGCGCGCATCCACCCACGATGCGATCATCATCGGCGCCGGCCCGGCGGGCACGTCGGCGGCGCTGGCGCTCGCCCGGCGCGGATGGGCTGTCGCGATCGTGGAGAAGAGCGCGTTTCCGCGCCGCAAGGTATGCGGCGAATACATCTCGGCAAGCAACCTCGCGCTCCTTGACCGGCTGGGTATCGGCGATGCTTGGCGCGGCGAGGCCGGTCCGGAAATACGCCGGGTCGGCCTCTTTTCCGGCAATGCCAGCATCGAGGCGCCGATGCCGGGCGCGCGATCCGGACCCGCGGCAAGAAACGGCTTCGGCCGCGCGCTTGGCCGCGACATACTGGACACGCTGCTGCTCGACGCGGCCCGCTCGGCTGGCGTGGAAGTGTTCCAGCCCTGCCGTGCCGTCGCCATCGAAAGGGATGGCGACCGCCAGGCGGTGCGGATCCAGGCTACAAGCGGCAGTCCCGGCGAGGAGGGGATGACCCTGCGGGCATCGGTAATCGTCGCTGCACACGGTTCGTGGGAGCCGGGGCCGCTGCCGAGCCAGCTCGGGAAGCAAAGCCGCTCCTCGGACCTGCTCGGGTTCAAGGCACATTTCACCGGGTCGGCGCTGCCGCCCGATCTGATGCCGCTGCTCACTTTTCCCGGCGGCTACGGCGGCATGGTGCTCGCCGACCGTGGCCGCCTATCGATCTCGTGCTGCATTAGGCGCGACGTGCTTGCCCGGCTGCGCGGCAGCCTTGCCCGCGAACGCGGCGGCCATGTCCCGGCGGCCGAAGCCGTTGAGCGTCACATCATGGCGACATGCCGGGGCGCGCGGGACGCGCTGGCGGATGCCCGTCTCGATGGTCCGTGGCTCGCCGCCGGTCCGATCCGGCCGGGCATTCGCGCAGGCTACGAAGCAGACATCTTCCGCGTCGGCAATGTCGCTGGCGAGTCGCATCCGATTATCGCCGAGGGGATATCGATGGCGCTTCAGTCCGGCTGGCTTGTGGCTCAGGAACTCGGCGGG